>NZ_SWFL01000010.1:0-18336 GCF_005144805.1 Bacillus sp. S2(2019)
CGCTAACATCCGGGAGCAAGCTCCCTTCTGTCCGCTCGACTTGCATGTATTAGGCACGCCGCCAGCGTTCGTCCTGAGCCAGGATCAAACTCTCCGAAAAAGTACAAAACCGAAGTTTTGTTTTTCGCCAGTTTGACTGACTACCTATGAAGTATCATAGGATTTTTTATAAAAACTCGAATTAACAGGTACGTTTTGTCTTGTTTAGTTTTCAAAGAACTTGTTTACCGCTTCAGAAGCGACTAGAACATCTTATCACGTCCAAGTTGTTAGTGTCAACAACTTTTTTGTTATTATGTTTTTTCGTTTCTTCGTCATCAGCGACGTATATTAATTTACCACCATATATAATCAAAGTCAACAATATTTTGCATTAAATAATAAACTTTTCAATTACGACTAAAGCTGCTACACCTGGAATGCCCAACAAACCACTAATTCCACTCGTTACAGGGTTAATGGAAACATGAAGCCCTAAACTCTCACCGAATAAATTGAGACAAAATAAAAAAAGAGCACCTGCGACAAACTTAACTCCAATAAGCCCTAACCATTTGAATGGATTCGCTTGAACACCTGACATAAACAACAATAAAACAGCTAACAAAATTGAACCAATCACAATAACAGGTTCCATAATCCTCTCATCTCCTCTTCATATGAATAGTACAAGCATATGAGAGGATTATGGAAAATAGACCTGCTACCTCCAGTTGTTTAAACGTAAATTTCTCTTTTTCGCTTCTCTCAGATAGAAAAAGTACTTCGCTTGAGCAAGCTTTAATTCGAATAGAATGTCCGGTGAAGGCTCAACGCTATTTGCGACAAGCTTTTTTTGTCTGTTCCATTCTTCCTTTTGCTTAAAAAGCTGTTGAATTAATATCTCATCGAATTCTTTTCGAATTGATTTTCTGCGAAGAAAACCCATGTACCGTACTTCTCCTTCCTACATCTCACGTCTGCCTTCTAGAGCCTTAGAAAGTGTGACTTCATCCGCATACTCTAAATCTCCACCTACTGGGAGTCCGTGAGCAATGCGAGAGAGTTTAATTCCTGATGGTTTCAACAATCTAGAGATATACATGGCTGTCGCTTCTCCTTCAATGTTTGGGTTGGTTGCAAGAATGACCTCTGTGACTTGATCGTCTTGTAATCTTTTTAATAAGTCAGGAATTTTAATATCCTCTGGTCCTATTCCGTCCATTGGAGAAATAGCTCCATGAAGCACATGATATAAGCCGTTGTATTCTTTCATTTTTTCCATTGCAATCACATCTTTTGGATCCTGCACGACACAGATTACAGATTGATCTCTTCTTGTATCTTCACAAATATAGCAAGGATCCTGATCAGTGATATGTCCGCAAACAGAACAATAAGTTAAATTACGCTTTGCATTAACAAGTGCCTTCGCAAAATCCAGCACGACGTCTTCCTGCATACTAAGAACAAAAAAAGCCAGACGGACCGCAGTTTTAGGTCCGATTCCTGGCAATTTCATAAAGCTGTCAATCAGCTTTGATATTGGTTCAGGATATTGCATCTTCAGTTATTCCTCCTAGAATAAACCTGGCATGTTCATTCCTTTTGTGAATTGACCCATTGTTTCATTCGTTAATTCATCCACTTTTTTCAATGCATCATTTGTTGCTGCAAGTACTAGGTCTTGAAGCATATCGATGTCTTCAGGATCAACAACTTCTTCATTAATCGCCACATCAACGACTTCTTTTTGTCCATTTACTTTTACAGTGACCATGCCGCCACCTGCCGTACCTTCAAGGACTTTTTCTGCAAGCTCTTCTTGAGCCTTAGCCATATCCTTCTGCATTTTTTGCATTTGTTTCATCATTTTTTGCATATTTCCCATTCCACCGCGCATATGAACACCACTCTCTTTCAAATTGTTAATCTTTAATTTCAATTAAATCGGTTCCTACTAACTTCTTTGCTTCCGCAATTAATGGATCTTCTTCAGCAGAAGCTGCCTGACCATCTGCTTGTTCTTCAGGCTGATGATCTCTTAAAAATTCTTCTCTTATTTTACCCCATTGAGCGTCAGGAACGCCAACTAATTCCACTCTTTTTCCTAGCATAGATTCTAGCAGTTGCTCAAGATTGGTTCGAACACCACTTTTATCTTCGGCCACCATCTTACAATGTATTTCAAATTTGAATTTCAAAACAAAGGCATGAGTTGCCGCCGCAACTGGTTCACTATCTGTTAATAGCGCAGCGTGAGAAACCTTATTTTGCTGTTTTAATTGGGCAAGAAGCTCTCCCCATTTGCCTTTTATTTTTTCTAGTTCCGGTCGCTTCGCTTCTTTTAAAATCTCATGAATTCGACCGACAGGTGCACGATAGCCATTTTTATTACTCGTTTGAGGTCGAGGTGCTTCCGTTTTTGCTTGAGGACTCTGAGACTGAGTCATTGGAACACCCTCAGCTTTTAGCCTAGATAGCTCCTGTTCCAGCCTGTCTATTTTATTCGTTAACGCTGTTAGATCGGAATCAGCCAGAGATGATACAGCACCAGCCGTTGACTGACAGAGCTTAACCACAGCTACTTCAAAGAAAATTCTAGGGTGATTTGTCCATTTCATTTCCTGATGGCTTTTATTCAGCACTTCAATCGTTTCATAAAGAAACTGAGGTGCCACACGTTCTGAAAGAGCCACAAACTTATCGTCAACTTTGACTTTTTCAAGGACACCTTCAAGATCCGGTGCTGTTTTATAAAGAAGCATATCTCTAAAGTAGAAGATCATATCCTCTATTAATTTCGCCGCATCTTTCCCCTGTTGAAGCAATTCATTTAACGTATCCAGCGCTATCGCAATATTTTGCTCAAAAATGGCTTCAGCAAGCTGACTAATGAAATGCTGAGATACAGCACCTGTAATGAGCAGTGCATCATCAATTGTGAGCTGTTCACCACTAAATGAGATCGCTTGGTCAAGGAGACTGAGTGCGTCACGCATGCCTCCATCTGCCGCGCTAGCAATAATCTCGAGTGAACCCTCTTGTATATTTAGGCTTTCTGCATCTACAATTTTCTCCATTCGTCCAACAATATCTTTTGTCGTGATCCGTTTAAAATCAAATCTCTGACATCTTGATATGATGGTAAGAGGAATCTTATGAGGCTCTGTGGTAGCCAAAATAAAGATACAATGAGCAGGTGGTTCCTCTAGCGTTTTAAGAAGTGCATTAAATGCCCCGATAGAGAGCATATGTACCTCATCTATAATATAAACCTTATATGTAACCGCTGAAGGAGCAAATTTCACTTTATCACGTATATCCCGAATTTCATCTACCCCGTTATTTGAGGCAGCATCTATTTCAATCACGTCTGAAATCGAACCGGTCGTAATCCCTCTACAGGCATCACACTCATTACACGGTTCACTAACAGGTGATTTTTCACAGTTCACTGCTTTCGCAAAAATCTTGGCAGCACTTGTTTTACCTGTTCCTCTAGGACCTGAAAATAAGTAAGCATGAGAAAACTTTTTCTGCAAAAGGGCATTTTGCAACGTTTTTGTGATGTGTTCTTGTCCAACAACATCCTCAAAAACTTGAGGTCTGAACACTCGGTATAAAGCTTGATAACTCACAAATACGCCCTCCTCCATTTATCATCATGTTCATTATACATGATGCAACGATCAATTCAAAAGTACACCTTTATTTTCTAACAAACGAAAAAGAGCATTTCCTTTAAAGACTTTTTACTTTTCTTGATTAAAAAACGTGTTTTCCTGCTTTCTGAAAATGTCTGCCAGATCAACAAGAACATTTGTTCTCTATATGAATTGCTTCAAAAAAACCTCACCCTGAAAATGGCTTTTTTGCTATTTGTATAAACAAAACAACTGATATATTCTTTCAATAGCAACAAAAAACTCACCTAGATAAACTAGATGAGTTACATTTAATATTGATTTACCGTGCACCTTCTGTCGATTCGCTACCCCAAGCGTTACTTAAACAGTTAGCTCGGCCCAGGCAACCCTGCGGCACATGAGAGGTTTCACTTAATGCTGCTTCCTTCCGGACCTGACATGGTTCATGAATTCCCATTGCGCAGGACCCAGACGTCAACACCACTTATTTAAGGCAGACCTTGAAGTAAACGAACCTCGAGAAGGGATTCGGCCTCGCTAGAGCGGATTGCGAGTACAGGGCACCGCTACCTCCCCGCTTAGCACGGCAAAATGAATATTAAATTGTTGGTGACGCAGACATAAGTATACCTTCTAAGTGATAAAATTGCAAACGACATCCATTCATTTACTTTTCGCCTGCTTCTTACGCTGACGGAGGTCTCGAAAGAACTGACTTAACAGCTCACCACACTCATTTTCAAGCACACCGCCAATGACTTCAGACTGATGATTGAACCGCTCATCGTCCAATAAATTCATTAAAGTACCAGCACATCCACCTTTAGGATCATAGGCACCAAAAACGACCTTTTTCACTCTTGAAAGTACAATAGCGCCTGCACACATTGGGCACGGTTCGAGTGTAACATAAAGTACAGCATCTTCTAAACGCCAGCTACCAGTCATTTTACAAGCTTCATCAATAGCAAGTAATTCCGCATGAGCAATTGATCGCTGTTCACTTTCCCTTAAATTGTGAGCACGGCTTACAATTTGATCATCAACAACGATGACGGCACCGATTGGAACTTCTCCTATTTGTTTTGCTTTCAAAGCTTCAGAAATAGCTTCTTGCATAAATTGTTCATCTTTCGTCATAGCACGGCTCTCTTTTCATGTTTTTTTAAAGGATATTGAGGTTAACATATTATCACAATCTTTTAAAGGGGGTCTTGATTTGCCAAAACAACAAAAGGCACTACTTATTATTGACATGATCAATAATTTTGATTTCGAAATGGGACATGTGCTCGCTGAAAAAACAGAGCAAATGACCAATAAAATTTTAGCCCTTAAACGACACGCTTTCAAGAAAAATTGGCCAATTATCTATATCAACGACCACTATGGACTCTGGAAGGCTGATATCAAAGCAGTTATGGAAACATGCAAAAACGAACGAAGCGCCCCTATTTTAGAGCAAATGGCACCATCTAAAGATGATTACTTCTTAATTAAACCTAAGCACTCTGCCTTTTACGGAACAGCACTAGAGACACTCCTAAATGAATTAGGTGTGCAAGATCTTATTTTAACTGGAATTGCCGGAAACATCTGTGTCCTGTTCACTGCAAATGACGCTTACATGCGAGAGTACAACCTTACTGTACCTAAAGATTGTATTGCTTCAAATGATGATAGGGACAACGAGTACGCTTTAACGATGATGGAGAACGTTCTTCTTGCCAAAATCACAACAACTAAAGAGATCACGGATGAAAATCAAACATGATTTATCCATCACCCTCATAAATTGTTAGCAATAACAAAGGGGGCGTTGACCATTCAAATTTATGTTGTCAAAAGAGGAGATACATTAAATGAAATTGCCATGCGTTTTAAAACAACGGCAAATGAAATCATTCGGACCAACGACATCGAAACACCAAATCAACTAGTCGTTGGACAAACAATTGTCATCCCTATTAGAGGTCAATTTTATGAGGTCAAACAAAATGATACACTTTATCAAATTGGAAGAAGATTTCAAATTTCGGTAGAAGAATTGGCACGTGTGAATCGGATTCGGCCTGAAGCCATATTGCCTATTCGTTTTTTGCTTTATATTCCACAAAGACCGAAAAGAAATATTAATTCTAATGCTTATATAGAACCTCGCGGAAACCAAGTCAGCGAAAATTTAAAGCAAGCAGCCAGAGAGGCATCTCCATACTTAACCCATCTCGGTGCCTTTAGTTTTCAAGCGCAAAGAGACGGCACACTTCGCGAGCCACCTTTAGATCAATTACCTCAGATTGCCGCTCAAAGCAGAACGGTTTTAACCATGGTAGTCACAAATCTAGAGAATGATAAATTTAGTGATGAACTCGGGCGAATCCTTTTAACAAATCAATCTGTCAAAACGACATTATTAAATGAAATCGTCCGCGTTGCTCAAAAGTATCAATTAAAAGAAATCCATTTTGACTTTGAATATTTACGCCCTGTTGATAAAGAAGCCTACCTTCAATTTTTAAGAGAAGCAACAACTCGTTTTCATCAACAGGGTTGGACTATTTCTGTGGCACTTGCTCCTAAAACAAGCAGTGAACAGAAAGGAAAGTGGTATGAGGCGCATGACTATGAAGCAATCGGTAAGATCGTTGATCATGTTGTGCTAATGACTTATGAGTGGGGCTACAGCGGCGGGCCTGCACAAGCCGTCTCTCCGATCGGCCCTGTCCGCCAAGTCATTGAATATGCACTGACTGTCATACCTGCCAATAAAATTGTGATGGGGCAGAATTTATATGGTTATGATTGGACGCTTCCTTATGTTCAAGGAGGCCCTATCGCCAAAGCCGTCAGCCCTCAACAAGCGGTCGCCATTGCTAGAGAGAATAATGTATCCATTTTATATGACGAAACAGCACAAGCACCTTATTTCCGTTATATAGATGCTAACAACAAAGAACACGAGGTTTGGTTTGAAGATGCAAGATCCATTCAAGCCAAATTTAATCTCATTAAAGAGTTAAACCTAAATGGAATTGCTTACTGGAAATTAGGTCTATCCTTCCCACAAAACTGGTTGTTGTTATCAGATCAATTTAATATTGAAAAAAGAACGACATCGTAATTCATACGCTCTATCTCTCAGAAGGGGTATGGTACAATATACATTGGTTTGACAACTTTATAGATAGAGGAGAACGCCTATGTATCCTGCCCCTTTTATTGCAGTGGAAGGCCCAATTGGAGCCGGAAAAACAACCTTGGCTACAATGCTTTCAAAGGAATTTCAATTTCCTTTAGTAAAAGAAATTGTAGAAGAAAATCCATTCTTAGATAAATTTTATGAAGATATGGAACAATGGAGCTTTCAGCTTGAGATGTTCTTTCTATGCAATCGGTTTAAACAGTTAGAATCTATTGAAGAGAACTATGTCAAAAAACAGCAGCCGATTGTCACTGATTATCATGTCTATAAAAATATGATATTTGCAGAAAGAACCTTATCCAAAAAGCACATGGATAAATACAGAAAAATCTATCACTTGCTGACAGATGATCTTCCTAAACCAAATGCCATGATCTATATAAAAGCCAGCCTTCCCACCTTACTTGATAGAATAAAGATGAGAGGCCGATCTTTTGAAGAAGACATTGATCCAGCTTATTTAAAAACCCTGATTGAAGATTATGAGTTGGCCATCGAGCATTTAAAACAAACTGACCCAGGTCTTCCTATCATTACAATTGAAGGCGATCATACAGACTTCGTTTCCTCACAGCAAGATTACCAGCAAATTGTACAGAAAATAAAGGAGCAAGTACTATGAAAAATATTGAAATACCAAAGGATGCTGTCATTACAATTGCAGGGACAGTTGGTGTCGGAAAATCGACCATGACGAAAACAATAGCGGACAAGCTAGGGTTTCAAACTTCTCTCGAAAAAGTAGATGATAATCCATACTTAGAGCCTTTTTATTCAGATTTCCAAAGATGGAGCTTTCATTTACAGGTCTATTTCCTAGCTGAACGTTTTAAGGAGCAGAAACGAATCTTCGAGTCTGGTGGAGGTTATGTACAAGACCGGTCCATTTATGAGGACACTGGTATTTTTGCTAAAATGCACGCAGACAAAGGTACCATGTCAGAGGTAGACTATGAAACGTATACGAGTCTATTTGAGGCGATGGTGATGACACCTTACTTCCCTCACCCAGATGTCCTTATTTACTTACATGGGGATTTAGATCATATATTACATCGTATTGAAGAGCGCGGGAGAGAGATGGAAACTCAAACCGATCGAGCATATTGGGAAGAAATGTACACTCGATATACAGAATGGATCGAACAATTTGATCTGTGCCCTGTGATTAAAATTAATATTGAAGATTATGACTTACTTCATGATGAAAGCTCACTTGATCCAATTCTTCATGAAATTGCTTCTGTTATTCAAAAAAATCGCTTTAACACAAAATAAAAAAAACCGCTGCATTTCTCGAATGCAGCGGTTTGACAATTTCCAATTTTTATGCGTTTCAATTCAACTAAGGTAAAATCAATATGGCGGAGGAAGAGGGATTCGAACCCCCGCGGGCTTTGACACCCCTGTCGGTTTTCAAGACCGATCCCTTCAGCCGGACTTGGGTATTCCTCCGTATCGACAAGAATTAATATATCATATCATCTTATTTTAAGTCAACATCTTTTCGAAAAAAATTTCAACATTTGATTTTGGTATGATGTTTAGCCTATAAAAAGCAGCCGATTATCGGCTGCTCTTCATCTATTACGTATCCTGTCTAATTTCTTCTATAAAAAGATTCATCTCTTCTTTAAAATCATTTAATGACTCAATAATCTTTGTAAAGTCTGTCACTTGTTTAGCTTGTTCGTTTGTTGAACTGCTGATTTGTGAGATATTTTCAGATAAAGTGCCAATGCTGTCTTGGATTTCTTTTAAAAATGCATTAATGGTTTCAGCTGCTTCCTTTGATCCATCTGATAACTTACGCACCTCGTCTGCAACAACAGCAAAGCCTTTTCCATTTTCACCTGCTCTTGCCGCTTCAATTGCAGCATTGAGTCCTAACAGGTTTGTTTGTCTCGCAATACCGCCAATAGTTTTGACGACTTCTTCAATGTTTGCGGATTTCTCTTCTGCTCTTCCGGCCTGCTCACTAATTTCCAAGCTTGTCGCAGCCAGTTCTTGAGAATGAGCAGCAATTTGCTCAATTCCACCTTGTAACTCTTTCGCTACTTTATTGATATGTTCTATATAGCCGCTTAATTTCTTCTCACGATGATGTGAAAAAGCCACTAAAAAAGAGCCAATCACTTTTCTATCTTCATCAAAAATCGGATAACCTTTTACAGCAATTTCATAACCATATAAAGACTCTGGCAAATGACCATCATATTCTTGTCCTCTTAATGTCGTCGCCACGTTTTGGTCCTCTGGGTTTAAAGCGTCCCCTACTTTAATGCCAAAATCTACTGTGGTCGATGGATAATAGCAAAGTACCTTTTCTGTATCAGTGATGCCGAAAAGGACACTTTCATCTAGAACTTTTCTGAGTAATTGAGCCATTTCAACATAATAGTCAAGCCTATTCAAGGTTATTCCTTCTTTCCTAGATGCTTTTAGTTCTTTTATCGGCTTATTTTAGAAAAGCTGTAGAAGTTTAGGTAAAAAGAATAAGATGCCATGACGGCATCTTATTTTATCACTTCTTTATTTCCCATATAAGGACGTAACACCTCAGGAATAATCACTGTTCCATCCTCTTGTTGATAGTTTTCTAAAATGGCTGCAACAGTTCTTCCTACTGCTAAACCAGATCCATTTAATGTGTGGACGTGTTCTGGCTTTGCTTTAGGCTCAGGGCGGAAACGAATGTTTGCTCGTCTCGCTTGGAACGCTTCAAAGTTACTGCAAGAAGAAATTTCACGATATGTATTTTGGCTTGGAATCCATACTTCGATATCGTATTTCTTCGCAGCCGTAAAGCCTAAATCTCCTGTACACATGCTCATGACACGGTATGGCAGGTTCAATAATTGAAGAACTTTTTCTGCTTGGTTTGTTAGTTTCTCTAATTCTTCATAAGAATCTTCTGGTCTGACAAATTTCACAAGCTCTACTTTGTTAAATTGGTGCTGACGGATGAGTCCGCGCGTATCTCTGCCAGCAGAACCAGCTTCTGATCTAAAACAAGCACTAAATGCTGCATAATTGATTGGCAGCTGCTCTCCTTCAAGAATTTCGTCACGGTGCATGTTCGTAATTGGCACTTCAGCCGTTGGAATGAGGAAATAATCTTCTTCTCGAATTTTAAAAGCATCCTCTTCAAACTTTGGAAGCTGTCCAGTTCCTGTCATGCTTGCTCTGTTTACCATATAAGGTGGTAATACTTCAGTAAAACCAAATTCATCTACGTGTAAATCCAGCATAAAATTATAAAGTGCACGCTCTAACCGTGCGCCTAGCCCTTTATAAAAAACGAAACGGCTTCCTGTCACTTTTCCTGCACGTTCAAAATCCAAAATTTTCAGCTCGTCGGCTACATCCCAATGCGGCTTTGGTTCAAATGAGAAGGCTGGCTGTTCGCCCCATTTTCTCACTTCAATGTTGTCATCTTCTGTCTCACCGACTGGTACAGAATCATGAGGGATGTTTGGAATTGAGAACAGGATGGTTTGCAGGCTTTCCTCTACTGTTCTTAATTCATCATCCAACTTCTTAATCTCATCGCCTACCTCACGCATTTCTTGAATAATGTGATCGGCGTCTTTCTTTTCTCTTTTTAGAACAGCCACTTGCTGTGATACTTCATTTCTTCGGCTCTTTAATACTTCTGTTTTGCCGATTAATTCTCTTCTTTTTTGATCCAGCTCACCAAACTTATCAAAATCCGCTAAATCTTCGCCTCGATGGGCTAATTTTTCTTTGATTTGATCAAAATCCGTGCGCAGTTGTTTAATATCCAGCATGTGTAACACTCCTTTTTTGTCGAAAAATAAAAAGAGCCCTCATCCCATGAAAGGGACGAGAGCTCTCGCGTTGCCACCCTGATTGAAAACACGCCAAAAGCATGCTTTCCTCTTTCCTCTGTAACGGCATCACCGTAAATGCTTACTTCGTGTTTCAGCATTTCGCTCAAGGATGGATTCAGAATGCATCTTTCACCGATTCTCACCAACCATCGGCTCTCTGAGAAAGAGGGGCTTCTTACTATTTCCCGTCAACGCTTTTTCGATCTTTGATTGTGATTTTAATGTACTATAAGTTTTATCTATTTTCAACCGTTTTATACAGCAAGCTTCGTTTTATAGGACTCCACCATCTCAACAAACAGCTGTGTTAACCGGTGGTCGTCTGTCAGCTCTGGATGAAAAGAACAACCTAAGATATTGTTTTCTTTTGCCATCACAATCCTGCCGTCATACTCAGCCATGACCTCTACGCTCTCATCTGCGCTGATGATATGAGGCGCACGGATGAACACTCCTGTAAACGGCGCATCCAGTCCTTTCACTTCTACATCTGCTTCAAAGCTGTCTACCTGTCTGCCAAACGAATTACGTGCAACAGATACATTTAACAGTCCAAGATGAGCATCTTCTCGATCTTCTATATGCTTTGCCAGCATAATCAAACCGGCACAAGTCCCAAATATCGGTTTACCTTGAGCAGCGAACGCTTTAATCGGTTCAATGAATTGGTACGTATCCATGAGTCTTCTCATCGTCGTACTTTCACCACCAGGGATAATGAGACCGTCAACAATTTCTAACTCCTCTACCCGTTTGATGATCTTTCCCGCTACGCCACAAGCTTCAATCGATTGAATATGCTCTCTCACCGCTCCTTGAAGCCCTAGTACACCAATTGTTAGCATGTTCGTCGCGCTCCCTTAATTACCAGCCACGCTCTTGCATACGCTCTTCTGGCAATAGATTTGAAATTTCAATTCCTTTCATCGCTGTTCCAAGCTCTTTAGAAAGCTCTGCAATCAGACGGTAATCTGTGAAATGAGTCGTTGCTTCTACAATCGCTTTTGCAAACTTAGCTGGATTGTCTGATTTGAAGATACCAGAGCCGACAAATACACCATCTGCTCCAAGCTGCATCATGAGTGCTGCATCTGCTGGTGTCGCAACACCTCCAGCTGCAAAGTTTACAACTGGCAATTTGCCTTCTTTTTTAATTTGAACCAATAATTCATAAGGTGCGCCCAGATTCTTGGCTTCTGTCATCAATTCATCTTCACTCATTGCCGCCACTTTACGAATTTGAGCATTGACCTTTCTCATATGACGAACAGCTTCTACAATGTTTCCTGTACCAGGCTCACCTTTTGTACGTAGCATTGAAGCGCCTTCTGCAATACGGCGAGTCGCCTCACCTAGGTCACGACAGCCACATACGAAAGGTACCGTGTATTCATTTTTATTTAAATGGAATTCCTCATCTGCGGGCGTCAGCACTTCACTCTCATCAATATAATCAACACCAAGTGCTTCAAGAACACGAGCTTCCACGATGTGGCCGATACGTGCTTTTGCCATGACTGGAATCGTTACTGCATTTTGTACTTCTTCTACGATTCTTGGATCTGCCATACGGGCAACACCGCCTGCTGCACGGATATCAGCTGGTACTCGTTCTAGTGCCATTACTGCCACTGCGCCTGCTTCTTCTGCGATTTTTGCCTGCTCAGCATTGACGACATCCATAATGACGCCACCTTTTTGCATTTCTGCCATTCCACGTTTTACTCGTTCAGTTCCCTTATTGCTCACAATTGTTTCCTCCCATTTGTCTATTCGATTAATTCAACACCTTTATCATACAAGCGTTAGAGTATAACAATAAAGTGAATAGTATAACAATTCAATTAGCTCATAAAAAAGAAGAAACCCTTATATATCAAGGTTTCATAGTTAAAAAGGCATCATTCCCTCTTTTAAGTGTTATTAACATGTTATAATGCATCTATAACAATTCGAAAACATCTATAACAATTCCACACCCATTGGAGGATTTTCATGCATATTGATATCCATCGACATTCAGATACATCTCTTTCGAATCAGATTTACTTTTCCATCGTTGATCACATTCAATCAGGTCTGCTTCAGCAAGGCGATAAGCTGCCGACTGTACGTGATCTAGCGAAACAGCTGAATGTAAGTCTTGTCACAGCAGCAAAAGCCTATACACGGCTTAAGGACGACGGATTTTTAACGACTGTACAAGGAAAAGGTACGTTTGTGAATGAGCAGCATGAGCAAACTGACATCCCGGTTCAGTCATCTACTTCTTTCGATTGGCAGTTATCGATTCCAGATTATTTACCAAGGTCTCAATTCGCTCAGTATCACTATGTCGAAGAAGCCATTAATCTTTCTTCCTCTATGATTGATCCTGGTCTTTTACCTAACCGGTATTTAGAAAAAGAAATGCAGCATGTCCTAGCCCGGCATCCTCAAATCATGTCAAAATACGGAGAAATACAAGGTGACCTTCAGCTTCGTCAGGTCATTCAATCATTTCTAGAAAAATTAGATGTCCCTTCTACTCCTGAAAATATCCTTGTCACTAGCGGTTCTCAGCAAGGGCTTGATTTAGTAGCACGTACATTTATCGGGCCGGATGATGTAGTTGTCATGGAGGCGCCCACCTATCCAGGCGCAATTGATGTCTTTATGGGGAGAGGGGCACGAATTATTACGGTTCCTGTCGATCATGAAGGAATGAACATGAAACAGCTTCAAAGCATTTGTGATAAATATAAACCAAAGCTCATCTATACCATTCCTACTTTTCACAGTCCTACAGGTGCTAGTATGTCGATGAAACGAAGAAAACAGCTGCTTTTACTGGCACAAAGCATTGATTGTCTCATTGTAGAGGATGATCCTTATCGTGAGCTTTATTTTGAAAAGAAACCGCCGGCACCCATTAAAAGCCTAGATCACGATGGACACGTCATTTATTTACGAGGATTAAGCAAGACACTGGCTCCAGGATGCAGAATTGGAATTATTACAGCGTCAGGCTCTATATTTAACCGTTTATTAGCAGCAAAAGCCAATAATGATTTAGGGAGCCCGCTTCTCACTCAAAAAGCGATCTTACCGTTTCTCACTTCCAAGAAAATGATCGATCATACGAAAAAATTAAGAACTGCCTTGAAGGTGAGACGCGATTTGATGATGGATGTGTTGACAAAGCATGCGCCAAAGGACGTCACGTGGCAAATCCCACAGGGCGGGCTCAATTTGTGGCTTAGCTTTCCTTCCTGGGTCGATACACGTGCCCTATTACATGAGGCACGGAAGCAGCAAATCACCTTCCTGCCTGGCTCTGTCTGCTATCCTGGGGAGCCGAAGCAGAATTATATACGTCTTAGCTTTTCTTATGTGAATGAAAAGGCACTGACGGAAGGGATGGAAAAGTTATGTGGTATTTTTCAGCAGGCCTTGTCTACACCTCAAAACCACAAACAATCTCTTTTCTTTTAACGATAAAAAAACTGCTCTCACATATAGAGAGCAGTTTTTTTATTAGAACCAACCTTTTACTGTGTCGACGATTCCACCCCAAATGCCAGCGAAGAATCCACCTACACCGCGCATTGCAAGGATGAACCAGTTTGCTTTTTCATCACCTGTTTTCGTCACAAGCTCAACACCTGATTGGTCTTTACTCAAATAGCCGTAGTCCTTCTCATCACCAGAATAAGAAGTCGTCAGCATGCCAACCTTCGTTCCTTTTTTAATAGGAGCTTCTAGGTTCTTTTTATCAATATTTACTTTCGCTTTATAGCTCTTCTCGTCACCATTTTTAACCGGTACAGAGAAAGCTTCTTTCGTCACGACGGGTACTTCTTTATCTTTCCCTTTATCGACTTCGATGTTTTCATGTCCCTTGATTTGTTGGCCTTTTTTGTACATTTCTTTCATCGTAAAGTTTTTAAAGGCATAATCGAACAATTTTTTCGCCACATCAAAACGAGCTGTATGAAGATTCCCTTTAGCATTCAGGACAACTGCGATCACACGCATGTCACCACGTTTTGCTGTACCTGTGAAGCTAGAACCAGCTGAATCAGTAGAGCCCGTTTTCAGACCGTCTACGCCTTCATATTCTTTCACAAGTCCTTTAAGCATAAAGTTCCAGTTTGGCATGTCCATTTCGTCATCTGTGCCTTCTCTGAACTTTGTTTTCGCGATGCTTGCTGTTTCAAGAATTTCTGGATGATCTTTGATGAGATGCTGTGCAAGCAAAGCCATATCCTTTGCGGAAACTTCGCTTTCTTCATCAGGTCCCGTACCTTTTGGCTGTTTGCCATGTAAGTCTTTATTTTCTAATCCAGTTGCATTCACGAATTTGTAATTGGTTAAGCCAAGTTCTTTTGCTTTTGCATTCATTTTTTCAACAAACTTTGATTCTGATCCAGCGATTACCTCTGCTAGACCAATTGCTGCTGCGTTTGCTGAATAAATAGCCGTTGCTTGATAAAGTTCTTTGACAGTATACGAACCATCTTTTCTCAATGGAACATTGGATAAACTGCGGTCCTGAGAAATTTCGTACACGTAATCATCTGGCGTATATGTTTGATCCCATTTCACTTTGCCTTCAGCAATCGCCTCTAGTAATAGATACTCTGTCATCATCTTTGCCATACTTGCAATAGGCAGTCTTTGTTCTGCGTTTTTACTATAAAGAATTTTACCTGTAGAAGCTTCAATAAGGATGGCTGCTTTCGCATTCACATTGAATGGATCTTCAGCCGCTTTTGCTTTGGACATTGGGGTAAATGCAGTAACAATCAATGCCAATGCAAGGATAGAGACCATAAGCTGTTTCAACATCTTGCTGTTCAATCGTCATACCTCCGTATTCATCTTTTTTCGACGTTTTTCATATATATTTAATCCACAAGGGCTTATTTCGACACAACAGTATAAATTTTATCACAATAAAGACAAAAAAAATAGACAGAGTCATAGACCCTGTCAAATGTAATTTGATTGTCACAATTTATCAAGAAATTGTGTAGTTTGGTGATTCTTTTGTAATTTGTACATCATGTGGATGACTCTCACGAAGACCTGCACCTGTCATGCGAATGAATTGTGCTTCTTCTCTAAGAGTACGTAAGTCCTGTGTTCCACAGTAGCCCATACCAGAGCGAATACCGCCAACGAGTTGGTAAACAGTGTCAACAACTGGTCCTTTATACGGTGTACGTCCTTCGATACCTTCTGGAACGAATTTTTTATTATCTTCTTGGAAGTAACGATCTTTACTTCCTTTTTCCATTGCAGCAACAGAACCCATACCACGATATACTTTGAAACGTCTACCTTGGAAAATTTCTGTTTCTCCTGGGCTTTCAGATGTACCAGCAAGCAGGCTTCCCAGCATAACAGCATGTCCACCAGAAGCTAATGCTTTCACGATATCACCTGAATATTTAATTCCACCATCTGCAATAATAGATTTACCATGTTTTCTTGCTTCTGTTGCACAGTCATAAATCGCTGTGATTTGTGGTACACCGACCCCTGCAACAACACGTGTTGTACAAATCGATCCTGGTCCAATACCCACTTTTACAATATCTGCTCCAGCCTCAAACAATGCTTTTGTTGCTTCAGCTGTTGCAACGTTACCAGCAATGATGTTAAGAGAAGGATACGTTTCACGGATTTTCGATACAGTGTCTAGAACACCTTGAGAATGACCGTGTGCTGTATCAATGACGATCACATCAACATTGGCTTCTACTAATTTTTTCACACGAGTCATTGTATCGCCAGTGACACCTACAGCGGCACCAACAATTAAACGGCCATGTGCATCTTTAGAGGAGTTAGGGAATTCGATCACTTTTTCAATATCTTTGATGGTGATGAGACCTTTTAATGTTCCTTCGTCATCTAAAAGAGGTAATTTTTCAATTTTATATTGCTGAAGGATTTTTTCAGCTTCTTCTAATGTTGTTCCAACAGAAGCTGTCACAAGTTCCTCTTTTGTCATCACGTCGCTAATCTTCATTGAATAATCCGAAATAAAACGAAGGTCACGGTTCGTAATAATCCCAACAAGCTTTTGATCTTGTTCGTTATTAACAATCGGTACACCAGAAATACGATATTTACCCATTAAATGTTCTGCATCGAATACTTGATGATCCGGTGTTAAGAAAAATGGATTTGTAATAACACCACGCTCTGAACGTTTTACTTTGTCCACTTGTTCAGCTTGCTGCTCAATAGACATGTTCTTATGGATGATTCCAAGACCACCTTGACGTGCCATTGCAATCGCCATTTGTGATTCCGTCACAGTATCCATTCCTGCACTAATAATTGGAATGTTCAGCTTTAAAGTGCTTGTTAACTCAACTGATAAATTGACATCACGCGGAAGCACCTCAGACTTTGCTGGAACAAGCAACACATCGTCAAACGTCAAACCTTCTTTTGAAAATTTACTTTCCCACATTAGTAAATCCCCCTCTTTTCGGCAAAATATTATATGTAGATTATCAACTAGGAAACAGCATGTCAAGGAAGCAACAAACAGTTGCAATTTTTAGAAAATATAAAGAGAGTTGAGGAAGAAGATGAAAAGTTCAGGATGGAAGGATTTAAAACGTTTTTACTCACTTGAAACTTCCCAAAAGTTTCTATTTCAACAGTACGAGAAACGGAACATTCAGGAGGCAAACCAGCAGGCCTATAAAAACTGTGAACGATTTATTTACTTTTTAAAGCACGGTCATACATTTTATGACCAAGCTGCATCAGCTCCACTTGAACTAAAACCGATTTTATTGTTTTATGGAATGGCACAGCTGTTAAAGGCATGTTTGCTGACAGTGGATCCCGACTATCCTTCTCAAACCTCTGTCTTAGCTCATGGTGTCACCTCAAGAAAAAGAAAGAAGCAACATTATCGCTTTAGTGAGGATGAAGTCAAGATTCAGCGAAACGGATTATGTATGCATGTATTAAAGCACTTATTTCATTTAAATGGTCTTGAAGATGAGCGATTTACGATGATCAAACTCCTTTCAAAAATACCTGAAATGGGTCATATTCTTGAGTTTCAAAAACAGCCCGCGACTTTAGTTAAAGTAGAGCAAGCCAATGGCATATTGATTCAAGATCATATTCCCTTGCTCTATAATATGTCTGCCGAACGTTTTATTGAATATTTTGAGTTCCATACAACTTGGAAGCTTAAGCAACGAGAGGCTAAAAAACTAACATTTGATGTATTTTCAGAAGAAAACCCTGCTCTTGCTACTCATCTTCATTATGATTTAGAAATGAATCAATGGTTCATTCCAGCAACACGAGATGCCTTTTTAGGGATTCCTGAGATTATCAGCCATTACTTGTTAATGTATAACCTCAGTATGATTGCCCGCTACGAAACAGAATGGTGGTACGAGCTTTTATCTCAATACATTAGTGATGATTATGTCATGATTGAACGTTATATGGAGATTGCAGAGGACAAGTTTCCGGCTTATATCATGATGCTGCTAGAAGAAAACACAAAAAAGACCAGTTCCGACTGGAACTGATCCTTTGAAAAGCTTGGCGGCGTCCTACTCTCACAGGGGGAAACCCCCAACTACCATCGGCGCTGAAGAGCTTAACTTCCGTGTTCGGTATG
>NZ_SWFL01000011.1:0-2984 GCF_005144805.1 Bacillus sp. S2(2019)
AATGTTCTCTCAAAACTAGATAACAATGTTCATTTTTCACATTAGAATATAGGTTAAGTCCTCGATCTATTAGTATCTGTCAGCTCCACGTGTCACCACGCTTCCACCTCAGACCTATCAACCTGATCATCTTTCAGGGATCTTACTTCCTTGCGGAATGGGAAATCTCATCTTGAGGGGGGCTTCATGCTTAGATGCTTTCAGCACTTATCCCGTCCGCACATAGCTACCCAGCGATGCCCTTGGCAGAACAACTGGTACACCAGCGGTGCGTCCATCCCGGTCCTCTCGTACTAAGGACAGCTCCTCTCAAATTTCCTGCGCCCGCGACGGATAGGGACCGAACTGTCTCACGACGTTCTGAACCCAGCTCGCGTACCGCTTTAATGGGCGAACAGCCCAACCCTTGGGACCGACTACAGCCCCAGGATGCGATGAGCCGACATCGAGGTGCCAAACCTCCCCGTCGATGTGGACTCTTGGGGGAGATAAGCCTGTTATCCCCGGGGTAGCTTTTATCCGTTGAGCGATGGCCCTTCCATGCGGAACCACCGGATCACTAAGCCCGACTTTCGTCCCTGCTCGACTTGTAGGTCTCGCAGTCAAGCTCCCTTGTGCCTTTACACTCTGCGAATGATTTCCAACCATTCTGAGGGAACCTTTGGGCGCCTCCGTTACATTTTAGGAGGCGACCGCCCCAGTCAAACTGCCCACCTGACACTGTCTCCCTGCCCGATAAGGGCAGCGGGTTAGAAGGTCAATACAGCCAGGGTAGTATCCCACCGATGCCTCCACCGAAGCTAGCGCTCCGGTTTCCAAGGCTCCTACCTATCCTGTACAAGCTGTACCAACATTCAATATCAGGCTGCAGTAAAGCTCCACGGGGTCTTTCCGTCCTGTCGCGGGTAACCTGCATCTTCACAGGTACTATAATTTCACCGAGTCTCTCGTTGAGACAGTGCCCAGATCGTTGCGCCTTTCGTGCGGGTCGGAACTTACCCGACAAGGAATTTCGCTACCTTAGGACCGTTATAGTTACGGCCGCCGTTTACTGGGGCTTCAATTCGCACCTTCGCTTACGCTAAGCGCTCCTCTTAACCTTCCAGCACCGGGCAGGCGTCAGCCCCTATACTTCGCCTTACGGCTTCGCAGAGACCTGTGTTTTTGCTAAACAGTCGCCTGGGCCTATTCACTGCGGCTTCTCGGGGCTTTAACACCCTAAGAAGCACCCCTTCTCCCGAAGTTACGGGGTCATTTTGCCGAGTTCCTTAACGAGAGTTCTCTCGATCACCTTAGGATTCTCTCCTCGCCTACCTGTGTCGGTTTGCGGTACGGGCACCTCTCACCTCGCTAGAGGCTTTTCTTGGCAGTGTGGAATCAGGAACTTCGCTACTAAATTTCGCTCGCCATCACAGCTCAGCCTTCACGGGAAACGGATTTGCCTATTTCCCAGCCTAACTGCTTGGACGCGGATATCCAATACCGCGCTTACCCTATCCTCCTGCGTCCCCCCATTGCTCAAATGGTGAGGAGGTGGTACAGGAATATCAACCTGTTGTCCATCGCCTACGCCTTTCGGCCTCGGCTTAGGTCCCGACTAACCCTGAGCGGACGAGCCTTCCTCAGGAAACCTTAGGCATTCGGTGGACGGGATTCTCACCCGTCTTTCGCTACTCATACCGGCATTCTCACTTCTAAGCGCTCCACCAGTCCTTCCGGTCTGACTTCACTGCACTTAGAACGCTCTCCTACCACTGTTCGTAAGAACAGTCCGCAGCTTCGGTGATACGTTTAGCCCCGGTACATTTTCGGCGCAGAGTCACTCGACCAGTGAGCTATTACGCACTCTTTAAATGGTGGCTGCTTCTAAGCCAACATCCTGGTTGTCTAAGCAACTCCACATCCTTTTCCACTTAACGTATACTTTGGGACCTTAGCTGGCGGTCTGGGCTGTTTCCCTTTCGACTACGGATCTTATCACTCGCAGTCTGACTCCCAAGGATAAGTCATCGGCATTCGGAGTTTGACTGAATTCGGTAACCCGGTAGGGGCCCCTAGTCCAATCAGTGCTCTACCTCCGAGACTCTTACCTTGAGGCTAGCCCTAAAGCTATTTCGGAGAGAACCAGCTATCTCCAGGTTCGATTGGCATTTCACCCCTACCCACACCTCATCCCCGCACTTTTCAACGTGCGTGGGTTCGGGCCTCCATTCAGTGTTACCTGAACTTCACCCTGGACATGGGTAGATCACCTGGTTTCGGGTCTACGACCACGTACTCATGCGCCCTATTCAGACTCGCTTTCGCTGCGGCTCCGCATCTTCTGCTTAACCTTGCACGGGATCGTAACTCGCCGGTTCATTCTACAAAAGGCACGCCATCACCCGTTAACGGGCTCTGACTACTTGTAGGCACACGGTTTCAGGATCTATTTCACTCCCCTTCCGGGGTGCTTTTCACCTTTCCCTCACGGTACTGGTTCACTATCGGTCACTAGGGAGTATTTAGCCTTGGGAGATGGTCCTCCCGGATTCCGACGGAATTTCACGTGTTCCGCCGTACTCAGGATCCACTCTGGAGAGAACAACATTTCAGTTACAGGGCTGTTACCTTCTTTGGCGGGCCTTTCCAGACCTCTTCGCTTATATCGTTCCTTTGTAACTCCGTATAGAGTGTCCTACAACCCCAAGAGGCAAGCCTCTTGGTTTGGGCTGTTCCCGTTTCGCTCGCCGCTACTCAGGGAATCGCATTTGCTTTCTCTTCCTCCGGGTACTTAGATGTTTCAGTTCCCCGGGTATGCCTTCTCATACTCTATGTATTCAAGTATGGATACTACTCCATTACGAGCAGTGGGTTTCCCCATTCGGAAATCTCCGGATCAAAGCTTGCTTACAGCTCCCCGAAGCATATCGGTGTTCGTCCCGTCCTTCATCGGCTCCTAGTGCCAAGGCATCCACCGTGCGCCCTTTCTAACTTAACCATTT
>NZ_SWFL01000013.1:0-1422 GCF_005144805.1 Bacillus sp. S2(2019)
CTGGAGCTACTGGTGCCACGGGTATCACAGGTTCAACCGGACCTACTGGGGCAACGGGCAGCACTGGACCAACTGGTCCGACTGGAGCTACAGGAATTACAGGTTCAACCGGAGCTACTGGTGCTACAGGTATCACAGGTTCAACCGGAGCTACTGGGGCCACTGGCATCACGGGTGCAACTGGAGCTACTGGTGCCACGGGTATCACAGGTTCAACCGGAGCTACTGGTGCCACGGGTATCACAGGTTCAACCGGTCCGACTGGTGCTACAGGAATTACAGGTTCAACTGGAGCTACTGGGGCCACAGGTATCACGGGTGCTACCGGTCCGACTGGGGCCACGGGTATCACAGGTGCAACCGGTCCGACTGGTGCTACAGGTATCACAGGTTCAACCGGACCTACTGGTGCTACAGGTATCACAGGTACTACCGGAGCTACTGGTGCTACAGGTATCACAGGTGCAACCGGTCCGACTGGGGTCACTGGTAGCACAGGTTCAACTGGAGCTACTGGGGCCACGGGTATCACAGGTTCAACCGGTCCGACTGGGGCCACGGGTATCACAGGTTCAACCGGTCCGACTGGGGCAACTGGTGCTACAGGAATTACAGGTTCAACCGGATCTACTGGGGCCACTGGAATCACGGGTGCAACTGGAGCTACTGGGGCCACGGGTATCACAGGTTCAACCGGACCTACTGGTGCTACAGGTATCACAGGTTCAACCGGAGCTACTGGTACCACGGGTATCACAGGTTCAACCGGTCCGACTGGTGCTACTGGTATCACAGGTGCAACCGGACCTACTGGGGCCACTGGTGTGACGGGCAGCACTGGACCAACTGGTCCGACTGGAGCTACGGGAATCACAGGTGCAACCGGTCCGACTGGTGCTACAGGTATCACAGGTTCAACCGGTCCGACTGGTGCTACTGGTATCACGGGTGCAACTGGAGCTACTGGTGCTACAGGAATTACAGGTTCAACTGGAGCTACTGGGGCCACAGGTATCACGGGTGCTACCGGTCCGACTGGGGTCACTGGTAGCACAGGTTCAACTGGAGCTACTGGTGCCACGGGTATCACAGGTTCAACCGGACCTACTGGGGCAACGGGCAGCACTGGACCAACTGGTCCGACTGGAGCTACAGGAATTACAGGTTCAACCGGAGCTACTGGTGCTACTGGTATCACAGGTTCAACCGGACCTACTGGGGCCACTGGCATCACGGGTGCAACTGGAGCTACTGGGGCCACGGGTATCACAGGTTCAACCGGAGCTACTGGGGCCACGGGTATCACAGGTTCAACCGGAGCTACTGGTGCCACTGGAATCACGGGTGCAACTGGAGCTACTGGTGCCACGGGTATCACAGGTTCAACCGGACCTACTGGGGCAACGGGCAGCACTGGACCAA
>NZ_SWFL01000014.1:0-1016 GCF_005144805.1 Bacillus sp. S2(2019)
CAGTAGCACCCGTGATACCCGTTGCCCCAGTAGGTCCGGTTGAACCTGTGATACCAGTAGCACCAGTCGGACCGGTTGCACCTGTGATACCCGTGGCACCAGTCGGACCGGTAGCACCCGTGATACCCGTTGCCCCAGTAGGTCCGGTTGAACCTGTGATACCAGTAGCACCAGTCGGACCGGTTGAACCTGTGATACCCGTGGCACCAGTCGGACCGGTAGCACCCGTGATACCTGTGGCACCAGTAGCTCCAGTTGCACCTGTAATTCCTGTAGCACCAGTAGCTCCAGTTGAACCTGTGATACCAGTGGCCCCAGTAGCTCCAGTTGCACCCGTGCTGCCAGTGGCCCCAGTAGCTCCGGTTGAACCTGTGATACCAGTAGCACCAGTAGCTCCGGTTGAACCTGTGATACCCGTGGCCCCAGTAGCTCCAGTTGCACCCGTGCTGCCAGTGGCCCCAGTAGGTCCGGTTGAACCTGTGATACCCGTGGCACCAGTCGGACCGGTTGAACCTGTAATTCCTGTAGCACCAGTAGCTCCAGTTGCACCCGTGATACCAGTAGCACCAGTCGGACCGGTTGCACCTGTGATACCCGTGGCACCAGTAGCTCCAGTTGCACCCGTGATTCCAGTGGCACCAGTAGATCCGGTTGAACCTGTAATTCCTGTAGCACCAGTTGCACCAGTCGGACCGGTTGAACCTGTGATACCCGTGGCCCCAGTCGGACCGGTTGAACCTGTGATACCCGTGGCACCAGTAGCTCCAGTTGAACCTGTGCTACCAGTGACCCCAGTCGGACCGGTAGCACCAGTCGGACCGGTTGAACCTGTGATACCCGTGGCACCAGTCGGACCGGTAGCACCCGTGATACCAGTGGCCCCAGTAGCTCCGGTTGAACCTGTGATACCAGTAGCACCAGTAGCTCCGGTTGAACCTGTAATTCCTGTAGCTCCAGTCGGACCAGTTGGTCCAGTGCTGCCCGTTGCCCCAGTAGGTCCGGTTGAACCTGTGATA
>NZ_SWFL01000015.1:0-994 GCF_005144805.1 Bacillus sp. S2(2019)
AGTTGAGCTACACCGGCTTTATCTATCCTAACATTATGTAAGAATAAATATGGTGGAGGATGACGGGCTCGAACCGCCGACCCTCTGCTTGTAAGGCAGATGCTCTCCCAGCTGAGCTAATCCTCCATATTGTGTCGTTTCGAATGTCTCTCGATCTGACAAATAGTATTATATAACGATAAGATATTGTTTGTAAAGACTTTTTTAAAATAATTTTTGAATTTATTTTAAAGCTGTTTTTTCACATCTTTTCGTTAAGGCACCTAAAGAAGTTTACCACTTGTCTCTTCATTTTAAAAGTCTTTTTTTCATTTTTTTATGTTTTTTTGTTAAAAAGGGCATTAATAGCGCTTTTTCAATGTAAAAACAGCTCTTTTAAAGCTGAAAAATGTTTGTTTTATTCCTTATATCCTCAGATAACGTGCATTTAGAAACGAATTTTTTTATTATTTTATTTTTCCGAGAAACCATTTTGTATATTTGCTTTATATTAAATTGATCCTGGTCATTTCCCAAAAATTCGTCTCAGTGTTCCCTTGCCTCATCAAACATTGTGGTGCTTAACTCAAATCTTCCTCCCCTCTCTCATTAGCAAACCAAGATGCCCTTTGCTCTCTTATGTAGGTTTCAATGATCTAGCAGCAAGCGCAGTTCGCTACATATGGTTGCCAGAGGAGAATATCCTTTTTAGACATGTTTACTCTTTTGATGTTGACTCTTAACAAGATGAGCGAGCGACGAGATTGGATGATAAGAATATTATAGAATGTCTAAAATTCCAGTGAAGGGGATGAAATGAATGAGTTATTGAGAATGTAGTGAAAGACCACGATTTTCAATATAAATAGATATATCATTTATTAAAACACAAAAAAGACCAGTTCCGATTGGAACTGATCCTTTGAAAAGCTTGGCGGCGTCCTACTCTCACAGGGGGAAACCCCCAACTACCATCGGCGCTGAAGAGCTTAACTTCCGTGTTCGGTATGGGAAC
>NZ_SWFL01000016.1:0-843 GCF_005144805.1 Bacillus sp. S2(2019)
TGGAGGATTAGCTCAGCTGGGAGAGCATCTGCCTTACAAGCAGAGGGTCGGCGGTTCGAGCCCGTCATCCTCCACCATATTTATTCTTACATAATGTTAGGATAGATAAAGCCGGTGTAGCTCAACTGGTAGAGCAACTGACTTGTAATCAGTAGGTTGGGGGTTCAAGTCCTCTTGCCGGCACCACTTTCATATGGTAAGATAGACAAGTCGCTTTAAAAGCGAGCCATTAGCTCAGTTGGTAGAGCATCTGACTTTTAATCAGAGGGTCGAAGGTTCGAGTCCTTCATGGCTCACCATTTTCATGCGGGTGTGGCGGAATTGGCAGACGCGCTAGACTTAGGATCTAGTGTCTTTATGACGTGGGGGTTCAAGTCCCTTCACCCGCATTGCCAAACAACATAAAGAAATCCTGTAATGCGGAAGTAGTTCAGTGGTAGAACACCACCTTGCCAAGGTGGGGGTCGCGGGTTCGAATCCCGTCTTCCGCTTATACCATACACGCCGGGGTGGTGGAATTGGCAGACACACAGGACTTAAAATCCTGCGGTAGGTGACTACCGTGCCGGTTCAAGTCCGGCCCTCGGCATTATAAAATAAGCGCCCGTAGCTCAATTGGATAGAGCGTTTGACTACGGATCAAAAGGTTAGGGGTTCGACTCCTCTCGGGCGCGCCATTAAGATCGGGAAGTAGCTCAGCTTGGTAGAGCACTTGGTTTGGGACCAAGGGGTCGCAGGTTCGAATCCTGTCTTCCCGACCATCTTTTATGGGGCCTTAGCTCAGCTGGGAGAGCGCCTGCCTTGCACGCAGGAGGTCAGCGGTTCGATCCCGCTAGGCTCCAC
>NZ_SWFL01000017.1:0-815 GCF_005144805.1 Bacillus sp. S2(2019)
TGTGCCAGTTGGTGGCGCTGTATTTACGATATAAGTTCCACCTTCATATGTCACCACTTGACCTACTGGATAGGTTGGAGCTGTTGCTGGGTCAAATGCCAAAATACCAGCTAACCCTACTCCGGTTACTCCGGTCGCTCCCGTATCTCCCGTTACACCTGTCGCTCCGGTTACTCCAGTCGCTCCCGTATCTCCCGTTACACCTGTGGCTCCGGTTACTCCGGTCGCTCCTGTATCTCCCGTGGCGCCTGTCACACCTGCGGCTGCCAATAACGTATAATCTGGAGACGTATCTGGTGTGCCAGTTGGTGGCGCTGTATTTACGATATAAGTTCCACCTTCATATGTCACCACTTGACCTACTGGATAGGTTGGAGCTGTTGCTGGGTCAAATGCCAAAATACCAGCTAACCCTACTCCGGTTGCCCCGGTATCTCCCGTTGCTCCTGTGGCTCCGGTTACTCCGGTCGCTCCTGTATCTCCCGTAGCGCCCGTGGCTCCGGTTACTCCAGTCGCTCCCGTATCTCCCGTTACACCTGTGGCTCCGGTTACTCCAGTCGCTCCCGTTACTCCTGTGGCTCCGGTTACTCCGGTCGCTCCCGTATCTCCCGTTGCACCGGTCGCTCCGATTGCTCCTGTCGCTCCTGTATCTCCCGTTGCACCCGTGGCTCCTGTTCCTGTTGCCCCTGTGGCACCCGTATCTCCTGTGGCTCCGGTCGCTCCAGTAGCACCTGTATCTCCAGTAGCGCCGGTCGCTCCTGTTCCTGTTGCCCCTGTGGCACCCGTATCTCCTGTGGCTCCGGTCGCTCCGGTTG
>NZ_SWFL01000018.1:0-707 GCF_005144805.1 Bacillus sp. S2(2019)
AGTTGAGCTACACCGGCTTTATCTATCCTAACATTATGTAAGAATAAATATGGTGGAGGATGACGGGCTCGAACCGCCGACCCTCTGCTTGTAAGGCAGATGCTCTCCCAGCTGAGCTAATCCTCCACTATGTAGGAATCTCTCGATCCGACAAAGATTATTATATACAGGTTTTACTCATTTGTAAAGGCTATATTAAAAAAATTTTATTTCATTTTTCATGACGTATTTCTTTTAACAGATGATGTTTATGTTACCAGTCAAAATAGCTTCAATTCAGCGATTAACAGCTGTATTTCTCTTCTCTATATTCTCTTTAAAAACGAGTAAATCCTTTAAAAATATCAGCAGCCTTTCAATTTTTATACTTTAATGATATAGATATTTCTTCATTTTAACTGTTAAACGCAATGAATGTTTTGACTATACACCTGCTATTCTTTCTCTCTATTATTTTTCTCTACATTTAAAAGTGAACATGCTTCATAGACTTTCTCGTTGTTTGAGAGCATCTGCACACTTGTCGTCAATTAAATCAATCTGGTTCATACAACATATCAATTAGGTTCATCTTCTTTCAAAAAACACAAAAAAGACCAGTTCCGACTGGAACTGATCCTTTGAAAAGCTTGGCGGCGTCCTACTCTCACAGGGGGAAACCCCCAACTACCATCGGCGCTGAAGAGCTTAACTTCCGTGTTCGGTAT
>NZ_SWFL01000019.1:0-533 GCF_005144805.1 Bacillus sp. S2(2019)
GAGCCGCGAGCCGCGTTTCCGAACTGCGCCGGGATTTACGCACCGCTATTTCGGCGCCAAACAGACGGCGCTGATTTCCAACGATTCAATCCGTCGGCGGGATATTCACGCCGCAGCTTCGTATCTTCGAACATGGCTTCGTGCCGGCCCCCATCCGTTGCTGAGGGGCCGATACAGTGAACGCCATCAGCGTCCATGGAGCGCTTCATGTCCTCGCTCACGATTTCGCCGCAGAACTTCGATACCGGTTACGGATTCGATTCCGTATCGTCGAGCCAGCTATCGCAGCAGTTAGAGCAGTTCCTTCTCCAGTTGATCAGTGAGCTCGCACCGCAGCTTTTTGCAGGAACGCAGTCGAAGGTGTCGGGAAGCAGCAGGAGCGGTGGTGCGGGCGGCTACGGATTCGATCGTGAAGCCAGCCCTTCGCCCTTCACACCGCCCACCGGCCATGTTTTCGATGTTTCGGCATCGAAGAGCCCCGCGTCGTTGGGCAAGAATGCCGGCGGCGTGGCGCAAGCCGCCGCGATCAGTGG
>NZ_SWFL01000001.1:0-988055 GCF_005144805.1 Bacillus sp. S2(2019)
TTGGTCCAGTGCTGCCCGTTGCCCCAGTAGGTCCGGTTGAACCTGTGATACCCGTGGCACCAGTAGCTCCAGTTGCACCCGTGATTCCAGTGGCACCAGTAGCTCCGGTTGAACCTGTGATACCCGTTGCCCCAGTAGGTCCGGTTGAACCTGTGATACCTGTAGCACCAGTAGGTCCGGTTGAACCTGTGATACCTGTAGCACCAGTAGGTCCGGTTGAACCTGTGATACCCGTGGCCCCAGTAGCTCCAGTTGAACCTGTAATTCCTGTAGCACCAGTAGCTCCAGTTGCACCCGTGATACCAGTGGCCCCAGTAGATCCGGTTGAACCTGTAATTCCTGTAGCACCAGTTGCCCCAGTCGGACCGGTTGAACCTGTGATACCCGTGGCCCCAGTCGGACCGGTTGAACCTGTGATACCCGTGGCACCAGTAGCTCCAGTTGAACCTGTGCTACCAGTGACCCCAGTCGGACCGGTTGAACCTGTGATACCTGTAGCACCAGTAGCTCCGGTAGTACCTGTGATACCTGTAGCACCAGTAGGTCCGGTTGAACCTGTGATACCTGTAGCACCAGTAGGTCCGGTTGAACCTGTGATACCCGTGGCACCAGTAGCTCCGGTTGAACCTGTGATACCTGTAGCACCAGTAGCTCCGGTTGAACCTGTAATTCCTGTAGCACCAGTCGGACCGGTTGAACCTGTGATACCCGTGGCACCAGTAGATCCAGTTGCACCCGTGATTCCAGTGGCACCAGTAGCTCCGGTTGAACCTGTGATACCCGTGGCCCCAGTAGCTCCAGTTGAACCTGTGCTACCAGTGACCCCAGTCGGACCGGTTGCACCTGTGATACCCGTGGCGCCAGTAGGTCCGGTTGAACCTGTGATACCTGTAGCACCAGTAGATCCAGTTGCACCTGTGATTCCCGTTGCCCCAGTAGGTCCGGTTGAACCAGTAATTCCTGTAGCTCCAGTGCTGCCCGTTACTCCAGTAGAACCTGGAGCACCAGATGCTGCCAAAAGCGTATAATCCGGGGACGTATCTGGCGTACCTAAAGGTGGAGCAGAGTTCACAATATACGTACCACCTTCATAAGTGACCACTTGACCGACTGAATACATTGATGCTCTTTCTGGATCATATGTTTCAATACCACTTAATCCTACCCCTGTAGGGCCAGTTGGGCCAGTTTTCCCAGAAGCCGCCAAAAGGGTATAGTCGGGGGAAAGTCCAGGTATTCCTGAGGGAGCATCTACCTTAGCAATATAAGTACTGCCATTATACGTGACAACTTGACCAGCCTCGTAATCTTGTGATTGTGAGGGGTTAAAAGGGAGGACACCGGTTAATCCGCCAGCAGGTCCGGTTGGTCCGGTAGGCCCAACCGGACCTGCTGGGCCTCTTCGTCCAACCCTTTGAATTATTTTTGATTGTTTTTCTCCTTTTGCACAAGACGGATCCCCTTGAGGTCTGTTTTGTTTTGAATGTTCTTGTTTAATAAAAGGACAGTCTCTTCTTTGAGGACGATCATGACGTGATCTTTTGTAATGAGGCTGCTCATGATATCTACCGCAAAAGGGACATTTGTGATCGAATTGATTGTACAAATTGCCCATCTCCTAAAATTGATATTTCATTCTATGTACGAATTTTTAAATCGGAAGTAAAACCTAGAAAATTCATCATTTCGAAAATCATCGAATCAAATCATTTAAAAGTTAAATCGTTTTATGTTATGGTGTTGAAAGAATGAAACTAGTATGATTTTTGAAAGAAATGGGGCATCATGTATGAGTCAATCAGTTTTACAACGTGCAGCATATTCCGTGTTAAATTTATCCTCTGTAACAGAAGGTGGCACAATCAAAGAGTCATTTGAACATAGTATGGATTTAGCAAAAAAAGCTGAGAAGTGGGGCTACCATCGATATTGGCTTGCGGAGCATCATAATATGGAAGGGGTTGCGAGTTCAGCAACATCCGTCTTAATTGGATATATTGCCGGAGGGACTGAAAAGATCCGGGTTGGTTCTGGGGGGATTATGCTTCCAAACCATTCTTCACTCGTTATTGCAGAACAATTTGGAACACTGGAGACTTTGTATCCAGGGAGAATTGATTTAGGTCTTGGCAGGGCACCAGGAACAGATCAGTTAACGGCAAGGGCACTTAGACGTAATCTTCATAATGGGGAGGATTTCCCTGAGCAGCTTGAAGAACTTCGGCAATATTTCAAACCGACTGGTCAGGTCAAAAAACATGTAAGAGCCGTTCCGGGAGAAGGATTGGATATACCAATTTGGCTTCTTGGTTCAAGTGGTTTTAGTGCAAGGCTTGCAGGAGAACTGGGACTGCCATTTGCCTTTGCGGCACATTTCTCCCCTAAAAATACCATTCCTGCTTTAGAATTATACAGACAGTCATTTCAACCTTCAGATGTGTTAAAAGAACCTTATGCGATGGTTGGTGTGACGGTTTTTGCTGCTGATCAAACAGAGCGGGCTGAATATTTGGCGACGTCTCATTATCAGCGCTTCTTGAGCCTCATTCGCAATACACCAGGAAAACTCAAAGCCCCTGTTGAAAGTATGGATGGGCTATGGAGTCCATATGAGAAGGCGATGGTGGACGAACAATTAAGTTCGACGATGATCGGGGATAAACAAAAGGTGAAAAAAGAGTTAGAAGCCTTTATTGAGGCGACTCAAGCAGATGAAGTCATGATTAATTCTGATATGTTTGACCATCAAGAAAGAATGCGTTCTTATGAAATCATTGCAGAGATATTTCAGGAGGAACAAGAAAAATAAGAATAAAAAAAGAACTGCCAAGAGCAGTTCTTTTTTATTTATGCTTTAGTAAACACGCGAAATGGTTGTCCAACTGGCAGTACTGTACGACCAAAATGTGTATTCAGCACAACAGCTGCAGAACCATAAAATGAAAGAAGAGAAATAATCAATTCTGCAATACCAGCCATCGTATGAGTCACATCGTACATCACACCAAACGAGCTTAGGGACAGGCCAATGAATAAGAAATCAATAAAGACGAAAATCAAAAACAATACTTTATGTGTTTCCATTGCACCGATCGTCATAAATAAGCTGAAAATCAAATAACCAATAAAAGCAAAACCTAGTTGTTTTGGGTCCGCAGCTCCCGCAAGCGTTTTCCCAAAAACGCCCGCTTGAATGAGCCAAGTGGTTCCAACGCCCATCCAAAAAAGACCGAATGCGCCGAAGGCAGTGGCTCCAAAAATATTATGATGCTTTGAATCTTGTATGGACGCAATCAGCTGCGCGATTCCTCCAAGGAAGATAGCCCAAGGTAAAATAAGGGATGTGCCATCTGTGATTCCTAGTTTTTGTGAAGACGCAACAAGCGTCACCATTGCTAAACCAAACAAACCAAGTGGTGTTGGGTCTGCGATTGATAATCGAATTGCTTGAACATTCTGTTTTTCCATAATGACCTCCTACAATTTGCACTTACAAAAGATACTCGAATTCGATAGAAACGTCAAGCTCTTTTTTAGTAGACACTTGCAACGTCTTCCAAATAAATCTATATTTAATACAATACATCATACATGTGATAGAAAAAGAGGGATGAGAATGAGTAAAGGCTTAGCTGGAAAGACCATTGCCATATGCGGAACAAGAAAAACAGAAGAAATGCGTACACTTGTTGAAAAGCAAGGAGGACAAGCTGTTATTCGTTCTCTTCAGGGCACTGTATTTTTAGCCAAAGAGGAATTGAAGCCAGGCATAGAAACCTTTGTAAAGAAGGGAGCTGACTGGGTCATTTTAACAACGGGTATCGGCACAGACACATTAATTGAAAGTGCACTAGAGCTGCAGCTTGGAGAAGCTTTTATGAACATTTTATCAAGTGCCCATATCGCTTCAAGAGGATACAAAACGTTTGCGGCTCTAAAAAAACACGGCATTCAGCCAGATGTTTCTGATGAAGATGGAACCGTTCGTGACCTCATTTCAAAGTTAGAAGACAAAGAACTTCAAGGTAAACGGGTCATGGTGCAGCTTCACGGCGAAAATGCACCAGCTCTCATTGATTTTTTACATCACAAGGGAGCAGACGTTTTGCAGCTCATGCCATATCAGCACACGCCCCCTGAACCAGAGGCGGCGGACACTTTGCTTCAAGAAATGAAAGAAGGGAAGGTCCATGCCGTTTGTTTTACAACCGCTGTTCAGGTTCATGCCTTTTTCAAACTAGCAGAAGAATGGGGCAAAAAAGAAGAACTGCAACTTCTATTCGAGCAGCATGTATTAGCTGTAGCTGTTGGAAAAGTCACAGCTGAAGCATTAAAAGAAGAGGGGATAAGCCGAATTCTAGCCCCTTCACTTGAAAGAATGGGTGCAATGATTATGGAATTATCTCAATATATGAAAAAACAATCGACGCACGCATAGAAAAAACGCCTTTCACATGACGAGTGAAAGGCGTTTTCGTTAGATTGTCCGTTTTCGATTTGTGCGAATTTTTTTCAAAACGAAATACAGTACGATGAGAACGATGGCAATGACCATAATTGGTGTTGTATACGTGTGAGCGACACTTTGAATGTGGTCCCATTTTGTCCCAAGCTGCATTCCAAGATAAATAAATAGGATGGACCAAGGGATGGCGGCTAATCCGGTCAAAAGAACAAATTTCAGAAATGGCATCTTTGCAATACCAGCTGGAATTGAGATCGCGTGGCGCACGACTGGTATAAATCGAGCTGTAAATACGACACCAGTTCCATATCGGTCAAACCAGCGTTCTGCCGTGGCAATATGATGCTCATGGATGAATAAATACTTCCCATACTTTGTTAAAAAAGGTCTTCCGCCGTAAAGGCCGATCCAGTAAATAAAGCACTGGGCAAGTGTTCCTCCAATCACCCCAGCGATGACGGCTCCAACAAATCCTATGCTGCCTGTTGACACCATATATCCGCCGTAGGCAAGTACAATTTCACTCGGGATAATTTCAATCATCAGTCCAAGTGCAACACCTGCGTAACCAAGGCTTGTCAGCCAGGTTAAAATTTCATTAAACAAGGTTCCCATTCATTTCACTCTGCCTTTAAATACGAATTTTCTTCAAGCATCCTTATAAGAGCCTATGCTTGTTTTGCTTCTCTCATGAGTATGCTTTGCATATATGCTAGCATGGCTGTCCGCATATCATGACGCATCAATCCAATTTCAGCCGCTGCCTTAAATGAGCCCAGCTTATCACCAACGTCAAATCTCATCCCATCTAATTGTTTTGCATAAATGGGTGATTCATGTGCAATGATTTTCAGCGCATCTGTCAGCTGGATTTCGTTCCCAGCACCTCTCTCGATTCCTTGTAGAATAGGAAAAATCGATGGTGTTAACAAATACCTGCCCATCACGGCAAAATCGGAAGGAGCTTCATGAATAGCTGGCTTTTCCACTAAGTCTGTGACTTCAAACACTTGACCGTCTACTCTAGCTGGTCTTATCATACCATACTTACTGACATCTAGACGATCCACTTGCTGGACGCCAATGACCTCTCTTTGTTTGTCTTCAAAGACTTCCATGAGCTGAGAAAGTGCAGGTCTTTCTGACACCATGACATCATCACCTAAAAGGACCGCAAAAGGATCATTGCCAGTAAAATGACGTGCACATAATACCGCATGTCCAAGACCTAAGGGCTCCTTTTGACGAATATAATGAATATTGGCCATATCCGCAATATGTTTGATTTCAGCCAGCTGTTCATTTTTTCCTTTTTCAAGCAACGTGTGTTCTAGCTCAATCGAACGGTCAAAGTGGTCTTCAATCGATTTTTTATTTCTTCCTGTGATAATTAGTATATCTTCAATGCCTGATTGAACAGCCTCCTCAACTATGTATTGAATGGCGGGTTTGTCGATAATCGGCAGCATTTCCTTTGGCTGTGCTTTCGTTGCGGGTAAAAAACGTGTGCCTAATCCAGCTGCTGGTATAACGGCTTTTTTGATATTCATTGAATCATCGCTCCATTTCTGATGGTTTATTTTCTGATGGAAACACCCATAGGCGGCTTCCAGTAAAAGTGATCATCATGCCAAGAAGGGTACCAATCGCTTTACTAATGAATAATGAGAAACCTGCTTGCTGCATGACATATAAGACAACATAGGTGAGAAGGCACGCTGCGCCGTTGACTGTGGCCCACTTGATCCATTCCCACTTGTCCGCTTTCTTTTTCACTTGGAACGTCCATTTTCGATTCCAAACATAACTGTTCAGCATTCCTGCGGTATAGGACAGGCACTGTGCAAGAAAAGAGGGGACAAAGCAAGCAGTTAAAAAAAAGAAGAACAGAAAGTCAATCATCGTATTGCTAGCGCCTACAGTTAAAAATGCGGCATAGGTCCGAATATTTTTCTTTGTCATGCGAAGGATCATCACCTCCTAGTGTTTGAGTGGGTGTATGAATACTGTACAAAAGCGAGTTGACGAATCAGTGAAGAAAAGATGAAAAAAACATGAACAAGCGATATCTGTTTTTTCACCAGCTCGTGATATAATTTGTAAGATGAAACGAACGGTGGTGCACATGCATGTATTTAACAATTGGAGAAACAGCTGAATACTTAGAAGTATCAGAAGCATATGTTGAAAAATTAATCCAGCAAAAAAAGGTTCGTTACGTATTTGACGGGAAATCGTATCTCATTTATCAAGGGCAGTTTCAAACCCATATGAAACAGCTAGAACAATATAAAGAGCTCATTCAAGACATCTTAAATGAACCAATCCCTGAGGACCCGGACGTAAAAGATGAAGATTAAAAAAGACTGTACGAGAAGGGAGAACCTTTTCATACAGTCTTTTTTATTGGCTGACACCCGTTTGGACAATGTTCATATGACAATTCACTTGAACATCTGTATCAGGGTAGAGTTTTTGCCATTTTTCTGGTGTCATGGCTTTATCTTTAGAGCGATACCTCAAACCAAGTCCGAGTGGATCAATTTTTTGCTTTTTAAAGGATTGAACAAGGTCTTTTCCTTGCTGGGCCACACGCTCCTCCACTTCTTTTTCAACATGCTGCAAGATAGAAGGCGTATCGATTTTTTTTGATTTCATAAATTCTTTTAACTCACCTTTCAGCTTGATATCAATGGTGATATGAGGCTTTTTTGAAAGGTTTTCAGTTGGTTTAATGTGATAAGACACATGTGATTTGATATTTTCAATGACAACATGGGTTTTCTTTGTGTCATTAAATCGAAACTCATAAATCCCATTTTTATGAGTTTCAATCATCGCTTTAAACGTAAACGTATCTTCCCCTGGAATATGCCCAACCATTTTTTCTTGATCAAAAAGAGCGACACCTGACACTTTAATAGAGTTGCTTGTATTTTTAATGTAAGGGAGATAAGCATCAACGCCTTTTGCCATCATCTGATTCATAAAAATATGCTGATTGGTCACAGGTTGATTGCCGTTTCGCATGTTTTGAGCCAGTAAATCTGAAAGATATACACCGATATTTAAGTTGGTTTGATTCATCTTTGTATACAACAAATCTTCAACTTCTCCGCCTACTATGGCAAATACTTGACGGGACCCAATGATCGGATCACGATAAATGTAATTCATCAAATCAATCATACCCACTTCTTTCGCCAGCTTTTCACTTATTAAAATCACGAGTACTTGTCCCATGACAACGGGGAAAGGCGATTTTTCCGACACAAGAAACTGAATATTACTAATGGTATTTGACTTAGCACTTACAATTTGATAACTTCCTTGTTCTTCGCTTTTAAAAACAGGGAAAACAAAGAAGCCCTTCATTTCTCCATCTTCCAATAAGTCAAATCCCGCCGCCTGCGAGATACTTAATTCATCTAAGAGACGAGGCTGTGCACAGCTCGTTAAGAAAAGGCTCAATAACATGAGACACACCAGAATATAATGTTTCATGTTCGTTTTTTCACCCACCTTTTTTTCAGCAGCAGCCCAATGATCATACATCCAATCAATCCATAGACGAGGATGTATCCGCTATATTCCACCCATTTATTAAATGTCTCAAATGAGGTAGCTCTAATAAAAAATGAAAACATGACGAGAATGAGAAGGCTGAGAACTATTAACGTGGTGCGCTGGCTCGTGTGAAACACTTGTTTTGCCATTCTGCTGGCTGCCCATAATGGAATGGCGATATTTGGAACGATAAGCAAAAGCCATAGCGACACTTCAATAAATTCAAAGCGCTGGATAAACGGAAGTTTGACAATGCTGGTTAATGTCAATGTTGGCCATTTCGTTAGTTTGAGCTGAGCACTTGAGTAGTACGCAATAGAGACGAGAAATACAAGCAAATTCAGGCATGTAGTTAGCAACACTCCCATATGTGCAAATTTTTGCGACGTTTGTGCCTTTTTAATAAAGGGATAATAGACAAGCAATGTTCCAAAACCAAACATGGATAAAGAGGCATCTTTGACCCCCATCATGAGTTGTGAAAATGAATGATCAAACATTGGGAACATAAACCGGATGTGACTATATTTCATGACATAAAAACAGATAAAGGTCATCCAGTACGTTAGGACAATGCTAAAGAATGCCCAACCGGCGATTGTTCTAAATCCGCCTGTGTGAATGTAATAGACGAGGATGAGCAGCACTGATGCAAATAAAAGACCAGGAATTTCTTTAAACAGCCAAACATGGATTACATCCATATAATGAACAAGCACAATCAAAGACAATGAAGAAAAATACAAAATGTAGAGAATGTTGATGAATTGTCCGAGCCATTTACCAAACACAGATTGCGTAATGTCACTAAATTCGTCAGAAGGTGCTTTTTTAAACAAAAAGTAAATGAGGAAGATCATCAAATTGACGCTTGCACCAGCAATTAAAATGGCGATCCACCCATCATTATTAATCGTCCGGACAAGATTCGTCTGGAAATTTAAAATACCAACACCTACTTGATTGGCATTGATCAGAAAAAACACAAAAAAAGGGGATACTTGAAATTTTTCTTTCACAGAAGAAGAGCTCATGCCTTCACTTCCTTATTCATAAAAATCATTTTTCCCCTTACGGCCTTGCTTTGGCTTTTGGCGGTGTATCGTTTCATTTTGCGGCCGTAAATTTTCTGGACGTTTTTTCAAAAAGCGGAGCTGGGGACGAATCAAACTACCCTTTAAATCGGCCAATCGAAGTGGAAAGATTGGCTCTAAGTAAGGTTGTCCTATAGACGTTAATTTCATTAAATGTGTAAGAAGAAAAGCCCCCATTAGCGAAATCCCTAGCGCTCCCCACACTTGTGCAGCAAAAAGGAATGGGAAACGTAAGAGACGAATGGTTGTCCCCATTTTATAAATAGGGGTGACAAAAGAGGCAAGAGCTGATAATGCGACTATAATGAGCAGGATATTACTTGTTAATCCCGCTGCAACCGCAGCCTGTCCGATCACAATACCTCCAACAATCCCGAGCGTCTGTCCGACTTTTGCAGGAAGGCGAGACCCGGCTTCCCTAAGCAGCTCAATCGATATCTCTAAAAATAATGCTTCAATAATAGGCGGAAAGGGAACGAGATAGCGTGATGCGACAATCGTTTCTAATAAGTCCTTAGGAATCAGTTCATAGTGAAACGTTAAAACAGCTACATACAAAGGAGTTGCAAAAATAGAAAAAATCACAGCAAAAATGCGTAACAGCCGAAAGGAGGATGCTGCGATCCAAGACATGTTATAGTCTTCCATTGTAGAAAAATACTCGAGTAAAATTGTAGGTGCAAGCAGGGTATGAGGCGAACCGTCAACCATAATGGCTATTTTTCCTTCCGTTAAACCTGAGGAAACCCTGTCTGGCCGTTCTGTATTTAAAAACAATGGAAAGATTGTATTGGACACATCATAAAGCATTTGCGCAAGATAATTAGAATCTAGAATTTGGTCATAGTCAACATCTTGAATCCGCTGAAGAACGGTTTCAATGTTCTGCGGGTTGGCGATATCCTCTATGTATACAACGGCTACTTTCGTTTGAGAAAGGGTACCAACTGTGTGTTCAACTACTTTAAGGTCAGGAGTGGGCAGCCTACGTCTCAGCAAGTTTAAGTTTGTATCCAGCCCTTCCACAAAGGCTTCCTGCGCACTGATAATCCCGAATTCAATCTCAGGTTGGCTCACTTGTCTGCCTTTCTTTTCTTCAATCGGCAAAAGGAGGACTTTGCCCCAATCTGTCTCAATCCGAACAGCAATACTGCCTCGATGAAGAGCTTCTTCCACTTTTTGAAGGTCCTTCGTAATCACAGCTTGTTCAATTGGGATGTGTTCTTTCAACTCTTCAAGGGTGGGTGTTAGATGCAATTGTTGAATAAAAGGCAAGATTTGTTCATGAAGGAGATTGCCATTAATTAAAGATCGAAAAAAAGAAATTCTGTAAAGAAAACCTCCGGAACTTGATAATTCATTGATAAAATCAGAAGAGCGCGATAATGCTTCAAATACTGAATTCGGGTCTTTCTGTTTTGATTTGTTTTTCTTCAGCACTTGAACCATCTCCTTCCGCGATTTGCCTCTATTATCCAACCGATCTTCTGAAGATATGCATAAAAAAAGCGTTCAGCTTCATGAACTGGACGCTTTTTTTCCATATTGAACGGCTTCTAATAAAAAGTCAGCCAGATGAATCGCTCTCATGCTAGGCATATGTCCTGCCTTTTTGACGCCTGCTGCCATTTGTAGTTGACAGCCTGGATTCGACGTCACAATGGCAGCTGCAGCTGTGTTGTTCGCTTCAGTCATTTTATGATCTAAAATTTGCATCGACATGTCTGGCTGCAAGATATTGTAGATTCCTGCAGATCCGCAGCAGCGGCCAGCATCTTTCATTTCTTTAAACGTTACCCCTTGAATGGCTTTCATGAGCACCCTCGGCGCCTGTTGTACATTCATCCCATTTCGTAAATGACAGGAGTCTTGATAGGTGATCACTTGCGCTGGCAAAGCCAGTGGCAAGTGGCGGTGAAATTCCAGCTCTACAAGGATGCTTGAAATATCGGTTATTTTCTGTGAGAAGGCTTTACTTCGTTTTTGAAAATCTGGGTCATCCTGAAGCAAATGACCGTAATCACTTAAAAAGGCGCCGCAGCCGCCCGCGTTCATGACAATCGCATCGGCATCTGTTTCCTCGAATGCTTCAATATTCCGCTTGGCTAACTGTTTTGCTTGGTCTTTTTCTCCGCTATGACCATGTAGCGCGCCGCAGCACGTTTGTATAGGAGGAACGATCACATCGCAGCCTGCCAGCTGTAAGAGATGAATGGTCGCTTTGTTTGTGTTTGAGAAAACTGTATCCATTAAACAGCCAGTAAAAAACGCCACCCGTTTTTTTGCCTGACCAATGGCTTTATATTCATTCAAACGTTTTTTCTTTTTCTTTTGAGGCGGCACCTTTGGAAGTGCCTGTTCCATCAACTGTAAATGGGAGGGAAGCACCTTCAGTATGCGCGTCTTTCTGGCGGCTGTTTGCAGACCAGATGTTTGATAAAATCGAAGAAAACTAGCAGCTTGTCGCATACGACTTTGTGACGGAAAGAGACCTTTAAACACAACACGTCTCATCAATTTGACGGGAAACGATTGTTTTTTATGTTGTTGAATAATGTCTCTTGCATCTTCTAGCAGCTGTCCATACTTGACGCCAGAAGGGCAGACTGGTTCACATGCACGGCAGCCAAGACAAAGATTAAGGGAATGTTCAACATCTTCATCTGGCTCAATGACGCCATCTCTTACAGCTTTCATTAACGCAATTCGGCCCCGAGGGGAGTGCGTTTCTTGTTGTCCAGATTCAATATAAGTAGGGCAGGAAGGGAGGCAGAATCCGCAGCGCATGCAATTAAGCAGCTCCTTTTCATCCATTTGCTCCTGAAACTGCTGCTGGATCTCTTTTTGCTTAGAAGAAGAACTCATGAGACCACCACTCGCTTTCTTGAGGCTTTTCCAAACACTTTATCTGGGTTCATGATATGTGCAGGGTCAAGTGCCTGTTTAATCGCCTTCATGGCAGCGATTCCTTCTTTTTTGACCTTCAGCTCCAAATAGGGCGCTTTCATAAGACCCACGCCATGTTCGCCTGTAATCGTGCCGCCAAGTGCAACGGCTTTTTCAAAAATGGCCTGAAAGGCAGCTTCTACCCGTTTCATTTCTTCTTCATTTCTTGCATCTGTCGCACAAGTGGGGTGTAAGTTGCCATCACCTGCATGACCAAACGTACAAATGTTCACCTTATACTTTCGTGCAATGTCTTCAATTGCACGAACCATATTGGCAATTTCAGACCGGGGAACGGTAGCATCTTCTAAAATCGTTGTAGGACTTAATCGAGCGAGGGCAGATAAAGCAGAGCGTCTCGCTGTTAAGAGAGCACTTGCCTCTTCTTCTGAATGTGCAATCTTGACGCTTGTAGCCCCGTGTTGCTCACAGACTTCTGCGATTTTTTGGATATCACGAGAAACAGCTTCAGGGTTGCCGTCCTGTTCAATTAATAACACAGCTTGAACGTCAGTAGGCAGGCCGATGTTCGCAAAATCTTCAACGACTTCAAGGGTCGGCTGATCCATAAATTCTAATGTAGCAGGAATGATACGCTCAGCAATGATGGCCGATACAGAAGTCGCAGCTTCTTCAAGGCTTTCGTATAAACAAAGCATTGTTTGTTTCGTTTCTGGGAGCGGTAGGAGCTTTAGCACCGCTTCTGTGACAATCCCGAGTGTTCCTTCTGAACCAACGAACAATCGAGTCATATCATATCCAGCGACATCTTTTGCAAGCTTTCCGCCTGTTTTGATGATGTCACCGTTTGGCAAAACCACTTCAAGCCCAAGGACATAATCCCTTGTCACTCCATACTTTAATCCCCGCAGTCCCCCTGAATTTTCGTTAATATTGCCGCCTAATGTGGAAATTTTCATAGAGCTTGGGTCTGGCGGGTAGAAAAGACCTTTTTCCTCTACTTGATGAATCAATTCCTGCGTAATTAAACCAGGCTGCACCGTTGCGGTTAAATTTTCTTCGTCTATTTCTAATAATTGATTCATTCTAGTAAAGAGAATTACCAATCCGCCCTGAGTAGGGCATGTTCCTGCGCAAAGATTCGTCCCTGAGCCTCTTGGGACGATCGGCACCTTGTATGAGGCGCACAGTTTCACAATTTGCTGCACTTCTTCAGCCGTGTGAGGCCGCACGATCGCATCTGGCATCTGTTGAAAATTTGGTGTCGCATCATAAGAGTAGGCAAGACGATCCGCCTTGCTGTCTTGGACATTGGGCGCACCGACAATCTCTTTTAATTGATTTGAAAATTCTGAATCTAGCATATACAATCACTCCCGCTCATTTAACAACTCGTTTCTACCAGTATAAAAAAAGAACCGTCACATGACTATAGACGATTCTACAAAATATCAGGCTGTTTTATCGTATTTTTTGTATCATGATCTAAAAGCAGCAAGGCCAAATAAAAAAGCATCGCATCTTGCATACGCTTTGGATCAAGTGTCGTTAAATCCTGGATTCGTTTTAATCGGTAATGAAGTGTATTAATATGGACATGCATAGCTTCCGCTGTATGTTTCAATGAGTAATCCGAAGCGATGAGTACCCGCAAAGTTTTCATTAGTTCTGGATAGGGGAAAAGGGACGCAATCGTTCGATCAAGAAACGCATCTTTTGTTTCCTGACTGATTTCCTCCATAAAAAGTTCAAGCGTCAAATCTTCATCAAACACAATGGGTGTTTCAGCATGCGCCAATTTTAAAGCGCGAAACGCTTGATGAAAGGACTGCTTCATGACATGAGAAGCTGCTGGTTTTCCTGCCCCCATTAAAATCCTCGATGGTGACAGCGCTGTGAGCGCAGCATGAATATGGAACAAGCGCTTGTGCCATGTATCACGACCATCTGGTGTGGCTTGTAGCATGAGCAAAAAACGTGCATGCCCCCAGCGCACAATGATCTCCTGATTGGTGAGTTGCAGTTTGTCCTTCATCAGTTTGTATTGATCCTGCTTCATAAACGATTCGTCTTGACAATCAATGAGAATAGCGACACGCTGCTTGTTGACATCAAGGCCAAGCCGCTGCGCTTTCTCGGTCATATCAACCGCTGTCTCTGGCAGATGAAGCCAGTCGAACACAAAGGCTTCAAGCTGCCGTTCATCTGTTTCCGTTTCTTGAAAAAATTCATGTTCTTGAATGAGCAGCTCCGTCATTTTACGTAAAATGTCGCCAAAAGGGGAGACATGCCTAGGATCACCTGTCATTCCAATGACCCCAATGACTTCTTGTTTAAAATAAATAGGCAGATTGATACCGGCTTTGACGCCTTTCATCTGCAGCACATCATCCTTTGTGAGAATTCGTTTCTGCCCTTCTAAGGATGTGACATATGCTCCTTCATGAAATTGACCAATGCGTGCTGGATCTGTTGCAGCAATAATGGTACCGTTTGTTTGTGTGATGATGATTTCTTCCGTCAGTACCTTTTTGACCTCATCTACGATTTTTTCTGCCAGTGTCATTGTGAGCAAAACGGTCCCCTCCGAGATGTTTCTTTTTCCACTATCATACCATCATATGCTCAGGCATATCTTTCTTTTCATGTGTTATGCTAAAATAAAAAACGCATATGAAGTAGATGAAAGGAGATACAGTCATGTCACTGCAAAATCGCTTACAAGATTTATTGAAAGAAGGGCAGGCGCTCACCGACTTTGAATATAACAAAGCCGCAAGTCAAAATTGGCCGCTAGAAGGGGCAAAAATGACAGAAGAAGCACGCTTTGCTGATGTTTATATAGAACGTGTAGACAAGGAATCGGAGGAAATGATTCAAACAGAAAATGCTTCCTTTTTAAATACACCTCTTACATACGTAAAAAAACAACAAAAAGAATTCATTTATATCGAGTCGAAGTGGTTTGATGTGGTGAGAGCCGACGGACTTGCCATAGAATGGGATGAAGTATTTCAGACGTATACCGTGTTATTCGGATTGAAGCGTCCTAAAAAAGATACTGGATTACTAAAAGAGATGCTCTCAACATTAAATGGTGCTCAGCTTCAATTTAATGGGCAAGACGGGTTATTTGATGTCAACATTCCGCTTCTTGAACTAGAGGACATCAAAGAAGATACACCTTTGATTGGTGTGATCTCAGCAGTGTACCGCTATTTATTCAACTTGCTCATGCAGCTTGAAAATGAATGAATCAAAAAACGGCTCACATTCCTGAGCCGTTTTTTAGAGCAATCCTCTTATGAATTGAGCCTCACCCATCCCGAAGCTCCAATCGGCGTCTCCATTTTCCACGATGGAGATCATCACATCCGTCTTGGCAACCCCGCATTCTTTTTCTATACGTTCTGCGATTTGTGCATAAAGCTGTTCCTTTTGCTCTTTCGTCCGCTGTTTACTGACAACACTAATGACAACCAGATCCTTTGTTCTCGGATAACCAAGCCCAGTGTCCTCAATCATCATCTCTTCAGGGCGGTGCTGATGAACAATTTGATAGCGATCTCGTTCAGGTACCCCAAAGGCATCAACCATTGCTTCATGGCAAGTGTCCAGCAGTTTTTTTAATTCCTCTTTTGAACGGCCTTCTATCACGTCAAATCGTAACAACGGCATCAGGTCAACCTCCAAATATGTGTTTAATATACAATCATAATGTAACCAACACTTCGCCGGTTCACTCTTTTGCGCATAAGAAAAAAGCCAAAACATTGGCGCTTGGCTTTTTCGCTCTGGACTAAGGCGTGACAAATTTCACATCATGCTCTTTTCCATATTGAAGGTAATCTTCATTTGGTTGTTCATTCGTCACGACGATGTCTATGTCTTTTAAGTCACAAAACGTGGTCAAGGCATAATGGTCAAACTTACTATCATCGACTAATAAAAAGGTTTTGGCGTTTTTTTCAACGAGCGTTTTTTTAATATCTGTCTCAAGCGGGGAGGAATTCGTGACGCCATGATCAATGGATAAACCAGTTGATGCAATAAATGCTTTATTGACATTGTATGCTTTGAGACGCTCAACACTTTGATAACCAACGAAAGAATTTGTTTTTCGCTCTAGCATACCCCCGGTTGAAAAGATGGTGAGGTGTTCATAAGGCATAGCCTGTGTAATGAAATCCACGTTATTTGTCACAACGGTAATCCGTTTCTCCTTCAAATAGGGAAGCATCTCCAGTGTCGTTGTACCAGAATCAACAAAAATCATATCACCATGTTCAACAAAAGCAGCGGCTGCCTGTCCGATCAATTGTTTTTTACTCAGCTGACGAGTCTTTCGCTCCTGATACACCACCAATGTTGAGTGATTCACAGCGACGCCGCCGTACACTTTCTTTAGCACGCCGGATTCTACCAATGCTTGTACATCTCGGCGTATGGTGTTTTTTGAGACGCCAAAATGCGTCACAAGCTCATCAAGAGAGGCAGATTCCCGGTCAAATACATACTCTTTTATTTGCTGAATACGTTTTGTTTTTATCATGCTACAATCTCCAATCAATACGAATATGCTGATTCTATTATAACAATAATTCCACGTAAAAGATGTCACTGATCAACATGGGAGAATCGAATGATCTTTTTCTCTTATCTTTTCTCACTTTTCATAAAAGCGTATGATAGAGAAAAGAGGATAGAAAGGATTTTCACTTCTATGAATCAACACAACATACAATTTTCAAAGCTTGCAAATTTTAGAGAAGTAGGGGGACTCCAAACAACGGATCAGATGGTCATCAAACAAGGAATGATTTATCGATCTGCCGATTTATCACGTCTCACGAAGCAAGACATATTGACGTTCTCAACACTTGGAATTCAAACGATTTGTGACCTGCGTACAAGCTCAGAACGAAAATCACACCCGCCAAAGATCATGGAACATGACAAAATTGTTCATATCCCTATGCAGCCTGACAGCATGATGCCTAGCAAATGGACCATGTTTCGTATGCTGATAGCAGAAGGAAAATCTCTATCCTTTACACCGATCATGAAAGATGTATATCAAAGCATGCTCTATGAGCGAAAAAAAGAGATTCAGCAATTGTTTACATTACTGTCCGATGAAAAAAATTATCCGCTTATGCTTCACTGTACAAGCGGAAAGGACCGTACAGGCTTTTTATCTTCTCTTATTCAATTAGCAACGGGTGTGCCGGTGCATACCGTTTTAAGTGAATACATGCGTTCCAATGAAGGCGTGAAAATGCTAGTGAAAAGACAAGAACGATTTGTTCGCATGATGAGTTTATATCGGGTGTCAAAAGAACAAATTCAGCCCCTGCTTGGTGTGCAGCAAGATTATCTTGAAGATGTACTGAATGAGATGATGGATACATACGGAAGTGCAGAGCGGTATTTACTAGAAGCCTGCGACGTCCCGCAAGCTCAGCTGCTTAAAATGAAAAACATCTTGCTTACACCATCTGCTGGCATTCCATCACAAAACGCAGAATAAACTTAATATGAGGTGATGCAAACCATGCTGAAAAAGATCAGTATGACGGTTCTGACACTAGTTTTCATGGGTGTCTTCTTATTGATTCCGTCTAGCAGTCTAGCTCGTTCGATGCCAAAAGGGAAGCTTGAGAGCACAAGAGAGATGCGTGCAGTGTGGGTCGCATCGGTTTATAACTTAGATTGGCCTTCAAAGAAAGGACTGCCCGCAGATGAGCAGAAACAAGAGTTCATTCAACTGTTAGACGACATCAAAGCGATGAATATGAACACCGTCATCATGCAAATTAAACCAACAGCAGATGCCTTTTATCCGTCGAAATTCGGGCCATGGTCTGAATATTTGACTGGTATACAAGGGAAAGACCCTGGATATGACCCGCTTGAATTTATGATAGAAGAAGCACATAAACGCGGCCTTGAATTTCATGCTTGGTTTAACCCTTATCGAATCACCATGAATCATACCGATCTCAACCGGTTATCAGCCGATCATCCTGCAAGAGCACACCCTGATTGGACCATCGCCTACGGAAATCAGCTGTACTTTAATCCAGGCATTCCTGATGCTCAGGACTTCATTGTTGACGGGATAGAGGAAGTGGTGAAAAACTACGATATTGATGCGGTGCATATGGATGATTATTTTTACCCGAATAAAATCGCTGGTGTGCCATTTCCAGATCAAGAAACGTATGAAACTTACGGGCAGAAATTCACACATATAGAAGATTGGCGAAGAGATAATGTGAACGAGCTAGTGAAGCAGATCAATGACACCATTAAGAAAGAAAAGCCGTATGTGAAATTCGGCATTAGCCCATTTGGTGTATGGCGCAACATAAAAGATGACCCAACCGGTTCAAACACAACAGCAGGGATGACCAATTATGATGATTTGTATGCTGATACAAGAGAGTGGATACAGCAGCACCATATTGATTATATCACCCCGCAAATTTATTGGAGTATCGGCTTTCAGCCCGCTGCCTATGATGTGCTGACGAAATGGTGGTCAAATGAAGTGAAGGGGCAACCTGTTCATTTGTACATTGGTCAAGCGACGTATAAAATCAATCAAAACAGTGATCCTGCTTGGTCTGATCCCGAGGAGTATTTTCGCCAGATCGAGCTGAACAGACAGTCACAGCTCGTACAAGGAAGCATGCATTTTAGTCTGAAAGATATCAATCGAAATCCCTTGAATGTAAAGAAACGATTAATAGAAGAAACCTATAGCAAACCGGCTCTCATACCAGAGATGCCATGGCTTCATCAAAAAGCGCCAAAAAAACCAATCATCCAATCTGTGAAAAAGACAGAGGATGGTGCAGTTTTACAGATACAAAATGATCCGCACTCTAGTGCATCCTATTATGCAGTCTATCGATTGTCGAATAAAGGGACATACGAATTTGTGCAAACGGTCAGAAAAGAAACTGGTTCCTTCACTCAAACGAAAGACATTTTAGCCAATCAAAAGAAGAGCTATACCTATAAAGTGACGGCACTCAATCGCCTTCATCATGAAAGCAAACCTTCTACAAAAACAGTAAAATAACAAAGACAGCATAAATGAGGGCTTGCCTCCATTTATGCTTTTTTTGCTTTCTCTATTTTTCTACTATTTTTATTTTAATTTTCTGAATTCAATCAAGCTTGGCATGAAGCAGCTATTTCAATAATAAATATGATAGAAAAGCGCCAAAGGGGGAAGCAAAATGGATTTTGAATTAACGAAAGAGCAGCAAATGATCCGTCAGATGGTCAAAGAATTTGCAAAAACAGAAATTGCACCACACGCTCAAACTGTTGATGAACAGGCAGCATTTCCCGTAAAAACATTTCAAAAAATGGGGGAGCTCGGTTTTATGGGTATACCCTTTCCAGAGAAATATGGAGGTTCTGGAGGAGATACGATCTCATATGCACTGGCAGTAGAAGAAATTGGAAAACAGTGTGCGAGTACAGGTTTAAGTTATGCCGCAGCGGTTTCCTTAGGCGCAAGTCCACTTTATTACTTCGGGACGGAGGAGCAAAAGATGGACCATCTTGTTCCATTAGCCTCTGGAACAGCGCTTGGCTCCTTCGGATTAACAGAACCAAACGCCGGATCAGATGCAAAAGGAACAAAAACAAAAGCCATTAAAGACGGACAAGAATATGTCATCAGTGGGGAAAAGTGCTGGATCACAAATGCCAATTATGCCAGAACGATTATTGTCACCGCTGTGACAGATCATGATGAAAACGGACGTCCGATCATCTCCGCCTTTATTGTGGAGAAAGGGCAAAAGGGACTTTCAATTACAAATCCATATGACAAAATGGGGGTTCGCGGTTCAGATACGGCTGAAATCATTTTAGACGAAGTGCGTGTACCAGCGCATCATATATTGGGAGACAAATCGAAAGGATTCAAGCAATTTTTATATACATTGGACGGCGGACGAATTTCCATTGCAGCCTTATCTGTCGGAATTGCACAAGCTGCACTTGATGCTTCACTTTCCTATGCAAAAGAAAGAAAGCAATTTGGAAAGACGCTCTCATCCTTCCAGGCCATTCAGTTTAAGCTGGCGGATATGGCGATGCAAATAGAGCTTGCAAGACAAATGGTCTGGAAAGCCGCTTGGCTGAAAGATCAAGGCAAACCATTTACAAAAGAAGCGGCCTATGCCAAACTGTTTGCTTCAGAAATGGCTACAAAAGCAAGTCTTGATGCTGTCCAAATTCATGGCGGAACAGGCTATATGAAAGAATGCGGTGTTGAACGGCTTGTGAGAGATGCCAAGCTCATGGAAATCGGAGAAGGAACCTCTGAAATTCAGCGGCTCGTGATCGCAAGACAGTTGTTAGCGTAATACCTTAATGAAAACGCTTACTACACATGAGGGAGGAAAGCAATGATGTCGATTCACCCGCAAACGATTGGCTCCCTATTAAGAGAAAAAAAAGAACAGCATCCAGCACATGAAGCCATTGTTTACCCAGAACGTTCTTTACGTTATTCGTACGAAGCGTTTTATCGAGAGGTCAAGGAAACAGGTAAAGGTCTCATGGCATTAGGGGTTCAAAAGGGAGATCACATCGCCATTATGGCACCAAATATACCTGAATGGCTCATTCTTCAATTTGCCTGCGCCTCCATTGGTGCTGTTCTTGTCACTGTGAATACCAATTTTCAATCACAGGAACTCGCCTATTTACTCAAGCACTCTGACAGCAAAATGTTGTTTATTGTAGACGGCTTTAAAGAAACGTCCTATGTCAACATGCTTGAAGAGCTGATTCCAGAACTTCAAACCGCTCATCAAGAGGAGATCACTTCCACACAATTTCCTTATTTAAAAAGATGTATCTATATCGGTCAGCATCTACCAAACGGCATGCTCAGCTGGGATCGTCTTCAAGTGGCAGCCAAAAGAACCGAAGAGTTTGAATGGGAGAAGCGAATGAATGAGCTCACGCCTGATGACGTTATTAATATGCAGTACACTTCAGGCACAACCGGCTATCCAAAGGGCGTCATGCTCAGCCACACAAACATCGTCTGTAATGCGAGTCAGATCGCAGATTGTATGAAATTAACAGAGCAGGACCGTATGTGTATCCCAGTGCCGTTCTTTCATTGCTTCGGCTCTGTTCTTGGTGTACTTGCTTGTCTCACAAAAGGGGGAACGATCATTCCACTTGAATCATTCCATCCAGAACGAGTCCTTCAAACAGTAGAAAAAGAAAAATGCACCGTTCTTCACGGTGTACCAACCATGTTCATCGCAGAGCTCGATCATCCAAATTTCCACTCTTATGACCTGTCCACATTACGAACGGGCATTATGGCCGGTTCACTCTGCCCATCCCATGTCATGAAAGCAGTCATTGAAAAAATGGGACTGAGAGAGCTCACGATTGCCTATGGTCAGACCGAAAGTTCACCGGTCATTACCCAAACAAGAACCGATGATTCGTTTGAAAGACGAGTTCAAACGGTCGGACGTGCGCTTCCTCAAATTGAAGTCAAAATTGCTTTACCAGGAACATCAGAAGAAGTGCCAAGAGGACAGCAAGGGGAGCTTTGTACAAGAGGCTATCATGTCATGAAGGGCTATTATAAAAACGAAGAAGCAACAAATGAAGTCATTGATGAGGACGGATGGCTTCATACAGGGGATTTAGCTGAGATGGATCATGACGGTTATGTGAAGATCACAGGCCGGCTCAAAGATATGATCATCAGAGGCGGAGAGAATGTGTACCCAAAAGAGATTGAGGATGTCCTATACACTCACCCTGCCATTCTTGACGCACAGGTTGTTGGTATTCCTGATGAGACATACGGCGAGGAAGCAGCCGCATTCATTCGGCTGAAACAAGGGAAGTCGGTCTCAATTGAGACATTAACGAGCTATTGTCAGTCGCAAATGGCACGCTACAAAATCCCGAAATACTTTTTCATTACAGATGAGTACCCAATGACCGCCTCAGGCAAAATTCAGAAATTCCGCTTGAAAAAGCAGGCGCTTGATCTAATAAAGGAGTGAAGGCAGCGATGTTTGAACAAGTATTGATCGCCAATCGAGGCGAAATTGCCCGTAGAGTGATTCGGACATGTAAACGGCTCGGAATCAAAACCGTTGCCGTTTATTCAGAGGCTGATCAGCATGCACTTCATGTGCAAGAAGCAGACAGCGCCTATTATATCGGCGGCGCTAAAGTTTCTGAAAGCTATTTAAACATAGAAGCGATCATTAAGGTTGCCAAACAAACAAATGCTGATGCTATCCACCCGGGGTATGGTCTTTTATCAGAAAATGCGGCATTTGCTGAGCGCTGCCGGAGCGAAGGCATTGCCTTTATTGGACCATCTGCACAAGTCATTCAGCAGATGGGAAATAAAATTGAAGCGAGAAAAACGATGGAACAAGCGGGCATTCCAATCGTTCCTGGTGTTTCAGCCCCACTCCATGATGCAGACGAAGGTGTTCATAAAGCACAGACACTCGGCTATCCCATTATGCTAAAAGCATCTAGTGGTGGCGGCGGGATTGGTATGCAGCTCGTCCGCAACGACGAAGAACTGCATCGAGCGTTTGAAGGAAATCAAAAAAGAGCACAAAGTTTCTTTCAAGACGGTACTTTATACATGGAAAAGGTGATTGAACACGCACGGCACATCGAAATTCAAGTTCTTTTTGATTCGTTCGGTCACGGCGTTCACTTATTTGAAAGAGATTGTTCACTCCAAAGAAGACATCAGAAAATTGTTGAAGAGGCACCAGCCGTCTGTCTTGAAGAAACGGTGAGACAGCAAATGGGACAGATGGCCGTCAAAGCTGCCAAAGCGATTGGGTATGAAAATGCGGGCACGATTGAATGTTTAGTCGATCAAAACCAGCAATTTTATTTCTTAGAAATGAATACGAGATTGCAAGTAGAACATCCTGTCACTGAAGAAATTACCGGGATTGACCTTGTCGAGGAGCAGCTAAAAATTGCCGCATTAGAGCCCCTGTCTTTTAGCCAAGAGGATATTCATCAAATTGGGCACGCGATTGAAGTTAGAATATACGCTGAAGACCCTGTGACATTTTACCCTTCGCCAGGCACGATCACTCGGCTTTCTACACCTGATGCCCCATATATCCGTCATGAGTCAAGCGTAACGAGCGGAAGTGTCATTACCCCATTTTACGATCCAATGATTGCGAAAATGATTGTGTACGGTGATACTCGAAAACTCGCCATAGAACGATTAAAAGCAGCATTACAAGCATATGAAATAGAAGGGATCAAAACCAATGTACCGCTTTTAAAGGAAATGGCCGAATCAACTGCCTTTTTACATGGCAGCATCACAACCGATTTTCTGATGAAAAAAAGGGAGGAAAACCGTTCATGAAAACTGTCACGATACAAATGGCCGGAAACTTATGGAAGCTTCTTGTGAAACAGGGTGATGATGTGCAAAAAGGACAGGAAGTCGCCATCTTAGAATCGATGAAAATGGAGATTCCCATTGTTGCAGAAGAAGCAGGTGTGATCAGTAAAGTGTATAAGGCGGAGGGTGACTTTGTTGACGAGGGAGAGGTACTTTTGGAGCTGACAGAATAGGGGGAAAGCCGCATGGCATTACCAAAAAACGTGCTCATTAGAGAGGTCGGCCCGCGCGATGGCCTGCAAAATGAATCCGTTTGGCTGGACACAATGGAGAAGCGAACATGGATCCATTTACTCGAAGAAGCCCATCTTCCTTATATTGAAGTCACCTCATTTGTTCATCCGAAATGGGTTCCAGCCTTAAAAGACGCCAAAGAATTAGCCCAATCATTAAACAAAAAAGATAATATCACCTATGCCGCACTTATCCCAAATGAAAAAGGATTAGCTCATTTTTTTGAAGCAAACCTTGAGGTAGGGGCTATGTTTATCTCAGCGAGTGAGACACATAACAAAAAGAATATGAATCGATCTATACAGGAAACACTGCCTGTGATCAAACAAATGACAGCCGATTTAAAAGCAGAAGGACGGCAAACGCGGGCCTATATTTCAACCGTGTTTGGATGTCCTTATGAAAAACAAGTGCCGATGGACCAAGTGTTGCGATTAACGGAACAGCTGCTCTCCTTCGGCATTGATGAAATATCACTCGGGGATACCATTGGGGAAGCCCATCCGCTACAAGTAGAAAGACGGTTAGACCTTTTACTTGAACGCTTTCCTGCTGATAAAATCGCGCTTCATTTTCATGATACGAAAGGAATGGGGCTTGCCAATATTTATACAGCATTAAAAGCCGGCATCACCATATTTGATGCCTCTAGTGGGGGGCTTGGCGGCTGTCCTTATGCACCTGGCTCTAGCGGAAACGTGGCGACAGAAGACGTGGTGCACATGCTTCACAAACTCGGGATCGAAACAAATGTCGACCTCCCTCGCTTGATTAAAGCGGCTGAATGGATTGAAGCAAAAGTGGATCGAACCCTGCCAAGTCACTGTTTACGCGCTTTTCAGTCTCACACTACTTGATAAAGGGTGAATCACATGACATCATTGGTCCATTTTTCAATACAAGATGATCACATTGGCATCATGACCTTAAACAGACCAGCACAAGCCAATGCTCTATCAGCTGCTATGCTAGAGGAAATCAACCAAACGATTCAAGAAATCAAACATGATGCAAACATCCGCTGTTTGCTCATGACAGGAGCTGGCGCTAAAGTTTTTTGCGCAGGAGCAGACTTAAAAGAACGGCGATTGATGACAGAACAAGAAGCCAAAGAAGCCGTTCTGACCATTCAGCAAACCTTTACAGACATTGAATCTTTGCCTGTTCCTGTCATTGCCGTGATAAACGGACACGCACTTGGCGGAGGTCTTGAGCTCGCGCTCGCCTGTGATCTCCGCATCGCAAGAGCGGGTGCAGCGCTCGGCCTGCCGGAAACAGGACTAGCTATCCTGCCGGGAGCAGGGGGCACACAAAGACTTTCGCGCCTGATCGGACCCGGGAAAGCGAAAGAAATGATCTTCACAGGCACTTCTTTACGAGCAGAAGAAGCCGTTCAAATTGGGCTGATTGAACGTATCTCTACAGCCGATTCACTGATGAATGATGCCATCACACTCGCAAAACAAATCACCAAAAATGGACCGATCGCTTTAAAAGAAGCAAAACAAGCCATTCAATCCAGCCTTGATCACGATTTACAAACAGGGCTGACGAAAGAATACGAAGCTTATCTGCGGCTTATTCATACAGAAGATCGACTAGAAGGTCTCAAGGCTTTTCAAGAAAAACGAACGCCTTATTACAGAGGGAAATAGCAAGAAAGGGGAATGTTTATGATCGAAGAATATGAATTAAAAAAACAACGAATTGAAAAGGGCGGGGCAGAACGCTACCATGAAAAAAACAAAGAAAAAGGAAAATTATTTGTCCGTGATCGCCTCCATTTGTTATTAGATGAGGATTCTTTCATTGAAGATGCCATGTTTGCAGAGTGCAAAGATGAACATTTACCAGCAGATGGTGTCGTCACAGGAACCGGTCGTATGAATGGGCAGACTGTTTGTGTCATGGCAAACGACTCTACGGTTAAAGCAGGATCGTGGGGCGTCAAAACAGTAGAAAAAATCATTCGAATTCAAGAAACGGCCGAGAAGCTCAATTGTCCGATGCTGTATCTAGTCGATTCAGCGGGTGCAAGAATCACCGATCAGATCGCAATGTTCCCAGGCAGAAGAGGAGCAGGGCGCATTTTTTATAACCAAGTCAAGCTGTCTGGGCGCATTCCTCAAATTTGTTTACTCTTCGGTCCATCTGCAGCCGGTGGTGCGTATATCCCTGCTTTTTGTGACATTGTCGTCATGGTCGAAGGAAATGCCTCTATGTATTTAGGCTCGCCGCGAATGGCTGAAATGGTGATCGGTGAAAAAGTATCACTTGAGGAAATGGGCGGTGCGAAAATGCATTGTAGCATTTCTGGATGCGGAGATATATTAGCCGAAACAGAGGAAGAGGCCATTCAAATTGCACGTGATTATTTAACCTATATGCCTGCCAACTATATGGAAAAACCAAAAATGACAGCAGCAAAAGCACCTAAACCATCTAACATCACCATCCAAGACTTAATTCCTAAAGGCCAGAATACCCCATTTGATATGTATCAACTCATCGATTTACTGATTGATGAAGGGTCATTTTTTGAAATCAAAAAACTGTTTGCCGCAGAGTTAATCACCGGCTTTGGCAGAATGAACGGTCAGCCTGTCGGTCTCATTGCCAATCAGCCAAGGGTCAAAGGCGGCGTATTATTCCACGACTCAGCTGATAAAGCCGCCAAGTTTATTCAGCTCTGTGATGCCTTTCATATCCCGCTGCTCTTTCTCGCGGACATACCAGGATTTATGATTGGAACAAAAGTGGAACAAGCCGGCATTATTCGTCATGGGGCAAAAATGATCTCCGCTATGTCAGAGGCGACCGTTCCGAAAATATCCGTCATCGTCCGTAAAGCATACGGAGCAGGATTATATGCAATGGCAGGCCCTGCTTTTGAGCCAGACTGCTGTCTCGCTCTTCCATCGGCGCAAATCGCTGTGATGGGTCCAGAAGCCGCTGTAAATGCCGTCTATGCAAATAAAATTGCAGAACTCCCGCCCGAAGAGAGGGCTTCATTTATACAAGAGAAGCGGAAGGAATACCAGGAAGATATGAATATCTATGAGCTTGCCTCTGAAATGATTGTCGATGGCGTCATCCCATTTGACCGTCTAAGAACGGAACTTTGTCATAGATTACTAGCCTATTCATCGAAAGACATGACATTTACGAAACGAAAACATCCGGTCTATCCGGTCTAAAGGGGGCAGTCCTCATGATCAACCTGAAACCAGAATGGATACCGGAAGAAAAGCAGAGCCAAAAAACACGTTTGCATCAGTGGATGAAATCTCTTGGTTTTTCTACGTATGACTCATTCTATCAAGCCAGTATTGCACGCACAGACTGGTTTTGGAGAGAAGCGGAAAAGGCGGTTGGAATTCAGTGGAAAAAACCATATGAAGCGGCATTAGGTCACCACTCATTGATGTGGCCGAAATGGTATCAGGGCGGCACACTTAACATCACCGAAACGGCTGTGGACAAATGGGCAGAAAAAGAAGAGACGAAGCATCGGCCCGCCATCATTTGGAGCAATGAAGCCGGTGAAGAAAAGAAATGGTCATTTCTCGAACTTCAAGAGAAAGTGAGCCGTCTTGCAGCTGGCTTTTTGAAAGAAGGACTTCAAAAAGGGGATGTAGCCATCATCTATATGCCAATGCTTCCAGAAACGGTCGCCGTCATGCTTGCCTTTGCAAAGATTGGTGTGATTTTCAGCCCAGTCTTCTCAGGCTATGGAAGCGAGCCACTCGCTGTACGCATTCGTGCGTCAGGCGCATCCATTGTCGTCACAGCGAATGAAATGATGCGGCGAGGGAAAACGATCAACATGCGGGAATGTGTGGCGGATGCCATCAATAAAACCACAACTGTGCAAAAAGTGATTGTGCACACTTCCTCTCATACCGGATATCAGGACGATGTCCTGCTGAATGATTTGTTAAAAGAACAGCCGATCACCGGCGCGACCTATGTCACAAATGAAGACCCGCTGATGATCTTGTATACGTCAGGCACAACCGGCACACCAAAGGGAGCCGTTCATACACACGCAGGCTTTCCGATAAAGGCAGCTTTTGATGCCGGGCTATGTATGGATGTGGCAAAAGGAGACCGGCTGTTTTGGCTGACTGATATGGGCTGGATGATGGGGCCATTCCTCGTCTTTGGCGGCTTGATCAATGGAGCTGCCATCGTTTTATATGACGGCGCTCCCGATTATCCAGATGAGCAGCAGCTCTGGTCATTCATCCACGAGAAGAAAGTCACTCATTTTGGACTTTCCCCTACATTTGTTCGTTCTGCGATGCAGCAAACGATTGATGGGGTCGAACTATCGCATGTCAAAGCCATTATTTCTACAGGGGAACCATGGAATGAAGCTCCGTGGCAATGGTTATTTCACACCATTGGTCAAAAGAACATTCCAATCTTAAATTATTCAGGAGGAACCGAGGTTTCTGGTGGCATTGTAGGCAGTACGTTGCTTCGTCCCATCAAACCGATTCTCTTTAATGCGGCGATCTTAGGAATGGCGGCAGATGTATACAATGAAGCTGGGCAAAGCGTGATGAATGAAGTAGGGGAGCTTGTGGTGAAAAAGCCATGGGTCGGCATGACATGTGGTTTTTGGAACGAACCGGAGCGTTATGAAGATACGTATTTCAAACGATTTGATGGTGTATGGACACACGGAGATTGGGTCATGCAAACAGAGGACGGAGAATTCCACATCACCGGCAGATCGGATGATGTCATTAATACAGCAGGGAAACGCATCGGGCCAGCTGAAATTGAATCCATCCTTACCTGGCATCCTGCCGTGCATGAAGCCGCTGTGATCGGGGTAAAGGATGAGGTGAAAGGGGAGGCGCTCGTCTGTTTCATCGTGACCAGTCCGCATGCTTTTGAAGAAGCTGCCCTTATCCAAGAGCTTTCAGCCCATGTTGGTTCACATGCCGGAAAAGCGCTCACACCAAAAGAAGTTCATCTCATTTCAGCTTTGCCGAAAACAAGGAATGGAAAAATCGTACGACGTTTACTTAAAGGGGCGTATGAAGATCAGCCTTCACCCGATCTATCTTCATTAGACAATCCAGATGTATATAAGAGTCTGACCGAATACTTGAATAAGAAACAGAAAAAATAAAAAAGACAGGATGGTTCCTGTCTCTTTTTATTGCACATGAAAATTCGTTCCATCTGTTGTCTCTTTCACAATCCCTGCACGAATGACAAAATCGCCGAAATGTTCATGTTCTTCTCGTTCTTTTGCGTAGCGGGGGAGAATAGAGCCAAGTTCTTTTAGAATGTCTTCCTCACCCACATTTTCACGGTATAATTTACTTAATCTGCTGCCATCAAATGCGGCACCAAGATACATATTATACTTACCAGGTGATTTTCCGATAAATCCAATCTCTCCAAGCGCATGACGAGCACAACCATTTGGACAACCAGTCATTCGAATGGTGATTTCTTTATCACTTAATCCGTTTTCTTCAACGATGTCTTCGATTTTATCAATCAATCGTGGAAGGTAGCGCTCTGCTTCAGCCATCGCTAAACCGCATGTTGGCAAAGACACACAAGCCATTGAGCTGCGGCGCAGGGCGGAATGCTGCTGGCCGTCTGATAAACCAAACTTCTGAATGAGCTGTTCGATTTGTTTCTTTTTATGAGTTGTCACATTCCCAATGATTAAATTCTGATTGGCGGTTAGACGGAAGTCACCTGTATGAACTTTGGCGATTTCGCGGATGCCTGTCATCAGCGGATAATCATTATAATCTGTGATGCGTCCGCCTTCTACAAACATCGTATAATGCCATCTGCCATTAATGCCTTTTACCCAGCCATAACGGTCACCGTTATGATCAAAGTGATAATCTTTTGCCTCTAAAAGAGTAAACCCAAGACGGCGCTCAAGTTCTTCTTTTACATTCTCAAGACCAAGGCGGTCCACCGTATATTTAAAGCGGGCATTTTTTCGCACGGAACGGTTTCCGTAGTCACGTTGAATGGTGATGACTTGTTTGGCAATTTCTACGACTTGTTCAGGTGTACAAAAACCGATGACCTTTGCAAGCTGCGGATAAGTCGCTGTATCACCATGCGTCATACCCATTCCGCCGCCAATTGCGACATTAAAGCCGACCAGTTGATCGTTTTCGATAATGGCAATAAAGCCTAGATCCTGCGAAAAGACATCAATGTCATTAGCAGGAGGGACGGCCACGCCAATTTTGAATTTCCTTGGCAAATAAAGCGGACCATACATCGGTTCAACTTCCTTATCTGGCGTTGCCGCAACCTTTTCCTCATCAAGCCAAATTTCGTGATAAGCTCTTGTTTGCGGGAGCAGGTCATCACTTAATTTTTTCGCCAGCTCGTATACATCATGGTGCACTTCTGATTGATAGGGGTTTGAAGTACACATGACATTCCGGTTCACGTCGCCGCAAGCAGCAATTGTATCAAGCATAGTAGAATGAATGTCTTGAATGGTCTTTTTCATGTTCCATTTTAAAATACCGTGAAGCTGAAAGGTTTCACGAGTAGTCAGCTTTAACGTACCGTTTCCGTATTTGTGAGCAAGCTCATCCATCACAAGCCACTGCTTAGATGTGGCGATTCCGCCAGGCAGACGGACACGCAGCATAAATTGATAGGCAGGCTCAAGCTTTTGTTTTTGTCGTTCATTTCTCAGATCACGATCATCTTGTAAGTAGCTGCCGTGATGCTTCATCAGACGGTTGTCATCATCCGGAATTCCCGCTGAAATCGGATCAAGCATCACTTCTTTTAACGTACCCCGTAAATAATCACTTTTTTCTTTGATTTCCTCTACGTCGCTCGGAGGTCCATCCGGCGCTGTTAATGCTGTCTTCACCATGTAAGTAAAAGCTCCTTTCTTTCAAGCATCAAATCAATAAACGTCACGCTGATAGCGTTTTTGTTGCTGTAAGTTGGCAAGATAGCTTTCTGCTTTTTCTTTGCTCATCGCACCTTCTCCTTGAATGATGGACAGAAGGGTATTGTGGACATCATGCGCCATATGCTTTTCATCTCCGCAAATATACACGTAAGCACCTTGCTCAAGCCATTCAAATAATTCTTTGCTTTGTTTCTTCATTTGGTGCTGGACATATACTTTTTCCTCAGTATCTCTTGAAAAAGCCACGTCCATTTTCGTTAAGACGCCATCTTTTAACCACTTTTGCCATTCCGTTTGGTATAAGAAATCCGTCAAAAAATGCTGATCACCGAAGAATAACCATGACTTTCCGTTTGCACCCATTTCCTCACGCTCCTGCATAAATGAACGGAAAGGGGCGATGCCTGTGCCTGGTCCTACCATAATGATCGGTGCATCTGGATCTTGAGGAAGCTTAAAGTTTTGGTTGTGCTGAATATAAACAGGTAACGTATCACCTGGCTGCAGGCGCTCTGCACATAAAATCGAGCAGACACCTTGGCGTTCTCTGCCGTGCGCATCATATCTGACAGCCCCTATCGTCAAATGAACCTCTTCGTCATTTGCTTTGAGACTGCTTGCAATGGAATAAAGGCGTGCAGGGATTTTTCTTAAAATGGACGTGAATTCTGCGGCGGTTCCTTCAAAAGGACCGAAATCACGAGCCGCATCTACTAGGTCCCGGCCTGCGATATATTCTTTCAGTTTTTCTTCGTTTCCTTCTTCTAAAAGGGCATGCAAGGATTCACTTTTTGTCAGTGCAGCGATCTTTTGAAGAAGTGGTTTTGATAAAACCGTGATCTCAAAATGCGAGGTGAGTGCTTCTTTTAAAGGAAGAGTGTCTCCGTTTTTATGAACGGTGACGGCTTCTTCTGCATTCCATCCGCATGTTTGAATCAGTTCATCGACAAGTGCAGGATCATTTGTCGGGTAAATGCCAAGGCTGTCACCTGGCTCATACACGAGGCCCGATCCTTCAAGAGAAAGCTCTAAGTGACGTGTTTCTTTATTAGATCCACGCCCATTTAAGTTGATATTTTCAAGAACTTCAGCATAATAAGGATTCGTTCTTGAATATTCAGAAACGGCTTGATTGTTGGCTCCCGCTGATTCTTGCGGCAGTGATACAGCTTCACCTTCACTCAAAGAAGAGGCAACACCTTGAAGCCATTCTGAAAACGGCTCATCATAATCAAGGTCACAATCCACTCGGTCAAACAGGCGTGTACCGCCAAGCTCTTCGAATCGTTCATCAAATTCTTTTCCTGTCTGACAAAAGAATTCGTATGAGCTGTCACCTAATGAAAGGACAGAAAAGCTTAAATGATCGAGCTTTGGCGCACGTCTGCCGTGAACATATTCATGGAACGAAAGGGCATTATCCGGCGGATCTCCTTCGCCATGTGTGCTGACAATGACCAGTAAATTGTTTATTTTTTTCAGATTATTCGGTTTAAAATCGGACATAGAAGAGAGCGTCACTTGAAAGCCTTTCTCTTCAAGATGCTGGGCTGTCTTTTTTGCTAACCCTTCGGAATTGCCTGTTTGCGACCCATAAAGCACGGTCACATCTTTGCTCACAGGCTGTACAGCTGCTGCGGCAGAAGGCGCCGGAGCGACAACTTCTGAGCCGGCAAGGGTTGCCTGTGCTGATAAATAACCAGTAAGCCAAATTTTTTGCTGATCTGTTAAAGTCGGAAGCAGCTGATTGAGTAACTCTGCCTGCTCCTGGCTAAACGGACTGTTCAATACATGAAGTTGCAACAATATCCACCTCACAAGGAATATAAACATAGATTAATTCGATAGGAATTATATATATAGGTTTAATTTGAACTTTACCGAAAGTTTGCCATTAAGTAAAATATATAATATTGATTGTCATGATTAAGATTTCTAATGACAAAACACGGATGAATAGGGGAGAGGGCACAAAAAAAGGAAAACGGAGCACCGTTTTCCTCTTTTTCGCCTGACTTACGCCGTTGGAAGTCCCATCACAGCTTTCACTTCTAAATATTCCTCGATACCGAAGTCTCCCCATTCTCTTCCGATACCTGATTGCTTAAAGCCTCCAAATGGGGCAAAGTAATCTGTTTCTGCATTGTTAATGGTGATTTGACCAGCACGAATATGTTCAGCGACATATTTTAATGTTTTTTCATCTTGACCAACAACATACCCGGCAAGACCATACACTGTATTGTTGGCGATCTCAAGGGCATGATCGAGGTCTTGATACGTGATCACACTCATGACTGGCCCAAAGATTTCTTCTTGCGCAATGGTCATATCATTTTTCACATTGGTGAAAATGGTATGCTTGGCGAAATATCCTTTATCGATTCCGTCTGGCTTTCCGGTTCCCCCAGCAAGAAGGGTAGCACCTTCTTCGATTCCTTTTTCAATATAAGATTGCACCGTATCCCATTGCTTTTGAGAAACAAGCGGGCCAGTAGCGTGATCTTCTCTCGGATCACCAACTGTAAACTTCGGCAGGGCGTTCAGCAGCGCTTTTTCAAACTTGTCTTTCATTGATTCTGGAATCAGCACACGTGTAGCTGCAGAACACACTTGACCTGTATTCATCGCAATATGATGAATGGCTGTTTCTGCTGCTTCGTCCACATCTGCATCGTCTAAGACGATAAGAGGGGATTTTCCGCCAAGCTCAAGTGCTACTTTCTTCACATTGTCTGCTGCGTTTTCCATAATTTTAGAGCCGACGGCACCTGATCCTGTAAATGAAACGAAGTCAATATCAGGGTGTGAGCTAATGCCGTCACCAATCACGTCACCCGTTCCGTTTACTAAGTTGAAGACTCCTTTCGGTACACCTGCTTCATCAATAATTTCTGCAAGAATCATCGCAGCAAAAGGGGTAATTTCCGCTGGCTTTAAGACAACTGGTGAACCTGCCGCAATGGCACCCGCAATTTTAAGAGATGTCTGATTCGTCGGGAAGTTCCACGGTGTAATTAATCCACTGACACCAATCGCTTCTTTTATAATCGTATGTCCACCGCGGTCTTCGGTAAATGTATAAGATTTTAGTGCTTCCGCTGCTTTAGAAAAATGTTCATAACCCATTTTGTAATGAACTTCTTCGGACACTTTCAGCGGTGCACCAAGCTCTTTTGTCATCACTTCTACAAGTTCATCCTTGCGTTTTTCGTACCCGCGCACAATGTTTTCCAGCATTTCTACTCGTTCATTTCGAGATGTTTTTGAGAAAGAAGGGAAGGCGGCTCGGGCTGCTTTGACTGCCTTATCTAAATCTTCTTTCGTTCCTAAACTAATGGTGCCAATGACTTCCTCTGTCGCAGGGTTGATGACCTCTGTTGTTTCGTTTCCTGTTGATGCGACCCATTCTCCATTAATAAAGTGTTTCTCTTGATTTCTCATTCTGACATGTCTCCTTTTTATGTGTGATTCAATCCAATATTCTGTTTTCAGCTGATATAAAACTGTACCCACTGTGAAAAATCTAAAACAGAGAAACTGCATGAGAAAAAGTTTCTGATATAATACGCAAAGTGGGACATATGTCCTTTTCAACATGAGGGCATCTATCATTTAATGGAACTAGACTGAAAAAAGAAGGAGCTTTTGAACGAATGAAAGGTGTTATTTTCGCATTATTAGGAGGCGCTTGTATTACACTGCAAGGCGTAGCCAACGCCAGAATTAGTCAAGATATCGGGACGTGGCAGGCGGCAACGATCACGCAGCTGACAGGGTTTATCATCTCTCTCGTCATTTTACTCATCGTACGGGATGGCCACTTTAAGGAATACAAAAAAGTGCAGCCTCTTTACTTAATTGGAGGTGCATTTGCAGCCATTATTATCTTTAATGAGGTCACTGCCATTCAAATCGTTGGTGTGACACTCACCATCGCTGCTTTACTTATCGCACAGCTTGCGTTTACCTTTGCCATCGATGCAAAAGGATGGTTTGGTGTTCAGAAGAAAAAAATGAAATGGCCCCATTATGCAGGCATCTTTTTAATGATTGCAGGCGTCATCATCTTAAAACTATAAAGGAGGGCATCAGATGGAGGAGCTGCATGATGAATCTCTTTTTTCCTCTTATATGAAGATGCATCAGTTACAGAATGTCTTTCATCAAAAACTCATCTCACATGTGAGCTTGTGGCGTTATCAGCAAGGTGAGCTGATTTGTTCAAAAGGAGATAAAAGGGAGTATATGTACTTGCTGGTGAAAGGAAAATTAAAGATTTTCACCACCACAAAGGAAGGAAAAACATTTATCCTTTGCTTTAAAAACCCTCTTGAAGCGATTGGAGATATTGAATACGTTCAGCAGACAGATATGGTCAATACAGTTGAAGCCGTTACAGAAGTACATATGCTCAGGATTTCTCATCAAGCCCTCATGCGGCATGCAAAGGACGATCCTCGAGTTTTAGCCTTTTTGCTTAAGGGCATCACAAACAAATTTTATACTAAATCAAATGATTTAAGCTTTCACCTTTTATATCCCGTAGAGGTCAGGCTTGCAAGCTATTTATTGTCTGTTTTAACAGGGGATGATGATGCGCACACACGCACGCTTCGCCTCACGGATGCAGCGAGCTTAATTGGAACAAGCTACCGCCATATTAATCGGGTCATTCAGCAGTTCCAAAAAAAAGGGCTGATTGAAAGGCGAAGAGGAAAGATTACGATTTGTGATCAAAAAGGGCTTTTAGAAATAGCAGAACACAACATTTATGAATAGAAGAAACGAAGGGACTTATATATGATCATAGGAATAATATTAGCTGTCACTGCTGGGGCACTTGTCAGCTTACAAACCATTTTTAATAGTAAAGTAAATGAGCAGACAGGCTCTTGGTCAACAACGACACTTGTTCTAGGAATGGGCTTTATCGCTTCACTTTTGATGGGTCTTTTGTTAGAAGGAACCGGCATGTTTCAATTAAGGCATATGGAAGCCTGGTACTGGTTAAGCGGAGCCATCGGGGTAGGCGTTGTCATCTGTCTTGTTCAGAGCATCAAACGTCTAGGTCCCACTTATGGAATCTCGATTGTTCTCACCTCCCAGCTAGGTTGTGCGCTTCTATTTGATTCGCTTGGCTGGCTTGGGTTAGAAAAAGTAACATTTTCTTTTACAAAATTATTAGGTGTACTTGTCATTGTGGCTGGAATCCTCGTATTTAAGTTAACCAAGCTTGAACCAGTAGAAGAGGAGCAGTCAAAAGAAAAAGGGCTGCCACAAAAGTAGCTGCCCTTTTATTTAAATCAACCGCCGCCATAAAACCGTTATGGTAGATAAACCAGTTAAAAGGAGCCTTTTCATGAAAGGCTTTTTTTTCTGTCCATAGTCGCTTGCTTTATATTCTGTTCGATCTTTCGCTACGAGAACACTATAAGCGATTTTTCGTTCGATTGCTTCCGTAAGAGATAACGCAAATGGTGCACTATCAATCACCAAAATCGATTCAGTATTTAAAAAGCTGGATCTTGCATCTAGATTATATGTTCCAATAATACTTAAGTTATCATCAATGACCATTGATTTCGCGTGAATTGAATACGGCCCTTGATATTCATACAAATGAACACCCGTTTTCATGAGTTCCTTTTTCGTGCTTAAATATCCTGCAAATGCTAAAGGGTTTGGTGTCGCTGTAAGAGAATTTGTCACGACCGTCGTTTGAATATCACTTGGTAATGGCGTGAGTCCGTCTTTCATTGGCCGTGTCGGTATGACATAAGGCGTCTGGATCAGAACCGAACGCTTTGACCGCTGTGCGAGATCGTTTAACTTTTTCAAGACGAGCGGACGTTTATTTAAGCGTTCCACTGGATTTGTGAAAAATGCAATCTGCTTTGCACGAATGGCGTCTTTTGCCCAATCATATGTGGACGTGACAAAGGGTTCTTTTGTACGAATGGCTTCCTGATAAGATCGAAGTAGCTGTTTTCTTAGCTTTTTTCCTTTTTTCGCTTTTGCCTTGGAAAATACATCTTTTGTTCTTTTCGTAAAATCATGATTCCACAAATAAACGAAATACTGCTCCATTTCATCTAATACTTTTCCTTTTTTGGCGTTGTACAGCAGCACATCTCGGTCATACGCAAAGTCTTTCGGCGGCTGATCTGCAAAGTATTTATCACCAATATTTTTGCCGCCCATGACAGCGACCCTGCCATCTGCCAAAAGAAGCTTATCGTGAAGGCGGTTATGCCACGTCCATGGCTTGAACAAACGAAAAGGCTCATAAAAACGAATGGCCATATTCGGGTGATTCGCCACAGCATAACGCAAATGCTTCAGCGGTCCACGCAGGCTATGGCAAATGCCATCTAACAACAGCTGAACTTTTACTCCTCGATCAGCCGCTTCAATTAAAGCACCAAGCACCCATTCGGCGGTTTTTCCTTTTTGAATGGAATAATAACTCAAACGAATGTTCTTTTTAGCCTCTCGAATCATTTGAACTCTCACTTGACCTGATTCAAACCCGTCATCAAGCAGCATGACTTGATTTATGCCTTGGTCGTCTCCTGAGATGGAAGAAGCTTTATAGATGCAATGTTCTTTACATGTTTTTTGAAACGGTAAATAAAACAAGACAAATGCGGTCAAAAATACATACACCACATATAAAAAGATCAGAAAAAACAAGAATTGAAGCACAGTGATCAACTCCTTTCACACAAACCGTTCTTTTTCTTAGCTTATGTTAAAAACAAAATTTCACTCATCCAGCTTTATAATAAAAAATACAGGATAAAAGAATCATCTTGTTTTCATAGGGCATTTAATTATAGTATGAAATGAGTAAGGGGGAATCGCATTGAATGAACCATTATTTAATATACCAAGTGATGTGTATCAAACGTTAAGTGAAACAGAACGTTATTTACTGCATTATATTCACCAGCATTTAGAGGATATCTCCACCTTATCCATCGTCACATTAAGTGAAAGAGCCAACGTGTCGACGGCGACCATTGTCAGACTGATGAAGAAAATCGGATACAACGGCTATACATCCTTTAAATATCGATTGAAACAAGAAAAGAAAATGACAGATGATAGTGATCAACTAAAAAATATTGACGAAGACATCAAACTAGCCATTCGAAAAAATGAAGAAGAGGTCTTAAAGACGATTCAACTGCAAAGTATTGGGCAAATTGAGGATGCAGTTCAAAAAATCCACGATGCGGACAAAATTTATATTTTTGGCAGAGGCTTTTCAGAGATGATCGCCAAAGAGATGACCATCAAATTGCAGCTCATCGGGAAAACATGTGAAGTTCATGACGACCCGAATATCATTCGGCTCAAATCGCGTGACATTGATAAAAACGAACTTGCCATCTTTGTTTCATTAAATGGAGAAACGTCTGAACTAGTAGAAGCCTGCCAAAACCTCAGTATGAAACAGGTCACGACCATTACGGTCACAACGAGAATTGATTCTACATTAAGTAAAATATCAGATATGACACTCGTCGGATATAAAGGGGAACAATCATTCTTCCCAGATTATGAAGTCAGGTCCCGCCTGTCGCTTCATGTCATTGCCCGCATTTTACTAGACGCCTATGTGATTCGGATGAAATAAACACTCAAAAAGCCTCCCACACTTTATGATGGGAGGCTTTTTACCGTGAAAACCTTTACACAATCTGAAAACATTTTCACTGAATCGTATGAGATACTTTCTTTAGAGAAAAGAAAGAAGGTGAAACCAATTGATTTATACCTGCACCTTAAATCCTGCTATTGACCTATATATTGCATTAAAAGAAATGCGGGCAGATACAGTCAACCGCACGGAAGATGAGGATTATCAGCCGAACGGAAAAGGTGTTAATGTGTCCATTATGCTAAAGAAATATGGCTTCACCAGCACTGCATTAGGATTTATTGCTGGGTTTTCAGGTTCATATATTGAACAATCGTTAAAAGATCTCTCCATTCAAACCGATTTTATCCCAGTTGATGGGATTACACGCATTAATGTATTTATTAACACAACGGAAGAATACAAGCTTGTGAATCAAGGACCCGCTATAGAGGCAAAAGCGCTTGATGCCTTTCGCCAAAAAATCTCGACCATTCCAAAAGGCAGCATCTTCATTATGTCAGGTAGTCTACCTAAAGGCGTCCCTGCCAGCATTTTCTCAGAGATAGCCGCTATTTGTCATCAAAACAACGTGAAATTTATTTTAGACACAAGCTCTAAAGCAGCTTTAGAAACACTTCAATACAAACCATATTTACTAAAACCAAATGAAGAAGAGATTGCCGCATTTTTTGGAAAAACCCACCGTTTATCAGAAACAGAACTCGTTGAATCAGGACGAAAGCTGATCGAGATGGGTGCAGAGCAAGTACTCATTTCCCGAGGAGGAGAAGGTGCACTATTCCTTACAAATGAAGCCGTATTAAAAGGAAATGCACCAATAGGAACGGTCGTAAACACGGCTTGTTCTGGTGATGCCATGCTCGCTGCATTCCTAAGTAAACAGCTGGAAGGACAACCACATGAAGAATGCTTACGCTACGGCATTGCAACAGGGGCATCTACCGCCTTTTCAAAAGGGTTAAGTGATTTACATGACATTGATTCATTAATTGAGCAAATACACATTCAGAACATATAAGGGGGAGTTCACATGAGCCGCAAGAAAATTGTCGCTGCCACTGGCTGTCCAACAGGCATTGCGCACACATTTATGGCAGCTGAGGCATTAAAAATCGCAGCTGAGCAATTAGGGGTCGACATCAAAGTTGAAACGCATGGTCAAGTAGGAATTGAAAACGCTTTAACGGATCAAGACATTTTGGAGGCCGATGGTGTCATTGTCGCTGCTGACAAAGATGTGAATACAGATCGTTTTCACGGCAAACCACTCATTGAAGTACCTGTAGCAAAGGGTATTCGCACACCAAACGAACTGATTCAAGGCATTATCAATGGAGAAGCACCCGTTCATCAAGTGAAAGGAAGAGCTTCTGGAACAGAAAAACCATCTACGTCTTCATCCGCTCAACAAAAGTCAGCGAATAAGTGGATACACACCATCTATAAGCATTTAATGAACGGTGTATCACACATGCTTCCATTTGTTGTTGGGGGCGGTGTCTTAATCGCTTTATCTTTTCTATTCGGTATTTACTCAGCTGATCCTCAGCATGAAACGTATCATCCGTTTGCTGCCTATTTGAAAAATATTGGTGGACTTGGCTTTAGCTTAATGGTGCCAATTTTAGCAGCATTTATCGCTGATTCGATTGCAAGACGCCCTGGGATGGTCGTTGGATTTATAGGGGGTCTGCTTGCAAATGATGGAGGGGCTGGTTTCTTAGGCGGAATTATCGCAGGTTTTGCAGCTGGATATATCATTTTATTGCTTCAATTCCTGCTTCAAAAATTACCAGCATCACTTGACGGATTAAAATCAATTTTCCTCTATCCTGTTATCGGTATTTTCTTAATTGGGGCTGTCATGACCCCGCTATTAGTTCCAATCACAGGGCTAAATCATTCATTAATGGATTTTCTCTCATCAGTTCAATCCACCAATCCATTGCTTTTAGGTTTAATTGTTGGAGCCATGTGTGGATTTGATATGGGAGGACCTTTTAACAAAGCAGCCTATGTCACAGGAACGGCTTTACTCGCAGAAGGTAACCTTTACTTCATGGCAGGGGTGTCAGCAGCATGTATCACACCACCGCTTATCATTGCGATTGCCACAACGATTTTCCGAAAACATTTTACACCACAAGAACGAAATGCTGGGATGATCAACTATATTCTCGGAGCGACTCATATTACCGAAGGAGCCATTCCATTTGCGGCCAAAAACCCAGTCGTTGTCCTGCCAATTATCATGTTTGGTTCCGCCATCTCTGCTATATTGACGTATCTGTTTGGCGTACAGGTTCCAGCTCCGCATGGCGGATTCCTTGTCCTTCCAGTCGTCACAGGCGCATTCCAGTGGGTACTATCCATACTCATCGGATCACTTGTAGGTGCGATTCTATACGGACTTTACCGCAAGAAAATAGACAAACCCGCAGTTTAATAGGGAGGAAGAGAAATGATGGAACATATTTATATGAATCTACATGAAACAGCTTCTTCACAGGCTGGCGTTTTCGCAGCCATAGCTGACATTGCCTCTAAAGCAGGGATTTGTACATCTCCTGAGGCTGTCAAAAAAGGACTAGCTGAAAGAGAAGCTCTGAGTACAACCGGCTTTCAAGATGGATTTGCCATTCCGCATACACAGTCAGACGCCATTCAAGTACCGGCACTCGTCATCGTCCGTACAGAAACCGGAATCGAATGGGACGCTTTTGATGGAAAGCCTTGCTTTTTCTTCTTATCCTTACTCATTCCAAAAAGTGAAGCAGGAACCACTCACTTACAAGCACTTTCTGCTCTTTCACGCGGATTAATGGATGAAACGAAACGACAAAAACTGCTCGAAACAAGAACAAATGAAGAAATGCTCGCTGTCTTAAAAACAGTTATTTTGACGAGAGAGGATGTTTGACCATGCCTTTACTTTCCACAACACCTATGCTTGAAGCAGCAAAAAAAGAAAAATACGGAATTGTCGCATTCAATGTACATTCCTTTGATAGTATTTACTGGGTACTCGAAACGGCAGCTGAATTAAAATCACCTGTCATTTTGCAAACAACGGTTGGCACGGTCCAATCGCTTGGCGCAAAAGCCATTGCAGATACAGTAAAGGCGGCAGCTGATCAATACCAAATACCAATCGGCCTTCATCTCGATCATTGCACTGATTTTGATGTGATTCTTACTTGTATACGAGCGGGATATACATCCGTGATGATCGATGCTTCCATGCATTCATATGAAGAAAATGTACGCCGCACAAAAGAAGTGGTGGACCTTGCCTTAAAAGTAGGTGTGAATGTAGAAGCCGAGTTAGGCAAGGTAGGCGGGGTAGAAGATGATATTGTCGTGGATGAAAAGGATGCTCAAAAAGCCATTCCATCAGAATGCCGTCAATTTGTAGAAGAAACTAGTGTACCTACTTTAGCACCTGCGATCGGCACGGCCCACGGCATCTATAAAGGGGTGCCGGATATCGACTTTGACCGCATTGAACAAATTGCAGCGCTTGTCGATGTGCCGCTTGTCCTTCATGGTGGTTCAGCTGTACCAGATGAGGATGTCAAAAGATGTGTCGCACTCGGTATGGCAAAGGTCAATGTGTCCACTGAACTGAAAAATGCATACTCTGAAGCGATTCGTGATCATTTCTCAAACGAACCTGAAAGCTTAGATCCGCGTATGTATTTACAAAAAGCAAAACAAGCAGCCAAAGACATGGTCACATCTAAAATAAAGATCGTTGGCAGTGAAGGAAAAGCCCAACTTTTATATCAATAAGATGAAAAAAAGCAGAGCCGCATCGCTCTGCTTTTTTCACATTATTCGCTTTCTTTCATTTCATTTGATGTACGTACTCGTGCATTTCCCATAAATACGACCGTAATCGCCGCAAGTGCAATCGGGAATAAAGCAATCATAAATACATACGTAATACTTTGTGACATCGCATCAATCACTTTATTTAAAATATCAGGCGGAATTTGTGAGCGTGCCCCCTCTTGGAAAATGGCTTGTGGATCACCAACTTGAGAAGAAGCTCCTTTCATTCCGCTAAAAGCATCTGCCAAACGATTTGTCAGGACATTGGTTTGAATCGTTCCAAAAATCGTCACGCCTAAAGTCATCCCAAGTGATCTCATGAACGAATTGGTAGAATTAGCACTGCCGCGGTAGCGCGGAGAGAGATCATTCATTGAAGCAGATGGCAGAAGGGAGAAGCTAAATCCAACGCCAAAACCTGAAATCATCATAAAGAGCGTAAGCCACAATCTTGCTGTATCAGGCGACATATTGGCAAGCAGCAGCATCCCAGCAAAAAATGAAATCACAGAGATGGTCATTAATCGTCTAAAAGGTACTTTCGTCTGCATCGTTCCGCCAATCATACTGCCAATCACGGACCCAATCATCATCGGTGTTAAAATGAACCCGGCACTTGTTGCAGATTCACCGTACACTGCCTGGACGAAGATAGGAATAAAGACAGCTAGAATAATAAACGTCCCGCCATATAAAAACGCCAAAATTTGAGATGTCGCAAACAGACGATTTTTAAACATCCAAAATGAAATAATCGGTTCTTCTGCCTTCCGTTCAACAATGAAGAAGATGGTGCCAAAGACAACAAACACAGCAAATAGTGTCAAGATTTGAACAGAATCCCATGCATACGATTTGCCGCCAAGCTCAAGAGCGAACATTAAACTGACAACCGCAACGACAAGTGTAATGGCACCTGACCAGTCAATTTTCTGCTTACGATGCTCGAGCGATTCTTGATAAAATTTGGCGATCAAGAACACACTGACAATACCGATTGGTACGTTAATATAAAACACCCAATGCCAGCCGATCGAATCCGTAATAATTGCTCCTAACAGCGGGCCTAATACACTGGATAGACCAAAAACTGCACCAAACATACCGGACATTTTCCCGCGCTTTTCTGGCGGGAAGATATCAAAGATAATCGTGAAAGCGATTGGAAGAAGAGCACCGCCTCCAAGTCCTTGAATCGCACGGTAAATAATGAGCTGATCCATTGTTTGTGCGATGCCGCACAGCGCAGATCCAATTAAAAAGAAAATAAGTCCAAACAGAAAAAAACGCTTTCGACCATACATATCTGAAAGCTTTCCATAAATCGGCATACCGGCCATCACTGCCACCATATAAGAAGCAGTCACCCAAGCAAATTTATCAAAACTGCCCAAATCGGCGACGATGCTTCCCATTGCTGTTGCGACAATGGTGTTGTCCATCGCTGCCATAAAAATCCCTAACAGCAAACCGACGACAACAAAGCGAGTGGATGCCTTGCCTTTATCCACGTGATTCATTTCATTTACCTCCTGCTTACGTTCTCTCATTATTTTTGCTATGATCAACTTAACCATAAAGTAAGAGAACATTTATCTTGATGATCAAGATAAATTGATTTTAAAGGGAGGAGAACAAGTTGTCAATAAAGAACGAGGCAGAAGATCAAGCGGACCTGATCATTCATACGATGAGACGCCTTGCTACACGAACAGTCCTATTCCACCAAGCAGCCGCTCAATCGCTCGGCCTTTTCCCAACAGATCTCAAATCAGCAGATTTGTTAAACGAACTTGGACCACTCACAGCAGGTGAATTAAGTGAAAAAACCGGTCTTAGCTCAGGTGCGGTCACCGCTCTCATTGACCGGTTAGAAAAAGCAGGCTACGTCAAAAGGGAGAAGGACCCAAAAGACAAGCGAAGGGTCATCATTGTTCCATTAACAGCGGGGAAATCACAGGTGAAACAACTCTTTCTATCTTTATCGGCATCCACCAAAAAACTCACAAATGAATACAAGCCAGAAGAATTGGATTTAATCATTCAATTTATTTCAGAAGCAGCTGAAATCATGGATCAAGAGCTGCAATTGCTTAAGTCTAAATCGTAAGAAAGGACACTGTGAGGTCTTTAGACGAAGCGGTAATATCTTTTATGAGAGAATGTGTTATGAGGGTGCAAGAAGTTCTCATTGAGAATAACAATATAGGATGCTTATCCAAACAAGGGGAGGTATACAGAAAGTGGAGATTATAAAGTTTAAGGAAACTGATACAAAAGAGATTATTTCATTGTTTTATGAAACAGTTCATTCCGTAAATTCAAAAGATTATTCCCAAGTACAATTGGATGCTTGGGCACCAAGAGATGAAAAAGAATCTAAAATGAATTCTTGGAAGGAATCATTGAGTCAAAATATAACATTTGTTGCTAAAGTGAATGATAAAGTTGTTGGTTTTAGCGATTTAACGCATACCGGGTACTTAGATAGACTATTCGTTCATAAAGATTATCAAGGACAAGGTATAGCCACAGCTTTAGTTGATATGCTCGAATCTGAGGCAAAGAAACTAAATCTTTTAGAAATTGATACCGAAGCAAGTATTACAGCTAAGCCATTTTTTGAACATCTAGGTTACAAAATTGTTTGTTCACAAACTGTGGAAAAAAAGGGGGTTAAGTTGGCTAATTTTAAAATGCTAAAAAAAATAAAATAATCATTTTTTTGTTATGCTAACAGGTGCGTTAGTTTAAGAAGAAAGGGTATAGCATATTCGTCATATAAAATATGTTATACCCTTTCATTTATTTAACTTTTTTCAATAGTAGAAAAGATATAATACATTGCAGAGGTGATTCAATGAATGATAGCTCCAGTTATTTAAAGAAGTTAGCAGATTTTTTAGGTGGGACATTTCATCAGGATATTGATTCGCCAGAGGAAGCGTTAGATGAGTTTATCCATCTAAGTTACAAAAAAACCTCCAATGAACCATCAATTTTATTTCCATGCTTCTTTTAATAAACAAATACCTCTTTCGATTTGTTCAAGAGTAAGGTTTGCGAAACCGAGCAGTATGTGCGGTTGTACAGGTGGATTTTCGATAAATAAATGACTTGTAGGATACACTTTAACATGCTGTTGAAGAGCTTTTTCAATTAATTCTTTTTCGGAATAGGGCGTGTGTATACGTAACATGATATATAACCCTGCATTGTCACCAATGATCTCAATCTGCTCTCCAAATAGATGGTGAACTTGTTGAACCAATAAGTTCATTTTCCTTTTATAAGTATTGCGCATACGCTTAATATGCTTTGTCCATTCCCCACTTTTCATAAATTCAGTCATGGTCAGTTGGTGCAATAAAGAAGCATTATGTTCGAAATGTTCAAATTTACTCATATAGATATTGATTAATGAATCAGGTAAAACCATATATGCTAATCGTATAGCTGGTAGAAATGCTTTTGAAAACGTACCAAAATAAATGACATGTGCAGCATCTAAAGATGCTAAAGCAGGAAATGGTTTTTGTCCATATCGAAATTCTCCATCGTAATCGTCCTCTAATAAGAAACCGTTATTTGATCGTACCCATTGAATCAATTCAATTCTTTGTTGAATCGATAGTGCAGTACCAGTAGGATATTGATGTGAAGGTGTGATATACAATAATTTCCCCTTTTTATGTACAAGTGGGTTCAATAATACACCCTGTTTTAATGCAGGAATACTCTCCATTTCAAATCCATGTAAATGAAAGACCTCCCGTACACCGCTATAACCAGGGTTTTCAACAATCATACTAGAAAAACTTTCTTTTAATAGAAATCCCAAATACAACAGTAGTTGCTGTGTATTACTTCCAACGATAATATTTTTGGGGTTAATGATCATACCTCTCGCTTGAAATAAATAATCAGCCAGTTCTTGTTTAAACCCCGGTTCTCCAAAAGGATCTCCATATTGAAAGCTAATGGATTGCTGCAGCACTTTGTTGGAAATTTGCCGCCAAACTTTTAAAGGGAATTGTTCCTCATCAACAGTACTTGCTTTGAAATCAATGAAATCGATCAATTGTATTGGTTCATTTCTAGGTACTTCTGAAATAGAGGTTTGAAGAAATATCGGTTCAAATTTATTGACACTATAGCTTTTACGCTCATTGGCTTGAATATATCCTTCAGCTAATAATTGATCATATGCTTGTAGTGTAGTGTGGCGACTAACACCTAGGTCATTGGCTAGTGAACGAATGGAAGGAAGATTTTCTCCTGTTTTTAACTTTCCCTCCTCGATTAATTTTTTAAATTGCTCATAAATTTGTTTATATTTTGGTTGATTGGCACTGAAAGGGAAAATATAATGTTTCATTTCTTCATTCCTCCCTTCTGACATTTAATAAAGTATAAATCTGTACATTTTTACATGTCAGAATATCGATTATTATACTACTAATTGATATGAAAAGGGGATAGAAGAGTGGATATAGTAAGAGCTAATGAAAATGATTTAAAACAAGTTTCGGTTCTATTTGATCAATATCGCCAATTTTATAAACAGACTTCTAATGTAGAAGGTGCTTATCATTTTCTAGTGGAACGATACCGTAAACAAGAGTCTATTTTGTTTGTTGCAAAGCAAGGTGAACAATATGTAGGATTTGTACAACTGTATCCCACATTTTCATCTGTTGCGATGAAAGATGCGTTCATTTTAAATGATTTGTTTGTTATAAACGATTTTCGTCAAAAGGGAGTAGGTAAGGAATTGATGAAAAAAGCATTTTCATTTGCAAACGATAAAGGAGCCCGATTTATCTGTTTAGAAACAGCGACTTCTAATATAAAAGCACAACAATTGTATGAAAAAATGGGGATGACAAGCGATTCTTCAACTCAGCACTATATTTATTATTGGGATTGAACACAGAAGAATGAAGTTTTGGTATGGCAGAAAATTTAATATAACTCGGTCAAAAAAAGATGAATTTGTCAGAGACGGATCAGCAAGCTACAATGGCATTGTACACTGAATTGATTGCAACAAAATGACAAAACAGCGATTCCTATGGATTTTGACAAGAAAGACTTAAAAAAACACAAAGGGGGGGTAATTTTATTGAATTCTTATGATGAAGATCTAATAAAGGATTTGGAATTAAAAGACCTTCTTAAATATGTCAAAGTACATAAAAAACCAAAAATTTATTTAGATTTAATAGAACAAGAATTTGATTTTGCTGGTTCAAAAATAGATTGGTTACAAACCAATAAACATTATAGTAAGAGCTCAAATCATGAATCGTTACTTTCTGATGCTCTTCTCTTTATAACTGAATTAAAAGAAAAATATTTAGATAATAACTTACAAGTAATTTACATAGGGGATAACCTTACAGAGTTTGGGTACCAGTTTGAATTAAAACATCTAGAAGAGTTACTAGTCTATTTTTTAGATATCCCACAGCACCACTACTTTATATCATTAGAAGGTGATTGGAGTATTTGTATTTCATTTGAAAACGATTTGGATTTCGGATTTAGTTTAAACAAAAAATAATTTTAAGCGTCACATATAGGAAAAATAAAAGATGAATAAGAAGTGAAAAAACCTTGACTGGCTTTATACCATTCTAGGTTTTTTGCGTTTATTCGTCCTCAAACACGTAAAAGAAGACAAAGAACTCTTTGTATACAAGTCTGAAAGCACACTCAATCAGTGTGTTTTTCTTATGAAAAGAGCACACAATCGCTGCAAAGCACGTGCTGAAGACATTTGGGCTTCTTTGATGCAGGTGAGTTGATTAGACTTATAACCAAAGGGAAAGAAAGGAGGAATTCCAACTGTACTTAACCAAAAGGGGTACTACTTTGCTATCTATGCTGCTTCATACTACATCTTATTTATCAATAGAAGATTTACAGAATCGAATGAATGTCTCGACTCGAACCGTTTATGCTGAAATCAAACGAATGAACAGCTGGCTGGAAACTCATCAACTTAGTGGTGTGCAGCGAAAAGGCCAACTTGGCTATTATTTAAATCCTCATGAAAAAGAAGTCATTATTCAAAAAGCTGACACCATGCTTATTGGTCAAGATTATGAACCATGTGTAAAGGAACGAAGGGCCATCTTGCTTTTATCCATTGCATGTAGCGAGCATTGCCTAAGAATTGATGATTTTATGAAGATAACAAAGGTGAGCCGAAATACATTGCTCGAGGATATGAAACAGCTAAAAGAAGCACTTTCAAAACAGCAGCTTGCACTTCACTATCAGGCGGCTAGCGGCTATTTAATTTCAGGAGAAGAAAGAACAATTCGATTAGCGCTGAAACCTTATATTCATTTCATTCGCACCATGATAAAAAATGAAAAAACGTTTCCATCGGTTTGGTTAAAGGGTCCTATCTCATATAAGAGAATACATGATCTCCTTCAACAATCCGAACAAGATCTGAAGCTTGAATTTGCAGATGACATGCTGGATCAGCTGTCTATGGATCTCTTTTTCTACTTTAAACGGATGAAGCTAGGACGTGCTGTACACATTTCAACAGAAGAAAAACGGACACTGCAGGAAACAGATGAATGCTTGGCTGCTATTCGTTTCATGGCGCAAATTCAAAAAGAAACCAGTCTTTTGGTTCATGATGATGAAATCTATTTTCTTAGCACCTTATGGCTCAGTGCCAAAAAACAAAAACTTCCAACAAGTCAAAAACCAGAAGAACATCTCATTCGAACCATTGCGAGACAAATGATCATGGACTTTCAGCGTTATGCGTGTATTTCCTTCCAGGAAGTAGAAGTCTTGGAACAAAACTTAACCATGCATTTAATTCCGGCCTATTATAGGCTCATCTATCACATTGAGATCATCAATGAATTAACAGATTCCATGAAACATGCACAGCCAGAGGTGTTTGACATCACGCAAAAGGTTGCTTGCCATTTAGAGAAGGAAGCCTGTTCAAAGATGAGCGATCATGAAATTGCCTATGTGGCGATGCATTTTGGCGGCTGGATGAGAAGAGAAGGGATTTCATCGATTGCGAAACGTTCTGTTTACATTGTCTGCGGAGAAGGAATTGGCACCAGTCACATGCTGAAAACGCAGCTTCTTGAATTAATCGGCTACATCGACATACGCGGACTGTTATCAAAACGTTCATATGAAGAATTAACATCCATTGATGCCGACTTTGTTGTGTCAACGACACCTATATCGTTTAAAGGAAAACCTGTTCATCTCGTGCACCCGATTCTCACTGCTTATGAGAAAAAAACATTGCTTCAATATGGAGAAGGCTCAGAACCTAAGCTTGATGAGCACCATGTGAATGCTTTATTCAATATCATTCAGCAGCATACCATCGTTCAAAATGAAAAAGCATTGCTTCATGACCTGAAGGAGCTGCTTCATCCGACATATGTATCACACCAGAAAGGGTGGAAACCAGTGTTAAACGATTTATTAACAGAAGAAACCATTCAGCTCCAGCAAACAGCAGACACATGGCAGGAGGCCATTACAAAAGCAGCGCAGCCTTTGCTTGATCAACAAGCGATTCAGGAAAGTTATGTGAAAGCGATGATCCAGTCTGTTCATCAAAATGGCCCTTATATTGTGATTGCGCCACAAGTGGCGATTCCGCATGCCAGACCAGAAGATGGCGTGAACAAATTAAGCATGTCACTTATGTCATGTCATCAGCCCGTTTCCTTTTCAAAGGATGGAAAAAAGCAAGTTCGGCTCATCATTGTATTAGCTGCCATTGACAGTATGACCCACCTGAAAGCACTCAAACAGCTGACGATGCTGTTAAGTGAAGAAAAACGGGTGAGACAATTGATTGAAGCAGAGGAATTAGCAGCCATTCAACAATTAATCAATCGATTTTCACAAGTATAAAGGAGGAAAAAGAGGATGAAAAAAATTTTAGTTGTATGCGGAAACGGTTTAGGAAGCAGCTTTATTGTTGAAATGAATGTCAAAAAAGCATTAGAAGAATTAGGACTTTTAGCGGAAGTGGATCACACCGATCTCAGTACAAGCAAAAATGAACAAGCAGACCTCTATATCGGCGCAACAGACATTATCGATCAGCTGGATGACGGCAAAAGAAAGGTCGCTGGATTAAATAACTTGTTAGACCAGGAAGCCATTAAAGACGTCCTTCGTAAACACATATAATCGACGGAAAAAGGGGGATTCACATCATGATAGAACTGATCATGAACGATATATTGGGCACACCCGCAATTCTCATCGGTTTGTTTGCACTCGCTGGTTTACTTTTGCAGAAAAAGTCAGCTGCCGATACTGTATCAGGCACCTTAAAAACAACAATGGGTTTTTTAATATTAGGAGCGGGCGCCACAGTCGTATCTGATTCACTTGGGGTTTTCAGGAAAATGTTTGAAGCAGCCTTTCACATTCAAGGGGTTGTCCCAAATACTGATGCCATGGCGGCCATTGCCCAAAAGGAATTCGGTACACAGACAGCGCTCATTATGATTTTTGGTATGGTGGTTAATTTGCTTTTGGCAAAATTCACACCCTTTAAATACGTCTTTTTAACTGGTCATCATACGCTATATATGGCGGCTATGCTTGCAGTCGTTCTGTCAACAGCTGGCATGCAAGGAACGCTGCTGATCACCACTGGTTCAATCGTATTAGGTGCAGCAATGGTCATTGCTCCCGCAATCCTTCAGCCGTTTACAAGGAAAGTCACTGGAAATGATGATCTGGCGCTCGGTCATTTCAGTACGTTCGGCTATTTTACAGCGGGAATGATCGGCAAATGGGTCGGGCGCCCAGAGAAATCAACGGAAACCATTCAAGTGCCTAAATCACTCGGTTTTCTAAGAGATACATCGGTGGCTATCTCCATTACGATGGCTTTGCTTTTCTTTGCGATTGCACCGTTTGCGGGAATTTCATTCATAGAAAACATTAGTGGTGGTACGAACTTTGCTGTCTTCATTCTCATTCAGGCCATTACCTTTGCTGCTGGGGTGTACATTATTTTAGCAGGTGTACGGATGGCAATCGGGGAAATTGTGCCTGCTTTCAAAGGGATTGCCGATCGTTTCGTCAAAGGGGCAAAGCCGGCACTTGATGCACCAACTGTTTTCCCATTTGCTCCAAATGCAGTGATCATCGGTTTTTTATGCAGTTTTGCAGGAGGCATCGTGTCTATTTTCCTTCTTCCTTTGTTTGGTTTAACTGTCATTGTTCCTGGACTTGTGCCACACTTTTTCTGCGGTGCGACAGCGGGCGTATATGGCAATGCAACGGGGGGAGTGAGAGGTGCAGTCGCCGGTTCCTTTGTAAATGGAATACTCCTTTCATTTTTACCAGCTTGTTTACTTCCTGTGTTAGGCACTCTTGGCTTTGAAGGGACAACATTTGGAGATACAGACTTCGGTATCATCGGAATATTGATTGGATTGATCAAATTTTTATTTCATCTTTAAAAAGGAGGCATTTCAGGATGACAGCTATTTTCTCACCTTCATTGATGTGCATGGATTTAACGCACTTCCGTGAACAAATTCAGCTTCTGAACACAAGGGCAGACCGTTATCATGTCGACGTCATGGATGGTCATTATGTAAAAAATATGACCTTATCACCCTTTTTCATTGAACAACTTCGGAAACTGACAGATGTTCCGATTGATGTTCATCTAATGGCCGAACAGCCTCAGGAATTTTTAATTGATGCATGTATTGATGCAGGCGCAACGATGATTTGTTTACATCCAGAAGTGGTGCAAAAAGACGTTTTTCGAATCATTCGGCATATCCACGAAAGAAAGTGTGAGGTCGGCTTTGTTCTCAATCCAGCTACACCAGTTGCAGCATTAGATGCTTTTATTCATTTAATAGACCGGGTGACGATCATGACAATTGATCCAGGGTTTGCGGGTCAGCCTTTTATCAAAGAAATGCTTCCGAAAATGAAAGAGGTGAAAGAAATCAAAGAGAAGGGGGGATACTCATTTTCAATTGAGGTAGACGGCTCTTGTAATGAAAGCACGTTCCGGTTGCTTGCTGAGGCAGGAAATGAAATTTACATCATCGGCACCTCAGGTTTATTTGGACTTCACGAAGAATTAGATAAAGCATGGGAAATAATGAAGCAATTGTTCGCAAAAGAAACAGCCACAATGAAATCACCTTAGTAAAAAGGAGGATGAAGCCCATCCTCTTTTTTACGCAATTTTACTAAACAAACTATCTACTTATCAAAACATACTCAAAAACTTCATAAAAGCACAAATTTATAATTGAAAGCGCTTTATTTATGTGTTATTCTTCAAATATCTTTAGTAAACATTTAGTCAAAAATGATGAGGAGTTTACCTATGACTACACTCAAAGATATTGCTCATGATGCAAAAGTATCCGTCTCTACTGTATCCCGTGTGTTAAATGGCGACCAAACGCTTGCCGTTTCACACGCAACAAGACAAAACATCCTCGACATAGCCAAGAAATTAAACTATACCCCCGTCAGAGCAAGAAAAGCCGATCAAGCAGAAGTAAAAAGCCCACCCGCATCCCCAGTCATCGGTGTCGTTGTCGCCCAATCCATTGACGAAGAATTAAATGATCCTTTTTTTTCATCGATTCGAAAAGGAATTGAAAAAGAATATGCCAAACGAGGTCTGTCCACTCTCCATACCTTTCGCCTAAGAAACATGGATAAAGGGGCGATACTAAAGGATATTGACGGTTTGATTGTCATTGGACGAATCAGCCCTGATACGGTTGAAAAGATGACAAACCGAATGGAACATATCGTTTTTATCAATCATTATGCGGATGAAGATTTGTATGATTGTGTACATGTGGATTTTGTCAGAGCGGCAGATCGTGCCATTCGTCATCTGCAATCTCTCGGCTATACACATCTAGGATATATTGGCGGGAAAGAGAGGGAGCATTATTTCGAAGGAAATGCTGTGATTGAGGATGAAAGACAAACAACTTTTATCAAAAGAATGCAAGAAGCGGGAACTCTTCATATGAATGACATCCACATAGGCGAATATTCGATGCAAGAAGGCTACTCACTTATGCAAAAAGCCATTCAGAAAGGAAAGCTTCCAGAAGCCTTTTTTATCGGAAGTGATTCTATGGCAATAGGCGCTATGCGTGCGCTACATGAAGCCGGTCTTCGTGTACCTCAAGATGTCTCAATCGTGGGGTTTAATGATATCGAAGCCGCTTCCTTTTCAAGCCCGCCGCTCACAACGGTTAAAGTATATACAGAACAAATGGGGGAAGTAGGTCTAAAGCTTTTGCTTGAGCGGATAGAAGGAAGAAAGCTTCCCCTAAAAGTCGTCGTGCCAACAAAGCTCATGCAAAGAGGCAGCACATGCCCAATCCATGAAAGGGGGTGAACGAGCATTTCAGCAAACAAAAAAGAGACAAAAAAGCAGGAAGGGAGCTGCTGAGCATGATGGCCAGATCATGCTGAAAACAACGCAGTTCACCCAATTGCTCTCTTATCTCTTTGAAAAGAATAGAATTCCAGTATAATGGACTTCTTTTGTTTCCGCAACTGCATGAATTCTACCGATAATCGTCTGAATTTTCAGTAATCAAAAGGAGGAAACGATGAGTAAAAAAATTCTGATGCTGTGTGTAGCTCTAGTTTTGTCGATGATCTTGTCTGCTTGCGGCAATAACGGTGCGTCTGAAGCAAACGGGAAAGTGACCTTGACTCTATTCTCCACAATGAGTAACAGCGGGGAGAGAAAGGCATTTGAAGAAGTGATCCGTGATTTTGAAAAAGAACATCAAAACATCCGAATTGATGCCAACTTCCCTGGCAACAGCTATGAAGATATGATACGCGTCAAAATGGGGGCAAACGATATGCCAGACCTATTTGATACACACGGCTGGGCCAAGCTGCGATATAGCGAATACGTGGCTGATCTAAAGGAGATGGACTGGGTAAAACAACTCGATCCTTCACTCGATCAAATTTTAAAAGACAAAGATGGCAAAGTCTATGCTTATCCGCTGAATCAAGCAAAAGACGGACTTAGTTTTAATGCCAATCTACTAAAAGAATATGGCATAAAAGTTCCTAAAACACTGAATGAACTGAAAAGTGCTTTACAAACTGTCAAAGAAAAAAGTAAAGGAGACGTTGTGCCGCTCTGGATCCCAGGAGGCGATAATTCAAATATTGCCCAAGTCTTTGATGAGCTGGCAACGCCTTTACTCATTACCGATCAAAAACATCAATACGGAAAAGACCTTGAAAATGGATCATTTGATTGGTCTCACTATACACCGCTTGCACAGTTTATGAAGGAGCTGAAAGATCAAGACCTTTTAAACAAAGATGTACTCACTGCGAAACTATCCCAAGCACCTGAGCTGATGGCACAAAACAAAATCGCTTTCACCTTTGTGGGAGGATCTTTAGGACCTGAGGCGACTGAACTCAATCAATCGATCAAAGTAGGCACCATGCCCGTACCAGCTATTCATGAAGGAGATGAGCAAAGCTGGATTGGCGGGGAACGCTTTACTGTCGCGGCATGGAAAGACTCAAAGCATCTAAAAGAAGCAAAACAATTCATTGACTTTTTAGCAAAGCCTGAAAACGCAAAGAAAATCGCAGAGGGCACTTCCTCTGAAACGGCTTTAAAAGAAGTCAAAGCCAAAAACTATTACTCTACATTTTACGAGCAATATGAAGATATTAAGATTGAACCCTATTTTGATCGAAAATACTTATCGAGCGGCATGTGGGCTGTCATGGCAACGACCGGTCAAGAATTATTAGCAGGCTCCATCACACCAGAACAACTATCGAAGAAAATGGAAGAGGAATATAAGCGTCTGAAAAAACAATAGCAGGCTCATGCTGAAACAGGAGTGAAGCGAATGAGTGACATCACAAAAGAAAAACAGGCGGCGACATTTACCTCTTTTCCAAAACAGAAGATGAAAAATAGCCAAAATTCTTCACTTTGGTGGATGTATCTGCCTGCTGTTCTCGTTGTCAGTGCTTTTATCATTTATCCCTTTTTTAACGGGATTCAGCTCTCTTTTACAAATTGGAACGGTTTCTCACAACAGTATGAGTGGATCGGACTGGATCAATACAAACGATTGCTGCAAGATCCAACTACATGGCTTGTTGTGAAAAATACCCTTCTTTACGGCATCGGGAGCACCATCTTACAAAATATGATTGGTCTTGGATATGCACTCTTATTAAATCAAAGTTTAAAGATGAGAGCCATCACAAGAACGGTGATCTATTTACCCGTCATGATCAGCCCGATTGCTATGGGCTATATTTGGTATTTTGTCTTTGCGTACCAAGGTGGTGCTTTAAACGACGTTGTTACCTTTTTTGGATTTGATCCAATGAACGCACTTGGTAATCCGCAGCTAAACACTTGGATCATTGTGTTTGTGAATACGTATCAATTCGTCGGGATTGCCATGATCATTTATTTAGCAGGACTCCAAAGCATACCTAAAGATTATTATGAAGCAGCACAACTCGACGGAGCTTCAGGTCTTCAGCAATTTTGGCGAATCACATTACCGCTTTTAATGCCATCTATCACCATCAATGTTGTGCTCAATGTGATCGGTGGACTTAAATTATTTGATGTCATTGTCGCCCTCACTGGCGGAGGACCCGGAGATTCCTCGCAATCGATGTCGACTTTTATGTACGATCTGTATTTCAAACGGCAGGATGCAGGCTATGCAGCGACGCAAGGTGTCTTCATGGCTGTCATCATCCTTGTCGTTAGTGTCGCAGCGCTCATTTATTTCAAACGAAAGGAGACCGAGGTGTGATGGATAACGCCTATAAACGAAAGAAAAGATGGTACTCCTTACTCGCCCTTTTGATCACATTGCTGCACCTGATTACATTTTATATTTTAGTCACGACCTCTCTAAAGGGGATAGGAGATTTTAGCTCAAAATGGTTGTTCCCATCAACGCTTCATTTTGAAAACTTTCTGATGGCATGGACAGATGCTCAGCTTGGCCAGTCCTTTTTGAATACAGTGATCATTACGTTCAGCTCGGCTGCCCTACTCATCATCTTTGGATCACTTGCCGCCTATCCGCTTGCAAGAAGAGGAACAAAGCTGAATCAAGCGGTGTATCTCTTATTCATTTCCATTATGGTCATACCGCCGCTCACAGCCCTTGTCCCTTTATACAAAATGGTTGTACAAATTGGCATGATGAATACTTATCAAATCGCTATTTTAAACAATGTTGCTGCTTTTTTGCCACTGACGATTTTTCTATATGCCGGTTTTATCCGGTCGACGATTCCAAAGGAGCTTGAAGAAGCCGCTCGTATTGATGGCGCGGGAACACTCAGAGTCTTTTTCACCGTCGTTTTTCCGCTGCTGAAGCCGATTACCGCTTCTGTTTTAATCATTGCCTGTGTGTATATTTGGAACGACTATCAATTTGCCATCTTCTTCTTGCAAGATAAAGAGATGCATACACTTACAGTCGCCTTATCCAATTTCTTTGGTCAAAATCAACACCAACTCCAGCTCGTTGGCGCCGCTGCTCTTATTGCGATGCTGCCAATGGTCACGATGTTTTTACTTTTGCAAAAATACTTTATCGCAGGGCTGTCTCAAGGCTCTGTTAAAGGGTAATCCAACCTTGATGTAAAAAGGAGTGTCGTCTATGTCTAAAATTACATTTATCGGTGCAGGAAGTACCGTGTTTGCTAAAAATATATTAGGAGATTGTCTGTTCGTTCCCGCACTTGCCGGCTTTGAATTTGCGTTATATGATATCGACCACAACCGGCTGAAAGAATCAGAAACGATGCTACGTCACTTAAAAGAGAACTACGGTGCACATGTGACCATTCAGTCGTATCACAACCGGAAAGAAGCCTTAAAGAATGCGAAATATGTCATCAATGCCATCCAGGTAGGAGGCTATCAGCCAAGCACTGTTATTGATTTTGAGATTCCAAAAAAATATGGATTAAGACAAACGATTGCGGATACGGTTGGCATCGGCGGTATTTTCCGTTCACTTCGAACCATTCCCGTGATGCTCGACTTCGCAAAGGATATGGAAGAAGTATGTCCACACGCCTTATTATTAAATTACACGAATCCAATGGCCACATTGACTGGCGCTATGCTGCGTTATACTCGGGTTCAAACGGTTGGTCTTTGCCATAGCGTACAGGTGTGTACGAAAGATTTATTTCAATCACTTGAAATGGACCATGAAGGCATTGAAGAAAAAATTGCCGGCATTAATCACATGGCATGGTTATTAGAAGTGAAACGAGACGGTCAAGACTTGTATCCAGAAATCAAAGCAAGAGCTAAAGAAAAACAAAAAACGCGGCATCCTGATATGGTTCGTTTTGAACTAATGGATAAATTCGGCTACTATGTCACCGAATCCTCAGAGCACAATGCAGAATATCATCCGTATTTTATCAAATCTCGTTATCCAGAACTGATTGGACAGTTTAACATTCCGCTCGATGAATACCCAAGACGCTGCGAGGAACAAATCAACAATTGGAATACGATGAAACATGACCTTGTGGGAAACACACAAATCACGCATACGCGCTCTAAAGAATATGGTTCACGTATCATTGAAGCGATTGAAACGAACGTTCCCTTTAAATTTGGTGGAAATGTACTGAACACAGGAGGACTCATTCACAACCTTCCTGAAAAAGCTTGTGTCGAAGTGCCATGTGTTGCAGACCGGAGCGGTATCATGCCATGTTATATCGGAGAGATACCTGAACAATTGGCTGGACTCAACCGGACCAATATCAGCTCACAGCTCATGACGATTGAAGCTGCAATCAGCGGCAAAAAAGAACACATTTACCAAGCGGCATTATTAGACCCGCATACAAGTGCTGAATTATCAATTGATGACACCATCAAACTATGTAATGAATTAATCGAAGCACACGGGGAGATGCTCCCGGCTTATACAGAGCCGAGTCAATACGCAATTTCTTCTAAATAACTAAAATAAACGGTCTTAGCCTGATGCACCTGGCATCAGGTTTTTTTAGATCAACAAACTGATCATTGACTGAAAGCGTTTTTAATATTATGATTTTTCTAAAGTTAACCAACAGTTAACCAAAAACATATCATCAATTAATTAACATGATCATGCCACATGACACACAGACAAAACGACCTAAAAGGGGGACAGATCTGCGGAACCAAAGAAGCTGAAAGGTATATAGACTTCACATGTTTTATCAGAACGTAAAGCAAAACTGTGGTTTCATTTGACAAAGAGTGTATACAGATGAAGCCCCCTTAGATGAGACAATGACGATAAATCAACACACGATTGCATCACAATCCAAACAAAGAGGAGAGAGGGAACATGACCAAAACAGATGTACAAACGTTGAAAAATTATATTGATGGACAATGGGTGGACGCCGAAACGAACCAAACGGAAGCTGTTTATAATCCAGCTACTGGCAAAGTCATCGCAGAAGTACCGCTTTCTACAAAAACGGATGTAGAACATGCAGTCCAAGCAGCACAAGAAGCGTTTACCACTTGGTCTAAAACAGCTGTTCCCCGGCGCGCACGTATATTATTTAAATACCAACAGTTACTCGTTGAGAAATGGGATGAGTTAGCTGAACTCGTCACGCTGGAAAACGGAAAAAGTGTAACAGAAGCAAAAGGAGAGGTGCAGCGAGGAATTGAATGTGTGGAATTTGCCGCTGGTGCACCAACCTTAATGATGGGGAAACAACTGCCTGATATTGCGACTGGTCTAGAGTCTGGCATGTACCGCTACCCAATTGGCGTCATCGGCGGCATTACTCCGTTTAACTTTCCGATGATGGTCCCATGCTGGATGTTCCCGCTTGCCATTGCCTGCGGAAATACATTTGTCTTAAAACCTTCAGAACGGACGCCAATCCTTGCTGCACGGTTAGCAGAACTATTTGAAGAAGCAGGACTTCCAAAAGGTGTGCTTAACATTGTCAACGGCGCTCACGATGTAGTAAACGGTCTGCTTGAACATGAAAAGGTAAAAGCCATTTCGTTTGTCGGCTCTCAGCCAGTCGCAGAATACGTCTATAAAAAAGGGACAGCACATGGTAAACGTGTACAAGCACTTGCCGGTGCAAAAAATCACTCCATCGTCTTGAAAGATGCTGATTTAGAATCGGCAACAAAACAGATCATTGGCGCTGCTTTTGGATCAGCAGGTGAACGCTGCATGGCAGCAGCTGTTGTCGCAGTGGAAGAAGACGTGGCAGACGACTTGATTCAACAATTGGTCGATGAATCCAACCAGCTTGTCATCGGAAACGGAATAAATGAAGATGTCTTTCTCGGACCAGTCATTCGGAAAGAGCATAAAAAACGAACTCTTCAATATATCCAATCAGGAATTGAAGAAGGCGCAAGCCTGATTCGTGATGGCAGACAAGATAAAGAAATAAATGGAGAAGGGTATTTTGTCGGACCAACGATCTTTGATCATGTCACAAATCAAATGAAAATCTGGCAGGACGAGATTTTTGCCCCAGTCTTATCCATTGTCCGTGTCTCATCACTCGCAGAAGCAATCGACCTGTCCAATCAATCAAAATTCGCAAACGGTGCCTGCCTATACACAGACAGCGCTTCAAGCATAAGAGAATTTCGTGAAAACATCGAAGCCGGCATGTTAGGCATTAACATTGGTGTTCCTGCTCCAATGGCTTTCTTCCCATTTTCTGGCTGGAAAGATTCCTTCTACGGAGACTTGCACGCCAATGGAACAGACGGAGTAGAGTTTTACACGAGAAAGAAAATGGTGACCGCTCGTTATATGTAGTCTACATTTATTGAACATTGAGGAAGAATGCAGCTCCATCATGGAGACTGCATTTTTTTGTTGTCTTCTAGTTAAAAAGTAAGGGTTTTCATTGTACTCTTTACAGGGATTCGCAGAGAGAAATCATTCTTTGTATTCATTCTTCATCACGAAACATCAACATAATTTGAAATTGGGCCTAAACCCCAATATCAGGAAGATGAAAACAGGAGGAAATGACACGATGAGGACTAGGATGAAGTGCAGCGTTTGTTTATTGATTTTCACTTTAGTACTGAGTTGTTTGCCAGTATATGAAGCGCATGCGGCAAGCACACCAATTGCCAAGCAAGTAGGAAATGCAAACCCGCTCATTGACCATCACTTAGGAGCAGACCCGTTTGCGCTTACCTATAACGGAAGAGTGTACCTTTATATGTCGAGTGATGACTATGAATATCAAAGCAACGGAACGATTAAGGACAATTCATTTGCGAATCTGAATAGAGTATTCGTCATCTCTTCGGCGGATATGGTCAACTGGACCGATCACGGAGCGATTCCAGTAGCGGGGGCAAATGGGGCAAATGGCGGCAGAGGCATTGCCAAATGGGCAGGCGCATCATGGGCCCCATCAGCGGCGGTAAAGAAGATCAATGGAAAGGATAAATTTTTCCTTTATTTCGCTAACAGCGGCGGAGGGATTGGAGTCCTTACAGCAGACAGCCCGATTGGCCCATGGACTGATCCAATTGGAAAAGCGCTCGTTACGCCAAGTACACCTGGCATGTCCGGGGTTGTGTGGCTTTTTGATCCGGCCGTATTTGTAGATGATGACGGTACTGGCTATCTATATGCCGGCGGAGGCGTTCCAGGCGGTTCCAATCCAACGCAGGGACAATGGGCAAATCCTAAAACAGCAAGAGTTCTGAAGCTAGGTGCTGATATGACAAGTGTGGCCAGTAGCGCATCCACCATTGATGCTCCTTTTATGTTTGAAGATTCGGGGATGCATAAGTATAACGGAACCTATTACTATTCCTATTGCATCAACTTTGGCGGCTCTCATCCTGCTGATAAACCACCTGGTGAAATCGGCTATATGACGAGCTCAAGTCCGATGGGACCCTTCACGTATAAAGGACACTTTCTAAAAAATCCGGGTGCTTTTTTTGGTGGCGGCGGTAACAACCATCATGCGGTGTTCAAATTTAAAAATGAGTGGTATGTGGTGTATCATACGCAAACCGTTAGCTCTGCTTTATACGGGGCCGGCAAGGGTTACCGCTCTCCACATATTAATAAGCTTGTGCATAATGCAGATGGCTCCCTTCGAGAAGTAGCAGCCAATTATGAAGGAGTGAAACAGCTATCTAATCTGAATCCATATCAACGTGTTGAAGCTGAAACATTCGCTTGGAATGGACGCATTTTGACCGAAGCCTCGTCAGCACCAGGAGGACCAGTGAATAACCAGCATGTCACCAACATTCAAAACGGCGATTGGGTGGCTTTAGGGAATGTAGACTTTGGTTCAAATGGCGCTAGAACATTTAAAGCCAATGTCGCATCGACAGTAGGCGGGAAAATAGAAGTACGCCTTGGCAGCGCAAACGGCAGACTGGTCGGTACACTTGATGTTCCTTCCACCGGTGGAACACAAAACTGGCGGGAAATAGAAACAGCGATTAACGGCGCATCCGGTGTGCACAACGTATTTTTTGTCTTTATCGGAACAGGCGGGGGAAATCTATTCCAATTTGATTCTTGGCAGTTTACTCAAAGGTAGAGAATAAAGGTGCTTAAATGTTTGATAGAGGAGTGGGGAATTTGATGTCATGTATAAAAAAACCAATGCTTGCTTTATTGGTGTGTTTCACCATGCTGTCTGTCATGTTCATTGGACCCGGAGCAGCTGAGGTATCAGCAGCCAGTGACGCAAACATTAACCTCAACGCAGAAAGACAAGTGATTCGTGGTTTTGGCGGAATGAACCACCCAGCTTGGATTGGTGATTTGACAGCGCCACAAAGGGAAACCGCCTTTGGCAATGGACAAAATCAGTTAGGGTTTTCCATTCTTAGAATATATGTAGACGAAAACAGAAACAATTGGAGCAGAGAAGTCGCGACGGCCAAACGAGCGATCGAGCATGGCGCTTTAGTCATCGCTTCCCCTTGGAATCCTCCAAGCAGTATGGTTGAAACATTTAACCGGAATGGATCACCTGCCAAGCGGCTTAAATACAATCAATACGCAGCATATGCTCAGCATCTGAATGATTTTGTCACTTACATGAAGAACAACGGAGTCAATCTTTATGCGATTTCTGTTCAAAACGAGCCCGATTATGCACACGAATGGACATGGTGGACGCCTCAGGAAATCCTGCGTTTCATGAGAGAAAATGCCGGCTCCATTAATGCACGTGTGATTGCACCAGAATCCTTTCAATACCTTAAGAATATCTCAGATCCTATCTTAAACGATCCGCAGGCGCTTAGAAATATGGACATTCTCGGCGCTCATCTATACGGGACCCAAATCAGTCAGCTTCCGTATCCTCTTTTCAAACAAAAAGGAGGGGGAAAAGAGCTATGGATGACAGAGGTCTACTACCCGAATAGTGATAACAATTCAGCGGACCGCTGGCCTGAGGCATTAGGGGTATCAGAGCATATTCACCATTCAATGGTGGAAGGGGACTTTCAGGCGTATGTGTGGTGGTACATTAGGAGATCATACGGTCCTATGAAGGAAGATGGAATGATTAGCAAACGTGGATACAACATGGCGCATTTCTCCAAATTTGTGCGTCCAGGGTACGTCAGAATTGATGCAACGAAAAGCCCTGAATCGAATGTTTTCGTCTCAGCCTATAAAGGAAACAATCAGGTCGTCATTGTGGCGATTAATAAAAACAATGCAGGGGTCAATCAACACTTCGTCGTGCAAAATGGCTCTGTTTCTCAGGCGTCTAGATGGGTGACGAGCGGCAGCAGCAACCTTCAGCCTGGTACAGATATCACGATTTCGGGCAATCAATTTTGGGCTCATCTTCCGGCTCAAAGTGTGACAACATTTGTGGTCAAACGCTAGAGATAGAGAAACACGAAAAGCCAATTTTCTCATTAAAAAAGAAAATTGGCTTTTTTCTGTGTAAATAGAAAGTTGATTTTTCACGACGTCAACACTTTGGGTATAATAATAACAATGACTTCAGGAGAGTGATCATTATGCCAAAGGTTCAAAGCAAAGTATTGATTATAGATGACGAAAAAGAAATTTTAGAATTAATCCATACCGTATTAACAAGAGAAGGCATTGACCAGGTGTTAACAGCTTCAACTGCCCGTGATGGGCTCACGCAATTTCATCAAGAACAACCAGATCTCGTCATACTGGATATTATGTTGCCAGACGGAGAAGGCTACGATATTTGCAAACAAATCAGAGATGTCTCACATGTTCCGATTATCTTTTTATCAGCAAAGGGAGAGGAATCAGACAAAATTGTAGGACTTGCCATTGGCGGCGATGATTACATTACAAAACCGTTCAGTCCAAAAGAAGTCGCCTACCGGGTAAAAGCCCAGCTAAGACGGTCATCCTACTTACAGCCTTCTCAAGCGGAGCCCGTGATCAAAAAAGGACCATTTGAGTTAAACGAGCAGCAAGCCGAACTGACGAAAAACGGAGCGGCAATTGAACTCACACCGAAAGAACTTATGTTGATGACTTATTTCTTGCAGCATCCGAATCGCGTCATCAGTAAAGAAACGCTTTATCAAACGGTTTGGGGAGAGGATTTCTTCGGTTCTGATAATACGGTAATGGTTCATATACGAAGACTGCGGGAAAAAATAGAACATTCCCCATCTACACCAGAATTTCTCGTGACGGTCAAAGGACTTGGCTATAAATTTGTTGTAAAGGATGCGTAAAGATGAAATGGCGATTAACAGGCAGATACATGGTCTCTGTTATTATCGTGACCATTATCACGGTCTTTATTAACTTATTTGGATTCATGATATGGCTTGTACTACAAGCAAGCAGTCAGCAAAACGAAGAAAATACACCGGAAACCTTCACAAGAACATTTGAACAATACATCACCTTGTCTAATCAAGATATCACTGTGAGTAAAGAAGGACAGCAAGCTTTAAAACAACAAAATGCGTGGATTCAAATATTAGACGAAAATGGACAAGACGTCTATCATGCACTAGCACCTAAAGGCTTAAAAAGCAAATACACACCTATAGAAATTGTAAACTTACATAAATATAAAGATAAGCAATTGATGTCGACGATCTATGCTGGCGGGAAAAATGGAAAGGGTAAGGAATACAGCTACTTCATCGGATTTAAGGACCCTTCCATCGGAAAATATTTATTTTCTTTTGATACGAAAGAATTAATATCGCAATTCAATATCGGGACGATGATTTTATTATCGATTGATGCCATCATTGCCTTATTCATTGGATACTTATTCAGCCGGCAACTCATCAAACCGCTCGGCCGTGCCATTTACGGCATCCAGAGGCTCGCAAACGGAGATTATACGACGAAGCTGCCAACGAAGGGGATATATAAAGATGTGTTCTATAATGTCAATCACTTATCAGAGCAGCTCGCTTCAAGCCAAAAAGAAAAAGACAAATTAGAGCAAATGCGGGAAGAGTGGATCAGTCATATTTCTCATGATATTAAAACACCATTATCCTCTATTCAAGGCTATGCAGAAATCATGAAAGATCCAAATTATCCTCTTTCAGAACAAGATATCAGACATTACGCTAACATCATTGAGAATAAATCACTGTACATCAAAGATGTGATGGAGGATCTCAATTTAACAACAAGGCTGAAAAATAACGACGTGATGTTGCATAAAGAGCTTGTGAACATTGTGCCATTGCTGCGTGAAACGTTAATTGATATCCTCAACGATTCGAGATATGCAGATCAGACCATTGAGCTACAAACGAATGTAGACAAGCTCATGCTGAATATTGATACGATCCTCATACGAAGAGCGGTCACCAATCTCATTTTAAATGCCCTTGTTCACAATGATGCTGATGTGAAAATCATTGTACAGCTTGAACAAAAAGAACATACCCACATCACCATTCAAGACAACGGCAAAGGAATTGAAGAGGCAGAGCTAGAAAAAGTGTTTGATCGCTACTATAGAGGGACGAATACTGGAGGGACACATGCAGGCTCAGGCCTTGGAATGGCGATTGCAAAAGATATCATCCAAAAACATGGGGGAGATATGACAATACAAAGTATGATAGGAGAAGGAACAACGATTGATATCCAATTACCCGCTTAAACGGACATACAAAAAAACGGTTCTGCTCAATCACAGAACCGTTTTTTCTAACTCTTATTCTGAAAACACTTTTATGCCTTTCACAATGTTCCAAATGAAGAAGTAGATCGCCACAAGGAATGTCACAGCATATGTTGCAATTAAGAACGGACCAGCATGACTGATATCGTTCATGCCAAGTAAACCTGAACCGGCAATCCCAAGACCGAAAATCAAATAAGGAATAATATGTGTCCATAGTGATTTTTTCGCATGGTATTTCACTTCGTCTTTTCCTAAGAAATAAACGATAATCGGAAATAGAAATGGTGCAAAAAAGATACTGAAGTAACATAATGAAGACAAAATTTTATTTTCTCTCAAAGCTTTTCACCTCTATGATTGATTTAGAAGAGGGGACCATTTGACTCATCCCTCAATTCCTTACAAACCCATTGTACAACCTCAACCTTAACTCGTATTAATCCGAACCTTACAGCAACCTTAAATATGTTAAACTTTAAAAAGACAAGGAAAGATAAAATGATTCTGGGTATTTCAATCTATTTTTTCAGAAAAAAATAGTTGACTTTGGTCATTCCTCTATTTAAAATAAAGTCGTAACCGATGCAGGAGTGTTACTGATATGATCAGGCACCACCAAGTCAGGTAAACAGATTGTACATTTGTACGTTGTTTGCTGAGATTTTGGTGTTTTTTTATGCTTTTTTAGCATTTTAGGTAAGGTGGGATGAGGATGTTCACCGTCGTTAAAGTTTTAAATAATAATATCGTATTAGCTCTAACAGAGGCTCAAAATGAAGTCGTTGTGTTTGGAACAGGAATAGGTTTTAAAAAGAAGAAAGGTGATACACTTGATGAGAGCGCTGTCAGTAAGACATTTTATTCTGATCAGACGTCTCCATTAGAATCTCAACTTGCCGCTATCCCAACTGATATCCTTTTATTAACTGAAAAAATCATTCGCGTAGGCGAAGAGATGTTGAATAAGAAGTTAGGTTCCAGCGCGCTCTTTTCGCTATCCGATCATCTCACCTTCGCTATTCAAAGGCACGAAGAAAAAATGGCGTATGAAAACCCCATTGTGTGGGAAATTCCACATCTCTATTTTCAAGAATATCAAGTCGGGAAAAAAGCACTGACAATTATTCAAAAGATGATGGGCATTTCTTTTGAAGATACTGAAGCTTCACTCATTGCCCTGCATTTTGTAAACGCTCAAATAGATGGTCAGTCTATGGGAGACACCATTAAGATGACTCACCTGACGAAAGAAATCGTCAAAATCATTCAAAATATTTTCGAGTTGATATTGGATAAATCATCCATTAATTATTCGAGGTTTATTACCCACTTGAGATATTTTATTGTCAGGCAGGAAACCAATCAACCACCGCAGCAGATGGATGACTCGTTAAAAGAATTAATACAGGATCGTTATATGAAGAGTTATGCCTGCGGATTGATCATCAAAGAAATGTTAAAACGAGAATTCAATTGGAATGTGACAGAAGACGAACTTGTTTTTTTAGTCATCCATATTGAGCGAATCACAAAGGAACACCAAAAAAATAAATGATTTCTTTTAGGCGTGTTATGAAAAAGCATTAACCTAAACAAATCTCCATGAGAAAGAATGATCTTTTCTATGGTGGATTTTGTTTAGGTTTTTTTTGTGAAAATGAAGGGGTGAAAGCATGGAAAACAAAGAATTGGCTGGAAAAATTGTAAAATTAATTGGTGGAACCGAAAATATATCTCAAAGTTGGCATTGTATCACACGGCTAAGATTTAATCTCAACGATGAAAGTCAGGTAAAAGTAGATGAGCTGAAAACATTAGATGGTGTTTTAGGTGCTCAATTCCAAAGTGGACAGTTCCAAGTCATTATTGGAGCAAAGGTAGCAGAGGTTTATGAGGAAATCGATCATCTGGCCGGTCATAGTAGCAATGATTCTGCTCCTGTTAAAAACACGTCAAAGATGAACCCAATTGAAGTCGTATTCGATGTGATCAGCGGGATTTTCACACCTATTTTGCCAGCGATTGTTGGTAGTGGATTGATCAAAGGGAGCATGGCACTGTTCGTTAGCTTAGGCTGGCTGACGGAGACAAGTTCTACCTATCAAGTACTTCAAATTTTTTCAAATGCTGTCTTTTACTTTTTACCTTTCCTCATTGCTTATTCGGCAGCGAAGAAATTTAAAACGCGAGAATCTCTTGCGCTCGCATTAGCAGGGATTTTACTATATCCAACGATGATCGAAGGTGCAGCAAAAGGAGCAGATCCATTAAATTTTTTAGGGTTAAGTATTCCACTAAATAATTACACATCTTCTGTATTACCAATTATTTTAGGTGTGCTATTACTAAGTTTTGTCGATAAGTGGATAACAAAAGCGATCCCAAAATCTTTAAGTATCGTATTTACACCGGTACTGAGCCTGATGATCACGGCTCCTCTTACACTGGCTTTTATCGCTCCTATTGGGAACGTTTCTGGGCAATATTTAGAAATCTTTTTCACTTCTTTGTTCAATTTCGCTGGTCCGATTGCCGGTTTATTAATGGGGGGCCTTATGCCACTCATTGTGTTAACTGGAATGCATTACGCATTCTTCCCAAGCACGTTAGCCAGCTTTGAAAAAGTGGGTTACGATATCATGCTGCTTCCGATGAATTTCATTGCGAATATGGCACAAGCAGGCGCTGTGTTAGGTGTCATCATCCGCACCAAGCGGGTAGAAACAAGGTCTTTAGCACTTTCAACATTGCTTCCTAGTTTCTTCGGGATCACAGAACCAGCCATTTATGGAGTCACACTTAGACTAAAAAAACCTTTTTATGCTTCATTAATTGGCGGCGCAGTCGGTGGATGTTTTTACGGTTTATTTTCAGTTAAAACGACAGCCTTTTCGATCCCAGGCATTACTTCACTGCCAACTTACATTATGAAAGGGACAAATAATTTCCAGCTGGCTCTGATTGGAATCGCCCTTAGCTTCATCGTGTCACTTCTCATCACCATTCTCCTTGGATTTCAGGAGTCTGTCACGGCTTTTAATGAGCAAGCTGCAGAAAAGCCAAATCACACTGAGAGTACAGAGAATCAACAAATGTCTAAGCAAACAAACCCTTATGAAGTTCAAGCACCTATGAGTGGAAAGGTCATTCCTTTATCTGAAGTGAATGATTCCGTGTTCTCAAGTGAAATGATGGGGAAGGGAGTCGCAATTTTGCCTGATAAGGGGGTGGTACAAGCACCGTTCTCAGGAAAAGTAGTGACTGTTACACCTACTAAACATGCCATCGGACTCGTTTCAGATGATGGGATTGAATTATTGATCCACGTGGGGATTGATACGGTCAGCCTAAACGGCCAATTCTTTGATGTACTGGTAAAAGAGGGCGATAAGATAAAGACGGGGGATCATTTATTATCGTTTGATATAGAAGGCATTCAATCAAACCATTTAGATGTAGTGACACCTATAATCGTCACAAATTCAACGCAATACCTTGATGTGATTCATACAGGTGACACTCATGTCACCGCAGGTCAAAATAAGCTCTTAATGCTTATTCACTAATATAAAGAGAAGGGATGATTGAAATGAAGAATGTAAAAAAAGGATTTTCAGATGATTTTTTATGGGGTGGCGCAACTGCTGCCAATCAAATAGAGGGCGCATACTTAGAAGGTGGCAAGGGCCTGTCGACATCAGACTTTGCTGCATATAAAGATCCTTATGAAAAAGGAAAAGTGAACAACTTTACTTTCGATGTGAGTTCAGCTGAATTAACAAGATACAAGGAACAACCCGATGAATTTGATTTCCCGAAAAGACGCGGAATCGATTTTTACCATCGATATGAAGAGGATATTGCACTATTTGCAGAGATGGGCTTTAAAGTGTTTCGCTTGTCTATTTCATGGGCAAGAATCTTTCCAACTGGTTTAGAAGACAAGCCGAACGAAGAAGGATTGGCTTTTTACGATAACGTATTTGATGAGTGTGCGAAATATGGAATTGAACCGTTAGTCACGATGTCTCACTATGAAATGCCGATTACTTTAACAGAGAAATATAATGGCTGGATGAGTAGAGAGCTTGTCCCGTTGTTTGAAAAATATGCCCGTGCCATTTTAGAAAGATATAAAAATAAAGTGAAGTATTGGATTACATTCAATGAAATGAATATGAACCTCAACAGCCTTTACACCGGTGCTGGAATTTTAGAGGACCTAGTAGACCATAAATTACAGGCTGCGTATCAAGCATCACATCACCAATTTATCGCCAGCGCTCTCACAGTGAAGGCTGCAAAAGAAATCATTCCAAATGTCCAAATTGGCTGTATGATAAACCAAATTGAAGCCTATGCAAAAACAACGAAACCAGAGGACCAGCTGCAAGCGGTAAAATCGAACCAATTGAATATGTTCTATCCGGATGTTCAAGCTAGAGGTGAATATCCAACATACATGGTGAAATATTTTGCTGACAACGACATCAAACTTGATATCGAAGAGCAGGATGAGCAAATTTTGAAAGAGGGCATCGTTGATTTTGTGGCGATCAGCTACTATATGTCCCACGTAGCAGAAGCCCGAGAAGATGCAGCCGAGCTAGCGGGTACATTTGATAGTCCGATCAAAAATGAGCATTTGGAGTTATCACAATGGGATTGGCCAATTGATCCAATGGGTCTGCGCATTTCATTAATTAAACTGTATGACAGATACCAAAAACCTTTATTTGTTTGTGAAAACGGACTTGGCGCAAGAGATACATTGACACCAGACAAAGAAATTCACGACGATTATCGAATTGATTATTTAAAACAGCATATTGAACAGATGAAAGAAGCAGTCAAAGAAGGTGTCGACTTAATGGGGTATACACCATGGGGTTGTATTGACTTAATTAGCTGCGGAACATCTCAAATGAGTAAGCGCTATGGTTTGATCTATGTAGATCAAGACGACAGAGGGAATGGGACATTAAATCGTTACAAAAAAGATTCCTTCTACTGGTACAAAAAAGTGATTGAAACAAATGGGGAAGATTTATCATAATCCAGATGGAATGATGATGACACCATTGCATCCGCCTTATTTGGCCGGGTGCGATGGTGTTTTTTTGTTTACCCAAAAAGTAACCTCAATTATGTCATAGCAAGCACTAGAGATCTCTTTGCTACAATCATTTGATAACAAAAGTTGGCCGAAAAATGTTTCACCTTGACCTTGAAGTATAGTTCAACCTTTATAATGTACATATAGTAAAACAAAATAATAAAAAAGGAGTAACGATGGAGTTGATGACTAGAGGAGAACTTGCCAAAAAAACAGGAGTAAGTCCTGCCGCAATTCGTTACTATGAAGAGCACAACATATTACCTGCTCCAAGACGACGTTCAAACGGTTACAGATTCTATACAGACGACTATGTTGTGAAAATTCAATTGATCAAAGATGCGAAAACGCTCGGTTATTCATTAAAGGAAATAGCTGAAATTATGGACATGCTAAGTCAAGACATAGACCTTGATACCCTAAGACAAATTGTCCATCTTAAACATGAAGAAATTGAAAAGAAAATTAAAAGCCTTCGTCTCATTCAAGACCTTTTATCTAACTTATTAAAAACCCCTGAGAAAAAAGTACAAGTCTACCTGGAATCATTTCGTGTTCCGAAGCAGGATGATCAATAAACCTATTGAGTGAAGGAGAGAAAAAATGAGCGTAGAAATGTATCATGGTGAACGTTCTAAAGAAAGTATTCAATTTGAAACATTATTCGCTTCGCAAAGTAATAAAGAGAGTTTTTCTAGTATCGAACAGACAAAAAAATTTCTTGAGCAAAAAGGAATTGAAAATACGCAGCCTTATGCCATTGGTGATGATGTGAATTTAATCAGTGAGGTACAAGAGCAGACTTTCGAAGGCATGCAAGTTTTCACATTGAATGAACAAGCATCACAAAATCAAAAAGTCATTCTCTATCTACATGGTGGCGCGTGGACAAATCAGCCTTTGAATGTCCATTGGTGGTTCATGGATAAAATGGCGCAATCACTAGGTGCGAAAGTAGTCGCTCCTATTTACCCAAAAGTACCTCATTATAGCAACCAGGATACGTATCCGAAAATGCTTAACCTATATAAAGACCTTCTGAAAACTGCCGGAAGTGCCAATCAATTGACGATCATGGGAGATTCAGCTGGCGGAAACATCTCACTTGGTCTTGCGCACCTTTTAAAGAAGGAAGATCTGCCGCAGCCAAAGGATATCGTGTTACTATCTGCGTGTGTTGATATGAGTATGAGCAACCCTCTCATTTTTGAATATGCAAAAAAGGACCCGATTCTAGGTCATGAAGGAATGGAAGTCATCACTAAATTGTGGGCAGCTGATCAAAGTCTCACAGATCCATTGATCAGTCCCATATACGGCGACTTCAAAGGACTAGCGAAGATCACTCATTTTATCGGAACACATGATATGTTATATCCAGATGCCATCAAGCTTGATGAAAAATTAACAGCACAAGGAATGGACATCAAAACCTTTGTTTATCCTGAAATGCTGCATGTGTTTGTTGTCATGCCAATTCCAGAAGCGGCAGATGCTCTGAAGAAAATCATTCAAGTGATCAATCGATAGGGATTCAGTTCACACCTAGAAAGGGTAAATGTTCTGATGTAAATAAGGGAAAAGGTTGCTTACTTGAAAGCAGCCTTTTTCAATTGAATATGAAATACATTCAAAATGGCCATTCACTACAGATTAAACGGTCTTTTAGCTGGTTAGTAAAGGAGAGTGAAGTTCAGTTCATCACCTCATGTTTGATATAATACATACGAGCAGTGAGGCGAAAGGGGAAACGCGATGAAAACGTTTGATCTATCACAAGAAGATATCGAATTAATAGACGAAGCAAAAAAGAAGATAATCAGTCTTTATGAAGATGACAAGCATCATGTAGGAGCAGCTATCCGGATGAAAACAGGAGAAATCATATCAGCTGTCCATATAGAAGCCTATATCGGACGGGTAACTGTTTGTGCAGAAGCCATTGCGATTGGCAGCGCTTTATCGAATGGATACAAAGATTTTGATACAATTGTTGCAGTGAGACACCCTTATTCAGATGAAAAAGATAGAAGAATTAGAGTAGTCAGCCCTTGTGGCATCTGCCGAGAGCTCATTTCAGACTTTGGACCAACATGTTTTGTCATCCTTGATATGGATGGGGAGCTGGTCAAGGTGAAAATCGAAGAACTCATTCCGCTCAAATATACTAGAAGCTGATGTACGACATAAAGATAAAGTAGGAAAAGAGATGTAGCAAACGTTACATGTGATCCTTGCTACATCCAAGATGACTGAAAAAGCGTTCAACAAAAGCGGCCCCATGTATGTTCTCCATATATTTCGTGTTAAAAATATACTGTTCCATTTGTTCAAGCTTCCGCAGACTCCGCACTAGTATTTTCCGATCATGATCAGACAGAGTAGGATCATCATCTATCTTCTCTAAGGCCTTTTTCACACGTGCAGATACATGTTCAACATATAAATGGTTTTTGGATGCTGGCGGAATACATACCGCTAGGTCACAGCCTAAAAAACGAACACCATCAAGGGTGCAGTTTTCAAAATTGGCGATCAGCTTTTGTTTGCCATTTCCCTCAAACGTTATATCTATTAGCTTACCAGCAAAGGTACAATTGACGATGTTCGCTGCCTGTAAAACACGGTCATTGAATCTACAATTAGAGAAAGTACAATCGATAAACGTAGCATTCTCCAATGTCATTCCCCTCATATCGCAGGAAGAAAATTCGCAATTGGTGAAGACAGCTTCGTTTTTGCCAATGCCCACAGAGCGCAAGTCTGAATGACTAAAAGTACAATGATCAATCGTACTACCGGCAAAAAATCTCGCATTCGTCAGATCACACGTATCAAATACAAGATGATCCAAGTGACAGCTCCAAAAAATAGGAAAACGAACATTTGAGTTGATGATTGTCGTTCTGCTGATTGTTTCGTTTTCATACCTGGTCACATCAGAAAATGCTTCGTTGTCTACTGATATACCAGACTCAAGTCTTCTCATCGCTATCACCCTATCATTTCTTCAGAAATTTTTCACCATCATGATGTTCATTCAGCAAGTTCATTTTCCATCAGCTCTTGTCTTTGACTCAAGATTATATCACAATACGATACTCAGCCAGCAAAGAACCGATATTCATTTTCATGATGAAAGGAGCATAAAAGAACGAAAAGGTTTGACACATTTCCAGAACCAATCGGTAGCTACATAGGAATCCAGATGGATTTTGAGTAAACGACAGGCAGAAGATGTAAGGTACGTAGCCGATCATCTTCACAAACTAAACTCTGGAGAGGGGAAACTGCTGATCCTAACCTTTTAATGAATCGGTTTAAAGTTGAATATCTTACTTCATTCATAAGAAAAAAGAGCAGTCAACAACCGCTCTTTTTTCGTGTGTTAATCTTAATGCGTTTTTAATGGACCTTTTGTGATATGAGTCAGCTCAGCGTTTATATTAAAGATTTTCGCATTGATGTCTGTTATGCCAAAGCTAGTGATTCTTTTAGAATGCATATCGAGATATGTTTGAGCTTCTTCTTTTGTTTCAAATAAATAAATTCCGCCAGCCTCATTTTTCTCAGGACTCTCCGTCCATATCTTCCATATGAACCCATCCTCTTCATTAATACTTCTCGCTAAATCAGAAAACTCTTTTGCCAATTCATCTCCGAAAGGGCCATTCATCTTAAAATCTACTTGTAATACGTAAGCCATCGTTATTCTCCTTATATTGAAGTTGTGAAATACTGTTCTCCTAGAACTTCTTTCATTTGGAACGATTCTTGTGAAAGTTCTTTCTCCATAAAAGATCGCACATCCGATTGATCAACATCGTACATCACTTCAATCTCTTTAGAGAATAGACATTTTTCTTTTTCGAGTAAGGCAGAAACCACGGGTAGCTTTTTCGGTTGAAGCTCTTCTGTGTTTAAAGCTTGCTTTAAACCATCAATATAGACGTCTAATGGTCGACCACCCGTGATTTTAACTCCTTTATTTTCTTCATTGACGAAGATGATGGTCGGAAAACCTCTTGCACCGAGGTCTCGAACAAGAGCAAAATCTTGATTTAATAAGTCTTGTCCGCTAGGGAGCTCCGTTTCATGTAAAATCTCATCTCCGTTCAATCCAAGGTTGTTGACGATATCAATCAAAACTGCAATATCCGATATATTTTGATTGAATGCAAATAGCGCTTCTCTTGCACGGCGTAAAAACGTATAAGCTTGTTCATCACCGTGATGTTTTTGAATCACTTTGAACACACGAGAGGACGGATAGGAGGATTGAACAGGATTGTCAATCATTAAGGACCCATCAATTGGCATGCGAGAATGTTCTCCGACTTCTCTCCAGTGACCTGCAACATCAGCAGGCTTATAAATTCCGTTCGCAGGATCAATTGGACCGTCATGCCATTTCTCTAGCAGTCCACCTAACACAGTCTGGAAATGAAAGTAATGTCCGTATTGCTCTTTAAATCGGCGCAGGACAGGTTCAATTGCCCAGCAATGAGAACAAATTGGATCTGTTACATAGTAGAGCGTAATGTTTTTTTTAGGTTGGTGAAAGTCAATGACCTGGATATCTTCTTCACCTACACCGCATACACCAGTTTCTAAATCACAAAACATGTCATTATTTTTCAAGTTGTTTCCTCCTTAATTTTTCAGGAAAAAATGTGTCCTGATCAGTTGTTTGAATCAAGTCATCATTTGCTTTACAATTGAATCTTAAGACAGAATGAGTGAGATCAACACCAATAATTTCTTCAATTTGTTGTTTATCCGACAGATTCAAGCATGTGTTTAAAAAGAAGGGGGGAAGAAGATGACGCAGCCAAAGACAGATCCGCGTGTATTAAGAACGCGCAAATTAATCATGGAGTCTTTCATGAAGCTTTCATCGAAAAAGGAATTTAAGGATATTACGGTGAAAGATGTGACAGCAGAAGCCCTGATTAACCGAGCCACGTTTTATTATCATTTTGAGGATAAATACGATTTATTAGATAAAACACTCTCAGAAGTATTGTCAATTAATTTAGAAAGTATCAATTTTAACAATAGTAAACTAGATGAAGATACAATGATGAATATTTTTAAAGCGCTAGCCAGTTTCCAACAATCTCTTCATAACCGCTGCCAAGTAGAATATGAAACTGAACTTGCTCCAATTGTTCGAGAACAGCTTGAAATTATTTTTTATCAGTTGTTAGTGAATAAATATACAAATGTCGAAAAGCAAGTGTTGAAGGTCACGGCTGTTTTTTTAAGCTGGGGAATTCACGGAGCTTCTGTTGAGTGGAGAAAAAATAGTTCGCACATATCTTCAGAAGAATTCATTAAATCAGCATTGCCGTATATCATGTCAGGAATTGATTTTAAGCATAACATGTAGACAATTTGACAATGTTTAACCGCTCCACTAATATAAATGCTATAGCATATAAAATGATTAGAGGGTGTTTGCATGAAGTTACATGATTTAATAGGTTATCTCGTTCATCGCACTGATGTGAAAATGACGAATTATTTTACGAATAGGTTAAAGCCATACGGTGTTACACCAGAGCAGTGGAGTATTATCAGTATTCTTAGCCGTGAAAAAGGTGCGACTCAAAAAGAATTGGCAGAAGGCATTGATAAAAATCAAACCACTGTCGTAAGAATGATCCAGTCAATGGAACGAAAAGGGCTTGTCAAAAAAATCTATAATGAACAAGACCGGCGCTCGCATCACCTATTTTTAACAGAAAAAGGGGACGAGATCAAAAAGGCGATTCTTCCTGTCGTCATGGATGCACATCGAACTGTGACAAATCAATTAAGTGATGAAGAGATTGAACAATTAAAATTACTTTTAAACAAATTATTCTATTCAGACTATCCATCTTGATAAATCTATAAGGTAGAAACAACCTCTATTTTTGTATGATATATGCTATGACATATAAATTCCATCCATTCAATGTGGAAGTGGGAAGTGAGATTTTATCAAGATGGCCCCAGAAACCGGTGTCCATTAAGCGACCCTTTCTGGTCAAATAACTTAGAAAGATGTGATCACTATTTTCATTCTTATTCTACAAATTGTATTGGCCGTTTTCTTTTTCCTCACAGGAACGAAAATCATATCTGGAAAAATGGCAGAAGAGTTCAAACGATTTGGTTTACCCGCATTTTTCAATATTTTAACGGGGGCTCTTGAGTTAATAGGCGCTGCTGGAATGCTAGCCGGCATATGGATCCCAACATTAGCATTATTATCAGGCTTATTGTTAGGAGGTACGATGCTGGCAGCTGCATTTACTTTGATCGTATTGGCCAAAGATCCCTTTAAAAAAGCAATCCCTGCACTTGTTTTATTCGCTCTCAGTATCGGTGTCAGCTTATACCACATTCTTTAAATTCATATTAAAAAGCCACAAAAACCTAAACAAATCTCCACTGTTCATGACGGTAGATTTTGTTTAGGTTTTTTAGCGATTGAATTGCTTTCGAAGCACTAGGCATGAGACAGCAAATACTGCGAAAGCGCCCGCTGATCCAGCAGCAAACACCAGCTCAGTTTGCTCTGGTTTGACTTTGAATAACAAAGGGATAGAAAGAATAAGTGCGGCACCACTAAAGCTTAATCCTAATATCAACATGGCCAATAATTTATTCATAGAAACACCTCTTACACTTAGAGTGAGAACAATGGAGACCTACTGATCTAAGTATCATTGTTATGATTCGACAACCTTTAACCGTCCTAAATGGAGTGTATCATATGATGGTAGGAGATTGTTTTTTTCATGAAAACACAATCGTACAACAAACAATTTTAAACGAACACTGTTCTTCACGAACGGTGTTCGTTATAATATAAATGAAATGTAATTTAAAACGCTTTCCACAAAGGGATGAGGAGATGCAGAAGATGACGTCATTATCTAAGAATCAAAAGCAAATCGCTATCATTGGAGGAGGACCTGGGGGACTAACACTCGCCTTAATTTTGCAAAATTACGGTATACAAACAACCATCTATGAACGGGAGATGCATGACAAGAGCCTTGAACGAGGGGGCTCACTGGATATTCACGAAGAAACAGGTCAAAAAGCCTTAAAAGAAGCAGGAGTTTATGAGAAATTTCAAAAGAATGCTCGCTATGAAGGGGAAGATTTCCGATTACTTGATAAATCAGGAAGAATTTATTTAGATGAAGAAACGGAATCAGATCAAATAGGTACTCGCCCGGAAATTGATCGTGGTGTGTTATGTGAACTACTATTAGAACAAATTGACGCTGAAACCATCAAATATGGATATAAACTAGAAAGATGCGTTTCATTAGAAAGTGGTATGACCGAGCTTCATTTTGAAAACGGGGTTGTCGAAACAGTTGACCTTTTGATTGGGGCTGATGGTGCTTTTTCTCGTGTGCGTCCTCTGTTAACAGATATTGAGATTGAATACTCTGGGCTCACGATGCTAGAACTGAATGTCATAAGCGTAGAGGAGAACCACCCTGATTTAGCTGAATTTAATAAACGAGGTAAGATGTTTGCTTTGGCAGACCACAAAGGACTGATTGGGCAGTTAAACGGAGATGGCCGAATCAAAGTGTACGCAAGCTTCATGGTAGAACGCAATTGGATCGAGACTTGTGGTATACCGTTTCATCAAGCGAAAGAAGCAAAAGAACAATTATTAGCGTTATTTAGTGATTGGGATGATCAGCTGAAAAACTATATTCGTTATGCAGAAGATGCCATCATTCCAAGGCGGATCTATACGCTTCCTACCGGTTTTAAATGGAATCGTCATAAAGGAGTAACGCTTATCGGTGATGCAGCTCACGTCATGTCGCCATTCGCAGGCGAGGGTGTGAACATGGCGATGTTTGATGCAAGGGAGCTAGCACTTGCTATTGTCCGACATCCTCATCATATTGAAAAGGCGATTGAAGAATATGAAGACATGATGTATGAATATTCATCGGAAAAAGCGCATGAATCGGAGAATAGTTTAAAACTGTGTTTTTCAAAAGACGCTGCGGTCAAGCTTGCAAATATGATGAATTCTTTTCAAAAGGATGATGATTGATGCTCAATTTACTATTTTACTTTGACATGTTATAAAGAGAGTATGAACAATTCAAATCGTCGTATGATCAGTCGCCGGTCTCGGCCGGCTAAAGAACCCTTAAGCCGTGAGCTTATTGTGAAAACGGCCTATGAGCTTCTTAAGGAGCATGGGATAGAGGGCATGAGTATGCGTAAGGTGGCTAAAGCACTCGATACGGGACCTGCATCCTTGTATGTCTACGTGAACAATGTTCAAGAACTCAGTGCTTACGTATTGGATTATGGTCTCGGACAAATGGTTTATCCAGATTCAAAGGATATCACATGGAAAGAACAGTTATTCGACCTATTGCATACTTATTTCCTACTGCTATTCGAAAAACCGGGTCTCGCTGAAATTTCTCTTTCCACCATTCCACAAGGAACGAACTTTCTTCAGTTGACCGAACATATTCTCGCTGCATTGCATGAAGGCGGGATCAAATCTACATCTGCAGCATGGGGAGTAGACCTATTGCTGTTATACGTATCTTCTGTAGCATACGAAAAGGTCTCTTGGAAGAAACAAGGCTCTTCACAGATTTCAGACACAAAAAAAGCATTTCTTCAAGCAGACAAAACGCAGTTTCCTTTCATTCATCGTGTAAAAGAAGAAATGTTTGCAGGTGATACCGTATCAATGGAACGGTTCCGATGGGGAATTGACGTCATTTTGTATGGAATCCAGCAGGAAGACAATTAGAAAGGAGCATAAGCAAAAAGCAGTCAATGGCTGCTTTTTTTATATGGTGATTTTCGTATTTGTGATCTTGTGAGCATTACAATATATAAATAAATCTATATATTGTTTTTATATATAAAAAATTATATAATCTAGTGGAATAAAAAAATGAGGTGCTTAGGCATGGAACTTATTAAAAAGTTATTAGAGAGTTATATTCCTTTAGCAAAATCTACTGCAAAAATGTTTGGACCAAATTGTGAAGTGGTGATTCATGATTTAACGAATCCTCAAGCATCTGTCATGTTTACAGTAAATAACCATGTGACAGGAAGAGAAATCGGCCAATCATTTGATCATCTAGTCAAGACTGTATTACAATCAGAAGATTTTAAAGAAGATTATTTGGCTGGTTATACATTTGTAACAGAAGATAAGCGTACGATTCGTTCTTCGACTTCATTAATACGTGATTCAAAGCAAAAAGTGATCGGTGCTTTCTGTATCAATTTTGATGTTGAAGCACTGAATCAAATGCAGCAATTTATGGATACTTTTCTTTCTACACAAGTGGAAGCTCAAGAAAAAGAAACAACATCAAATGATGATCTTGAAAATGTGGAAGAAATCGTCGATCAATTGATTCAACAAATCATTCAAAACAGTGTTCATCCAGTTATGAAACGTCATGAAAAAATTGAACTAATCAAATTCATGGATGAAAAGGGCATTTTTTTAATGAAAGGATCTGTTGAGAAGGTCGCATCTATGTTAGGCATTTCCAAAGTAACCGTCTATAGCTATTTGGATGAAATCAAAAATAAATCGAGGTAAGGAGTGTCAAAATGGAAAGCGTACTCGAGGTAGGAAATCTAAAATCAAACGGACACTATGCATTCGCAACCATTCATCAAAACACGGTCTATGTGTCGGGACAATTTGCCATCAATCCTGAAACGACAGAAAAAGAGTTCGGCCCCATTGAAAAAGAGACATTACAAGCGCTTAAGAATGTAGAGATGATTGTAGAGGCTGCTGGAAGTCAAAAAGAAAAGATTTTGCGCATGACATTATACATTTCAGATATTGAATTATGGGACAAAGTAGATGCGGTTTATACCGAATTTTTCGGTGAACATAAACCAGCTCGTACGATTGTACCAACGAATGAATTACATTTTGGTTTCAAAATTGAAATGGATGCCATTGCATATATTTAGAATATTTTTTTGACCACCCTATATAAAAAATTATATTTTGTATAAAAAAATATTCAAAGGGGCAGATGAAGAATGAATCAATTAAGTTGTAACCATTGCGGGAAAAAATATGAGATGACACCAACTCTATGGAAATGTGATTGTGGTGGAGTATTCAATCTAGTGAAAGATACCCCGAAAATAGACGTCACAGCTTGGGATCACTATCCAAATTCATTATGGCGTTATGTTGAAACCATGCCATTTCAAAAAGATTCTAAGACGTGGGAAACTGTGACAATGGGGGAGGGCCAATCTCCTTTAATCGTTCTAGATCCTAATGAGCCAAACACTTATGTAAAAGTTGATTATATGATGCCGACACTATCATTTAAAGACCGTGGAGCAGCTGTGTTAATGACAAAAGCTAAGGAATTAGGGGTAACAAAAGTCATTGCTGATAGCAGCGGGAATGCAGGAACGGCAATTGCTGCGTATGCGGCGCGTTGTGGTATTGCCTGTGACATCTATCTAAGTGATCAAACGTCACCTAAAAAAGTCGCTCAAATAAAAGCCCACGGAGCAACGATTAAAGAAATTCATGGTACACGAGAGGACATTGCAGCTGCGGCCCAAAAGGCAGTAGACGAGGAAAACGTTTTTTATGCAAGCCATGTCTATAACCCTTATTTTTTCGAAGGTACAAAAACATACGCCTATGAAATCTTTGAGCAACTAAAAGGAGCACCGGATGCTTTAATCATTCCGGTTGGAAACGGCACTCTGCTGCTCGGTGCGTATTATGGCTTTAAAGAGTTATTTGAAAATGGTCTCATTCATAAAATACCGAAAATTGTTGCTGTCCAAGCGAAAAACTGCGCACCCCTTGTGAAAGCCTATCAAAATGAAGAAGAATCAGCATCACCTGTCACAAATAAAGGGACTGTAGCAGAAGGGATCGCTATTGCTGCCCCAGCGCGTTCTAAACAAATTTTAGAAGCTGTATACAAGACGAATGGTACGTTTATTGATATTGAAGAAGAAGAAATTATACATGCACGCTCTAAACTGAGTGAGAAAGGATTTTATGTCGAAGTGACATCTGCCATCAATTTTGCGGGTTACATGAAATATCAAAAGGAATCAGAAGAAACCATTATCATACCTCTTTGTGGGGCAGGGATTAAATCAAAATAACCTTAGGACTCTGGTAGAATAGAGCGTTGCGTGCCTCGTTGTCCTATTATAGGTTCAATCAGGAGTAATATTTGCGAAATGAATTTAAATGAAATGGAGGGATTTGGCGGGGACATACCCCTTTGAAAACTTTACAGATGACATCATTCCTTTGCTGGATCTTTCGGATTCTGATAGTTACTTAATGCCAGATGTTTGTAAGACTGTTGCAGTTAGATTACGTCAACTGATCCACAATTGGCCTGATATGATATAGATAAGAAGAACGCTCTCTATCTGGCAGAAGAAATGGAGTTAGCGCATCAACAAAATGAGCCAATCGGATTGATATAAGATGAGAAGAAAGCTACTTTAGAAAGCATGTTTAAACTGTAGTAGCTTTCTTTCCACTCTACCTAATTATTTTTCATTTGTTCCTCTCCCCAATAGCATATCTCATCTAATACAGGCATCAGTGATAAACCCTTTTCAGATAAACTATATTCTACTTTTGGAGGCACTTGGGGATATTCTTTACGATGAATTAAGTGATCCGCCTCAAGCTCTTTTAGTGTATTGGTTAATGTTTTAAAAGAAATCGTTCCGAGCTTACGTTTCAGCTGATTATAGCGAACAGGACCATCGTTTGAATATAAAGCATACAGAACTGGCATTTTATATTTCCCACCAATTAATGACAAAGTATACCCAAAACCAGTATCTTTTAGCTCAGCTTTCGTCTGGAAGGACTCCTCATTCATTTTATACTCTCCTTTGGGTTAGTATCGCACTTTGATTACCGTACTTGTAGTATGTTATAGCATACAATAAAATCAATGTACATCAAAAAATGATGCAAAACTCAGAAAAAGGGTGAATGAATAATGAAAACGATTGTCTATGCACATCCTTGGGATGGAAGCTATAATCATGCCATTTTGACTTCCATAACAGAAAAATTAGAAACAAAGAGAGAACCGTTTCAAGTAATCGATTTATATAAAGATGGATTTAATCCTGTGTTTACAGCTGAAGAATTAAAGCATTTTCATAAAGGAGAAACGCCTTATTCATTAGTGAAGGATTATCAAGAAAAATTAAAACAGTCAACAGAATTGGTATTTATTTTCCCAGTCTGGTGGTGGGATCTACCTGCTATGTTAAAAGGATTTATTGATAAAGTGATGTTAAGCGGTTTCGCATTCATTGAAGATCAAAACACTGGTACTTTGAAAGGTTTATTGACAAATATAAAAAAAACAACCGTGATCTCAACATCTACAACAGATAAGGATTATATTGAATCTGAAGCTGGAAATGCTATTCAAAGCGTTTTTATTAACAGAACGCTAGCTGATTTGGGATTGAAAAATGAATCCACGAAATGGATTCATTTTTCTAGAGTGAACTTAACAACAGATGAAAAGAGAAAGCAATTTTTAAAAGAAATATCCCAGATTATTTGATTTACAGTACAACAAATAAGGGCCATCTTCTACGACCGATTTAATTTATTGAGAAGGTCGTAGAAGTTTTGTCATTTAAGCAACAACAAATCGTGCCTGCCTAATTGACCTCTTGCACTCCTCCAAATACACCATTATTTAAACCCATACCATTTCTGTGTTTTTTTAATATTTTTTATAGCACTGCCGGCTCAAGCAGATTGTTAACATCATTTTCATTAAAGATAATACTGACTCATGCCATTTTTAAAGATAGGCAGGGTCTTAGTCACTAGCTCTTCTGATGAAATAAGTCTTCCATCCTTATTCCATGTGTATGCAGCTCCGTATATCCCCCAACTTAGCATAGTAGATAGGGTTGCTACCATTTGTTTATCCTCTAATTCGATGATGTTTTTAGTTCCTTTTAGCATAAGATCAGCTATTAGTTTCTGTAACTCCTCTTTAATTTTACTTTCGATAATAGTTCCTAAAGAATGATAACCTTTGGGACATAGGTCGCTTATCTCTTTATGGTGATCACACATGGCTAGAAAAATATTTGCAATGACTTTTTCATTGAATCCATCGTGATCATTGAGTCTTTTTTTCAATTTGTCTGTAAATGTATTGGTGATTGTAGAATGTAATAAATCAAATTTATCGTCAAAGTGCGCATAAAATGTAGCCCGGTTAATAGTAGCCTTTTCTGTGATATCACGTACCGTTATATGGTTGAAATCTTTTTCACTAGCTAACGAAAGAAAAGAGTCTACAATCAATTGTCTTGTACGAAGTATTCTCGGATCTTTTTTTGGCATAATTATTTTTTCTTCTCCTTTTAGGGTTCATCATCTTGTCTAAAAACGACAATACATTAGAAGTGTTGCGTAAACTACATATTGGCTATTTTGGTTATTGTTTATTATTCTTTTTCATCTTATCATCAATTATACAACGCGCGTTGCTTAAATAACACATGTTATTACGAAAGATTTTTGATCAAGGAAATCATTGTGATCATTCTGAATAACAAAAGGAGATAGACGACCATGAACATCACTATTTTTGGTGCAACTGGTGCAATCGGTCAACTTTTAACACAATTTGCATTAGAAAACGGAGATATCGTTACGGTATATGTTAGAAACCCTGAGAAAATCAAGCAAAAGCATTCGAATTTACGCATTGTAACGGGTGAACTAACGAACACTTCAGCTATTGAAACGGCAGTTTCAGAAGCTGATGTCGTGATAAGCACCTTAGGTCCCGGCATTGATTTGTCTCGAAAACAAAAAGGTACACCGATCGCCGACGGACATAACCGAATTGTCAAAGCGATGAAGAAGTTCACCAAAAAAAGGTTGATTACACTCGCGACGCCAGCCTTGCAATCTGAAGACGATAAGAAAAGCTTATCGACGATATTGCCAAGAATATTGCCTAAACTTCTCATGCCAAATGGTTATGCCGAAATGAAGAAGATAGGAGAACTGATTAAAGAATCGAACCTGGATTGGACAGTCGTTCGAATCATTAATCCTAATATCAAATACAACGGGCAATCTTACGGTTATTCATTCGGCGATCAGCCAGCTAAAATGTCCGTATCTAGGGAAAATGTCGCTAAACTCATGTATGACGCTGCTAGGCAACACCAATTAATCGGAAAAATGCCCATTGTCTATAATCATTAAATCAGCTTTTTGTATGAGGTTGTTGATTCAGCAGAAATTATAGGAATCATTTAGGGTCATACCAAAATATTGCGTGTGCATTCTTTTTATAAGTATTCAAAATCAAAATCATAAAGGGGACATGATCATGTCAAAAGTATTATTTGTTAAAGGAACACCTCAAAGTGAGGAACAATCAAGAAGTACGCAAGTTGCTAGAGCATTTATCACTGAATATAAGAAAGTAAATCCAACGGATGAAATAATAGAAGTAGATGTCTATTATGCAAATGTGCCATTAATCGATGCTGATTTTTTAACTGGACAAAAGAAGTTAAGAAGTGGGGAAGTGCTAACAGATGTTGAATCACAAAAAATAGAAGCAGTGAATGCATTCACAAAGCAATTTATGGAAGCAGATAAATATATCATTCAGTCTTCAATGTGGAATTTAGGAATCCAACCTTTATTAAAAGCCTATTTTGATACAATCATGAGTGCTGGAAAAACGTTTAAATATACATCAGAAGGTCCAGAAGGATTGATGAAAGGGAAAAAAGCAATCCATATTCATGGTATGGGAGGATTTTATTCGCAGGCAATTGGAATGGAACATTCCGATTCTTACGTAAGAGGTGCGCTGAAGTTTGTTGGAATTGAAGTGGAACCAACGATTTTTGTTGAAGGTATTGACTATGATCCAACTAAAGAAGAAGAAATTGTTACTTCAACAATTGAAAAAGCAAAAACGGTAGCACGAACGTTTTAAAAAAGAGCATTGGTGGGATTAGTTAAAAAGATTTTAATTAACATCATCCCACCTCGCACGTTCAAAAGCGTAATAAAGAAGAATAGACAAAATACATTCATTAAAATCATAAAGGGGGAACATAGGATGAAAGTAGAAATTTGGTCTGATTTTGTTTGCCCGTTTTGTTATATTGGCAAACGTCAATTTGAAATAGGGTTAGAACAGTTTGAACATAAAGAAGAGGTCGAAGTCTTATTTCGACATTTTCAATTAGATCCATATGCGAAAAAAAATACAGGAATGGATATCCATCAAGTATTATCCTCTAAGCATGGTGTCCCAAATGAAAAAGCAAAAGTACTGAACAATCAATTGAAACAGAAAGCAAAAGAGGTTGGGTTAGATTATCAATTTGATACAATGATTCCTACGAATTCATATGATGCACTTCGTCTTTCTTATTATGCAAAAGAGAAAGGGAAGATTCGGGAGTTTATGGAACGTATTTTGAAAGCTCATTTCACAGATTCACTAGATATCGGTGATCACGCAACACTTGCTCAACTTACAAGTGAAATAGGTCTTGATGGCAACGAAGCTTTGGATGTTTTATCAAATGATCAATATAGCGAGAATATCGCAGCTGATAGAGCCGAGGGATCTAAAATTGGGATTCAGGGCGTGCCCTTTTACGTTGTGAATGATAAGTATGTCATCTCAGGAGCACAACCTAGCGAAGTGTTTTTAGAAACATTACAACAGGTATGGAAAGAAGAGTACGGGAATCGTAAGGTTGAAGAGCATAAATTAGAGTCGTCGCTCGATGAATATTGTTCAGATGGAACATGTAAATTTTAATGGATATTCAAAAAAGATATAGAAATCACAAAAGATTGATATAGCTACTTTAAATACCACTTTATAATGAAACATTTACTTCCAAAAATCAAAGGGGTTTAGCGATATGAAAAATACAATTTTTCAAGATACAATCGAGCATTCAGGATTTGTAGTACCCGATATCGAAGTAGCAGTTGAATTCTTCACTCATATTTTGGGTTTTGAAGTCTTGTTCCGGCCAAAACGGATGCAGTTTGAGGACGATAGTTTAAAAAGGTACTTTGGGGTTCACGAACATTCAGTTGTAGAAGGGGCGGCATTTTTGCAATATGGCGGTAGAAAGATCGAACTGGTTCAATGGTCGACGCCAGATCAACAGAATGTTCACCTAAAACCCAGTGATATCGGTGTAGCCCATCTAGCTATTACAGTTACCGATATAGAAGAGGCTTTAAAATATTTTGCAGAACAGTCTGATGTTAAAGTCAGAGAGCTGAGCTCTCTTGGATTTTTCTATATCACAACTTCATGGGGGATGGAGATTCAAATAATGGAATTACCCCAAAAACCTTTATGACCTATCTAATTTGTACCAAGACAAGAACAAGGGTCCTTTAATTAGTTGAAACAATAACTGTATCTTAATTTGTGGACCCTCTTTCACCTTCTGATCATAGGACACCAAGAAGGGGCCTTTCCATCTAATTGACCTCTTGCAGGCAATTGATCATTGTTTTCTCCTCTTAATACCTCACTAATATCCTGCTTTCTTAAAATCCATATCATTTCTGTGCTTTTTGATGTCTCTTTTAGTTTTGGCAGCTCTAGCAAAGTGTTAACAGCAGAATGCCCAATGCTACCCAATGCAATTCTGATACCGAGTCAGATCGCGATTTAAAATATCAGGAATGCCATTCGATTAGCAACTCTTTTTTCATTTTCTGTCATAATCCCTTCAGCATTTATTGGGTTAGGGTTTTTCCACGTACCAGTGGCATGTATAACCGTCTTTGCCTCGTAAGTTTTTTCTTCTTGATTATTTAATTTCACTCGAATGATAAAAGGCACAAGACCTCTGTCTTTTGTTTTTATCAACACCTTTTTTGCCAATATAGAGAACTGGGCTATTTAAATAACTATGTGGTTTCATTTGAAGAAGAGAAGTCGGTATTTAAATCAATCATTTTCACACGAATCAATTTTTGTTTGAATTCATATAATCAATTGATTATATAAGTTTTCAGTTATATACTATTGAAGGAGTTGAAAAGAGGGGGAATCATTGTGACTGCAGATGTTTCAATTGGTGTGACACATATGTCGAATTGTTTAAAAACACTCAGTGATCAAACAAGACTGATCATGATGAAATTGTTTTTGGAGAAAGAATATTGTGTGTGTGAACTGGTAGATATGTTCGAAATGAGTCAACCAGCTATTAGTCAGCATTTACGAAAATTAAAAAAAGCTGGATTTGTCAATGAGAACAGAAAAGGGCAGTGGCGTTATTATTCAATCAATACACTGTCTCCAGAATTTGAGACGATTCGGATCATCTTAAATCAAATTGATAAAGAAGATGACCTTTTAAAAAGAATACAACAGAACGCAACAAACATGTCTTGTTCGTAAGGAGGGATGGGTTTGAGTTTTGCCGTTTTATCATTAATCATATTTTTGTTCACTTTGGTATTGGTTATTTGGCAGCCAAAAAATTTATCCATAGGGTGGTCCGCTTGTGGAGGAGCTATTTTAGCATTAATCGTAGGTGTTGTGAATATTGACGATGTGATCACCGTGACAGGCATTGTTTGGAATGCGACTTTAGCTTTTGTCGCTATTATCGTCATTTCACTCATACTTGATCGAATCGGCTTTTTTGAATGGGCAGCATTGCATATGGCAAAGGCTGCAAAAGGCAGTGGGCTACGTATGTTTGTGTATGTGACCATCCTTGGTGCAATCGTCGCTGCTCTATTTGCAAACGATGGTGCAGCACTTATTTTGACACCCATTGTTTTAGCCATGGTCAGAGCATTAAACTTCAATGAAAAAATAGTATTCCCTTTTATTATCGCGAGTGGGTTTATTGCAGATACAACTTCGCTGCCCCTTGTTGTAAGTAATTTAGTAAACATTGTAACAGCCGACTATTTTAACATTACGTTTATTGAATATGCATCCAGAATGGTTGTTCCAAACCTTTTTTCATTGCTTGCGAGTATCACTGTACTGTACCTTTTCTTTAGAAAGAGTATACCTAAACGCTATGATATGAATGAGTTAAAACACCCAAGTGAAGCAATAAAAGATCCAAAGATGTTTAGATTATCTTGGTATATATTAGCTTTTTTATTGATTGGTTATTTTGCAAGCGAATTTTTATCTATACCTGTATCGGTCATAGCTGGTGTGATTGCCATTTTATTCTTGGTCATTGCACAAAAAAGCCCTGCTGTTCAAACAAAAAGCGTTTTAAAAGAAGCTCCCTGGGCGATCGTTTTCTTTTCCATAGGTATGTACGTTGTTGTCTATGGCATGCGAAATGCAGGGCTTACTGATACTCTTTCAAGCGTGATTCAAACTGTAGCAGATCAAGGTTTATTGGCAGGGACTCTTGGTATGGGATTTATCGCAGCGATTCTTTCATCTGTCATGAATAATATGCCGACGGTCATGATCGATGCATTAGCCATATCCGGCACCGATACACAAGGAATGATGAGAGAAGCGTTAATATACGCTAATGTCATTGGTTCTGATTTAGGACCAAAAATTACGCCCATTGGCTCCTTAGCAACACTACTATGGCTCCACGTCCTTTCTCAAAAAGGTGTGAAGATTTCCTGGGGGACATATTTCAAAATAGGGGTCATTTTAACTGTACCAACACTATTCATCACACTTTTAGCATTGTATTTCTGGCTAATGATTATACATTAAAGGAGACGATCAACATGTCAAAGAAAACAATATACTTTTTATGTACCGGTAATTCTTGCCGCAGTCAAATGGCTGAAGGTTGGGCTAAAAAATATCTTGGAGATGAGTGGAAGGTCTATAGCGCTGGTATTGAAGCTCATGGATTAAATCCGAATGCTGTAAAAGCAATGAAAGAAATAGCGATTGATATTTCTCATCAAACGTCTGACCTGATTGATCCGAAAATATTGCATCACGCTGACTTAGTCGTAACACTATGCGGGGACGCAGCTGATAAATGCCCGATGACTCCTCCTCATGTCGAGCGTGTCCATTGGGGCTTTGATGATCCAGCAAAAGCAGAAGGAACAGAAGAAGAGAAGTGGTCATTTTTCCAAAGGGTAAGAGATGAAATTGGAGATCGATTGAAACAGTTTGCTGAGACTGGAAAGTAGTGCTGCGTTTGAGTCGATTGAATATAAAATCTAATAATAAAGAGGATCAAGTCAAAGATTCTCTTTTTGCATTAATTAATATCTAGTTTACATAATATATATTCTAGGAAGTTAAACAATAATTGAATTTTCTTTGTCTCATTATTAAGTATACTTATCTTATTGAGATAAAATAAAAAATGAAAATCCAACGGTTGATTTGTCAGATTTTCATTCCTCTAAATGTTTTAAGATTTTTGCAGGATTCCCGCCAACAATCACATTTGACGGAACATCTTTTGTCACAACGGATCCTGATGCAATGACAGCATGATCTCCGATTGTCACACCTGGATTGATAATGGCACCACCGCCAATCCATACATGATGTCCAATTGTGACTGGTTTGCCGAATTCAATACCTGTTTGACGTTCTTCTGGATTTAACGGATGTCCAGCTGTATATATATGTACATTCGGACCTAACAAACAATGATCTCCAATTGTAATCTTGCAAACATCTAATAACACAGCATCAAAATTCGCAAAAAAATGCTCACCAACCTCGATATTGTATCCATAATCACATTGTATTCTGCCTTCAAACACCACATCTTCTCCGCAAGCGCCTAAAAGCTCCTTTAAAATGGCCTTTCTCTGTGATGGCTCATTTGTTTGCTGATAGGCAAATGTCAATTGTCGCGCTTTTGCTCGATCTGCCATCAATGTGTGGTCATTTGGATGATAGTATTCTCCCTTGATCATCTTTTCTTTTTCTGTTTTCATGTTCATCTCCCTTTTATTGAAACTTCATTCATCGTTTGAATGAATGCCTCGGTGAATTGTGTCGTCGTCTCATTTCCTCCTAAATCCTTTGTTTTCAATTTCTTTTTTAAGGTCTCACCAAGAGTATGTTCGATCAGACTGGCTGTCTGTTTTAATCTTTCATCTTGATATTTCACATGTAGCCAGTTACAAAGCATCACTGTAGAAAGAATCATGCCCATTGGATTGGCGATATTTTGACCAGCAATATCCGGTGCTGAACCATGTGCCGCCTGTGCCATCGCTTGATTTTCGTTACAATTTAATGAGGGTGCCATTCCTAAACTGCCGACTAGTTCCCCTGCAAGATCAGATAATATGTCGCCAAACATATTTTCTGTCACAATCACATCAAAATCACCTGCACATCTCACTAAATGAGCAGCCATCGCATCAATATGAATATCCTCAACCTCCACTTGCGGATATGCTTTCGCTACCTCTTGACATGTTCGTAAAAACAAGCCAGATCCTAATTTGATCACGTTCGCTTTATGAACAATGGTGACTTTCCCCCTCCTCTCCACTGCACGTTGAAAGGCCGCGTGGGCAATACGGGTAATTGCTTTTTTTGTAAACACACCTGTAGATATGGCGACATCTGGTGTAATCATCCACTCTCCTGTCCCCTGATACATATTCCGGTCTGGATAAAAGCCTTCTGTATTTTCTCGAAAAATGACAAGGTCGACGCCACTGGCAACGCTTTTCACACCTGGTAGCGATTGCGATGGACGAATATTTGCAAATAAATCAAATGTATGACGCAGTTCTCCACTTGGATTTCTTCTTTCTTTCAATTGATCAGGATATGAAGCTGAATCATGAGGTCCTAATATCCAGCCATGGCATTTTTTCAAGGCGGCTATCGTAGAAGCTGGCACTGGATCTTGATGAGAATGAATGGCTTCAGCACCGATAGGACACTCTACAAATTCCACAAATGGTTCATTGAACTGTGACAGCGCTGCCTTTAAAATACGCATACTAGAATTAACAATTTCCGGTCCAATCCCGTCTCCCTTTAAAATACCTATTCGATATGACATATGTATCGCCCCTTTTGTCTTTATTCTATCAAAGAATGATGAAGTTGGAATATTTTCTTCATGATGATCCTCCCTCATGTTATTTACGAATCAAGAAGTCTCCTTTATAATCGAGTAGATTTGTTCTGTATGACTACATAGATATGAGGGATTAGATGAAATTAAAGTGGTATAAAGCGATTATTGTTATTTTTACGATGTCTGGGATCTCCATCTCCACTTGGTTTTCAAGAACACCAGAAGTGAGAGATTTGTTGCAAGCAGATACAGGCACAATGGGACTCATTTTACTCGGCCTATCTGTAGGTTCCATTGTCGGGCTGATTCTTTCCAATGTATTCGTTCGCAAAAAAGGCGGCCGAGTGGCGATTGTGGTCAGCGCTTTTTTGATGTTTATTGGATTCTCAACCCTTGCAATCGGCGCCGCCCTCTCTTCTACGCTAATTGTCACTGCTGGCCTTTTTCTTTTTGGTTCAGGATCAGGCATGTGCAATGTAGCCATGAACTTAGAAGGAACGGAGATTGAGTATCAGATCAAGAGAACGATCCTGCCGATTTTGCATGCTTCTTTCAGTATTGGAACGTTAATTGGTGCAGGTGCCGGAATTCTCTTTATTTATTTAGGTGTGTCTGTCCTCATTCACCTTCTCACCATTGCACTCCTTTTCTTTCTCAGTATCCTGATTTGTACACGGTTTATTCCGCACGGGACAGGAAAAGATCAGGATGAGACGCAGACAGAATCAGTTGAGGCTTCTCAAACATCATGGCTGAACAAACGAACGATCTCATTAGCGATGATTGCCTTATGTCTCGCATTTGTAGAAGGTTCTGCAAATGATTGGATTCCACTAGCAATGGTTGATGGCTATCAGGTTTCTCATTCAATGAGTACGGTCATCTATGCATTATTTTTGTGCGGGATGATTAGTGGCAGACTGGTAAGCGGACGTTTCATTGATCGCTTTGGTAGGGTGCTATTGTTAAGAATCGCGATCTTATCTGCTGCCGCCGGACTATTCTTGGTGATTTTAAAGATTTCACTCGTCGTGTGTATGATATCTATCTTTTTATGGGGACTTGGCGCATCCTTAGGCTTCCCGCTGACCATTTCAGCAGCTGGTGATGATAGCCGCTATGCTGTCAAGCGTGTCAGTATCGTCACTTTATCTGGGTATACAGCCTCTCTATCAGGGCCCCCTGTTTTAGGACTGCTCGCCAATCAAGTCGGACTGCTTCATGCGTTTATTTTTGTTCTGTTTGCCATTTGTATTGCAGGAATCTTTACAAAAGCTGTTGCAAAACCGACATCAATACATTCTTTTTAAAAAGTGCCGGATCTTTGATCTCGGTACTTTTTTTAAATTTAATAAATAAAATTGAAACCTTTCATGAAGTGAAACAGTCCTATAGATGTCTTGATGTTTAGCGCTTTTTTAAAGAGGGAAAGTAAAAAAATAAGACTTTTCAAATAACTGAAAACGTGGTAAGATCATGAAAATAAACAGGAAGGGGTGAGAAAAATGAAAAAAAATATGCTGTTAAAATTAGCAGTCTTATTCATAGCACTTGCAAGTTTTCATTTGTTCTCAATGCCTCATTCCGTTCAGGTATACCATCATGCAAAGGTGGTTGCTGATCAAGAATCACATGAAATGAAAATCGTTCAGACAGCAGGCGATGAAAAGAAACAAAAACATGTGAACGCAGTATTTGCGGCATTTACAGCACTGCTAGTCATTGGCAGTATGGCAGCTGGATTTGCACGCATCACTTATACTGATCGATTTGACCGGAAAAAGAAGCATTTACTTGCAGTGTTCTACCAGTCTTCGAATTTCCGAGTAGATCGTGTTAACCCAACCATTTAAATCAAACAAAAATTGGGAGGTTTTACACGATGTTATTTTTCTTAAGAGTATTCATTCTAGGTCTGTTCTCTGTCACTTCACTTTCTCTTTTCGTTTACCAAGGAATTGAAGTAGTGCATGCCATCACAAGCATGTTTGGCAATCACGAGAGTTAAATTGACCTCATCATAAAAAACCCCCTGCCTTACGCAGGGGGTTTTCGTTTTGCTTATTTATTGTCATCTTGGTCAGATGCAGCAGGTGATAAAAGAACTTGAGTTACTTCTCCCTGCTCTTCCTCATCTAAAATAAACGATCCATTGCTATAACGATCATTTGCCCTTAGTGTGGAAATATCGAGCGGGATCGTGGCACCCTTTTCCGTATCAATCTCAAGTGTATCGTGCAGTGAAGCAGCAATCACAGCAACAATTCTGTGAGGGTTTTTCTTTAATTCTCTTAGCATGATCACTCCACGTTTTGCTCTTGATGTCTTATCAAATTCAGAGAGGTTCATCCGCTTCACAGCACCTCTTTGTGTCGTGAGAACAAGCACATTGTTCTTCGGATCAATGATTTGTCCAGAGACCACCTCGTCTCCGTCCTTCAAATTGATGCCTTTCACACCAGCCGCTCTCGGACCGACCACACTCACTTCTTCTTCATCAAACCATAATCCATAACCATTTTTCGTTGCAATAAACAATTCTTGCTGACCTGTTGTAACATGAACATCTACAAGTTCATCATCACCTTTTAAATTCAAGGCGACAAGCGGTTTTGAATAACGCTGCGCTTTATATTGGAGAAGCTCTGTTTTCTTCACCATACCGCCTTTTGTAAAGAACAAGAGATACGATGATTCATCGAATTCTTTAATTGGGATCGCTTTTTGAATGGATTCATCCCGATCAATCGAAATAATATTCGTAATGTGCTGCCCCATGTCTTTCCAGCGTATATCTGGCAACTGATGAACTGGACAGTAAATGTAGCTCCCTTTATTCGTAAATAGCAGAAGAACATCTGTTGTATTCATTTCAAACTGGTGAATCAGTCGGTCTGTATCCTTCATACCGAAGTCCTTACCGTTTGATGCAGCATATGAACGCTGGCTTGTCCGTTTGATGTATCCATCTTTTGTGACTGTGACGTACACGTCCTCTGATGCGATCATCACTTCAAGGTTAATCTTAATTTCTTCAATTTTTTCCTCAATGACAGATCGTCTTTCATCAGCATACGTCTTTTTCAACTTCTTCAAGTTGTTCGTAATGACTTTAAACAGCTTTTTCTCATTCGCTAAAATGTCTTCAAGTTCTGCAATTCGCACGTCAAGCTCTCTTGCTTCGTCTCTTAGTTGAGTGATATCTGTATTTGTTAAACGATATAACTGGAGAGAAACAATCGCTTCTGATTGTGCTTCTGTAAAATCATATTTCTCCATCAAATTGTTTTTCGCATCACGCTTATCATTAGACGAACGGATCGTCGCAATGACTTCATCTAAAATGGAAAGAGCTTTAATTAACCCATCTACAATATGATGACGTTCTTTTGCTTTTCGAAGCTCGTATGCTGAGCGGTTCGTCACCACTTCTTTTTGATGAGTAATGTAAGCGTCTAGTACAGTTGTAAGCGTCATTAAAGTCGGTCTTCTGTTATGTATCGCGACCATATTAAAGTTATATGGGATTTGCAGATCAGAATTTTTATATAAGAAATTCAAGACACCATTCGCATCCGCTTCTTTTTTCAGCTCTACAACAATCCGAAGGCCGGTACGATCCGTCTCATCCCGAACTTCAGAAATTCCTTCTACTTTTCTTTCAATGCGGAACTCGTCCATCTTTTTGACAAGATTGGCCTTATTCACTTCATAAGGAATTTCTGTGATCACGATTTGCTGGCGTCCACCACGGATGGTTTCAATCTCCGCTTTTCCGCGAATCATAATCTTTCCTTTTCCTGTTTCATATGCCTTCTTAATACCATCCACACCTTGAATGATCCCGCCTGTTGGGAAATCTGGCCCTTTGATGACTGTCATTAAATCTTCAACCGTACAATGCGGCTGTTCAATTCGCTTAATCACGCCATCAATCACTTCTCCTAGGTGGTGCGGCGGAATATCAGTCGCATAACCGGCTGAAATCCCTGTTGACCCGTTCACAAGAAGATTTGGAAACATCGCTGGTAAGACAACAGGCTCTTTGCTTGTATCATCAAAGTTCGCGACAAATTCGACTGTCTCCTTGTCGAGGTCCTTTAAAAGCTCTGAAGCAATTGCAGAAAGCCTTGCTTCCGTATAACGCATGGCAGCAGGAGGATCTCCGTCGATACTCCCGTTATTTCCATGCATCTCAATCAGCACATTTCGCACTTTCCATTCCTGGCTCATTCTCACCATTGCTTCATAAACAGAAGAATCACCATGAGGATGATAGTTACCAATGACGTTACCGACTGTTTTGGCAGCTTTACGGAAGTTTTTATCTTGTGTATTTCCTTCTGCATACATCGCATATAAAATTCTTCGTTGTACAGGCTTTAATCCATCACGTGCATCTGGAAGTGCACGATCTTGGATAATATATTTACTATAGCGACCAAAACGGTCCCCAATCACTTCTTCTAACGGTAAATCATGAAATCGTTCTTGTTGTGCCATGTTTAAACCTCCTCAGCTAGCGACAAGTTTTCATTTTCAAGAATGTTGCTTTCCTCATCAAGTCCAAAGGCGACATTCTTTTCAATCCATTTACGGCGTGGTTCTACTTTGTCACCCATCAGTGTCGTGACGCGGCGTTCCACCCGTGCAGCATCATCGATCTTCACCCTGACAAGCGTTCTCGACTCTGGATTCATTGTCGTTTCCCATAGCTGGTCGGCATTCATTTCACCTAAACCTTTATAGCGCTGAATCGTATATCCTTTTCCAACTTTCTTTAGTACGTCATCCATTTCTTCATCAGACCAAGCATATTCAATGACTTCTTTCTTCCCTGAGCCTTTGCTAACTTTATATAAAGGCGGAAGGGCAATGAATACTTTGCCATGCTCAATCAGCGGCTTCATATAGCGGTAGAAGAATGTAAGCAATAGAACCTGAATATGCGCGCCATCTGTATCAGCATCTGTCATGATGACAATTTTGTCATAATTGATGTCTTCTACATTAAAATCGACACCAACCCCGCCGCCAATGGCATGGATAATGGTATTGATTTCTTCGTTTTTGAAAATATCCGCAAGCTTTGCTTTCTCTGTATTAATGACCTTCCCTCGAAGCGGCAGCACCGCTTGGAATTTTCGATCACGTCCTTGCTTGGCTGATCCACCCGCTGAGTCGCCCTCTACTAGATACAGTTCATTTCTTGCCGGGTTTCTAGATTGAGCAGGTGTTAATTTTCCGCTTAGTGTCGCTTCAGACTTTTTCCGTTTCTTGCCGCTCCTTGCTTCTTCTCTTGCTTTTCTAGCCGCTTCTCTTGCCTGCTGCGCTTTAATCGCTTTTTTGACAAGCAGTGTTGCCGTTTCGCGGTTTTCTTCAAGGAAATAAGCCAATTTTTCAGAAATTACGGCATCAACAGCTGACCTTGCCTCACTCGTTCCAAGCTTTCCTTTTGTTTGTCCTTCAAATTGAAGAAGTTCTTCAGGAATTCTGACAGAAATAACAGCTGACAGGCCTTCACGAATATCCGTACCTTCTAAATTTTTATCTTTTTCTTTTAAAAGGGTCACTTTGCGTGCATATTCATTAAAGGCTCTCGTCATGGCCGTTTTTGCACCAGACTCATGCGTACCGCCATCTTTGGTTCTTACGTTATTGACGAACGACAGAATATTTTCTGAATAGCCGTCGTTAAATTGAAAGGCAAAATCGACTTCAATGGACTGATGTTCCCCTTCAAACGAAACGACTTCACTAAGTACATCCTTTTCCTCGTTTAAATAAGCAACGAACGCTTCAATACCTGTCTCATAATAAAAGGTTTCCTGCACGTCATGGCGCTCATCAATCAGCTCTATTTTTAGCCCTTTTAATAAAAAGGCTGATTCTCTTAAACGCTCTGATAATGTATCAAAATTATAGGTGGTGACACTGAACATCGTTGGATCTGGCTTAAAATGAATCAGTGTACCGGTCTTTTTCGTTTTCCCGATTTTTTCAAGTGATGTGACTGGCTTTCCGCCATGTTCAAAGCGCTGGTGATAAATAAATCCATCGCGTTCTATCGTCACGGTGAGCCACTCTGAAAGTGCGTTCACAACGGATGCCCCAACTCCGTGAAGTCCACCACTTGTTTTATAACCACCTTGCCCAAATTTTCCGCCTGCGTGCAGGACAGTTAAAATGATCTCAGGTGTCGGTTTTCCAAGCTTATGCATACCAGTAGGCATTCCGCGCCCTTTATCTTGGACGGAAATGCTGTTATCTTTATGTATTTTGACAATGATATGATCTCCATGGCCAGCGAGCACTTCATCGACAGAGTTGTCTACAATCTCATAGACAAGGTGATGAAGACCGCGGGAATCCGTCGATCCAATATACATCCCTGGACGTTTACGGACCGCTTCAAGCCCCTCTAGCACCTGAATAGAATCATCGTTATAATCTACTTGCTGCTTTTTAACCAAATGCTTAATCCCCTTTCACTAACAAACATAACCGGCTAATCATCAATGATCTCTCTAGATTTTAATGATGATCATGCTGCTCATTACTGTCCACTTTAATAAGCTGCATCATCACCATGCATGTGTGATTCAGCGATACATGCTCTTTTGCACGGTTATGAATCATGTTCTACATTTTGCAATCAGAACTAGAAGTCCATTATAAACAAGACTGTTTCATAAGCCAAATGCAATCATATGATGGTTTTAGCAAAACAGAACAAATGTTCTATATTTATCTTATCGCTCTTTTTCTCGATATGCAAGGTCACCGATAGGTCCCTGTCGCCTTATTTTATCGCTTTCTTCTAGAATCGCAAATATATTTCTGCAACAAAAAAGCAAAAATCCTTGAAAAACCAAGGATTTTTGACGATTTAATGAGTTTTTGTCATCGCATGAGCCACTTTGATACATAAATCCATGATGGCGACCTTGCCATTTTCCTCAATCAGCCTTTTTGCCTCTTCATGATATACGCCTTGCTGCGCCCAAAAAACAGGTGCGTCTATTTCAAGAAATTCTTTCGCCACCTCAGGCAAAAACTCAGAACGTCTAAAGACATTGACGATATCAACAGACCCTTCTATGTCTTTTAAAGAGTCGACCGCTTTTACCCCAAGTGCTTCATCAATCGTTGGATTGACAGGAATGATGTCATAACCGGCATCTTGCATGGCTTTTGAAACCATATAAGACGTTCGGTGCGGCTGATCTGACAAACCTACAACTGCAATTCGCTTACTGCTTTTTAATATACGCCCAATTTCTTGTTTTGAAGGATGATTCATCCAGACACTCCTTTTCTTCTATTTTAGCGAATTTCTTGTTAAAAACAAAGCTGAATTCATCGGCCATCGTTTTTTTCAAAAAAAGATCGCCATGTTTTTCATAAGATCATGTTAAAATGTAAGACAAGAGGGAGAATATAAAGGAGTTATGCAGATGTTAATTGCTTTGATGTTTATTTTGGCTTATCTTCTCGGCAGTATTCCATCAGGTCTCATTGTCGGGAAAGCTGCAAAGGGAATCGATATCCGTGAACATGGCAGCGGGAACCTAGGTGCGACGAATGCATTCCGTACACTAGGTGTGAAAGCAGGGTCCATCGTTATCACTGCTGATATTTTAAAGGGGACTCTTGCTTCGGCTTTACCGTTTTTCATGCAACTGGACATTCATCCCTTATTAGCAGGAGTGGCTGCTGTTATCGGTCACAGCTTTCCTGTCTTTGCAAAATTTAAAGGGGGAAAAGCGGTCGCTACATCAGGCGGCGTGCTGTTATTTTATGCCCCGTTCTTATTTATCACGATGATCGCTGCTTTTTTCTTATTTTTATACATTAGTAAATATGTTTCATTATCATCTATGCTGACTGGGATCTACACATTCATTTACAGCATATTCACCCAAGATCTATTTTTAATTATTGTTGTTGCTGTTCTTGCTGGCTTTGTGATCTTCAGACACATCGCCAACCTCAAACGAATTCTCAACAAAACTGAACCGAAAATCAAATGGCTTTAGCCGTTTCATCAATTTAAATATGTGGTAAAAGTAAAGAAAAGCTGTTTTTGCATCCTGCATTTAAAAACAGCATGACTTCAAAAAGGGGCGATCACATTGAAATTAACGATAAAAGATGATGCACTCAATTGGTACAAGAATGAACTGGATTTAGAAAAAGGTGATCATGTTCGCTTTTTTGTCAGATATGGCGGGTGCAGTAATGTACAAAAAGGCTTTTCTCTCGGCGTCGCAAAAGATGAACCTCAAAATGCCGGCGCAACCGCTGAAGTAGAAGGCATTACTTTCTTTGTGGAAGAAAGTGATATTTGGTATTTTGACAACCATGATCTGCATATTGATTATAACGAGTCCGTGAAAGAACCAGAATTTCATTATGAATAAACAAAAAAGATACCTCATCCCTCGGGTATCTTTTTTGTTTATCACTCAATATAAAGTCCATACTCCTGAATGTTTCCTAATGACCGCTCTTTTTGCAAAATCCGTTTTTGCGAATCACCAATGAGATCAAAATGAGGAAAACCTTCGCGAACATGGATCCATTCTTTCTTTAATCCATGCTTTTGTCCCCAAGCGATTAATTGCTCCATATCCTGACAGGCTGCCTTTGTGACAGTATTCGCATGCGGAAAACGGTCATCAAGCCAATAGTGTGTCAAAAAGGCCACATTCCCTTCCCGAACAGCTGATTTCCAAGCATGTAGATCCTTTCTTTTAATTCCAAATGCCATGAATCAAACCTGCTTCTTGGACTGTTCGTAAACGCTGTGCCATGCAGGGAAAGCTTTTCTAAATTGAATCGGTCTAAAGGTTTCTTTGTCCACACAAATATGTGAGGTGGTCCCTGTAATAGCCGTTTGTCCATCAGGTTTTTGTATTTCATAGCCATACACTGTTTTCACGCCGTTATATTCTTCTATCCATGTGTGAACTGTAGCCGTTTCACCGTACAGTAGTGGTTTCTTATATTGAACCTGAAGATCGACAACAGGTGCAAGGACACCGTCTGCCTCTAACTGGGCATAGGAAAAGCCTAATTCTTTAATTAACGCTGTTCTGCCGACTTCCATCCAAATTAAATAGTTGGCATGATACACAATGCCCATTTGATCTGTTTCTGCATAACGGACTTCTATTTCTTTTTTAGATACATACACGTTTTCATCGCTCTCCTATCAAAACCTAACGTCTCTGACATTTTACCACATTCCAATTGGTTCTTCTAAAAAGAGGCAATAAAATAAACCAGGAATCCCTGGTTTATTCAGTGTAACCGCTCTTTCTTGCTGCTTCCTCGTCCTTTATTTCAGAACGCATTGCGTCAATACTTGTTCTACGGTTTTCATTTTTTTGCTTGATCATCTGCTTTTCTTCCTCTGTTGAAAGACCCATTGCTGCTTCAGATTCATCAATATTTTCAAGTGTGTTTTCGATCATATCCTGCAGCTTCTCAACATTATCAGAACGATCATCTGGATTGGATTGATATGACTTGTCATTCATCATGCTTCCCTCCTATTATTCGCCCTTCGTCTGTATCACATCAGGCTGTTCATTCGATTTATTATGCATCTTTTTGCCTTTATTTCGTTTGTATGCTACAGGTTTTGTCCCTAAATGGTCTGGTGTAAACTGCGCTTGTTTATCATGCTCTCTACCCATCATTCATCCCTCCCTCTTCTTTAGGATGAACGAAAAAGGTCAAATCATAACTTATTTCTGTCTAAATCGCTCTTCCAACTTTTCTTCAAGCTGGTTTAAAAATTCCTCATTGCTTAATAATTCTTTTTTATTTTCAAGCACAAGTTCTTCAAAAGTACGGCGCTTTCTTCGTCTCATTTCTATCACCACCTCCACTCTGTTCATACCATTTTCGCCAAAACATTTAGAAAATAAGCAAAAAAGAGCTGAATCATTATAGATCCAGCTCTTTTTCAATTTCTTTTTTTGTGAGCATTTGATGCTTTACAGACAGGATACGCCCTTTTTCATCTAGTATGTATGTCGTCGGATATGAAAGTACCTGATATCTCGCTTGAATACCTTTTTGATCTAATAAAACAGGAAAACTGACCTTAAGTTCATCAATAAAAGATGCGACGTGATCCACACTCTTTTCAGTGTTCGTCAAATTCACCGCTAGTACCTCAACTTGGTCATTTTCACTTCTAATTGCATCTAGATCTGGCATTTCTGTTCGGCAAGGCTTACACCATGTCGCCCAAAAATTGAGAAGTACTTTTTTCCCTCGATAATCAGATAAAGATGCCGTTTTGCCATCAAGGGTTTTGAGCTCAAAATCAGGGGCTTTGTCCCCTGTTTCAAGACCGATGGCGGGTTCTTTTGGTCCGAATACATTCCATGCAAGTAAACCAATCAACACAAGTAAAACAGCGCTTGCCATTCCTTTTTTCCACATGATTGATCCTCCACTATGTTAAAAAAGAAGAGAAAGCTGTCTAATCGCCTTCTCTTCTTTGCTTTATTAGTTGCTTGCCAATTTCTCACGCAGTACCATTTGAAGGATACCACCATGACGGTAGTAGTCAATTTCGACTTCACTGTCAAAGCGAACAATTACTTCAAATGTTTTCTCGTTGCCATCTGTATCAATTGCTTTTACAGTGACAAGATCACGCGGACGAACTGTTTCATCAACATCTACTTCGAATGTTTCTGTTCCTGTTAGTCCATAAGTTTCTGCACTTTCACCGTCTTTAAACTGTAAAGGAAGTACGCCCATGAAGACAAGGTTACTTCTGTGGATACGCTCAAAGCTTTCCGCAAGAACGAATTTAATTCCAAGAAGATTTGTTCCTTTTGCAGCCCAGTCACGTGAAGAACCCATTCCGTAGTCTTTGCCTGCTAAGATCGCAAGACCAGTTCCATCTTCTTTATAACGCATGCATGCATCATAAATGGATGTCACTTCACCAGTTGGCCAGTACGTTGTATACCCGCCTTCTGTTCCTGGTGCGATTTGGTTCTTAATGCGGATGTTTGCAAAAGTACCTCTCATCATTACATGGTGGTTACCACGACGTGATCCATATGAGTTAAAGTCTCTTGGCGAAACGCCTCTTTCTTGCAAGTATTTACCTGCAGGCGTGTCTTTACCAATTGCTCCAGCAGGAGAAATATGGTCTGTTGTGACAGAGTCACCGAACTTCGCCACTACGCGCAATCCTTTAAGTGGTTCAACTTTACCAGGTTCAACTGATAAGTTTTCAAAAAATGGCGGGTTATCAATGTATGTGGAATTTTCATCCCATTTATACAATGCATCATCCGTTGTTTTAATTTCATTCCAGCGGTCATTGTTGTCAAAAACAGTTTCATACTCTGAACGGAATAGCTCAGGTGTGACAGTGCTTTTCACGACGCTGTTGATTTCATCCATTGATGGCCAAATGTCATTGAAATAAACGTTCTCGCCATTTTTATCGACACCGATCGGATCTTTTGTTAAATCAATATTCACCGTACCAGCAAGTGCATAAGCCACAACTAATGGTGGAGATGCAAGGTAGTTTCCTTTTACAAGCGGGTGGATACGACCTTCGAAGTTACGGTTACCTGATAAAACAGAAGTGATCAGCAGATCATTTTCAGAGACAGCATCTTCAATTTCTTTTTCCAGCGGTCCTGAGTTTCCGATACATGTTGTACAGCCATACCCAACGATGTTAAATCCGAGGTCTCTTAAGTATGGAAGAAGTCCTGAGTTCACGAGGTATCCTGTTACAACCTTAGAACCTGGCGCTAGTGACGTTTTCACGTAATTTGGCACCTTCATACCGAGCTCACTTGCTTTTTTCGCAACAAGACCTGCTCCGATTAAGACGTATGGGTTCGATGTATTCGTACAGCTCGTAATCGCTGCAATCGCAATCGCACCTGTCTTCATCACAGCTTTTTCACCATTTGCTAGATCAAATTCGATTTGTTTGTCTAGCTCTGATTTTTCTAAGCCAAAACCTTGGTTACCAGCTGGGCTTTCGATGTGTTTATGGAACGTCTCTTTCATTTGAGAAAGTGGAATCAAATCTTGTGGACGTTTAGGACCAGATAAGTTTGACTCAATTTGAGAAAGATCAATTTCCACAACATCAGTAAAAATTGGCTCTTCTGCATCTGGCGTATAGAATAAGCCATTTGCGCGAGAATATTCTTCAACGATATTAATTTGCTCTTCATCACGTCCAGTAAGGCGAAGGTAAGCTAGCGCTTCTTCATCTACTGGGAAGAATCCGCAAGTTGCACCGTATTCTGGCGCCATGTTCGCAATTGTTGCACGATCTGCTAACGGCAATTGTGCAACACCAGGTCCGAAGAACTCGACGAACTTGTTCACTACGCCTTTTTCACGAAGAACTTGTGTCACTTTTAATGCAAGGTCAGTTGCAGTTGTTCCGTTTGGAAGCTCTCCAACTAATTTAGCACCAATAACTTCTGGTACTGGGAAGTATGAAGGCTGACCAAGCATACCAGCTTCTGCTTCGATACCGCCAACGCCCCATCCAAGTACACCGATACCGTTAATCATTGTTGTATGTGAGTCAGTACCAACTAATGTATCTGGGTAAGTGATGATCTCGCCATCTTCTTCGATTGCATGAACAACACTTGCAAGATACTCTAAGTTCACTTGGTGAACGATCCCTGTTGCAGGCGGAACAGCTTGATAATTGTTAAACGCTTTCTTTGCCCAGCTAAGGAAGTTATAACGCTCTGCGTTACGTTCGAATTCTAAATCCATGTTAATGTTTAATGCATCTTCAGTTCCAGCTTTATCGACTTGTACAGAGTGGTCAATGACCAGGTCAACTGGAATTTCAGGGTTGATTTTATCTGGGTCTCCGCCCACATCTGCCATTGCTTTTCTTAAAGAAGCAAGGTCAACGACAGCTGGCACACCCGTGAAGTCTTGTAAAATAACACGAGAAGGTTTAAATGGAACATCAATTTCTTTTACCTCGGCAGTTCCCCATTTTGCCAAGTTCTCAACGTGTTCCTTCTTGATCACTCTACCGTCTACTTGGCGAAGCACTGATTCTAACAGTACCTTAATGGAATAAGGCAATTTAGAAACATTTCCGATTCCTTGTTTCTCGAGTGCTTCTAACGAATAATAGTGATACGTTTTCCCATTTGTCGAAAACGTTTTTCTAGATTGAAAAGCGTCTTGTTTAGCGACTTGCTGCTGTTTCGACATGTCCAAAATCCCCCTTTTGATGATCAAGATCAATTTCAATTCTCAGAAAAATCGTCGTATTTCACCACAATTTTCTCACAATTTCATCTTAAAACAAATTCATACATAAGTAAATAACAATGCTTTTATTAAATTCAATAAGTTTAGCTTATCACAAGGAAATGATTACTCCTCATAAACTGAGCAGCACGGGTTCATACTAATGCTGAGGTGATAGAACATGACAAAAAGAAAAGCAAATCATGTCATTGACGGCATGAACGCAGCCAAAAGCCAAGGAAATGGTGCAGGCTATATAGAAAATGATCAGCTCGTTTTGACAGAAGAACAAAAGCAAAACAATAAAAAGCGTAAAAAAAACCAATAAGAAAGGAGTGAGAAATGATGACGAATAAAAACACAGGGAAAGACATACGTCAAAACTCTCCTAAAGAGCATCAAGGCGGGCAGCCTGAGCCACTATCAGGCAGTAAAAAAGTGAAAAACCGTAACCATACAAGACAAAAGCACAATTCACATCATGATATGTAAACATTTTCTCTTAAGCCCGTGACCAAACGGGATGTTTTAGGTCTTTCACACATTTCAGCTTTCATCATATGATTTATTATGAGATGTGATGGAGGAGTGTTTATGGAGAATGAAAAGCAAATGAATTCCTCTGATTTTCTTGAAATAGATGATTGGCTGAGTGTATTAATGGACGATCCTTTTGCATGGTATGACGAACAGCTCCCAATAGATCTTTACGAAACGAGCCGTGATTATATTATTGAGATCGACCTCTCCACCCTATCGATCACTGATTTAAAACTGACCTTTTCCGGATGTGAGCTCATCCTCGCTTATTTGATTGATGAAAGAGAACAGCCGATTGAAAAAAGTGTCATGCTCCCTTTTTATTTGAATGACAAAGACATTGATACAGATTACGAAAACAGAATCATATCAATCAAAATCAAAAAGGAAGCCCATCGTCAAGACGGAGCATTTTCCTTTCAAATGCCACACTTCAAACATTAAGAGCCCGCCTGTATACAGGCGGGCTCTCTTCCGTTCGTTTCAAGTCAATACCTTGTGCGAACCACCATGGCCAAATAGTAGAGTCGCTATACAATAATGTATTCCTTTTCTACTAAATGGTTTGGGTCATTCTAGTAAATGGGCGCCTCTTGATCAAAAAAGGCGTTTATAGAAAAAAACACATACATTTTTGTTATTTTCTTCTACCTTCCCTTCATGTAAAATAGAATAGAGAGAAGGGATATAGGGAGTGAGAACATGTTAAGCGGCTGGTTTTTGTGGTTCATTTTATTTTGGGGTACAGTGATGATTGGATTACTAGCAATCGGTGGCTTTTTTATGTTTCGCAAGTTTTTAAAACGATTGCCGAAAGAAGACGGGAAATCAGAGCTTGATTGGCAGGATGAATATATTCAAAAGAGCCTGCACCTATGGCGCGATGAAGACAAACAGCTATTAAATGAGCTAGTATTACCGGTTCCAGAGTTGTTTAGAGATGTCGCCAAAGAAAAAATCGCCGGTAAAATTGGCGAACTGGCACTAAAAGAACAAGCGGCCAGCATTAATTTAGACTTAATCATTCGCGGCTATATTATCGCTACACCGAAGCGGGATCATAAATTTCTACTAAAGCGCCTTCAAGAAAAAAAGATCGACCATTCACCATATGAATCTTTATTAAAATAACCTCCTTTTTAAAAAGGAGGTTTAATTTATTTGGGCCTGCTGCAGATCTAATTGTTTAGACATCTTTCTAAACGACAAATACATCGCAACCCGCCATGGGACAATCATGCCAAAGGCTAGAATCCAAAACATCCCGCTGAGCGCACCATAATCAATGGAAGAGCTTAAAATCGTCTTCATTCCGATACGAAGGACAAGAAGGCCAATGAGAATAAACACAAATGCTTTTGAACGTTTCAAATAGATTTCATTGCCTCTAATTTCAAATTTCGATGTTTTAATTAAAAAGATAGAGAAAAACATCCCTACAGTAATCGCCTCTAAAAATTCAGCTCCAGTTACTTGAAACATTGGCACAAAAAACATCAGTGCACCAGTGCTCATAAAGATAGGAGGTAATATAATTTTTTTCGCGGTTGCAGGTTTTGCAGATGATTTAATGCGAATAAACATGACGGCTACCGCCATACATACCGCCACTATAGAAGAAATTATGATCATCATATCAAATCATTCCTTTATTCTTTAAGGTCAGTCTATGTATAATATACTCCAATTGACGAAAAAAAACCATTCGCCGCGACTGTAGAAAACGATTTCAAAAACCCGTAAATCCTCCAAATAATGATGAGAACATAATAATGATCCATGTCAGAAGATCAAAGAACAGCAAGATCCCTACTACGATCATAATAATCCCGCCAGTTTTCATGATGAGCTGCTGACGCTTTCTGATCCAAGCCATTTTTGTGATGAAAAAGGAAAGAACAAAAAACGGGATAGCAAAACCTAATACATACGCAATCATATAGGTCACAGCGGACTCTGGCTTGTTGCTGGCAAGTGTGATGACGGCTGATAAAATCGGGCCGGTACATGGTGTCCAACCAGCAGCAAAACCCATTCCGATGAGAATCGATCCAAAAAAACCGGCTGGACGATTTTTAAACTGCAACCTCTTTTCTCCCATTAAAAAAGAAGGCTGAAATACACCAAGAATCATAAAGCCAAAGAAAATAATGAGAATGGCACCAATTTGACGAATCGCATCTTGATATTCAATGAAAAACTTCCCAACAAACGATGTCCCAAATCCAATGGCAATAAAAATGAGAGAGAACCCAATTAAAAAGAATAATGTATGAAGAAGACTTCTTCTTCTCAGCATCACCTTCTCAGATTTCACTTCATCTATACTAACGCCCGTAATATAGGATAAAAAGGCTGGATAAAGTGGCAGACAGCACGGTGAGATAAAAGATAGAAACCCTGCTCCAAACGCTAAAAAGTAATTCAAATCTGACAAAAGAACACCCCCTTCTTACAATATACAATAAGAGATGACAAATTCATTTCATTTTTTTTACATCATCTCAATAAAGATGGTCTAATCTCTTAAAACCTTATATAATTTAATTTGACATCAAGATACCAAACCCTTTAAATTTGAAAATAAACCTTAAAATGGATATAATAGAATCGATTCTTTTTATCAAGATTTGCATGAAAGGAACATGACTTTGGTAAAAACATCATTATTAACTCAAATTGAAGAAAAAAGAGAAGAGCTGATGAAAGTTGTCTTGCATAATGGGATGACATCAACAGTGACCATCGAACATAGCCAGCAGCTAGATCATCTCCTCTTACAATATCAACGACACTTACACTCAAACTCAGCCAACTAATGATATCTCAAGATAGAAACAAATGCCGCACGATTTTAGAAAAGTTGATATGTGTGACAATAAAAGAAACGAAAACCTCTGCTCACAGTGGTTTTTTGTTTTGTCTTTAACGAACGGTTCACGGCAAAATAAAAACCACTTTCCCTGCTTTATTCATGCAAGTACAGTGGTTTTATGCGTCTGATGAAGGTGACTTCAATAAAGAAAGGACATCGCTTGTCCAATCTTTAGGGACCATGTTCCATCTATGATCATAATAACGTACGTATTATTTCGCTTGGTTGTTCATGGCTTTCATCATTTGATTGATTTTCTTTTGGGACGGTTTCATGCCCATTTGCATCATCATCATTCGAAGCATTTGTTCATTAATTGGTGGATTCTTTTTCAAGTAGCTCATCATATACTTACGAGCAATAAAGAATCCGAGTGCAACTCCTGCAAGCAGTGCAACAACGCCTACAAGGATGACAACCCATAAATCCATAATTCTTCCTCCTTCATGTTGTCTCGTATAAAGTGTACTAAACAAAAGGCTATTATACAACATTTCACGTTCAATTTTATTTTTTTAAACAAAATTCCTCACTTTTACCGGATTGAGCCACCCGTGCTTCTTTGATCCAAAGTCCATAGCCAGGAAACAAGGACTAATTTTTCTGAGTACTTCAAAAAACACCGCTTCTGCCTCATAACTGCCTGTGGCAGACATTTGAATGTAACGGTCTTTTATAATGAATGCGGCTGTGCCTTTTCCATCTGGCAGCGATGCACTGTATATTGAGCCTATTTGTGTATAGTGAATGTTGGTTAAATTGTTCATTAAACGCTGGTGCATATGAAAAGCAGGGATTCGTTTCGTTACATAATCTACTTGCTTAACAAGCATGACTAATTCGTCATCACTGCGGTTCGTCCAGTGTAACGATTCAAACAAATGAAACAAGATAGATTCTCTACCAAAATAATGATGAGCAAACTCATCCTCAATCCAATAAATATAATAATGGCGTTCCATGTCTATCCCTTCCTTTCACATTTCGTCAATCTCGCTTATTGCTTGTATTATACAAAAATGTGAAAGAAAGAATTGTCTATATATGAAGCAAGAAGAAACTAGTTTTGTCAAAAAAACAAGAAAAAAGAAAAAAGTTTGCAGAGCATAGTGAAAAGCTCTGCAAACCGACTGCAAAAAAGCATGATGCTTGGAGACTGATTATTTATTCAGCTTTGCTTTTACGCGGCTCACCACGTTGCTGACAGTGAAACCGTATTTTTCAATAATGGTTTCGCCTGGTGCAGAAGCGCCAAATTTATCAATCGCAATCACATCGCCATCAAGGCCAGTGTAACGTTCCCAGCCAAGTGAAGCACCCATTTCGATTGCAACACGTGCTCTCACTGCTTTAGGAAGAACGGACTCTTTGTATTCATCTGACTGCTCATCAAAGCGATCCCATGCAGGTAAGCTTACGACAGAAACGCGAATGCCTTCTTTTTCAAGTGCTTTTTGCGCTTCAATGGCTAAACCTACTTCAGATCCTGAAGCAAGTAGAAGAGCTTCTGGCTGTGCATCAGCTGCTTCAACGACGACATATCCACCTTTTTCTACTCCTTCATACGCCTTCTCTGGTGCTTGATCAATCGTTGGAAGGTTTTGACGAGTAAGAACAAGCGCTGTCGGTTTATTCGTTGAAGATACAGCAATTTTCCATGCTGCAGCTGTTTCGTTTCCATCAGCTGGACGAATAACAGAAAGGTTAGGCATCGCACGTAATGAAGCGAGCTGTTCAACTGGCTCATGCGTTGGTCCATCTTCCCCAACCGCAATGCTGTCATGCGTAAATACATAAGTGACAGGAAGTCCCATTAATGCAGCAAGACGAATGGCAGGTCTTAAGTAGTCTGAGAAAACAAAGAATGTTCCGCCGAATACACGAAGTCCACCGTGAAGTGCCATACCGTTTAATGCTGCACCCATTGCGAATTCTCTCACACCAAACCAAATGTTTCTGCCAGCATAATTCTCTCTGCCAAAGTCATTTGTATCTTTGATTGTTGTTTTATTTGATCCAGCAAGGTCAGCAGACCCACCAATAAAGAATGGTACTTGTTTTGCAATGCCATTTAATACTTCTCCAGAAGAAGCACGAGAGGCAAGGCTTGAACCTGCTTCATAAACAGGAACCTCTTGATCCCAATTCTCAGGAAGTTTTCCTTCAATCGCAAGCTTCAGCTGAGCTGCTAGTTCTGGATATTCTTTTTCATATTGCTCAAACAGTTCATTCCACGCTGCTTCTTTTTTCTGTCCAGCGTCTTTAACAGCTGTTTTGAAATGATCGTACACTTCAGAAGGTACATGGAAATCTTCTTCAAACGTCCAAGAATAAGCTTCCTTCGTTAGCTTCGCTTCCTCACTGCCAAGCGGTGCACCGTGCACCCCAGACGTTCCCGCACGGTTTGGAGATCCGAAACCGATTGTCGTCTTCACTTCAATAAGTGTAGGTTTGTCTGTACTTTGTTTGGCTTTTTCAATGGCAGCCGTCACTTCTTCAATGTTATTGCCGTCTTTTACATAAAGAACTTCCCAATTCATCGCTTCAAAACGATTCTTCACATTTTCAGAGAAAGAACGATCGAGGTCGCCATCTAAAGAAATGTCGTTTGAATCATAAAGAACAATTAAACGGCCTAAGCCTAAATGACCAGCAAGTGAAGCAGCTTCAGAGGAAATGCCCTCCATTAAGTCTCCATCTCCGCAAATGCTGTATGTATAGTGATCCACAACATTAAAGTTGTCTTTGTTATACGTTTCTGCAAGATGTCTTTCTGCAAGTGCCATTCCTACAGCCATCGCAATTCCTTGTCCTAAAGGACCTGTTGTCGCATCTACGCCCTCTGTATGTCCAAACTCAGGATGTCCAGGTGTTTTGCTTCCCCATTGGCGGAATTGTTTTAAATCTTCGATGCTCAGATTGTATCCGCTTAAATGAAGCATGCTATATAAAAGCATAGAGCCATGTCCCGCAGATAACACAAAACGGTCTCTGTTAAACCAATTTGGATTTTGCGGACTTACGTTTAAGTGATTCGTCCATAAAGCGTACGCCATTGGTGCAGCGCCCATCGGCATTCCAGGGTGACCGGAATTCGCTTTTTCAATTGCGTCTATGGAGAGAGTACGTATTGTTGCAATAGATTTCAATTCAATCGTTTCCATATAAATCCCCTTCCGTATCTTGTGTACACCATTATCATAAATCTACTGTCCTTTTTTCACAACTATTTCACGCCGAAAAAGAAGGATTTTGTCACATTTAGTTTATCGATCACCTAAAAACTTATACAAATATGAAAAAAGATGAGAATATTCCTCCCATCTTTTCAAAAATCAAGAAATGATGACCTTTAGTGAAGATTCTGGTCTCTTTCTCTTTTTAATTTTTCTGGTGTGACATCGTTTCCTTCTGGATCGACGATTTTCACGGTTTTGAGTGTATTTTTCATAGAAGAACGAAAAGCCTTTAAATATTCCTCTCTTAATTGCTTCTGTTCTGTTTTCTCAGCGTCCGACAAACCGGCCTCTTTCGACTTTTTTGAAAGCTCATTGATTCTTGCAAGCTGTTCTTTAGAAATCATGACAAACTCCTTTAAAACATTTTCTCTACATACTACTAAATATCAGTCATTTTTACAACAAATCACGCTTTAAGTCGCAAGCCCTTTTTCATATTCTTGGTACCTTCTATGGACGGTTGCTTTTGAAATGTCAAAACCAAGTGCCTGCAATGTCACTGCAATTTCAGCGAATGTCATGTTATTTTTTCTTAATCGAACAATTTCAGAAATCGGTACTTCAATACGTTCGCGGCCATGCGCCTGTTCTTGGTGTTTTAAATTCAGTTCGGGTTGATACCCTCGCTCAACAGCTTTTTTCATCCCACGCTTAATTTTTAAATTATGAATTTTCCGCTGATACTCTTCTACAACGCCTACAATTTCAATGACCATTTCGTCTGCTTCTGAAAGCTCAAGCTCTCCTCTATGAAATACGCTGTACACCTTGACTTTCTCTTTAAACAGACAATGAAGAAGAGCGATTTTCGCCTGCCCTCTTCCAAGGCGTGTCTCATCTTGAATGAGAACAGCATCGATTTCTTCCTCTTTCAGCGTAGCCAGCATGTCAAAAACACCGTCACGATCAAGGTCGTATCCACTCGCTTTTTCTTTAATCACTTTGACTACATTCATCTTGTGCGCTGCAGCTAAAGCAAGCAGTTCTTCTTCTTGTCTTTTAAGCGAGGTTTCTTGCTCTTCTTTGGCAGTACTTACTCTCGCATAAATGATTGCATTCATGTCTTCAATCGACCTTTCTACTGTACTGTTGCAAGTTGATATACGACTGGATGCTCTTTTTTAACTGGAATGACAAGGATATCTCCCGGCTGGATGTCAGTTGAAGCGAGATCATTGTGTTCAGTTACCCAGTCAATAAAAGCATTTTTATCGATTGATTTACTGTCGTTTACTTGATCAGCTAATCCCCAAAGAGTATCACCTGATTGAACCTCTATTTTAACATATTGATTTGGATCATTATGGCTAGTGACTGCAATAAGTGAGAGAAATATGCCAACGATGAATGAGAATAGCCCAATAAAAATAATAGATTCCTTTAACCTCATAATGTCATCTCTCCTAACAGAATGTGTGTTCGTTGTTTCTGACACTCATTATAAATACGAACAAACGTTTCTGTCAAACGTTTTTTTCGAACCTATGTTTGTACTGTTAGGAAAAACATGCTATAATTTCTTTAAAATTGACGTTTTGAGGTGCAAAAGATGACGAAGCTATCAAAAAGACAACTCGATATCCTGAAATTCATAAAAGAAGAAGTAAAAAGCAAGGGTTATCCCCCATCCGTTCGTGAAATTGGCGAAGCTGTCGGTCTAGCATCAAGTTCAACTGTCCATGGACATTTAGCTAGACTAGAAACGAAAGGTTTAATTAGAAGAGACCCAACGAAACCTAGAGCGATCGAAGTACTAGATGAAGAGGAAATGAATATTCCAAAGAGCGCTGTAATGAATGTTCCAGTCATCGGAAAAGTCACAGCAGGCTTGCCTATCACGGCTGTTGAGAATGTAGAAGAATATTTCCCACTTCCAGAAACTTTTGCAGCGCCAGATGAACAAGTATTTATGCTTGAAATTATGGGAGAAAGTATGATCGATGCAGGTATTTTGGACAAAGACTACGTCATTGTGCGTCAGCAAAGCACTGCCAACAATGGAGATATTGTGGTGGCTATGACAGAAGAAGATGAAGCAACAGTGAAACGTTTTTATAAGGAAGATACACACTTTAGATTACAGCCCGAGAATCCATCAATGGAACCGATTATTTTACAGAATGTGAGTATACTAGGTAAAGTGATTGGCGTATTTAGAAATATTCATTAAAAAAAGCCGGTATTTCATCAACGTTTGATGAGAGCCGGCTTTTTCTTTTATGAACAAGAATATGCAAGAATACTAGAGCTTGGGAACGAGCCAAATGTAAAGTTCGGCCATATGAAACCCGTTGTACGGCCAAAAGGCTGCGAGGAAAGAACATACATGAGAAATACTTGACCGTTTCTAAGGAACACAATGGTCCACCTTCTATTACATCCAGCTGCAAATTGAACCGTTTGCTGGCTTCCGCCTACACTCTGCCCTGCAATGAACGGCTGCATACTTTGAGGCTGAGAGACTGCTTGTTGATATTGCGAGATGATATGCTGCGGCGGGGCTGGCGGGACCGATTGTCCTCCTGCACCTTGCCCTTGCCCAGTCCCTCCGAATGGCAATCCGGGAAATCCTCCAACTTGAGAAATAGGAAACGCCGGCATGCTTTGTACCTGCCGATCGTACAAGTACCCATTCCACGTACCTTCATATGGATTATACATACTAAACACCACTTTCTTAGACATTCATCACGACAGTATATGTCATACATAAAAAAAGAGTGTTGAGGAGACAAATAGAAATCTTTCCAAAAGACGTTTTATTCTTCTTTAGAACGGTTAAATACTAATGAGGAAGAAAAAAATAAAAAAATGAAAACTTTTTGTCTCCCTCAAACGTTATATAGATAGAAAGAAAAGAAATAAAAAACATTTAGATTTAATACTTGTAATATCTCTGTAACTATTGTAACATTTGTAACATAAGAAGTTTTCATTGAGAAAAGGAGGCAATCGCCTTGAAAAAATTATTTGTTTTATTAACCGCTATTATGCTTATGATCTCATTACAAACAACAACACTGGCCGCTTCCAAAAAATCAGCCGCTTTGACAAATAAAGAAGCGTTACATATTGCCCTTGATGCAAGAGAACACTTTTGGAGTGCTATGTCAGGCTACAACATTAAAGAGCATTCAGATTACAAATTAAAATCATTTACTTATAAAGACATGACTTACAACTACCTGTCTAACACATTTGATACAAAGAAAAAACTAAACAGCTATCTATCTCAAGTGTTCACAAAAGATGCCATTACTCACGGTTTAAAAGACTATCAGTTCATCGTTCATAAAGGAAAAATGGCTGTGCCAGTTGGTGACGGAGACAATATGCTTAATTGGGATAAGGCAACACCTAAACTCGTCTCTAAGAAAAATACAATCCGCACATACGAATTCACAGTACCAACACTTGATGGACGCAAAGTAAAACGTACTGTCACTTTCGAGAAAGTACAAAACGAGTGGAAAGTAACAAAAATTGACGCTGTGATCTAAATAAAAAACCAGGCCTAGTAAGCGGCCTGGTTTTTTATATTGGTGAAAATTCAGTCATACGATCTAAAGCGTGAGCAAGTGATGAAGCCGTTTGAAATTCATTAAAAGGAAGTCCAAGCTGTACAGCCGTTTGAGCAATTTCTGGTCTAATACCTGAAATGGTCGTATCAACCCCGATTAACCGAAGTGACGTGACAAGATCAAAGATTTGATGTGCTACCATCGTATCAATGATGACGACACCCGATAAATCAATACATAAATGTTGAACACCTTTTTGCGAACACTGTTTTAATGTATTTTCTAAGATAATCTTTGCTCGCGCAGTGTCAATATCTCCAACTAAAGGCAATAAGGCAACATGACTTTTTAACACAATGACTGGGGAACTCAGCTCATAAATCATGTCTCTTTGTGCAACGAGTTTTTTGGTGGTATTTTTCACATATTGCTGAATAAAGACATGAATTGAAATGTTAAATGCCTCAGATATCAAATCATACCAATAAAATATTCGGTCAATGTCAATATCACCTTGATGCTGTTTTATAAACTCTTTTAAGTAATGAAGAACCACTCTTTGATTGGACATATACTCTCTCACGACGTAATCTAATGGCGTGTTCAAGTGCTTCGGATCACTTGCTAAGTCTTCAGACCATTTTTTAAATTTCGTATGTAAATACGTCTTGTCTTCAATAAGTGCGCGGATAAAATGCTGATAATAATCTTGATTTTGCCGTTTTAGCTCTGCTATGATGCTGGAATCTGTTGAACGATAAATGGATTCTGGATCATCATCCTCAATTGATTCAAACCATGTTTCAGTCAGTTTCTCTGCATGTTGCATGAAAAAATCGTATAATGCACGGTTCTTTTCCATAAGCATATGTCCCTTCACATTTTCTACTTGTCAGTCTTTGTACCTGATGGATTGATTGTACCACTGAATCTTTTGTACCTGCTAGCTCGAATACGCTCCTGTTGAACAAAAAAAGCCCCCTCAAGGAGCCTCTTGTCTATGTTTATTTGACAATAAATAAAATTCGTTTCCCGTCAGGATACCCGCTGATTTGATGCCCGACCCATGAACCAGCGCCTCTATTATCTGATGGACTGACATATTGAACGCTCGCCCCCTTTCCTCCTTCAAGACACACTGCCATCGGCCATTCATCCCGGTCAAAACCAGGTTTTGTGGGAATTCCTTTTAATGATTCTTGTCTGCGGGCATCTGCCCCATTTCGGTCAATGGTACACACATCTGAGTGCCCTTTTCGAATAGCTTCTTGAATATGACTGCCTGTTTCAGGATACCGTTCCTTAGGAAATTGAATCACATGATCATAACGATCTGCCCCTTTTGCGGAACGATCCTCTCCAAAACCACCTAATAACGCACCCATCCAAATGACAAAACAAAGAACGACAGCAGCGATCCAGCCTTTTCTCATCTTCAAAAGCTCGTGACCTCCTCATACTTTTGATGAAATGATGTTGACTTGAAGGAAATGAGTCATTTTTAATGTATGAGTGGCTGAGTGATGACATGTGAAAAACATGAGCTGAATCTTCCTAGATACTGATCCATAAGAAAAAACGAATGATCTCTTCATCATTCGCCTTGTTCTAATTAAGATATTTCATCTACTCTATATAATGTTTCGTTTTGTGAAGACATCTCGGACGGCATCCCCTCTTCAGCTGATGAGGATCGTTTATATTCTTCAGATGAGATGACTGTACCATGTGATTTAATCCAGCTAACCAATTTGCTGTTAGCTGATGACTGATTGTCTGGTAATAAAAAGTATTTCACCTTTCCTTGTTGAATAAGTGCTTTTAATTTGTTGACAGTCAAAATAGGATCTGTCCCATTAAAACCACCTAATGCCATGACATTCTCATCTTCATCAATGATATATGGCGCTGCGGTAACAGTCGTAAGCGTTGCAAATAAATACGTTTCACCTGTTTGATGCGCCTTTAAATAAGTGAGTAAGCCTTGATCGACACTAGATGTAAACATGTTCCCTCCTCGTGAACTAGCCAGCTGTACACCTGCTTCTGGAAGAACAGCATTTCCACCATATATGATTGGGGTGGCGGACCAAAAACCTGGAAACAGTAACAGCGTTGTCAAAGCAGTGATGAGCAGTCGTTTCATGATCAATTGTTTTTCTCTGTACATCAGCAATAGGATAGCGATACTTGTTCCCGCAATCGCAATGGCATACATCCAAATACTACTGATTTGAGTCGTATAGTTACTCAAAATATACCCTTGGAAGATGGCTGTAACAGCGATTGCTGCTGGAAGCAAATACGCAGATACTCCTTTGTTTGCCTTAAATAACTCTCCCATCTTCTTAGCTCCTATGCCGCATAGTGCTGCAATAGGCGGGGCAAGCATAATGAGATAGTAATGGTGAAAGAAACCCGCAATACTAAAGAATCCGGCAGCAGGAATCAGCCATGCTGTCCAAAACATCGTTTGTTTCCATTCATTTAATTGAGCTTTTCTCTCCTTCCACCAACTGATGATCATCCCTAAAAGCCCAAACAAAGCAAACGGCAGCATCCAGCTGATTTGACCTGACAATGCAGATTGAAATAAACGAAATACGCCGGGATTCCCCGTGCCATACATATTCATACTTTGTTGACCTACAGCACTTCCAGGCGGAGAACCACCATCTGGACCATGTTGAGGTGGCATCATTTGATTTTGGGATGGAGGCGGCTGATTTCTGTTTGACTGATCCTCTGACGAATCGCCTAATCCAGAATTGTCTGGCATCACCATACCTGCTTGCTGGTTCATGTCTCCAAAGGATTTCCCTGTCGTCTGACCAAGCAGCCGTTCCGTGCCGTTATAACCAAAGGCAAGTTCTAACACTGAATTTGTTTGGCTGCTTCCCACATAAGGGCGCTCACTTTCAGCTGTCATATCTACAGCAACTGCCCACGATAGAGATAAGCAGACTAATACGACGATCGAGCATAAGAGAGAGAAAATTTTCTTTTTTAACGGTACGCGAGCAGCAATGAAATAGTAGAAAATAAATGCCGGAACGACCATAAAAGCTTGCAGCATCTTCATATTAAATCCTACCGCTACCAAAGCGAAGGCAATAAGAAGCCAGCGCAACTTCCCTCTTTTTACAGCACGCATCAAGAAATACGTACCCGCAAGTAATGTGAAGACGAGCATACTGTCGATATTGTTCGTTCTGCTCACAGCTGCGGCAATTGGTGTGAGAGCCATAACGGCCGCTGACACCCTTGCAGCACCTTGACCGAAAGCTGGTTTTATCATGAGATAAAGAAGAAGAACAGACCCCACTCCAGCAAGTGCCTGCGGCAATATAACACTCCATGTATGAAAGCCAAAAATAAGTGCACTGATGGTTTGAATCCATAAAACGACGGGTGGTTTATCAATTGATACGAATCCAGCTGCATCAAATGAGGCATAAAAAAAGTGATGGAAGCTTTTGGACATACTTTTGACTGCAGCTAAATAATATTGATTGGCACTGTCATTCTGCCAAATTTGATAAGTGTAGAGAAAAGCTGCAATCAATAAAATCAACAACAATATCATATCTATTTTTTTATTTTTCACTCATATCTCTTCTTTCTTTTTCATTTATTTCATTCAGCATAGCTTTTAAATATGAAATAGTGATGAACAAAAAAAGAAACTTTTCTGCAATTGACGATAAAAAAAGCCTGTCCCCTGTAAAGGAAACAAGCTGAATGCCCTATTTTTTATTGCGCCTTCGCATAGTTGATAAATTCAACAAAAGCAGCAGTCGCTTTTGGTCCGCCGTTGATCGTTCCGTTTGAATAACCCGCATTATGGACCCCGACGATTTGTTGGTTCTGATCTAGCATCGCAGAGCCAGAGTTTCCGCTAAATGTATCGATCGTATAGTATGCGAGATTCGTATCTTCTCTCGTGACTGGACCTGACATTTCCCATTGTGACACTTTGCCAGTCGACCTCATTTTATCACCTGGATATCCAGAAATTTTAATCGTTGTACCTGTTAGATTTGTCACTTGACGAATAGAGCGATAGCCGACCGTATTTCCAATGTTCGTATCTGTTTTAATGACGGCAAAATCATATTGACTCGCCCCCGTGTTGATATATCCGCTTGGTACATAGAATTCGGTCATGTTTGCTGAGCCGTTCACGGCCGTGCTGTCATTCATGCCTGGGTAGACAGACCCTTTTGCACTATAGCTTCTTGTGGCTGTATTGTAGACGCAGTGTCCGTTTGTCAATATTTTGTTTGGAGCAATGAGTGTTCCTGTGCAGCTAGATCCACCAAATGTAATATAGGCAATAGAATTATAGGGTGCTACTCTTGTATTCGTCACTTTTGTTCTACCATCGTCTCCAATGACTACTTTTGTTTGAAAGTCTTTTAAATATTTTGTGAGTGGTTTTACTTTTTCGCCAATAGTAGAAGAGAGATCATCCACTTTGTCAAAGGATGAGGGGGTTTTCATATCGTTGTGGAAGTCAGCTGAAGAAATCACCTTTCCGTCAGAAGTCACCATGTCATAATCAGACGTAAGTACTGAATCAGATGCTGCATGGGCAAAACTAGGCACACTTAAAGCACCAAAAACGAGTAGAGAAGGGATTAATTTTTTCACCTTTTTCATCATATTCCTCCTTTATGTCCTATATCAAAAATGATACGATTGTTTCATATTGGAGTAAATGAGAGAATATTCTTATTTTTTACAAAATATTTCATTTGTAAATTAGGTGTTTCGTATCTTCCAAATATTTATTCTAGCGATCTCTCTATGAAAAAAGAAAAACCGCCAATTTGGCGGTTTCAGATTGTTGACAAAGGGCTAAAATGAACTTTATTTTAGCCCTTTGTCTTCTTTTCAGCGTGATCAGCTCCATACATCTTTTACATATCTGTTGTCATTGGCTAGAGAAGTCAGCCATTGTTCAGCTGTTTCTTTCGCACACTGTTTCTCAGTCTGATACAGTTCAATAAGTGTTGCCTCGACATCTGGTGCCATGACCTTTCCATCCCCGCAAATATACAGGTAGGCGCCTTTGTCGAGCAATTTAATGAGCTTGGCTCCATCATTTTTAATGAAGTGCTGGACATACACTTTTTGCTCCTCGTAGCGAGAGTAAGCACGGTGGATGGTGACGGCTCCTTTTTCTTCTGCAAGCTGCATTTCGTCATAATACAGATCATCTTCATGCGGGTGGCGGCAGCCAAAATAAAGATGGGCTTCACCTAACGACTTCCCTTCATTTTGCCATGCTTCCCTTGCCTGAATGAACCCTCTAAACGGGGCGATACCTGTTCCTGGTCCAATCATGATCATTGGTATTTCAGGAGAAGGCGGCAATTCGAATCCTGCTTGAGCTTCATGGAGGAAGCAGGCCACTTCATCTCCTTCTTGCAGTCCGCATAAATAGTTTGATGCGACGCCTGCATATTCACCGCGTCCGCTCCATGATTTTCCTTTCACAACAGCTACTGTGATACTAAGCCTCTTTTCATCCACCTTTGGCGAACTGGAGATCGAGTAATAACGAGGCTTCAATCCTGGTAATAGGGCTAAGAAATGATCAAATGGCAGTTCACATGCTTCGTATTGTTCTAGTAAATCAAGCATGGTCACACGCTTCTTTAATACAGCTTCTTGATAAATTTCTCCCGCCATTTGTTCAAGTTCAATACGATGAGGGGGGCATACCGTATATTTTGCAAGATCTCTTAGCTGAGTACGTGTCACAGGCTCTTGCAACTCTACATGTGACGCCAACAATTCTCCGATTTGAATTGGCTGATTTAATGGTAAATGACTTGCTTCTTTTTCCGAAGAGAGTATCATGTGCTGCTTGGGATCCAACTTAAAACGATCGGTCACTCGCTGAACGAGTGTTGCACTATTTTTTGGCACGATTCCGATATGATCTCCTTCTTTATAGTGCTTGCCTTCAGGTAATTGAAGTTCGATATGCCTTGTTTGGCGGGTACTTTTTTCAGATTGTAATTCTTGATTTTTCAATACAACAGCTGAAAAGGCACCGTATGTTTTAGCTACAGGACGTTCCACTAGCTCATTCGTATATGCAATGGATAGGTTTGGCTTTTCTTGGCGTTTCTCCTGCAAGGTTAAATTGAATTCTTTTGCAAGCTCATCGAAGACTGTCTTCTGGAATGTTTCTTTATCTTCATCCATATCACCGCCCGCATCGCCTTCACCAATATCCGTTACACGCTTCGCCCCTTTTCTTTCAAGTGCTTCATCAATCAGACGAGGAATACGCTGATATGTGCTCGCCCAATTTCGATCTCCGCACCCAAAGACTGCAAATGTCACGTTTGATAGATCCTGCTCCTCATCTTGCGTCACCCAATCCACAAACTGTTTCGCATGGTCAGGCGGATGACCGTTGTATGAAGCCGTTACAATTAAAACTGCGCCTGACTCTGGTAACTTTCGAGTATAATCATCAAGCGGTGCCGTTGTCACGTCAAACCCTTTTGCTTTCCCGTCTTCAGCAAATTCGTTTGCCATCTGCTTTGCTGTGCCCAGATTTGATCCGTACAAGACCAATAGCGGTGTTCCATGACTCGCTATTTTTGCTTCAGCAGATGCCGTGCTTTTTGTTGGTTCTTCTTTCGGAGGCGCCATAAAGAATTGCTGCTTTCTTGGCCGCACTTTGATTTTAAAATCATTCGGCTTAATGGTCAGAGATTCTTTTAAATCCAGTTCATACGACGTATGGTCAATCAGTTCAAGGTTGTGCAGAACCATCGCCAGAACCATCGTGGCTTCATGAAGGGCAAATTGCATCCCAATACATGCACGCTGGCCATTTCCGAACGGTTTATAGGCATGCTGTGGAATCTTTTCAGGATGCATAAAACGTTCAGGCTTGAATTCTTCTGCATCCTCCCCCCAAACCGCTTGATCCCGATGTAATTTAGGAAGCAGCACATTGACACTTTGGTTTTTTTGGATCGGATATTTTCCTCCAATGACTGTATCCTCTTTCGCATAAAGAGAGAACGTAGGCGCCGTTGGCCAGAGGCGAAGTGCTTCATTTAAGACCATACGCGTATAACTTAGTTTTTGAACCTGCTTAAATGTCGGCAGTCCGCCTTGTAGCACGTTGTCTGCTTCTTGTACGGCTTTTTTTAATTTGTCTGGATTCTTTAGTAAAAAATAAATCGCAAATGACAACAATCCACTTGTTGTTTCATGACCTGCTATTAAGAAGGTAATGATTTGATAACGGATATTTTCATCCGACAGGCGTTCACCTGTTTCAGGATCCTTTGCATGTAGCATGAGAGATAGTAAATCATTGCCCGTTTTATCTTGTTTTTTCCGTTCTTGAATAATGTCATCTACTAATTGCTTCATAAAATCAACATCTTGTTCAAATTCTTTTCTTCTTTTGATCATTAATTTATCTGCGACCGGCAATCTGCTTGCTTGATCCATCGCTTCATTTAAACCATTCAGCATGCTTTCAATAAATGGATGTTGATTTTCTTTATAAAAGCTGTTAAATCGAAAATCAAAACCGCATAGCCCGATCGTATCTAAAGTGAGCTTTGTCATATCTTCTGCTACTTCAATTTCTTCATCACGGCCCGTTCTTTGCCATTTTTGTACAAGCTGTGTGGCAATATCGAGCATCATCTCATGATAGCCCTTCATGGCCTGCTGGCTAAACGCCGGCATCAAGATGTGATGAGCCTTTCTCCAATTCGGCTCTTCTGTCCAACTTGTGAATAACCCATCCCCTGAAAATGTTCTCACTTTATTGAGACTGCTTCCAATGAATTTATCAAAACGCCTCTCATCAAATACTTCTTTAGCAAGTTCATGGCTGGAAACAAAAATACTTGTTGCTTTTGAAAATTCAAACTGAAAGATCGGCCCTAATTCATCTGCCAGCCGCCAAAAGGTTTGAGAAAGCTCTCCTTTTTTGATATGAGGAATATTTTTTAAAGGTCCGTATGTTTTTGGTTTTGGAATGATTGATGTTTGTTGCATGTGCCCACTCCCTTTATTTCTTTATGATGCAACGCTAATGGCACGCCATAAGCATTGCTCAATATCTTCTAAAAATTCAATCGTTGGTTCAATTTCCTCTGCTAGAATCTGTTTATGAAGCTGAACGAACGCTCCAAATACAATGGATAAAATCGTTCTCCCTGAAAGATTTGGATGAATTCCATCCTTTTTGCCTTCTTCAAAAATATGAAATAGCTCATTTAATAGCTGCTGCATCTTCTCTTTACTTGTCTCATCTAAATAGTGTGAGCGTTTGTCAATTTCTAAGAAGTACAGACCACTTGGATTCTCTTTTGTAAAGAGCACTAAGCAATAAAAGACATGTTTGAAATAAGCCCTAATGCTTGCTTTAGGGTCTGGACTGTTTGTATTCACCTTGTCGATAAATGCAGTCAGGCTTCGCTGGTATAAAATGTTCACAAGAGCCTCTTTACTATCAAAATAACGATAAATGGTTCCTGCTCCAACATTGGCTCTTTTCGAAATCATCGGCATCGTTGTACCGTCAAAACCCCGTTCAATAAATAAGTCCAGAGAAGCCTTCATAATCTGCTCCTGTTTATCAGTAGTTGCTGCGGGCATTTCATCCTCTCCTTTCGTTTTATCAGGAATGAATATTCATTCCGCTTGGTGTATATTATATTAATATTTTAAATTCTTCTATTTATACTTAAACATACTTATTTTTCTCCGTCACTACATTTTCTGAAAATAATAATAATTGAGAAATGATACCTAGATAGATGACATCCAAACGACTTATAAATATTGGCAGTTCTGTGACGCGCGGGTGTCGTCTGAACTATATGTTCATTCTTGGTCAATTGGAGAATGGATGTGATCGTCATATGTATCAATATATAAACTGCCATTACTTGAACGAACCGCATAAACAATGTCTTTTAAAGACAGCTGCCTTTTTTGAATTTCTTCATATATCCACTGCTCCGTTAATTGGTTTTCATGAAGGTTTTTCAAAATGAGCTTTCCGTCCATAATGACTTCAATGGGCATGTAACGCTCTGCCTGCATCCATAGGTTAAGATCTTTTCGCGTGACATAATCAAATGAAGGGTATTTTTTCACCGACATATGCCCATCTGTTTCAATCATTGCAAATTCAACTTCACTAATGTCAAACACATTCTTTTCTCTGAGCTGTTGATTTAAATAATCAAGTGTATACCTCATTCCTTTCATATTCTCTTCAAGGATTTTGCCATTTTGAATCACAAGCGTTGGTTTACCGGCCATAAAACCTCTCACCTTCCGGCTTCTTAAAGCAAGTAAAGAAATCACATAAATAATGATCACAAGTGTCACAAAAGAAATGGTTGTGTGATGAAGCGGAAGCGTAGTATTAAACGCCAAGTTCGCCGCAATTGAACCTAGACTGATCGCCGCAATGAAATCAAAAATATTCATTTGTGCAATGGTTTGCTTTCCAAGAAGACGGGCACCGCCGAATAAAATAGCAAAAGCAAATATGGTTCGAAGTATGACTTCAATATGATCTGGCATTTCAGCTTCCACCTTTCGATTTCATGAAAAAAAGCCTTTTCTCTAGAAAAGACTCTTTGTTAGACTATGCATTTATTCCGTCATTATTCAAATGGCCCGCTTCCGTTTGCTCAAATTGTGAACGCAGCTCAATGATTGAGCTGTTTCTCACGTTTACTGGATCTTGCTCGAGTAGCCATGTATAAAATCTTGCTTGCTCTGCTGTTTGCAAAGCCTGCATATATTTTTGGGTGGAGCGCTTATCTGCAACACGCTGTTTAATGGATCGCATTTGCTTCCAAAATTGATAATAAGGAAGCTTTAACTTGGTCATAAAGCCGCTATTATCCTCAATGACATAGCCTTCTTCTTTGATTGTGTCATCATGTGATACAGATTGATACCATTTATAGAAAGAGGTCCAATCATGAAACACTGCCACTTGCTGTTTGCACCGCATGCCAAGCTGTTCACTGAGCCTTTTCACTTCAGCAAATGGTTCTTTTTCATAGCTCAGCTGACGCTTCACGATATCAAGTAAAATGAGTTGATCATGATCATATGTGATAATATGCGGATCTTTCCCTGGCAAAATGACTTCAAATACAAGGGATACATGGTTGTCGCGTACGTATGATTTGATGTAATCGACCTGCACATCGTCAAAGGTCGCATAAAATAGCTCTTCGACCCAAGCAGCATGCTGATTTTGCTTCACATGTGACGTATACGATTTGGACGTAAACACCAGCTCATCTTTTATGTCGTTAAACCCAACCGTGCCTAAGTATCCATTTGCTTTATCAAAGACCGTCACAGGAAATTGAAGATGATTCACTAAATGCTGCATTCTGGTTTCAGGACGTTCATCAATATTAAAGAACTTATTATAACTTCTAGACACAATCTGCTTTGAAGTCATATTGATAAACAACCCTCTTGCTTTGACATTTATTTCATCCCATTGTCTTTCACTAAATGCTTTTTTGGTGAAATTAAAAGATGAAATATCGTGTGGCAGCTTTAATTCCTGTACATATTCATGCTGATCTAAATGGGCTAAAAAATCATCCAGCGTCACATTGGGCTGAACAAAGACCGGTTGCTTGTTTTCAGAAGCTCTGTAGACAGGATTGTCAATTTCATGTGTCTCAATCCCGCCTGCTGTGATTTTTAACACACGCAGCTGTCCGCCAAATTCAACCTGACCTTCGAGATTATAAGATCTATCCGCCGCTTGGATAGGCAGTCTATATAAATTGCGATGACCATGAATTTGAATGATATCTAATCCAGAAGTGTTTTGCACAAATAAGTGGTCAATGTCATCTGAATATTCACCTACTCCGTGAATAAGCTGCTGCGTTGAGACATGCAGAAGCTCTTCTGGCAAATGAGCAAGCCCACCATGGGTGACAAGAAATGTCTGACCATGATACGTAAAATAGGTGAGCTGATGAAATGTTCTGACAAACTTCCTTAATTCTTTTAGGTCAAAACCTGCTTCCGCAATTTCAGGCGCAGTATGACGGTTAAACATATTACTTCTCACTTTTTCTTCATGTGCATATTTGTAAAGATGCTGATCATGATTTCCTTCAATGACGATCACATTGCGGCATTCTCTATGTGCCAGCATCCATTCTAACACTTCCTTGTTTTCTATTCCTCTATCAAGCAAATCACCTGCAAAGATATAAAGCTCGTTTTCTTTCAAGTCTCCTTGCAAATAAGTATTTAGAGCTGTGTAACAGCCGTGAATATCACCGAAGACATGAATGGCCTCATACTGATCAAAAGATCTGGGCTGATAAGTCATAATAGCTGGATATTCCTCAGGCATCAAAACGGTTACCCATGAAGGCACCTTCTCTGTCTTTAACCGTTCATTCATTTGATATAACACAGATTCCTTCACTACTTTGTGCGGCTCTCGACCGCGATTTTGCAGCAGGGATGTTTCAAGAGGCACTTGCGTAAAATCGACAACATACACTCTATAGCGATATGAAGTAGCTAATGATTTATACTGCGAAATGGACTTACTTGTGACATGTGTTGCATCAATGACAGTAAAGTCTCCTCGTTCCATTCGGGCTGTGAGGAGTTCAAATAATAAAGACCAGACTTTATGATCATGTTTGCTTGAAATTTCCGGCTTCCCATTGACTGATAACTGCGGAGGCTGGGTTAACAGACGGATCTGATCCGCTGATAATGTATATGGTTCTAAGCCTTGTTCTTTGATCCAAGTTGATTTACCTGCACCTGGGAGACCTCGTAAAAGGACTAAAGTTCTCATAATGGTTCTCCTTTAATGAGTGATATTTTACCTATTATAGATAAATTATGGATAAATCTCAATCTTTTATTTTTTATGGCAATATATAGATATAAGGAGGGTTACACATGCCTAATGAAGCGAATACTGCATTCAACATTGGGGATATCGTATTCAAGTATTTTCTCTTCTATTTATTGCATTGATCGTGACCATCGTTGTCATCGCGATTCGAATGATACGAAGAAAACAAGTGGAATTGAAGAAAGTCGAGGCTAGATTAAACAAAGTAATTGAAAAAAATCATTTAAAAGAGTAAAAAAATCCGGGAGTTAACCGGATTTTTTTGTTTTCATCACGATTCCTTGTCGCTGCTGCATCAAAAAGAAAAAGACACCTAAAAGGACAAGAAGACCACCGAACATTTGCATCAGCGTGACTTTCTCTCCAAGCAGTAAAACAGCGAGTATCGTTGCCCCAACAGGTTCGCCTAGAATACTCATTGAAATAGTTGTCGCATTCACATAGGTTAACAGCCAGTTGTTAATGACATGGGACATGGTAGGGATAATGGCGAGCAGTAAAAAAATCCCCCATTCTTTACCCGAATAGCCTACAAAAGGCGTTTGCTGTATAAGGTTAAATAAAATTAAAAAAAGGCCGGCAAAACCAAATACACAAAAACTATAAATCCAATGAGATATCTTTCTCACAGCTTGTTGACCGATTAATAAATAACAAACAACAGCGATTACACTGAAAAAGGATAAAATGTCTCCTATAATGGCGTCTTGGCTATGTCCGATATCCCCCCATCCGATCATGAGCGCACCAACAATCGCCGCACACATTGTGAAAATGGCTGACTTCGTTGTTCGTTCACGAAAAATGAGAAATCCGCCTAATAATGACACCATCGGCTGAAGTGCAATGATGATTGTAGAGCTCGCCACTGTGGTGAGCTTCAATGAGCCGAACCACAAAACAAAATGGAGCCCTAAAAAGAAACCTGACATACATAAGAAAAACCAGTCTCTCCGCTTTAACGAGACAAACTCTTTTTGACGCGGCAGAATAAACGGAAGCATCAAAACCGCCGCAAATATCATTCGATACATACTTAAAATAGCAGCAGGCGCACTTGACCACTTCACAATAATGGCCGAAAACGAAATCGCAATGATGGAGATCACAAGCGGCACCGCAATCGACTTCTTTGGAGCATTTGTCTTCATTTCCATTAGCAGCTTCCTTTACATCAGCAGTAGATGAGCTTCTCATCTTGTATGACGTCATCTTACTATGACTATTCGCCTAGAGGCAAGATGAATTTTTAGAATGTTTACATAAAAAAAGCTTTCTCCACGAAAGCCCCAGATTGTTGACAAAGGGCTAAAATGAACTTTATTTTAGCCCTTTGTCTTCTTTTCAGCGTGATAGAAAACCTTTGCAGCCCTAGGAAGGACGAGCATCGGCGCGGAGCGAATTTAACATTCGTGAGCACCGAAGCGCAGGACTGACACCGAATGCGAGGGTTTGCCTACACGCTGAAGCTTTCTTCACGAAAGCCCTTATTCATCATCTATTAATACATACACAGCCCGCACCGGCCCATGAACACCAACCACTAAATTCATTTCAATATCGGCAGAATTACTTGGACCTGATATAAAATGAATGGCGCCTTTCGTCTGCTCTCCTTCTTCTACTAGGCGATGAAGAGCTGAAACAGCATGAATCATCCGCGGGACAATTGTGCTTTTTTCAATACATACCATATACATCATCGGTAAAAAATGAAGTGATCTCCCTTGACCTTGATGGGAGGAAAGAACAACCGTTCCGGATTCTGCAAGTGTGTAATCACTGAATACCACTGCATATTTCGCTTGTTCTGCCTGCCTTATATTTTCTTCTCTTGATGTATCTGCATTCCAGCTAGTGACTGAGATTCCTTCTTTCCGCAAGGCTTGAAACATAGGATGACATTCATATTGTGCAAAACGTCTATCGCTCGAAGTCATCACAGGACCTTCTCCATACTCTTTCATCAATAATCGTAACGTTGAGGGTGCTTCTTTTGGCGTTGTTTCTACCACTTTCGTATGAATTTGCTGACATTGCACCTTCAATTGCTCTACCAATTCTTCTTTCGACAGACCTTCATTTGTTTCCCAATTGACTCGATGCTTCCAAACCGGACGCCGAATAGATGCAGGCTTGGAGGAGCTTTTGCCTAATTGTTGCTGGATATGTGCTAAAAATGGTTCTCGATGAGAAATGGATCCTTTCATTGCCGCTCCTCCTTTTGTTTCTTTTTAAACCAATCCCGAAACCTTTCTTTGCTTGGCGCTGGGAGGTCACGAATTTCTGTCCAATTCTTTAAAGGACCCGCACCTTTTGAAATCTGTCCGTTTGAAGTCATACGTTTCAAGAGCACAGGGGCTGCTTTTGTGCCAAATCGATACATTCTAGGAGTGGATGCGCCCATTCCGAACATTTTCATTGCCATCATTTCCGCTTTAGGCGCTCTCCCCTCTTTTTCAACGATGACTTGTCGATGTTTGATTAATAATTCGTGAAGTGGAATTTTCACTGGACAAGCATCTGTACAGGCTGCGCACAAACTTGAGGCGAAAGGAAGCTCTTGGTAGTCGTCATATCCTCCAAGTAGCGGCGAAAGAACAGCACCAATCGGACCCGGGTAAATTGATCCGTACGAATGACCGCCAACATGCCGATAAACGGGGCACACATTGATACAGGCTGCACACCGAATACATTGCAAAACTGGCTGAAATTCCGTCCCTAATATATTTGACCGTCCGTTATCCACAATGACCAAATGAAACTCTTCTGGCCCATCAACTTCTTCTTCTCCTTTTGGCCCCACGACAGAGATATAGCTTGTTAACTTTTGACCTACTGCGCTTCTGCACAATAGACCGACAAGGACATCGAGCTCCTCCATCGTTGGTACAAGCCGCTCCATCCCCATGACTGCGATATGTGTCTTTGGAATGGACGTGACAAGATCCGCATTCCCTTCATTCGTCACAAGACAAATCGATCCTGTGTCAGCCACAGCAAAGTTACAGCCCGTCACACCAATGTCTGCTTCAAGAAATTTTTCTCGTAACAAAGCTCTTACAAATTTGGTCATTTCTTCAGGAGTCTCTGACATATCATATCCAAGCTTTTCGTGAAAAACTTCCCGTATTTGTTCTTTCGTCATATGAAGGGCTGGTGCCACGATATGTGAAGGTGGTTCATGGTCATCAACTTGAAGAATATATTCTCCAAGATCGCTTTCAACTACCTCGCAGCCAATCTCTTCTAGCGCTTGATTCATTTCAATTTCTTCTGTGACCATTGATTTTGATTTCACGATCTTTTTTGCTGCTTTTTTTTGTGCGACATCTTGGATGTACGCCGATGCCTCTTCCTTTGTTTTTGCAAAAAACACATGACCTCCACGTCTACTCACGCTCTCACTTAATTGATATAAGTAGTCATCAAGGTGGGCAAGTGTATGCTGCCTGATGTCCTCTCCAAGTTCACGCCACTTTTCCCAGTTTCCAAGCACTTCACTTGCAGTCATCCGTCTTTTATACAGACGCTCCTGTGCAGAGGAAACAGCTCCTCTCATCACAGCGTCTTCTAATCCTTCGCCGATCCGCTCTTTAAAAGCCTTCTCTCCAATTTTCATACTCATGTGCCGTTCCCCCTCTTAGCTTCAGCGGCTATTCAACACTTCTGCGATATGCATCACTTTAACTGGCTTATGAAGACGATTCAGCCTTCCCCCGATATTCAGCAGACATCCACAGTCAGCACCGATGATATATTCAGCGCCTGTCTCCTCTATGCTTTGTACTTTTTCATCGACCATCTGCTCAGAAATGGGTGTCATTTTGATTGAAAAAGTTCCTCCAAATCCGCAGCAATTTTCAGCGCGAGGCAATGGTTCCATCACCAAATCTTTGACATTTGACAACAGTGTGAAAGGCGCTTCCTTAATTCTAAGCAGTCTCGTCATATGGCAGGAGGTATGATAGGTGGCTTTTCCTTTCAAACTCGCTCCTACATCTGTTACATGTAATATATCAACAATAAATTCCGTTAATTCATATGTTTTCGCAGCAAGTGCCTGAGCACGGGCGAACCACGCTCGGTCTTCTTTAAAAAGGTGCGGATATTCTAAAAACATGGCCTTACAAGAACCTGATGGTGTGACGACATATTCAGCTGATTCAAAGGCTTTCATCATATTTTTGGCCGCTTTGATTGTTTCTTTTGTATAGCCGCTGTTAAAGGCGGGCTGCCCGCAGCACACTTGTTCTTCAGGGAATTCCACTTCAACACCAAGCCGCTCTAACACCTCAACAGTCGCCTTTCCTACATGTGGCTGCATCGTGTCAATGATACAGGTGACAAATAAACTGACTCTCATCGGCGAACTTCCTTTCTTTTGCTGCACCTTGATTTATGTCCGGTCATCTGATGACTGAATAATGGACCTTCATTTCATTTTAATCCCAAATTTCTGAAATTTCAACGAACGGATTTGTCTAAAATTTGGACATCATGCTTGTGTGATACATGAAAAAACGCCCTTTTTACAGGGCGTTTGAGAACATTCATGTTTTTATTTCTTCATACTACCGAAGGAAGTGTCGTCTTTCACACAAACCGCCTTCACTTCATGATTTTCTTTATGTGATGAATTCGTTTTTCAAAAGAAGGATGACTTTCACGCCATTCAGATTTTCTTCCGTCATCTCCATCTTCTTCAATCAAATGACTTAATTTTATCAAAGTATTGAGATATAGAGTTTGATTCTCAAGATGGTGAACAGCAAAGCGATCCGCCTGAATCTCAAATAACCGACTCATTTTCTTTGGCAACCACTCCGTCATAAATATTATGATTAATACCCCTACTGGGAACAACAAAATATATTGCCACCAACCATTGGCAAGCATCACCTGTCTGGCATAATACATACTGATTCCCATAAGTAAAGTGACAATCACAGTGAGGTAAATGGTGAAATGCGCATGTTTTAATTTTACATGTCCCATTTCGTGGAATAAGATCGCACGAATTTCCTCTGTATCAAACTTATCTAATAACCCTTCCGTCACATATAGATTGACTTTTCTTCTAAATGGAAGTTGAAATGAATATATCCAGGCATTCACATCATGTTGTGAGTCTTTTTTTACCCATATTTTTACCTTTTGGTTCGTTTGATGCTCAATATCTTTGCAAATATTTATGAATTCGTCCGTCCATAAGACTTCATACTTATTTATCATTTTTTGAATGAATGAGTAACCCATAATAAATAAGATGACTAGGGCGAAATACCAAGCACAAAATAGAATAAGATGATCCATAACCTTCGCTTGAAACGCCAAAGGCATGACTAAATAAGAGCCGAAATATATCAAGGATAATGTGATAGCACCAAATAAAACGACTTGCTCCCTAACGTTCAGGAAGAATGAATTTCCTAAAGTGTCTTCATTTTCTCCTAATACATCAGAAGAATCTTTTGTCACATACTCAAATGAATAAGCTGTCAATAAGACTGACAGGAAAATAGGTACAAGTATAGAGAGAATCATACTCAACACATAAGATCCTGTAACTGATAGCACGTATCCCATTAAAAAATAATAATTTAATCCCAAGGGAAGAAAAATGGCTAGAACAAAGGGAATGAATAATGTGAATAGGTTTTTCATCGATTCATGAAGGTTAAATAGGAAAAATAACAAAGCGGGCAAAAGAATTCCCATTAAAGTCATGAATGTAACAAATGTGGTGCTATACTTAAAGTTTGTGCTGATCTTAGTTGTTTCTGTTAGATTCGTTAGATTGTATGTAGAAAAGAAGGGATTTTGCGTTACTTGTTCCATCATGATCGTATCATCATGGATAGGTACAAAACCTTTTCTTAGAAAAACCAATGCCTTATCATTCATTATTTTTTCTGTTTCAATCATACTGATTCCATTCGCAGATGGGATCTGTGTGAGATTTATGTACTTTCCACTTAATTGAAGGGATGCTTCTGATGTGCCATTGAAAGAGCCGTCTTGATAGGTTAATAAAACGTCACCCTGATATAGCGAATGAGCGACGAATACTTTTGGATTGCTTTCTTTGTTCGAATCAAGTAAAACAAATGGTGAAACAACGGCTGAACGAAAACCGAGTTCAATCATAATGACGATGATTGTGATTATACTGGCAGTGAGATAAGAGAGGAAGGCTTTGCGTAACATGTCATCACATCCTGCTGTTTAATAGGATTAAAACAAAATGAATATCTTGAATAATGTATTTCATAATAAAGTAAGCGTCATTCATTTGCTGGAATCATCTCATAAAATTCTAACATCTAAATACAAGAATATGTACGACAAAATGGACATTACACCTATATTTCAAAAGAATGGCTCAATGAGGATAGAAAAAACGCCCTTTTTACAGGGCGTTTTTACATGTTTAGTTTGACATCATTTCTCGTATTCTATCTTCAATAGATGTTAAAGAACGGCCTAATAGTTTTTCGAAATCATGGCTTTCGACTGCCAATGCCCCATCGCGAATTCCGCTTTGCATCGCTTTGACAAATGGAACAGCTTCTTTCGGTACACCATTTGACGCTAAAAATTCTCCAAATGTATCTACATCCATGTGCTCTACTTTGATTTCTTTCCCGCTCACTTTGCTAACCATTTGTGCAAGTTCAGTGTGTGTGCGAAGCGGTCCTGACAATTCATAGATTTCCTGATCATGTGCCGGCAGTGTTAACGCATTTGCTGCTGCTTCTGCATAGTCATTTCTTGTTGCCCAGCCGACTTTACCTTCACCAATTGGGCTGATAAACGGCGCTCCGTTCACTGATGCCAGAATCGTATCTTTTTCATTTTCCACATACCAATTGTTTCTTAGAAAAACATGAGGTATGCCAGAGGCCAAAATTGCTTCTTCTGTTTTTGCATGGTCATGTGCTAGGTTAAGCTGACTTTCTCTTGCATTGACAACACTTGTATAAGCAATAAATGACACATTTGCTGCTTTCGCTGCTTGGATGGCATTGATATGCTGCTTCACGCGGTCTCCATCCCCAGACGAAATGATCAAAAGGCGATCAATCCCTTGAAACGCTGATTGAAGTGTATCCGGCTGTGTGAAGTCTCCCTTGCGCACATCCACCCCAGCTTCCTTTAGATGAACTGCTTTTTGCGGATCTCGAACACTGACCGCCAATTGTTCAGCTGGTACTTTTGCGAGCAAATGTTTGACGACGAGCGATCCAAGTTGTCCTGTTGCACCTGTCACTAATAATGTCATTGATTTGACCTCCTCATTTTTCGTTCAACGGTGATGTTTCATGTATGAAGCAGCTGGTTTCTTGCATCAGATCATTCGTTATAATCGAAATGGTTACAACGAAGGGGTAAAAAAAGCTCTATGTATGAGCTTTTTCTACTCCGCCTCGATTAATAATTGCTTAATTGTCACTTGTTTAAGGTGATGCTCAAGTGCGGACTGTGCTTCTTTAAGTTCTTGCCGCAGTCTCGTATCCATGGCTTGACCAATTGGACATGCAATGACTGGTTGATGAAAGTTAAATAACTCTTCATCTTCGCTTACATCCACAGCCCGGTACACATCTAGTAGAGTAATGTCCTCTGCCGGCCTTTTTAAAGAAGCACCGCCAACTCCTCGGCGAATCTCAATGAGATCCGCCTTTTTGAGCATAGCCATCATTTTTCTGATAATGACTGGATTTGAATTAACACTTTCTGCAATAAAATCCCCTGTGCACTCTTTTGAAACACCCGCAATAAAAGACAAGATATGAACAGCAATGGTATATCTGCTGCTAATTTGTTTCACATTCCTTCACCACCGTTGTAATCAATATAGTTACAATAAGCGGTTTTGTCAATCAATAAACGGATGTTTCTTTCTTTCCCAATCTTCAAATGTCATCATCTCATGATGTTCTCCTGCATCGATTTCAAGCGGTGCAATGCATTCAAGCAAATTGCCATCTGGGTCAAGAAAGTAAATCGCGGCATGAAATTGTGGCGGATTATCAAGTACTAAAGGCTGTTGCTCTTCCGAAAAGCCAAACATCGGATGTATGCTGATCCCTTTTTCTATCAGCCATTCTTTGATCTGCTCAATGCTGGATGTTTCTATTTGGAACGCAACATGTCGAGTGGCTGGATGATATGGAATAGTGGATATATCAGCCTTCCATAAGCCAAGCCAGCTCTTTCCTTTCTCAATCCATAGAAAAGCCACTCGTTCATTTTCATGAGCAAGTGTTAATTCCAATTTTTCATAAAAAGAAATGGATGCCTTCAAATCACTCACAGGTAAATGTGCTTCATACAAGCCTTTCATCATCATTTCAATCACTCCTTTACTATCTTCTATTGTGCAGGAATTGAAAACATTCTTCCTCAGCAAAACGATGTATTTCAACCAAGCCATTGGATTGAGATGGTTAAATGTTTGATCCATTGCATATGGGGGAAGGTGTTCAAATAAAAGAAAGGAGCGTTCAATATGCCTTGGACAATGGAAGATTATCCAGCTTCATTCCAATCACTAGACAAAGTCATTCGAAAAAAAGCACTTGAGATTTCCAACAAAATGGTGCAGGAAGGCTATGAAGAAGGTAGAGCGATTCCAATTGCGATCAATCAAGCGAAAGAGTGGAAAAAGAATGCGACGGAAAAAGAAATGGAGGACTTTCACTCTCATGGTTCTGTGACTCCTTCTAAGAAAAGCAGCTCTGCACGACCTGAGCTCATGGATCATGCGCAGCATGTCGTGAAACATGATGAAGGCTGGGCGGTTCAAACTGAAAAAGCGAAGCGTGCAAGTGAGGTAAAAGAAACGAAACAGGAAGCCATCGACCGCGCGAAAGAGATTTCATCTAAAAAAGGAACAGCAGTTGTCATCCACCGAACAGACGGGACGATTCAGGATGTGGTGAAGCCAAAATAAGACCGCCCTTTGGCGAGCGGTCTTTTCTTTATGCATTCTTTTCTTTTTTAGCGGGTGCTTTTCTTTTCTTAGGTGCTGCTTTTTTCGTTTTTGCCGGTTTTGATCGATCGATAGAAGCCTGCAAAGCGGCCATTAAATCGGTGACATTGGATGAAGCCTCTTTTTTACCTGTCGTTTCTGGCTGAACGGTATGTTCTCCAGAGATTTTGTCTCCAATGACATTCATCAGCTGCTCTCTGTATTCATCCCGATATGCGGCTGGATCGAATGTGGTGGTCAGCTGCTCAATTAAAAGGAGCGCTGTGTCTAACTCTTTCTTCACGATGTTTTCCTCTTGCGGGATATTCGGGACGTCTGATACTTGCCTAATTTCGTCAGGGAAATGAATGGTTTCCATTAGTAAAATATGTTCGTAGCACCTAACAATCGCTAATTGCTCCTTTGAGCGAATCATGATCTTGGCTACACCGATTTTCCCTGATTCTTGCAACGCTTTTCTTAATAATGAATAAGCCTTTGCTCCGCCGGTATCTGGAGATAGAAAATAACTTCTTTCATAATAGATGGGGTCGATTTCTTCTATCTTCACAAAATCAATAATTTCGACGGCTTTTTCTTCATTTTCTTTTCTCAGCCTTTCGAGTTCTTCCTCATCCAATTCAATGAATTTATTTTTGGCATACTCGTACGCTTTTACAATTTGCTCTGGCGCTACCTCCTCGCCGCAGTTAGCACAAACCTTTTTGTAGTTAATCGGCGTATGGCATTCTTTATGAAGCTGTCTTAATTTAATATCTTTGTTTTCTGTAGCGGTAAACAGCTTGACTGGAATATTGACCAGTCCGAAGCTAATGCCGCCCTTCCATACTGTATGCATCGTAACGCCTCCGTTCTTTTCTTCTTACTATGTAATGTTTTCATCAGAGTTATGTATGTTTATGAAAATTTCATCCCACCATAAGAACACATGATGTAAGGAAGTGAAAACACAATGAAACCGATGCGTTTAACGTCTGCACATGATATTCCTGTTGGAGCAGACTGGCTGTATGAATTAAAATATGACGGCTTTAGGGCCATTCTTATATGGGAAAAAGACGCCATCCATTTAGAGAGCAGAGCCGGAAAGCGATTAAATGAACAATTTCCTGAAGTCATTGATCAGTGCCAGCAACTAACAAAGCAGCTTGCACCTTTTTTACCGCTGACCCTAGATGGAGAATTGGTCTTTTTACTGAGTGAACAAGAAAGCGACTTTACTAAAGTTCAGCAAAGAGGCCGCCTGAAAAACACAGAAACCATTCAACGCCAGGCTAAGCGGTTTCCATGCCATTTGATTGCATTTGATCTATTGAGATGCAAAGGGAAATCCCTCGTTGATTTACCGCTGATTGTAAGAAAAGCTGAGCTGCATGAGGTGTTCCAAGCAGCAAATCTTCCTCCCTCCGTTCAGCTGAATCACCCCTCTCTTCTTCAAATCATCCAAACCGATAGCAGCTCTGATGACATGAAAAAAATCATGCTGACCTATTTAGCGGAAGGATTAGTTGCTAAAAAGAAGATGAGTAAATGGCAGGAGCATACCCGCTCGAAAGAATGGCTCAAAATCAAAAATTGGCGGTTTGTATCTGTCATCGTGACTCGTTTTGATAAAGACAATGGCTATTTTCAAGGATGTCTTTATCAAGAAACGAATCTCTTAGAGGTTGTCCAATTTAAGCATGGTTTTTCTAAAGAAGAAGAACAAACCCTGCGCACCTTATTTCTAACCAAAGGTCAAATGACTGGAGCATCACATTATGAAATCCCACCATCCATTGTCGCAAAGATCGCCTGTATTTCTTTTGATGGATCAGCCTTACGTGAGCCCCGGTTCTTTTCGTTTTTATTCGATGCAGATCCAGCAACGTGTACCTTTCAACACATGCTCAAACAGCTTTATCCGCTCCCAGCTATGATTGACGTCACCCACCCAGAGAAACCGGTTGTACCTGCCCTTCATATCACAAAGGCAGATTACTTACTTTATTTGAGGCAAGCCGCTCCCTATTTATTACCCTTTTTACGTGAAAGACGTCTTACGTTAATACGCTTTCCTCATGGCACTGGTGGAGAATCTTTTTATCAAAAGGCAACGCCCGATTATGCGCCTGATTTTGTTGAGACAGATCAAGCGAACGATATTTCTTACACAATCTGTAATGATCCTGACACGTTGCTTTGGCTTGGTAACCAGCTGGCGATGGAATTTCATATTCCTTTTGAAACGAGAGATACAGATCGGCCTGTAGAAATTGTATTTGATTTAGATCCGCCTTCTGTTAAAGAGTTTCACCTAGCAATAGAAGCAGCCAAACGAATCAAGGCCATTTTAGATGGACTCTTTCTCACCGCATTTATTAAAACAAGTGGTGGGAAAGGGCTGCAAGTTTATATCCCATTGAAGAAAAATGCCTTCACATATGAACAAACTAGACAATTCACTGCGTTCATCTGCCAATTTTTATGCGAACAAGCACCCGAGCTGTTTACGCTAGAGCGTCTAAAGAAAAACCGCGGCAACCGTTTATATTTAGACTACCTTCAACATGATGCTGGAAAAACAATCATCGCCCCGTATTCCCCGAGAGGAAACGAGCTTGGACTTGTTGCAACACCGATTGAATGGGAAGAATTAAATAGCGAAGAATGTCATCCTTCTTTATTTACGATGCCGGCTGTTATGAAACGTCTAAAGGAAAAAGGCGATCCATTCCGTCAAATGAGGCACCATGTGAATGATGATTCTTTTCGACAAGTTTTATATCAGCTGCAGGACATATTACCAGCTCATAAAATGGACACACGCGGTCATTAAGCGTTACACTTATTCATTAGAGAGGAAGAAAGGGATGACTATTTTGACCGCACACTCAATACGAAACATTGCACTGATGTTCTTATGTCTTACCGCAGGAATAGTGGATGTTATTGGCTATTTAAGCCTTGGGCATGTGTTTACAGCAAATATGACGGGAAATATTGTACTGCTTGGCATTGCAGCAGGCAGTTCATTGCAGTTAACCGCTCTTCATTCCATCACGGCACTTAGCGGATTTGTTCTAGGTGTTTTACTAGCTGTTGTCATAGGTGGAAAACAAGAAAAAACATTTTGGCCAAAAGCCGTTACACGCATCTTTATCATAGAAGTCATCATCTTGCTTCTATTTGCTCTTATGACCATTTTTCCTTATACGCAAGGTGCTTATTTTATGCTGATTATTCTTTTAAGTATGGCGATGGGCATGCAAACGGCGGCCGCACGTAAATTAAATGTCGCTGGCATTTCTACAACAGTTTTAACGAGTACACTTGCTAACTTATTTGAAGATTTGGCGCAGCGCTTATCAAATCGGGAAAAAAGAAAAGCCCCTATTCAGCATGTGAGCTTTCTGCGAATTGGATCTATTGTCTTTTACTGCCTAGGTGCTGCTTTAGCAGCATACACAGATGCGTACGATCCGTTTATCATCATTTGGCTGCCTATTTGCATCCTAGGGGTTATTGTAATCACAGCTACATTTAAGCACTTTCACCAATTGAAATAGCCAATCTTAGATGGCTATTTCAACCACTTTGATGAAACATTAATAACTTCTTACATAAAAACCAGGAGGACGCCCCATAATGAATGTGGAGCCATATGGAGAATATCCAGAAAACGTCCCGAACCCTCCATATCCAGGGTAACCTCCTAAGCCCGAGAACACGCCAGGGCTCACATAATACCCGCCAAAGCCAATATGAGGTCCCACTGCTCCACCGCTAAAACCGCCGCCATGAAAGCCTCCATACACCCGTGGATCCATACAATCACCTGCCTTCAACTTACACTTCATCTCATCATATGCGTGACAAATGGAGCGGTGTTCCCTCTTTTGTAACAATTTCTATGTACAATAGACCAATTTCATAAAATTTGAATGAAAAGTCCTGCAAAAAATTAAATTAAGCAAAGAAAGGTGACCTTTTTAACTTGTTGCTCTGCCCTATGTTTATTTAGAATAATGGAGCAGGTAACAAATTTGCACACCCCCTTTGTTGCGAATTCTTCTTATTAAACGTTCTTGCAGCGTTTAATAAGAAGAGCCTATTTTCACCCATATAAAAAACCCTTGCTGATGATCATCAACAAGGGCGAGATATGATTGGGTGATTAACCACCAATGATTTTTTCTGCTACTTCGAAAGAACCCGCTACATTTTCAGTTAAAACAGCCGCAGCGACCGCTAAACCCACAACGAATAATACTTTTAATCCTGTTTTCATCTTATATCAACCCCATTCTTTTCATATGTAAATCCGCTTCTAAACTTTTATTCAAGTAAAAAACAGACTGCTCATAAAGTGCTTGCTTTTCACAATACTTTGCAGCAAAGTGAGAAAGCTCTTTCACTTCATGATATTCATTCTTTTCTTCTAACTTTCTTAATTTCTCATTAATTTGCTGAAATCTTTGTGGCACATTCGTTAAGTAAAGATCATGTACGATGCCTATTTTGAGCTGAAACACTTCATGAGAAGCATCTTTTATTCGTGCATATGCAGCCTCTATATACTGGCTTGCGCGCTGCTTTTCACCAATCACACAGAGTTCCCGGCTGATCAGATACGTAGAATGGAAAAAGAAATCTGAATCATAATACTCTTGATGAGACAATGCTTTTTCAAGATGTCGTATGGATTCTTTCGGTTTATTCCAAAATGAATATAAAATGGCCACATTATGGTGGTGCTGAGCCAGCATAAAATCATCCTGTTCGCTCGTCAACACCTCTTCCGCTAAACGATAATTCTCAAGCGCTTCTTCGTACCTGCCAATCTCTGTAAGGTTGGCTGCAATAAGAGAATATGAAAGTGCAGTTCTTCTTTCATAGTGCTTGTGACGTTTATAGACGTGTAGAGCCCTGCGAATATAACTTAATGAAAGCATGATATGACTCAGGCGATAGTAAAGCCACGCGACCTTAAAATCGAAATCAGCGCGTTCGATTTCACTTGGAATTTTATCTAAGAGCTTTTCCGCACTTTGATACATCTGTAATGCAACCTCATAATTCCCCTGATGCTGTTCATACACACCCTCATAAAAATCAAAATAGTAAGCAAGGCGATTAGATAAATCATCATCTTTTTTCCCATAATGGCCTTCTTTACTTTTCGTTGAAACATTGCCTTTTTGCCCTCTTAAATTGTACATCAGAATATGATGCCTTTTCTCAAGAAGAGAATAATACATGAGGATGTCAGCATCATCAATTTCCTCTACTGCTTGTTTCGCTTTAGCAAATAGCCGTTCTGCCTCATCTGCATGATCTTTTTTGATTTCCATGTTCCAGTCATTTAATAGTGATGCCAATTCCGCCACAGGAACTTTGCTCATTCTACACCCCCAATCACCTTCAGCTACACCACATGATTTCACTAAATATGGAACTTCTATTAGCAATTGCTAATTCGTCCATTTGACATCATTTTAATATGAATCACTTGAATCTTCAATAACCGATTCCTTTGTTATTGCGTTTCTTTCTCCTAGTCAATGATGCATACACTAAAAATTCCGTCTTTTTTCTATTAAAGGACACGGTTGAATTGAAAAAAAAGCCCTTATTGGGCTTTTTGGATTTATTCCAATCTGATAATGGTTAATGCCGCTCCAACAGATCCCCCGCCAAGTAATACTACGGTTGCGACTAAACCGAATATTTGAAGAGAAATTTGATTCCCTGCTGCAAGTGTTGTAATGAGAGATACATTGTAGGTAGATGTAGATAAAGCAGGTGTTAAAATAGACCCTGCTATGGGTGTTCCGTTGTTAATCACCCTTGTTCCTGCCAGAAGTGCAGCGCTTGTATTTACTTGATACGTGATAAAATATCGCCCTGAAACAGGTACAGTAAACACCGTATTACCACCACTTACGGTAAATCCATCTAAACTTTGGTTATTAGGCAGCGTCACTGCCGTTCCGCCCAAAACAACCAGCACCGTACTTCCCGACGTATTGGATGCGTACATCGAATTAGTTGTTAAACTAGTACCGGTTGGACCTGTGGCACCTGTGGCTCCGGTTGGACCTGTGGCACCAGTTGTGCCCGTTGCACCGGTTGAACCCGTGGCTCCAGTCGGGCCGGTTATTCCTGTTGAACCCGTGGCTCCCGTTGGGCCAGTTACTCCCGTTGAGCCGGTTACTCCCGTTGGACCCGTCGATCCCGTTGAGCCCGTGGCTCCCGTTAAACCCGTCGATCCCGTTGAGCCCGTGGCTCCCGTTGGACCGGTTATTCCTGTTGAACCCGTGGCTCCCGTTGGGCCAGTTACTCCCGTTGAGCCCGTGGCTCCCGTTGGACCAGTTATTCCTGTTGAACCCGTGGCTCCCGTTGGACCCGTGACTCCGGTTGAACCCGTGGCTCCCGTTGGACCCGTGACTCCGGTTGAACCCGTGGCTCCCGTTGGGCCAGTTACTCCCGTTGAACCCGTGGCTCCCGTTGGGCCGGTTACTCCCGTTGGACCCGTGACTCCGGTTGAACCCGTGGCTCCCGTTGGACCAGTTATTCCTGTTGAACCCGTGGCTCCCGTTGGGCCAGTTACTCCGGTTGAACCCGTGGCTCCGGTTGGACCAGTTATTCCTGTTGAACCCGTGGCTCCCGTTGGACCGGTTACTCCTGTTGAACCTGTGGCTCCCGTTGGGCCAGTTACTCCGGTTGAACCCGTGGCTCCCGTTGGACCAGTTACTCCTGTTGAACCCGTGGCTCCAGTCGGACCAGTTATTCCTCCACACATATTAAGTTGGGCGCACATGTCTCACACTACTTTCAAACTGTGGAATTTTCAAGACATACACACTAATACTGATAATTGAGAGAAAACGAAACGACAATACTTCCAGTCGAGGTTCCACCAGTAGCTAAAATCCCAATCGAGTTCAGATCACTGAGCGTAATGGATCGACTCTCTCCTGGAGGTACCGTGAAATCAGGAACAGCTGTACCGTTTACCTCTAAAGCCACAGTAGGTGCTACAGCCACAATCCCATTGTTTTCCACCATGATGGTTCCGTTTATGACATAAGGTGTTCCATCTGTCCAGACGACAACTGCATCAGCTGCTGCTGCTAAATCAAGTGTGAAGCATACTGCATCATTTACAAAGCCCGCTTGTTCATTACTACATCCGCCTAAAATAGCCATTTTAACCCTCCTTCAACCTAGTCTTGATAGACTATGATCCATTGATATTGGATGATTGTGCGATTATCACAGCTTCAAAGCTTTATTTTTCTTCTTTGCACCATGTTGATTTGCATGTCTAATCGTGCTTGCACATTTTCAGTTGATGGAGATTTCAAGATAAATTTCACATCTTTCACAGTAATCGCACGACTTTCTCCTTTTTGGACAAGAAGATCATAACAAAATGTACCAGTGTGAATCCTAATTGCGACTGGTACATCCTGATGATCTTGATGATGCAACACAACAGTTGCCGTATTGAGAAATTTTGTTCCATTCCGCCATACTTCCACCGAACTGGGCGTTGTGGAAAAACAAAGAAAGATGTGGTGAGATTCTATGTTTTTTAAAATAAGCGCATCATATACAGGAAGCTCTACTTCAATGATTCCACATAAAAAAGAAAGATCTACAAGAATTTTCGAACTGGATCGATACAAAACTTTTTGACAGCATGTTGATCTATTGCAACACGGTACAAGAAGTTCCAACACCACACAATTCTGCTTTTCATTGATAGAACTCAAAGAAAAATAGCAAGTCTTAAACACACTTCTTTCAAAAAACACCCATGAGTAAAAAGGTTCCCCATCTTCCATGGTGAGCAAAAAGGGAGAACTCATCGAACGTTTGTGAGTAAAGCCTTCTAATTTTGTTTGATTGTTTATCTCTTTTAGTTTACTCATCAACAGGTTTGTCACTTTCAATCAGCCCAATTCCATGCTGTATACATAACTATATGGTCTTTTATCATATGTGCCTTTGACTATTTTGTGCGATTGGATTAGATGATGAGCATAGCTTTTCATTTTTCAAGTTTCTCTATATAATATGAACAAGAACTTCCGTGCCTCAGTAGCTCTAGAAGGGAAGAGCGCCGTAAAACAATTGTAGCTAGCGGGTCGCAAGGCAAGGGTTTCAGAAGCACCGAAAAGAAAATGAGCTGAGACAGGTGAAACTCCTGTCGGTGAAATTCCGTAGGGAAGCGTGTTGCCCCCTAGCCTATGCTTACGAAAGGAGTGCGGGTTCGAATCCCGTCTGAGGCTTGATGAATATGGAGGATGAAAACAATGCAGGTTTTTGAAGAATATGTAAGCAACATCGGTCATCCAGAGCTGAAACAGCGCATGCAAGACATCTTACAATGGATTTCAGACACATTCCCTCAATTAGAGCCAAGAATTGCTTGGAATCAGCCCATGTTCACAGATCATGGCACATTTATTATCGGATTTAGCGTCGCAAAACACCACATTTCTGTCGCACCAGAAGGAAAAGGGATTGATCACTTTTCAGCAGATATTGTACAAGCTGGTTATGACCATGGAAAAAAGATGTTTCGGATGAAAGAAAGCTTACCGATTGACTATCCTCTGCTAAAAAAAATCATCGAATTTAACATTGAAGACAAAGCAGATTGTACTACATTTTGGCGAAAGTAATAAACACCCCGATCTGATGTCATAACAGATTGGGGTGTTTTTTCGTGGGATTTACATTCTATTTGGTTCTCTCTCCTGCCCATTTCTGCTCCACCCATTCAAAGCACGACAGAAGTACATTAACGCCCTTGCGGAAAGCCAAAAGACCATACAAATAGAAAAAATAAAAAAGGTGCGTGATCTCTAGGAAAACAGTCGTTCTTTTCGATTAAAAGATTAACTTGATTCAATTCTGCAAAGGGCTGCTGATTGGAATAAAAGATCCCAGCTACTTTCCCTAGCACCTTTGCCAAAATAAAGGTCAACCCAGCAGATATCATCATCCATTCTTCTGCTCCGGTAACGAGCGAAAAAAACAATGAGATCATTTCACATTTTGTCACTTCGTTGTCATCCCAATACCAAGAAACCATGCACTATTTAGAATGATACTGCTCCCATTCTTTTTTCAGCAAAGCATATTGATAGGTATTTTCATATTTAGGTGTGCCATCTTCATTTGTAGTAAATGAAACAAACTCAAGAAAGAGGCCTTCCTTCCTCATGCCTAAACGCTCACATAATGTTTGAGATCGATCATTGTCATCCTCTACATATGCATATAAGCGTCTTGCTCCTTTATTGACAAATAGATATGACAAGAGCGCTTCAGCACTTTCACGGGCATATCCCTTTCCTTCATATGACGCATGAAAATTCCAGCCAATCGAATACGTATCCGGCTCATCTTTTAAATGAAACAGTTCACCGATAATCAACTGACTTTCTTTTAAACAAACCGCCATATAAGAGTGATCTGCTTTTCTTTTTTGCACCTTAGCGACCGCTTCTTCTAATGTAGAGATTTGATCATCCAGAAAACAATTTACTCTTGGTTGAGACAAGTATGCAAGCATTCCGGGTGCATCTTCATCACGAAATGGTCTAAGAATTAAACGATTTGTTTCTATTTTATCCATAAGACTCTCCTTACTACTTTTTCTTTATCTTTCACTATTTTAGATGTCATGGACTTTTTTTGCCAATTTGGTCGTATGAACGTATCCATTTTTTTAAACATAATGTCATCAAAACTGATATAATAGAACATAAGTTTGCATTTTATTGAAAAGGGATGACTTAAAATGATTAAAACGGTAGAAGGCAATATCTTAGACGCAGAAGAAGACATCATCTGTCACCAAGTGAATTGTAAGGGTGTCATGGGAGCAGGATTAGCAAAGCAAATCAAAAGCAAATACCCAAATGTGTATAAAGACTATAAACGGTTATGTGCAGAACAAGGAGATGATTTATTAAGCTCCGTCCAGTTCATCACAACGAGCGACGGAAAAACCATTGCCAACTTATTCGCCCAAGTTGGATACGGAAGAAAAACAAAACAAACAGATGACGACGCATTACGCAGCTGCTTTGAACATCTAAAACAGACAGTGACAAATCCAAATGAAAAGAACCCCCTTCATTCTATCGCCATTCCTTATGGGATCGGCTGCGGCTTGGCAGGCGGCGATTGGACGATTGTTCGAGAGATGATGGAAGAGGTCCTTGGTGAGTGTGAAGTGACTGTTTATCGGTTTAAATAGATGAAATGAGAAATTCCGATGAAAACAAATATTACAAAAACCCTCCTTCATTCATTTGGAGGGTCATTTGCTATTTTCTATTTTCTTCTTTATTTTTCAAATAATCTAGCACAGCTTCTTTATCTTCCTCATCTTCAGGTAGAAATCCGAACGTTTCGTATTCCCAAACGGCTATTCTTTGATCACCATCAATACCTAATGAGAAAATATCTTCATACCCATATTCAATCGAGAATTTACCTGAATGCTCCATCTCAAGCGTGAGATTAGTCCATGAACCATAATTATTTTTTTTATAAAATGTTTTTAACTGTCTAAATAATCGTGTTAATTCAACTAAAAAATCCATATATATTGATCTACTGATATTAAATAATTTAGGTATATTGTGCCCGTAAATAAACTCCTTATCACCCTTTTTTCTAAAGTAAAAAGTTATTTCTGCTTCGTGTTTGACCACTTCCGTATACATTCGTATTTTTTCCCATTCAACTGGAATGTTATCATGAATAAGTTCAGCTATTTTTTGATAGATAGAATCTATTGTTATGTTTTCCATATTATTCACCCTCCGATTTTATTTTCAATAATTAGATACTTTTCTTTTCCTTCTATGCTATAAAACACACCAAACTCAGAGGGTCTAATTGAATCATTTAAATATTTCGGCTCAATTATAACTTCTACACGCTTTGGTGGATCAGATGCTAATGCTTTTCTCCATTTCTGTTCCATCTCATACCATTTCCCGCCACTACGATTAATCTGCGAATTCATCGGCACCAGATTATCAATATCACCAGAACCTTTGAAAATAGTCGCAATTAAATGCCCACCATCATCATCCAGCAATCGATCCGGCTTACCTGAATTGGATTGAGCATATTGATTTCTTTTGACCTCTCCGTATTTTAAATCACTTGCTTCGACTTTGACAATACGTCCGTAGTGATCGGTTGTGTAGGTGTAACCTTGTTTGGTTGAATAGACAACATTAGGTTTTAGCACTTTTTTACGTTTCCATCTCACATAATGATCTCCGTAACTGACAACAGTCGGTGGTGATTTTGGTGCCGGTAAGCGTCTGCCTGTCTTAGAGATTCCGTATCCTGAGTTGTTGTCTAGACGCTTTGCCATGGAGAGAAGTTTATTTTTGAGATTTTCTCCATCAAACACGTTATACGGCAGCTTCGGGCCACCAGCCATTTGAAACTTTGGTGAGTATGGCAATAGATTCGGAATGGTGACGTTACCGATTGATTTTGCTCCTTGTTCAAGGCCTTTCTTCATTGTTGTTTTGGCAGCTGTTGTCCCTGTTTTTGTGATGGCTCCTGCCCCTTTAGAACCAAAGACAATTTCTGCAAGAGAACCAGTCGCATAGGCGAACCAGTGTGACCGTGAATACGCGTCACCATTTATGACTTCTTTTTGGAATGAGTCTGAAATCGATTTTCCAATCGCTTTCGATGTTTCAATTGGATGTGAAACAGCCGTTACAACTGATTCCACAGCCCCACCAGGGTCAGTGACAAGATCATAGATTCCGGTCACTGTATCTTTTGCCACATCATATAGACCAACTGCAGCACCTTTTACACTATCAATGAACACCTCCGATGCTTCTTCCTGTGCTTTGATGTGGAGAAGCTGACTGTAATACATTTTTTGATCATATGTGAGATTCTCATAACCGATCTCATCTACAATCTCAAAGTATTTCGCTTCTGATAGACACGAAGGATCATTGAGCTTTTCTTTCAGTTCTTTGATTCTTCTTTTTTCTTTTTCTTCTTTTTTCACCTTTAAATAGGCTTTCACTTGAGCATCAATCTGATCATGGTTCTTGTACACGTCTGTCTCATGAAATGCTTTTGCATCATAATACATTGGCTGAGCATTTTTTCCTTTTCCAGTAGCAGCCATCATCTTTGCATAAAAAGTGTTGAGGTGGTTCTCAACCGCTTCTGACTTTGCGTATTCCGTTTTTAAATCATTGTCTATTTGATGTAAAACTTCAATGGTCTCTTTTCTTTTTTTGTTCGCATCGTCTAAATGTTCATTGACCTCTTTACTTGAAAAAGTATGTAATTCAATTAAATCACTGATATCGTCAAAAATAGTGGAAAGTGCCTCTTTTTGTTCTTTGACCATATCTTTATTGTTCTGAATCCCTTGTTTCAATTGAGTGTCTAAAAAGTGCTCATCAATAAAAGTACTCCCGCCTAATGATTCATCATCAAGCTTTCCTTTCACCCCATCTAAAAAAGCTTTCTGCATATCGATAAAATCAAGATATGTGTCTGTGTACAGCGCAAGATCCTCATAAAAAGATTTGATATTGTCTGCACCTTTTCCAGTAAATTCATCACCTAAGCCCGACACACTTTTTAATGCTTTTTTCACAAGTTTCATTTCTTCTTGAAGCTCATGATAGGCCTTTGATCTCTGTTCTACAGCTGATAGTAAAGATGGAGCATCTAATATTTTCATATAAAAAAGACTCCTTTTATGGCATATTCTTTTACTAGAATACCATAAGGAGCCTGACACTTTAATCCACTTTATCGTTTTTTAACCAATTTTGAAGGATTTGAACATACTCATTGAATGAGATGCTGTTATTAATAGGAATTAATAAGGAATGCTAATAAAGAGAAGGGCTTCACTCTTCTCTTATCTATCTCCATATACAAAGCTATATTCTGTAACTAAATCATCTCCCCAACTATCGCTAAAACTTATTGAAGCTGGGCCAACACTAATGGAAATACCATTTATTGTTGCATAAGTGTGATGATATTTTGTGATAATATTTGCAGGATCTCCTTTTTTAGACTTTGGAACGAGTACATCTCTATCCATCGTTATAAATTGAGTATCTCCATAGCCAGGTGAAAGAATAACTCCATGACCATAATTTTTGTATGAGTCTGTATCAGCTGATAGTTGTTTATCTTCTGTTACATGTGTGAGGCCACCTTTACCGTCAGCAACGGCCTTTTGTTGCTGCCAATACCCCTCAAAAGTACCTGATAAAGGGACTGCAGATGTATCCCAAGCTACTGCAAACGCATCTTTCTTATGGTTAACAGGCTTTTTAAACCATTCGGCATAAGAATGATATTGATATTTATAATTAGTTCCAGATGTACCTTTATAAAAAACTTGTTGAGAAACAAGCAGTTTGCTATTTGTTGCCGGATCGGTTGGCGGTAAAGATGATAAGGTATGTATTTTATCAGATTCTCCTAAATCACCATTATCTTTCAACCCTACATCTTCGTATGAAATACTTTTTCCTGTGAGCTTTTTATACTTCTTTATGTCCTCTAATTTTGTTTTTGCAATCCGCTTTTCATTCTCAGAATTATATTCAATTCTTTCTCCATCTAGTGAATTATAATATGTAGTAGACTTGACAACTTCAAGTTTGACTGAATGTTCTTGGCTTGTATTATCTTTAGTTTCCTTACTTTTTGCACTTGAAATACCCCCAAACATTGTCAATGAGAATACGAAAGCTAGTAAAATGAGTATGAACCTGATTTTCATCCCAAACACCTCCGCCCACACACTACCATATAAAGAAAAAACCGTAAATATCTCAAGTATGGTTTTTATTATAAGAAAATACAAAGATTAGAATTAACCAAAAAGACAATACTTCAAACAGTCCACTGTTGTATATTTTTGAAAAAGGTAAAATCAAAGTAAAATATGTTAAAATGATGGCTCCTAACAACATGTATAATGTGCTTTTCATATACATCCCCCAACAATTTTTTCTCAACGATATCATATTTTTTAAGACCTTTCAAAAATGATTTAGCAAAGTTGCTCTTATAGTCTACACTTGGTAGGCAGTACTCACATAGATTACTTTCACGTTCAAACTCCATCACAACTTCATCAAATTATGATAGCAATCATTAAGACAATTATTAATATTTTGCATCTCAAATCACTTGGGCTTGTAATGCCACCCTGTAATATTCTGTTTACCATTCATTTATTTATTTTCATACCTATATGTGAAGAAAGAACTTTCTCCATCAATTACTCCCTTATATTACATGCAGGAATTTACAATGGACCGAAAAGATACCGAAAAAAACTCCTGTAAAGGAGTCTTGTGATAGTGATGGATTTGATATGAAATTTGTTTATAAAAATACATCATTTAAAGTTATTGATAATTGTATACAATGCTTTTTTTAGCACAACCTTATCATCATTTGACAAGTTTTGGAGCGCTGTATTGTTCAGCTCAATTGTTGCTGCTTCAACTTTTTCTCTAATGGCTAAAGATTTTTGAGTCGCCTCTACTAAAATATTTCTTCGATTTTTTGGATCTATTGTGCGTTCAATTAAGTCAGCTTTTTGCATTTTATCTAAAATTCCAGAAACTGTTGAGGCTTCTAAATACACAAGTTCTCCAATTTGTTTGGGAGATAGCTGGCCCTCTCTCCACAAACAGTTCAACACACCATATTGAGCGGGTGTCAAATCATATTCCTCTAAAAGCTTACTAAAGTACTTAAACACTTTATTTTGACTAACACTTAGTAAAAAATTTATGCACTCTGATAATTCCATTTTATCTCCCCCACATTGACTTCACCTATAATATCATGGTAGTTTTTTAATTGAAATACTTTTGCACCAGAAATGTTTTGTCATAACATATTTTTAGAGAGGAAGATAAATAGTGGATTCATTTAAAGCGATTCTAGTGACAGAAAAAAATGATCAAGTTAGTTATGATCTTCAAAATGTAAGTGTGAATGATTTATCTGAAGGAGAAGTATTAATTAAAGTTGCATATTCTTCAATCAATTATAAAGATATGCTGGCTGTTCAAAAAAATGGAGGTGTTATTCGTAACTATCCGATGATTCCCGGAATTGATTTAAGTGGAACGATCGTTCATACAACAGATCATCGTTTCGTAGAAGGTCAACAAGTGATTGTCACAGGTTTCGCTATGGGCATGAGCCACACTGGAGGTTTTTCAGAATATGCTAGAGTACCTGCGGATTGGATTGTTCCTTTGCCAAATAACTTGACTTTAAAAGAAGCAATGACTTTTGGAACAGCAGGCTTTACAGCCGCTCTTTCGATCATGGCTTTACAGGAAAATGGAATGAATACAAAAAATCAACCTCATATACTCGTTACAGGTTCAACTGGTGGAGTTGGTAGCATCGCGATACAATTATTATCTAAAATTGGGTACAAAAATATTCATGCTTTAGTGCGTAAAGATCATCAAGTTGACATTGCAAAATCTTTAGGAGCAACTGATGTCATTTTTGCAAACGAGTTAGGAGAGCTCAAAAAACCATTAAACAAGCAAAAATATGACTTCGTCTTAGATACCGTAGGAGGAGATGTGGCTTCTGTCATAATCCCTCAAATTTCTTATGGTGGAAGCATGAGCATGTGCGGGAATGCAGGTGGAATTAAATTAACAACAACTGTGTTACCTTTTATTTTAAGAGGGATCAACCTTCTAGGGATCGATTCTGTAAATGTACCAATCAATAAACGCAAAGTCATTTGGAACGAGATAGCAAACGAATGGAATATCGCCCAAACGACTCTAGTCAATGAGATTACTCTCGATACGTTACCTGAAACAATTGAAGCCATTAAAAATGGCCAACATTTAGGAAGAACAATTATTAAATATTAAACTCTATTTGAACTATATTATACAAGACTACCAATCCATATACCCCATGCTCTTAGAGCATCAATACCAAGTAAACACAAAGCTAAAAAAGGTGAAACTATACTCCACTAAATAATAAAAGAAAAACCCTATTATAAGAGTTTTTCTTTTTTGGAATCGTAGTCTTTAATAATATCAATTGGATCAATCGCATCATCATCTTGTGTATATTCCTCTACATAAGGAGTAATTAATTTCTCAAACTGCTTTTCATCATCCACTAGAGCAATACAAGTTTCATACCCTTCAAAATCAGATGGGTATAAATTTGCAACAGCACTACCGTTTTTTAAAGCCTGATCTATCGCATTTTTTAATTCCAATAGACCCTTTCTGTTTCCTAAAATCAATGCTTCTCTGTGATGAGTTTCTTGAGCATATATATTACACATCTCTAAAACATCATCATCGTTCACTTGAATAGACATATAAAAGCACCTCCGAAGTTAAATGTCAACATGCCAAAGAGCCATGACCTCAAACGTCTGATCCCAATAGTGATTGCGGACACCGCAAACAAAAATAGCTCAAACTACTTAACTGTACTTTGCTCCTTTTTATATTTCATTACTTTTATAATTCTATAAACTATTACAGCAACATAGCACACAACTAAGGTAATCAGATATTCAAAAGGAAAATCTCTTTGTACACCTTGATAAAGAAAAATTGCTAAAAGGACTGTAAACAAAATTATTTGAAAAACTTCTTTTTTTATCATCCAAATCCTCCGATATACTTTCACTTACGTTTTATACTTTTAATTACAATCCAGAGAAAGTTATGTTACCGTGAAATTATAAAACAATCAGTTTCAACATTCTACAGTCAGTTCCATATTTAGGATTTAAGTAACAAAATTGAAAGTATGTACTATATTTGTTTTTACCTCAAATTGTTTTCTTCTCTTTCTTCATAAAAACATCTTGAAATTCTTCATACATTTTTTCAGCTTTTCAGAATCCCATACTTTATACAGCTCTCACATAAATATATACAGTGAAATTGGGTAATACCCATATTTTCTCTAACTGACATTAAAAGTTTCCTCTTCAAAAAGCTTAATAAATTCATTTGTTTTTTAGTATCTCTATACGCTGCCATCAAAGTAAATGGAGCATCTAATATAAAAAAGACTCCATTATGGCATATTCTTTTATACCATAAGGAGCCTGACACTTTAATCCACTTTATCATTTTTTAAACAATTATACTTCGCAGTGATGAATTAAAACCCTATCCCTTTTATGATCCTGCACCTCTTGAGGAAAGTAACACTATCTCATCTTTAACATCTGACTGAGTTTGTTGTACAACAGGCATTCCAAGAATTGTACCTAATAGCAAAGCAGTAGTAATCATCATCATTACTTTTTTCATGATCATATGACCTCCTTTCCTATAAGCGTACAAGATTTTAAAGCCAATTCCAAGAAATAGTTACTTTCTTCATAAAGATTTAACTTCTTATAAATGGAGGCAACATCAGGAGCTAAAGCCTCTATATCAACATATGCTTTTCTTTCTTCCAAAAGTCCTAGTTCTTTCTTAATATCCTCAGAGCTTTCCTGTGGTGTTGTATAACATTTCTCAAGGATATTGAATTTCAAAATAAAGTTTGTGTTCTGCTGTTCTTTAGAAAAGGCTTTCCCCTCAGCAACCCAACTTATTGCCTGATCCAACTGATTTGATTTATAGCTTGATCTTGCAAATTCATACGCACATTGTAAGTATGAAACGGGAGCTGACTGTTTTAGATCATCTGCGGAAATTGCTTTGTTGAAATATTCAATTGCTTCTATATGGTGGTCATCCTGAATTTTTAGAAATCCTAGATCATAATAAGCTAACGCTAACAATCTCTTATCATTCTTTTCAATTAGTCTCTCAACACAATCCAAAAGCATTTTTTCAGCTTTGTCTAGTCTACCATCATCAATCAAATTCAGTGCCAACAACATATTACAGTTTATGGTCTGTATGCTGTAGCCTTCATGACCCTTGTAGATGTCCTTTGCTGTTTGTAGATGATGGTGAGAAAGGAGCGTGACCTTATTGAAATAGTAGAGTGTACCAATTTTATAATGGAATTCGGCCTTTTCAATTTCATCATGTACCTTGTCCAGTTGTCTCTCAGCTACTCTGAATAGGACTAGAGCTTCTGAATAGTTATTCTTTGCACTCTCATACATACCTTTAAAAAGATAAAAGTAAAACCTTAGCATGTCATCTGTTTTGACTCTTTCACTTTCTGTTATTGTTGGTTGCCCCACTAAATCTTCCATCAGTACCTTAAACCTGTAATCAAGAATATTGAAATAGAGTAAAACATCTTGATTTTCTTCCATTTCGTCTAACATATCTTGAATCTCATCCCTCAACTCTACTGCTTGTGAAACTTCCCTCTTTTTAATATGTAAATACCATTTGTTGAGAGTGTTTGCTACATCTACAGAAGCAATCAAATTCGACATTCCATTACCCCCTTGCTATCATTTCCTTTGTATAATTTTAACATGACATTTACAACATATGTAAAGACAAGGTGCTTATTTTAAAAGTTTTCGGTATCCCGCAAAATACATGAAATCCAAACCGTTAATCAAACTTTTGTTCTCATTCGCTATTTAGAAGTTTTTCAAAAATAAAATAAAGTAAAGTGTAGATTTTTGATTTACTTAAATAAAAAGAAGGACTTAGATGAACACAGGGTTATTTAAATGTTTTATTGGGAATGCGCCTAAAGAAGAACTTGATAGGATACTTCATATTTCACTATGTAAGGAGGAACCTGAATTGATTGAAGAAGCAAAAGAGCTTTGCTTTAGAGGTGTAGCAAAGTTTCTTCCGTTTAATTCTCGTTCTACTATTGGCTTTGTTAACAACATTTCAATTATTTTGATAGCCTTTTATTTAGTTCCCACAAAGCTGTTTTGTTACTATCCCATTTTAAAAGAGTTACCGCTTCCTCAAAACACACCCATTTATAATCAACGTGTTCTTTAGATAATTTAATATTTTTTGTAGAAACTTTAACGCCAAAAGAAAATTCTTTTATCACATAAACATCTTTTCCCCAAAGAAATTCACCAACTACATCCTCTACGGGTAGTGAAGACACAGAATCGAGTGTTATATATGGACATTCTCTTATAATACCAGCCTCTTCAAACGCTTCCCGTTTTGCTGCTTCAATAGGAGCCTCACCATCTTCCCCACCACCAGCTATTCCTTGCCAATAACCATAATCGCTTCGATGAAAAATAGCATATAGAATGGAATTTTCAGTTTCTATATAAGGAAATATCAATACTTGATACGGTGCTCTCATTGCTTAACCTCTTTTTCTTAAAATTCACCTTAAATAATACTCTCGAACTGACTAAGAATAAGTTCGCCTACATTTACTACAAGTGGATCTTCATTACTTTGTAAGAAATCGGATATTTGTTGCACCAGCTCTTTAATATTATTATTAATTGGCATATTTGGATTCAATAAGAGAATGTTAATAATCGTATCAGCTACTTGATAAAGATCATCTTCATCTTTTGTTTTTTCAATGTGATATTGCATCTTTTTAAAAAACCATTCATTTTCGTTCAAATCAACCATCGGGTAATATTGAATTTTATACAGATTACCTTCATCAAGCACGTCCAATTCAAATATAGCTTCGAGTTCTTCTTTACTTAAATGATCTTCAGAAAGTTCATATTCAGCCGCTGCTGCTTCCTCATCAACAGTATACTCAGCTGTATAAAGCCCCTCAATGAATTCATCAAAGGAATCAGCTAACTTAAAGTCTTCTTCCATCTCAACATCAAAATAATGAATGGCAGGATTCTCTTTCGTTTTTCGATAATCCATCGCTACCCAAGTGTGACCATCCCCGTTAATTAAGACAAGCCCTTCTGGCAGCTCCCACTCTTTTATCAAATAGGCACTATCCATAATTCCTTCATCTTCAGCAATTCCCAGCAGGTGATTAAATTGAATATGATCCTCGGCCCATGAATTAGAGTGAGTGGTTGGAAAAGCATTATGAATGGTATAACCACCATTCTGTTCTAATATGAGCTTTTTATATGTATCTGGCAAAGTGATACCAAGTTTCTTTTCAGCCTTAGCTATTTCTGCTTCGTTGACCTTTTTTAACGTATAGTAACCTTCCTCGTCTATTTCCCAAAATGATTTCAAGATGAATGCCTCCTAGTAAAATATGCACATAAGTATACCATCTTGCTGAGTATATTTAACAATTTAGGCAAAATAAAAGAAGAATATTAGTTACTTAGTCATTCACGTTGTCTATTTTTGTCGAAACGATAGTAAAAAGAAGGTACTTCATGTAAAATTTCCTTTGCACCTAAAAATCAGGAGGATCCAATATGAAGAAATTATCTATATTCATTTTTATTTGTTTAATGATGCTAACAGCCTGCAGTAGCGCAGCATCAAATGAAAAACAGCTCACGACAGCCAATATTATTGAAGCTTTTAAAAGTGCTGGGCTTGAAGCAGAAAAACCATCTGATCTTAAACAAAAAGAGTTTGGAAATATAAGAGAAGAAGGAAAAAGAATTCTTATTCCTTCCTTAGGTGAAAATGCTGGTGGAAGGATTTTTAAATTTGGAAATGAAACTGATTTACAGCAGGCGAAATCCTATTATGATGAGTTAGGCAATGCTGGATCTATGTTCTTCTCTCACACCCATTCAAAAGGGAATTTTCTATTACAAATGAACGGAGAAATGAAAGATTCTGAATTTGAAAAGTATAAGAAAGTAATGGATGAGGAAATAAAATAATTTCATATATTTTTAAAAGAAGGAAGGTCAATAAATGTCATCATTTTGGCTGCTAACAGTTATCCTTACGATCGTTATACTTGTTGTTTCTGTTATCTTTAAAAGAAAGAATGCTCCTTTACAGTATGGAATACCATCGATTCTCATCATCATAAGTATTATCTTATTATTAATAAGTTTTTTCGTAGGAAGTTGGGAAGGTTTAGGATTGGGTGCAATCAGTATATCTTTACTGATTGCATCTGTGATTACTTTAATTATAAATGCCATCTTGAGTTATTCTAGTAGTAAATAACATATAGCCACTTCTGCATAAGAAGTGGCTCTTTCGATTATAAAAATATACTAATTAAAATAAAAACCCCCTGAAGCTAATGGCTCCAAGGGGTTTCTTGATTAATACTGAGACATATACTGATCGCGTTCCCATGGGTGTACTTGGGTGCGGAACATATCCCATTCGATTTCTTTTGATTCGATGAAGTGCTCGAATAAGTGATCGCCTAGTGCGTTGATCATGACTTCGTTTGACTTGAGCAGCTCAAGTGCTTCTGCAAGTGTTGCAGGTAAGTCAGCGATGCCGTTTTCAAGGCGCTCTTCTTTGTCCATGACATAGATGTTTCTGTCGATTGGCGCTGGTGCGTCTAGTTTGTTTTTGATTCCGTCTAGACCTGCTGCAAGTAATACACTTAGTGCAAGGTATGGGTTTGCAGATGGGTCTACACTGCGTACTTCTACACGTGTGCTGATGCCGCGTGATGCTGGAATACGAATCAATGGGCTGCGATTTTGTGCACTCCATGCTACGTAGCAAGGTGCTTCATAGCCAGGAACAAGACGTTTGTAAGAGTTCACCGTTGGGTTTGTGACCGCTGTGAAGCTTGTTGCGTGCTTCACGATACCTGCGATAAAGTGTCTAGCTGTCTCACTTAATTGTAAATCTGCTTTTTCATCAAAGAATGCGTTTTTGCCATTTTTGAATAATGATAGGTTACAGTGCATACCAGATCCGTTTACACCGAACAATGGTTTTGGCATGAATGTTGCATGAAGTCCGTGCTTTCTCGCAATTGTTTTCACAACGAGTTTGAACGTTTGAATGTCATCACAAGAGCGGATAGCGCCTGCATATTTGAAGTCAATTTCATGCTGTCCAGGTGCTACTTCGTGGTGAGACGCTTCAATTTCAAAGCCCATTTCTTCAAGCTCAAGCACGATATCACGGCGGCAGTTTTCGCCTAGATCTGTTGGTGCAAGGTCAAAGTATCCACCTTTATCGTTTAGTTCGAGCGTTGGCTCGCCTTTTTCGTCTAATTTAAATAAGAAGAATTCTGGCTCAGGTCCAAGGTTGAAATCACTAAATCCTAGTTCTTCCATTTCCTTTAAGATACGCTTTAAGTTGTTACGAGGGTCTCCATCAAATGGTGTTCCGTCTGGCTTATAAATGTCACAAATAAAGCGTGCAACTTTACCTTTTTCTGCTGTCCAAGGGAAAATAACAAACGTGTTTAGATCTGGATATAGGTACATATCTGATTCTTCGATACGTACAAACCCTTCAATAGATGAACCATCAAACATACATTTGTTATCGAGAGCTTTTTCTAACTGGCTCACAGGAATCTCAACATTTTTAATTGTTCCGAGAATGTCTGTAAATTGCAGACGGATGTACTTTACGTTTTCCTCATTTACTAATTTTACGATATCTTCTCTTGTGTACTTTGCCATTTCGTAAAACTCCTCCCCTACAAAAGGTAAAATGTGTATAGCAATGCTTTTGCTAATTGGTTAACGGAAGAACCTTGACATATCCCCCTGCCTAAAGGTCGTTCCTTGTTGGAAACGTCCAGCCTGAATGAGTTCCTTCTTCAGTAGCTTCCTGAGTTCATCATCTGTCAAGTTGTGCTTCGCTGTGGTTTTCTCCTCTGTCTTTGTTTCAGACGATGGATTTTCTGCCTCAGCTTTGGCAAAAAGTTTTTTGATTCCTGCCATGTTTACACCTTGTTCGATGAGGTTTTTGATTTCTAGTAATTTATCAACATCATGGAAAGAAAATAATCGGCGATTCCCATCACTTCTAGCTGGAAATACTAAACCATTTTCCTCATAATAGCGAATTTGTCTTGCAGATAATTCTGTTAGCTGCATGACAATCCCAATTGGGAATAAAGGCATTGAGCGGCGAATGTTATCACTCATCTCAACTGTCTCCTCCTCTTTGCTTAAATTTATTATATGTCATGTTATATTATGTGTCAACGAAATGTTAGGAATATTAACATGGATTTTTTTATCGAGCAGGCACTTCAATAAAACCTTGCTCTAGTAAGGCATCTACAGCACTGCAAATGGCATTTTTCACATGGGCATACGTGAGACCGCCCTGAACATAGGCTGTGTACGGCGGTCTGACCGGACCATCGGCTGATAATTCAATGCTGGCTCCTTGGACAAATGTGCCCGCTGCCATAATCACATCGTCCTCGTATCCCGGCATATAGCTCGCATGCGGTGTGACATGACTGTTAATCGGTGATGCATATTGAATGGCCTGACAAAATGCAATCATTTTTTTAGGGTCTCCAAATTCTACAGATTGAATCAAGTCGGTTCTTTTCGCATTCCACGACGGGTTTGTTTGGAACCCGAGTTTTTCAAGAAAACGCGCTGTAAACACGGCGCCTTTTAAACTTTGTGCAACAACATGCGGTGCTAAGAAAAATCCTTGATACATTTCCTGGAGCGCATACAGCGATGCACCCGCTTCACTGCCGATGCCTGGAGATGTCATTCGATAAGAGCAAGCTTCTACCCATTTTTCTTTTCCGACGATGTAGCCGCCCGTTTTGGCAAGGCCGCCGCCTGGGTTTTTAATGAGAGAACCTGCCATAAGATCTGCACCCACATGACACGGCTCTTGTAATTCAGTAAATTCACCATAACAGTTGTCAACAAACACTATGATGTCCTCATTGATGTCTTTCACAAATGAAATCATTTGTTCAATTTCTTCTATTGTAAAGGATGGTCTTGAAGCATACCCTTTAGAACGCTGAATCCCGATGACTTTTGTTTTTGGGGAAATAGATTCTTTGACTTTGTCGAAATCGACAGATCCATCTTGACGCAAATCAATGGCTTTGTAATCGATCTGAAAATCTTTTAATGAGCCTGTCCCTTCTTTGCCGCGAATCCCGACAATCTCTTCTAGGGTATCGTAAGGTTTCCCCGTCATGTAGATCAATTCATCACCAGGTCTTAGCACACCGAATAAGGCGATGGAAATGGCATGTGTTCCAGAAATGATCTGCGGGCGTACAAGACCGCTTTCCCCTCCAAATACATCCGCATAGATCTTTTCTAACGTGTCTCTTCCCATATCATCGTAGCCATAACCAGTTGTCGGGTTAAAATGAGAGTCACTGACTTTATGTTTCCGGTAGCTTTCAAGAACCCGCCACTCATTTTGTTCGCTCTTTCGATCAATTTGCTGATGTATTTGTGAAATGTCTTGTTCTGCTTCTGCTGCTATTTTTTCTAAAATGGTGCCATGTTTTAAAGTGTGAAACATCGTGATTTAATTCCTTTCCTACAACATATACTTCTTGATTTGTCCTAATATGGTTTGCTCTTCACCACTAAATCCAGTGATGTCATAAAGCTCTGCTTCCTTTTGAAATTCCAATGATTCCACCAAGGTTTCTGACTTTAAGGCAGATATGAGTTTCCCTTCATATGCCGGAATCCTTACATGATATGGCTTTAAAAAATCTTTTTTCAGTTCAGCCATGATATCCGCTTTTAACCGCTTCACATCTTCCTCGCGCCTAGCACTGATTAAAATGTGGCGCTGCTTTGAGGAAGGGATAAAATCCGGCCGAATTTGGTCTTTTTTGTTATAGACAGTCAGCATCGGAATACGGTCAGCTTCTAATTCTTCTAAAAGCTTATGAACCGTTCGTTCGTGCCCTTCATAATCCTCATTCGAAGAATCAATCACATGAAGCAAATAGTCTGCTTCTTTTACTTCTTCAAGAGTGGAACGAAATGCTGCAATCAGTGTGGTTGGAAGGTCTTGAATAAAACCAACTGTATCGGAAATCAGCACACTGTAGCCAGATTCAAGTGTCATTTTACGCGTCATTGGGTCAAGTGTAGCAAACAGCAAATCTTCTTCATGGCTATCCGCTTCTGTTAACTGGTTAAACAATGTAGATTTCCCGGCATTTGTGTACCCGACAATAGCGATTTGGAATACGCCATTTTTCTTCCGTCGTTCCCGGTATCTCGTGCGGTGTTCTTTGACTGCAGACAGTTGTCCGTGAATTTCGTGTATGCGGTTTCGAATATGACGTCTGTCTGTTTCAAGTTTTGTTTCACCTGGACCTCTTGCGCCAATTCCGCCGCCTTGTCTTGAAAGGCTGATCCCTTGTCCACTCAGTCTCGGCAAGGCATACTGAAGCTGGGCAAGCTCTATTTGCAGCTTCCCCTCTCTTGTACGGGCTCTTTTGGCAAAGATGTCTAGAATCAATTGCGTACGGTCAATGATTTTCACATCTAAGGCAGTCGCCAAAGCTTTTAACTGGCTAGGCGAAAGCTCGTCGTTAAAAATAATAACGTCACAGTCTAACTCGTCGCAAAGCACTTCAAGCTCTTCCACTTTCCCTTTTCCGATGTAAGTCGCGCTGTCCTGTCTATTTCTTTTTTGTGTCATGATGCTGACAGCTTCACCGCCAGCTGTTTTGGTTAAGGAAGCTAATTCTTCCATAGAATATTGAAAGCGTTCATCCGTTATATGCGGCAGTTGACAGCCGACAAGGATCGCTTTTTCGATCATTTCATGTTCATTCAACGTCAGTTGTTTCCTTTCTGTACTTAAGTTTCAGTAGTACCATCATACCAAACACATCACACGTATACCACCATTCGGAAGGTTTAATTTCTTGTCTCTTTACAAAAAGGATACGCCATTTCAAGAAGGCGTATCCTCTTTCATTTGCAGATCATGGCTTTTAATCGTAAGTAAATCTTTTTTATCATAATGATCCACAAGAAGCAGCCTCATCGCCTGAGTTCGGATCGCTTTTTCAATGGTGTTTCGCACAAAACGGCCGTTGCTGAATTTGGCAGGACTCGTTGTGCTCTTGATGTGCATTAAATAGTCTCGCAGTTTCCATTCTGCCTCTTGGGTAAAGACATATTCCCGATCGGCCATCATTCGTTTTGCAATATCCATCAGCTGATCGACCGTATAATCTGGGAAGTTGATATTGATCGGAAATCTCGATTGCAGACCAGGATTTAGAGAAAGAAAATGATCCATTTCCTTGGAGTATCCAGCTAAGATGAGGATGAATTCATGCTGCTTATCCTCCATATGTTTTACAAGGGTATCAATGGCTTCTTTCCCGAAATCCTTCTCTCCTCCGCGGGCAAGAGAATAGGCTTCATCGATGAACAAAATGCCGCCTAGTGATTTTTTAATCAAATCTCTTGTTTTTTGAGCTGTATGTCCAATGTACTCTCCAACCAGATCTCCTCGTTCTGCTTCAATTAAGTGCCCCTTTGAAAGAACATTCATTTCAAAGAAAAGCTTCCCGACAAGCCGTGCAACCGTTGTTTTCCCTGTGCCGGGATTTCCTTTAAACATCATATGAAGCGCTTGCTTTCCTACCTTTAATCCCTGTTCTTGTCTTTTTTGATTCACAAAAATCCAAGCATAAATTTCTTTTATGTTTCGTTTCATTTCATCCATCCCGACAAGGCTGTTCATTTCTCGTTCTATTTCTCGTAAGATGCTGTGTTTGGCCTCATTTTTTTGCAAGGCCTCTAGGTATTCTGCCTCTGAATCTGCATCAACCAATACTTGCTTCTGTCCATTAAGTATAATGTTGATTTGGCCGTTATTTTTATATGTGACAGCTCGCTCCAACGTATTCACCTCTCGCTCTTCTCTCTTTAATCTATTCGGGTGGAGCTGTAATCGTGACAATCGCCCGCACTAGCATCGGTTTACTGTCAAAATGACCCGAGATACCGGTTATTGTAGGGGATTGTGCGGTTTCCCAGGAAATGATGTGCTATTTCCATTGTATTCATCCATTTCGGGCGGACAAACCAACAATTTGTTTTTTCTTAGAAAAATGGCGCTTTTTCATCACAAATTGTGCAGAAAAGAGTCTCGATGATTTCCGCATTTTGTACAGGCAATTTTTCTATTTCCTCATAAAATAAAGACGAGGTGATGAATAGATGGTGAAAATTTTTATTGATCCTGGCCACGGAGGAACAGATTCTGGAGCTGCTGCTAATGGACTTTTGGAGAAAAATATCACACTGCAAATTGCGCTTTTTCTGAGAGATATGTTGATTAGTGAATATGATGGGGTTTCCGTCCGCTTAAGTCGTTCAATTGACCAATCCGTCACGTTATCCCAGCGTACGAATGCGGCAAACAGTTGGGGAGCTGACTATTTCGTGTCTATTCATATTAATGCTGGCGGAGGCACAGGTTTTGAAAGTTATGTGTATCCTGGCGTTTCAGCACCAACCACCACGTATCGCAATGCTCTTCATGATGAGATTGTCCGCTCCGTTGATTTTGCCGACCGTGGCAAGAAAACAGCGAACTTCCACGTTCTTCGGGAAACTTCTATGTCTGCCATTTTAACTGAAAACGGTTTCATCGATACGATAGCTGATGCAAATAAGCTCCGTAACGCTACTTTCCTTCAAGGGATCGCTCGTGCTCATGCCACTGGATTAGAAAAAGCCCTTCAATTGAAAAAAAAAGCAAGTAACCTATATAAAGTGCAAGCAGGGGCTTTCAAGGTCAAAGCCAATGCGGATGAACTAGCAGCTACACTCAGATCCAAAGGATTTGAAGCGCTGGTCGTACTGGATAGCGGCATGTACCGAGTCCAAGCTGGTGCTTTCCGTTCAAAGCAAAATGCAGATGACCTCGTCGCTCGATTAAAGCAGGCCGGTCACGACGCATTCGTTTTTCAATAATCTAAAAAACAAACCGGCTCAAGTCACCTTTAGAGCCGGTTTGTTGTCTATCCAATTATGCTAAAATGTTCACGACAAATTGAGACCATGTTTCAAGACGATCGAAGTACTCAGGCTTTTTCAAATCTGTTACTTTCATCCATTTTCCTGAGATTTGATCTGTTTCTTTTACTTCTACATGAGCACCTGGTGATAATTCAAGGGCTGATAACAGTCCGATGTGCACACGGCCGACACTGTTGTCATCGTCATTAATGAGTCCAAGGGTTTTCATCTCAAGTTTGTCTTCTTCTTGAATCGAAAGTTCCTCGTCAAGTTCACGATCGGTATTTTCTTTTAGAATCTCAGCAAATTTTTTTCCTTCAATGAAATTCATATGACCCCCAAAGCCAAGAGATAACTTATGATGTAAGCGCGTCTCTCCCCCGCCTTGAAGTCTTTCATATACATACACTTCGTCCTCACGCTTAATCACGACATAAGGTATCGGCTGTTTGAAGTCAGGATTTTCTTCTGCATCGCCTCTTCGCATCTGCTCGAAGTGCTCTTCGATTTCTTTCATTATGGTGCTGATTGTTTTCTCTTCACTATTCACACCATTAAACGCAAGTGTTTCGTTTTGGAACACGCGTGCGCGCGGTGCAACTAAAATCATTTCGTCCATTTTTCCCATGTTCGGTAACCTCCAGTATGTAACACATTGTTAGAAATGGCAAAAAGCCAAAACGAGTGATGCGTTTTGACTTTTGCGTTTTAATTATGATTCATCTCCAAAGAAGAAGTCGTCATCTTTTAACGGCTCAACTGTTGCCTTTTTGTAGCCGTTCCCTTTCATTGAGAAGAAGTCATGTGACTTTGTTTTTGTATTGAGTCCGTTCAATACAATTGGGTTGATCTCTTCTTCTTCAAAGTAAGGGGCAAATCCAAGGTTCATTAACGCTTTATTGGCATTGTAACGAATGAACTTTTTCACATCATGCGATAAATTGACTTGGTCATAAATATCCTCAGTGTAATGAAGTTCATTTTCATAAAGCTCATTAAGCAGATCGATAGAGAAATCATAAAGCTCTTTTTGCACGTCAGGTGTTTGTTTGTTGTATATTTCTTGTGCTAACAATCCAACATACACACCGTGAATCGCTTCATCGCGCAAAATCAAGTTAATGATTTCACCACTTTGCATGAGCTTTCCTTGACCGTAGAAATATAGCGGGTAGTAAAAGCCGCTATAGAATAGGAAGCTTTCTAAATACACTGAAGCAACCATTGCTTTAAATAAGGAAATCGGGTCATCCTTTTGAATGGAACGGTACAGACCTACAATCATATCTGCTTTCTTTTGCAAGAATTTATTTTTCTTGACCCATTCAAATACTTCACTAATCGTTTCAGTCGGTGCAAGTGTCATGAAGATATTTGAGTATGATTTTGCATGCACGGCATTTTCCATCATGGCCATAAAGTTTAACACGGCTTTACGTTGATGACCGTCCACATGTTCAGCCACTATCGGCATTCCTGTATTTCCTTGTTCTGTATCAAGTAACGTCAGTCCAGCCAGTACCTTCATGTACGTATCTCGCTCTTCTTCACCTAAATATTTCCATGTTAAAAGGTCCCCGTTTAAGGAAATCTCTTCTGGAAGCCAGAATTGCTTGACGTTTTGGTTGTAAAACATTTGTGTAAAATCGTCTTCGTGTTTTGACCAGTTGGCTGCATCATAAATTTTTGTCACGTTAAACTCTCCTTTAATCAAACAACACAAGAAAGACAGCCTTCCTGCCCTGTATCCTTCGTTCTTGCATAATAAAGTGTCTTAATGCCTTTATGGTGTGCATAAAGATCGATGCGGTTTAAGTCACGCGTTGTCATCGTATCTTTTAGGAATAATGTAAAGCTGATTCCTTGATCGACGTGCTGCTGAATGGTTGCGATCATATCGACCACTTTAAACATGTCCATATCGTATGCTTCTTTATAGAAGAACCAGTTTTGTGCTGAAAGTCCTGGCATTGGATAATACGTTTTGCTGTTTCCGTATGTTCTTTCTTCAATACGTTCCATAATTGGCATCACAGACGCTGTTGCCGATTGAACATACGAAATAGAACCTGTTGGTGCAATACATAATCGATAGCTATGGTACATGCCATTTTCCGCTACAAAGTCTTTGAGTGCTGCCCAATCTTCTTTTGTTGGAATGTGCATGCCTTCAAATAGCGCAGCTGCTTTTTCTGTTTTTGGAGTGAAATCATTTTCTACGTATTTATTGAAGTACTCACCTGTTGCATAACCAGAGCCCTCATAACGGTGGAATGTTTCCCCTTTTTCTTTTGCAAGCTCACTTGAACGCTTAATGGAGTAATAGTTCACCATCATAAAGAACGTATTAGCAAAATCTCTTGCTTCTTCACTTTCATAAGCGATTTGGTTTTGAGCTAAATACCCATGAAGGTTCATCGCACCAAGTCCAATTGACTTCATCGCTTTGTTCGCTTTTCTAACAGCTGGTGCATTGCGGATATCTGTTGTTTCAGACACAAGTGTGAGTGAGTCCGTTGCAAGCTTGACTGTTTTTTCAATGGATTTGTTTTTCATCACGTTCATGATATTTAAAGAACCAAGGTTACAAGAAATATCAAGTCCGATCTCATCATCTTGATCATAGTCCGTGTAAGAAGAGACTTCTGAAGCTTGAAGTACTTCTGAGCAAAGGTTTGAGAATTTCACACGTGAAATATGGTTCAGTGCGTGCTCTCTATTCACATTATCTTGGAACATGATATATGGATAGCCTGATTCTGAGCGCAGAACAGCTAATTTTTCAAGAAGTTTTCTCGGATTGACTTTTTCTTTTTTGACTTTCGGGTTTTCTACAAGCTCGTCATACATTTCTTCCATATCCATCTCATCAAGATGCTGTCCATAAGCTTTATAAACTGTATGAGGATAGAATGTGTAAGCTGTTTTATCTTCTCTAGCAAGCTCGATAAATTTATCTGGGATGACGACGCCGATCGAAAGTGTTTTCACACGAACATCTTCATCCGCAGAGATTTTTTTCGTATCTAAGAAATCATTAATATCTCTGTGGAAAATATTCAAGTACGCACTGCCTGAACCTTGTCTTTGTCCCATTTGATCTGCATATCGGAATGCATTATCAAGAAGTTTCATGACGCCTACGACACCTTTGGTCGCATTTTCTACATCTTTGATCGCTTCACCTTTCGCACGAAGCTTTGAAAGGTTCAAGCTGACGCCGCCGCCTAATTTAGACAACTGCATGGAAATATCAATGGCTCTTGAGATATCGTTTAATGAGTCATTCACTTCAAGCAAGAAGCAGCTCACCAGCTCACCACGTCTTTTACGGCCTGCGTTTAAGAATGTTGGTGTACTTGGCTGATACTCTTGGTTGATCATCAGTTCCACAAACTCAAGTGCTTTCTTTTTGTCTCCACCCGCAAAGAAAAGAGCCACAACTGAAATGCGGTCTTCATAGCGTTCAAGGATTTTCTTTTTGTCATTTGTTTTCAGTGCATAGTCATTGTAAAACTTAAACGCACTCATAAATGATGGGAATCTAAATTTCTTGGCATATGCAGCTTCAAATACTTCTTTAATATCTGACATGCTGTATTGTCTTAAAAATTCTTCCTCATAGTAGTCGTTTTCTATTAAGTAATCAATCTTCTCTTCTAGATTATGAAAGAAGACCGTGTTTTGATTAATATAATCTACGAAATAACTATGTACAGCTTCTTTGTCCTTGTCGAACTGAAACTTTCCTTCTTTTTGAATCATAATCTCGTTATTTAATTGTATCCACTTTGGAACCTGATTTTGTGACAATTCTTTCTACCTCCTGTGTAAACAATTCAACATCCCTTTTTGTTCCGCTTAGTTCAAAGGTGTGCAAAATAGGAACTTGATATTGTTTAGAAATCGTATCGGCGCTTTTGGCAAAGTTATCTCCCCACACTTTGTTCCCACTCACCGCTACACCTAGTAGAAGGTGCGCATTTTTCTCTAAAAATGACTGAGTGGTACCAGGGACTTGTCCAAATCCTGTCGTAAAGGTGACGAGAATAAACGGCGTATCCAAAAACTCTTCTCCAGTCAATTTTCGTTTGTCTGTAAAAGGGGTCTTGTCCAAAAAGCGTTGAACATTTCCTGTTTTTGAATCAAATACGATTTGAATCAATTCCATCACGACCTAGTTTTTAGTATTGTTGATCATTTCGTTATTCACTATATATAGTATACTATGTTTTTTCAAAACACAATATATAGATGCTCGAAACGAAAAAAATCAACCAACCCGGCCGAACATTCATAGCCGAACTCGTACGTTCAAATAAATAGAGCAGAGCAGGTTCTAAAAATAGACTGCCCTACTCCCTATTCAACTGAAACCGAAATCTATCATAACACGAAAAAAAATCGCTTAGTAGACTAGACTTTTTGTTTTATTTTTTGTAGGCATCGCACTGTAAATCTTCTGACACTTCTGTTATTTCCACTTCAACACCTAATTCTTTCAGCACCGCTTCAAGCGCAGAGACGATCGAGGCTTCTCTTACTAACTCTTTCCCGTTTACAGAAACACTTGTTCCATATTCGAAACAGGAGTCATCTTCACAAGTTTGTTCCCAATGATTAATTTTAATTTTGTGTGTCATGAACTCATCCTTTTCTGTCTAGATGTCTGATGCATGTTTATAGTGTAGCGACTTCACATTCATTTGTAAATTTACGTGCTTACTCTTCATCAAAGTCTTCACTATCACCATCATCTTCATCCCATTCATCTATGTATTTTGTCGTAATGAGCGTCAGCTCTCCTTCTTTTTCATCAAACCGGTATACATGTACTTCATCATCTTTTACAACAGCAATGTGATTATTTTTTAGCGCAACAGATGATGGTAAAAGACCATCAACATGGCTCCCATCATGCTCACCAGAATGGTTATGCCAACTTTCTTGTCTCGTTTCGATGTTCGAGATGGCGCATGATCCAAATAAGACAACGATTCCAATCAAAAGAAGGATCACTCGAATCCTTCTCAATTCAAGCTCTGCATTTTCCATATAAATCCCCTCACCTTTTAAATGTCCAATAAGGATTTATACGCAACTTGGACAGAAAAGTTTCATGGCATGCAAAATAGCCCCTCTGCACTGACAAAAAACGTAGCGGGTTTCGGCCGGTTTATTCGCAGCTGCATGGGGCTATTGGTGAAAACGGGTGTTTATTCTAATTCAAGATTTACATTTTTTTGAGGTGCAAATGTTGAAATCGCATGTTTATAAATAAGCTGCTGCTTCCCTTCTGTCTCAAGCAGCACCGTGAAATTGTCAAATCCCTTTACTTGACCGCGAAGCTGAAAGCCATTCAGTAAAAATACTGTGACAAATGTATTGTCTTTGCGGATCTGATTCAAAAATTGGTCCTGAATATTAATCGGTTTCATGTTTCGTCCTCCTTGATTCTGATAACTACAGTTTCGCTTTAAGTCCAAGCTTTCCTGCTATATATGCGAAAATTTCCTCTTTTTTGTCCGAAAAGTGGCAAGGTGGTGTCATATCAAACCAGGTGACATCCATTTTATTACGGAACCACGTAAACTGACGCTTCGCATATCTGCGGGAATTTTGTTTTAATTGCTGGATGGCTTCATCAAGTGAGCAGTTGCCTTGAAAATAGGCATACAACTCTTTATAACCAATCGCTTGAACAGACTGACAATCTTTCAAACCAGATTGATAAAGTGCGCTCACTTCTTCAATTAAGCCTTCATCTAACATCATATCAATTCTTTGATGAATGCGCTCGTACAAAAGCTCTCGGTCCATTTTCAGCCCAATGAAGGCAGTGTCATACAGAGGAACTTCTTGATGCCCGTTTTGCATATCAGACATTTTCTGACCTGTTGTATGGATGATTTCAAGCGCCCTGATCACGCGGCGGACGTTATTCGGATGAATCGCTTTTGCAGCGTCAGGATCGGCTTCTTTTAGCTTTTCATACAGCTTGATCGGTCCATGCTGCTGCTTAAACAGCGTCATCTCTTCTCTAAAAGCAGGATCACTTTTCTCATCAGTAAACGTGTAATCATATAAAACAGACTGAATATATAGCCCAGTTCCACCAACAATCATGGGCGTTTTCCCTCTCGCAGCAATCTCTTTGATTTTTAAGCGGACAAGCTGCTGAAATTCAGCTGTAGAAAACGATTCATCCGGTTGTTTAATATCGATTAAATGGTGCGGTACGCCATTCATTTCTTCAGGGGTGATTTTCGCTGTGCCAATATCCATCCCTTTATAGATCTGCATGGAATCCCCGCTGATAATTTCTCCATTAAATGCTTTCGCTATATCAATGCTCAGCTTTGTTTTTCCGACAGCCGTCGGACCTACTAATACAATCACTGGTTGTTTTTTCATAACATCACTCTCTTTTACAAACTGCCTACAGTATAGCATAACTTCTCTTTCTCTCCTATATCCTCCCGTCACCACCCAAGTGGTTCATTCCCGACCACTTCATATGTCTTCCCTTTTAAACGGTGCTTATGCGTTGGCCTTTCTTCATCTGGACTGTAAACGACTCCCCCGTATGGAATCGGGACAGAATCGGTATAGGCAGAAAACGTGACTTCCTCAATTTCATGATAGTGCGTCCCGTCCACTCTTGGGATAGCAGGTCCAGTGACGCCATAATATCTATGGAAATGCCCTCTTTCAAATGACGTGATCCCCCGGTAATAATGAGTATGTCTGTCGGTACTGCTTCCATTCACAGGCTGAGAAATACCTTCTATTAAATGATAATGTTCTTCGGTTACATCCGTTCGCGCTTTATAAGCATGAGCATGAGGTGGACATTTAGCCCAATCAGACGGATACAGGCCCATTTTTTACATTCCTCCTTATTTTAGGCATTCACCCAAACACAAGTGGGCCACTCGAATACACTGATGTCAGTTACAGTGATTTTATGTGAAAGGAGTCTTTTTTTATGAATTATTTTGACGCACCGTTTGTTCAAGATGAGATGAGAAGACCTTTTGGATTTGGTTTTGGAAGACCTGGGTTTGGTTTTGGGCGCCCTGGTTTTGGCTATGGGAGACCTGGATTTTTTGGACCGCCATTTTTAGGTGGTTTTGCTGGAGGGCTTCTAGCTGGGTCGCTTCTTGCTCCAGGATATGGCTATGGTTATCCTTATCCACCGCCATATGGACCATACCCTTATTATTAAATATGACGATTTAGTGAAAACATCCTCTTATAAAATGAATCGATTGACACGTTTGTTTTTCATAGGTTAACATTTACTTTACCGACCGTTCAGTAAAGTAGGTGTTTTTTTTATGTCTAAAACGAAAAAAGAACAAATTTTTGAGGCAGCAGCTCACACCATTCTAAAAGAAGGATTGAGTCAGCTCACCCTTCAGCAGGTGGCAGAACATGCAAATATGACCAAAGCTGGGCTACTGTATCATTTTTCAAGCAAGGAAGACCTGATCCAGCAAATGAATGAGCATGCGGTTGCCTCTTTTCGTCAGCAGCTTGACACGTATCAGGAAACATACAAAAACGAAAAGGCGCCCTATGTACGTGCCTATATATTGGCCACATTAAATGATCTTGATAGACAAAACACCACACAGCTATGTACAAGTATGCTGGCAACCATGTCATTTGATGAAGCGTTATTAAATCCTTGGCGTCATTTTTATGCGGAATTTAAAGAAAAAGCAGCCGAGGAAATCAATGACCCTGCACTTAGCCAATTGATCCGTCTTGCCTGTGATGGCATATGGTTTTCAGAAATGTTTCAGCTTGAACCATTGAATCGAGAGGAAAAAACCCTTTTACTTCATCGGATTTTACACATTTTAGAGGAGGGATGATGATGATCCTCGGATATCTTTTTTTGGCTATCGCCATTTTTTCAGAAGCGATTGGGGCAGCGATGCTGAAACTATCAAATGGTTTCACACGCTTTAAACCTAGCGCTGTCGTTGTCGCTGGCTATACACTTGCTTTTTACATGCTGTCATTGACCCTAAATATCATTCCACTTAGCATGTCTTACGCCACATGGTCTGGGGTAGGTACCGTCCTCACGGCTTTTTTTGGCGTGCTCTTTTTCAAAGAAACCTTGAACCGTCAAGCACTTATTGGAATGGCAATGCTTGTTTCAGGGGTCGTACTATTAAATATGTCTTAAAGGATGTGAAGTGATATGAAAGGAATGCTTTATTTAACAGGAGCCATTTTGACAGAGGTGTTTGGCAGTACGATGCTGAAGCTTTCGCAAGGTTTTACACAGGTGCTGCCGAGTATGGGGGTCCTGATCGGATTTGGATGCGCCTTTACCTTTCTCAGTTTGGCACTCAAAACAATTGAGCTATCATCTGCATATGCCACTTGGTCTGGGGTCGGTACAGCACTTACTGCTCTAGTGGGCCTCGTGCTATTTAACGAAACCATTCATATGAAAGGATTCATTGGTCTTGCACTTGTCATATGCGGCGTCATTGTCTTAAATCAATCCAAAAAACAAAAGAAAGAACCCTTCGATCAAACCGAATGGACGTCATAAAAAAAGTCATTTTCTCCATTAATCAAGAGAAAATGACTTTTTTATCTTAATCACCAGCTTTGATGGTTTCTTCTAAGGAAATATGGACATTCCCTTGCACAGCTCTAGAGATCATACATGAGCTTTCCGCTTTATGTGCCAGCTTACGAGCTCGTTCTATGTCCTGTGCTGTAGCAGACTCTTTGAGAATGATGACAGGACGGTGAATGATTTTCTCATATGTAAACACACCGTTTGTCACATCGACAACTGCCTCAGAGCTCATCGATAGATCCTCTTTCTCTAATTGACTCCGCTCCATCATGGCTGCAAGTGTAATGATATAACATGTGGCTGCTGCACCTAGGAGCATCTCATCTGGATTTGTTCCGATACCCGGTCCATCCATTTCTTTTGGAATGGAAATCTCCGTCTTTAACTGTGCACATTCGATTGTCCCCACATCGTTACGCAGACCAGGCCAGCTTGCCTGAAGATGAAAATGATGACGCGCCATATCTGTCTCTCCTTTTGTTATCACTTTTTATAGTGTAACAAGAATTCACCTTGCTGTCTTAAGATGTGCACCATCCTTACGTATATTCTTCATCCAGCACCGTGCGAATCGCCCTGACATACCGGTAGAACGTCTCGTTTTTTGTACTCGATCGATACCGAAAATCGAAACTGTCAAATAACGCTTCCCGTTGACTTCTACTAATCTCAAGCTGTACACTTTGCCCTGTTTTTGTAAGATTATTAATATTATGATTGCTCGTTCCGCTTAGGGTTGCGTGTGCAACTGCAAGTTCAGCAGAAAAACCGTTGCGCTCTAATGAGTTCACAATTTTTTCAGCACGGTCATAGTCTGTTCCGCCAACAAGGGTGTGGTCAATTCCCGGCTCCCCTTTATATCCATGAACAGCTAATACATAATCATGTGCTTTTGCCTGTGCGACTCCGATTGGTTCATCGAAGTTTGTACTTGTAATATGAAGTTCTGATGCATTTTCTCTAAAACCTTCAAATAAGTACGTAGAAAAATCGTTATCAAAAAAATGGACAATCTCACTAACGCCGCCTTCGATTCTCCCGCCATGAGGCGACATCACTAGAAGACGGCTGCCAGGCACTGGATTGGATGTAATTTGATAATGATCTGTTGATTCATTCTCTTCCAGTTCTTTAAAATTGCGATACATATCATTTGAACCGCTTTCGTCTTCTCCACCTGATGACACTGGCTCATCATGTTCCTGTGCTTGCATGGTATAATAGACGCCCCATCCGATGACAAGCAGGAGAAGCAAAGCAAAAAACTTCTTCATTCCCGTTCTCCTTTAACAGATTTCTAAGCCGTTTCTATGATTAATATTGAATCATCATTTCTTTTCATTTTTTCCACATTTTCTCTTCAAATTTGATCATAACACTCTAGATCATGAGATTCCTCAAAAATAAGATAATTGCATTTATATACACAGAAACGCCTCTCCTGATTGAAAACAGAGTTAGAATAGTATGACAAACAAATGAAGTTATGTTTAAAATGACCTAGTCCTACCCAGTCTGTTTTCTTTAATTCGTCTTTTTTTTATGAGAATTTGATTTTTTTCATCTGGAATGAATCACATTTGTATGAGCATTGACCCTGTCTAGAACCCCCTTTTTTCTGCAAAATCCTCTGTTTTACTGGTTCTCTAAGAAGAACTCTCCCACCTATCATCGGCAGTTTCGATATGATTTCCACCTTTTTCTATTATTTTACAAAATGTAAGCGCTTTTCTTTTTAAAGGGAATGAGTCAGCCGCCAATATGAACAAAAGAAGGGACAAGAATCCGAACAAAGATGCTGTCATGTTCATAACGTAAGAGTGTACGAGAATGGATAGCTAGAATGGAGGGCATCACATGTTTGGATTTTCCATGGTACAAATGGTCAGAACACATGCTAGTAAATTGGATCAGCCTTTAAGAGAGACCGTCCTTCACCTCTATAAGCCTTTTAAGTGGACGCCTTGTTTTCTTCATCGTTTTTTTGAAGGAAGGTTAAAGAAGAGCAAGAAGCTTCGGGTCATCATTGAATTTAAAGAAGATGCAGTCGAAGCAGGTATTCAAAGCACAAAGCAGCTAATGAAAAAAAGCAGAAAAACAAACATCAAAAAACATTTTTCACATATTAACTGCTGCGCAGCTGATCTTACCCCTGCGGCTTTAGAGGAACTCTTAGCAAATGGGGAGCATATTCGCAAAATATATTTAGACAGACAGGTACATGCACTGCTGGATGTGGCGACTCAATCAAGTCATGCGGATGAAGTCGTTCGAAATGGCACAACCTTAACCGGTGAAGGCATTACGGTTGCGGTCGTTGACACAGGCGTATACCCACATCAGGACTTAGATGGAAGAATTCGCGACTTTGTAGATTTAGTCAAACAAAAAACGAAACCTTATGATGATAACGGTCATGGAACGCATTGCGCTGGGGATGTGGCTGGAGACGGAGCTGCCTCAGACGGCTTATACAAAGGACCCGCTCCAAAAGCCAATATCATTGGGGTAAAAGTGTTAAATAAACAAGGCGCTGGATCACTTTCTACTATTATAGAAGGTGTTGAATGGTGCATACAGTTCAACGAAGACCATCCTGACGACCCAATTCACATTATCAGTATGTCACTTGGCGGCGATGCGCAGCGTTATGATGACGAACAAGACGATCCGATGGTGCGCGCTGTCAATGCAGCTTGGGATCAAGGGATTGTTGTATGCGTTGCTGCTGGGAACTCCGGTCCTAACAGTCAAACAATCGCAAGCCCTGCCGTGAGTCAAAAAGTCATTACGGTCGGAGCCTATGATGATCGAAATACGCCAGAATCAAGTGACGATGTCGTGGCACCATTTTCGAGCAGAGGTCCAACGGTCTACGGTGAAACAAAGCCCGACCTCCTCGCACCAGGAGTCAATATCGTCTCTCTTAGATCACCAAGATCATTCCTAGATAAACTAGATAAATCAAGTAGAGTCGATGATGATTATACGACGTTATCTGGCACTTCGATGGCGACACCCATTTGTGCCGGTATCTGCGCACTATTATTAGAGCATTCACCAGATTTAACACCTGATGAAGTCAAAGCCTTATTAAAAGAAAATACAAGCAAGTGGTCTGGAGAGGACCCAATGATTTACGGAGCAGGTGCCATCGACGCAGAAAAAGCCATCCAAGAATAAATAAAAAAGCCCTTTACGTTTTTCGTAAAGGGTGTTGTTTTGTCTGTTTTTATGTGTGAAGTCTTTCTTCTACTTGAGCAGCTGACATGTTATGCTTCGTTCTCATACATCTCATCTCCTTTTTGAATGTGCGTACGCGCTTCGATCACAATTTCAAAAAAAGTGGAAGATTCCTTGTACATGTCGCGTTCCTTATAATAATTAGCCGCATCAAGTGCCAATTCCTCTAAATCAGCAAACATTTTTTTGTTTCGTAGTCCCAAAAGGGCTGATCTCAATTGTTCAGAGCTGTCTGTTTCTATATAGAGTGCCTGTAAAAATTGGAATTTCAATTGATAAATTTCATCTCCCAATATAGATGCCTGATTCATGCCTTCCTTTATAGCCTCACTCGCTCGCTCCATATCTTCGAGTTTAAAACAAGTAAGAGCCAGTGAAAACAATGATTTGATCATCGTTGCAGCTTGATCTTTTTGATAAAGTGAAATGGCTTGTTCAAAGAAGACCGTCGCTGTATGGTAGGTTCCCATACTATAATGACAAGTTCCTAAGTTATTGAGGGCCATCGCCTTAAAATAAGATGTGCATTCTTTTCTTTCCATTGCTTCACACACTTTTAAAGCTTTTTCTAAATAAGGGAGCGCTTTTTGATGCTGACTTACATCAATCCAATTACCTGCCATCACAAAATCGCATTGAATGCTTCTTTTTCCATAAAGCTGATGTTTCTTATAGATGTCTCTCGCTTTTTTCGCATAATGCATAGAAAAATAGGTTTGTTTCATATGATAGTATACTTCAGCAATTTTATAATAAAATTCCGCTTTTTCGATCTCATCTGTCACTAAGATCAGCTGATGTTCCGCATGCTTATAATAGGAAATGGCTTCGATATACCGGTGCTGGGTAAATGCATACATTCCATGGAAAAAATGAAAGTAATAGCCCAATAAACCCGTCATCTCATCTTCTGCCTCTTCAATTTCTTTTGGAAAAGAGACCGCTTGAAGCGATTCATTCCCTGCATGGACTGGCGTTAAGTGCTGAAGCATCATTTGATGGCGAAAATCCATGAGGGAATAATAGAGTAATAAATCTTGATCTTCTTCCATCTCATGAATGTCTTCTTCAACAAGGCGCTTCATATCGTTTGCCTGATCAACTTCAAATTTGCAAATATGTGTGTACCATTGATTGATTTTTACACCTACTTCGGAAGATGGTATTTTGTGTGCCATCCACTTCAGCCCCATTCTATCATATCAAACTGATAACTATTATTTTACATAATTTATGATTTTAAGGCAAATTGTCATTTATTTCATATTTTATGTTGATTTTGCACATTTCTATCTTTTTTACCAAGTTTAAAGAGAGTACTTTTGCCCATCAAAACCTTTTTTCTACGAAGAAGGGTCGAATTCTCTAAGCACTTCTTTTAAACCACTGACATAGCGACTGAATGCTTTTTTCTTTCCTTTTCTTGTATCAAAGTTGTCAAAAAAGGCTTTTCTCTGCGCCGTACTAATTTCTAACTGGACACTTTCTCCACTTGCATTTTGATTATTAATGTTGTTTGGATCCGTTCCGGAGAGGCGCTCGCCTTTTTGCACGAGCTCTGCGGAGAAGCCCCGGTCTTTTAGTTCTCGCACAACCGCTTCTTGCATTTTTTCGTTTGTCCCGCCCACAAGTGTATGTCTTCTATCACTTTTATAGCCGTGGATAGATATAGAAAAGGGATATGTTTTAATCATTTGAACCAAAATCGGTTCATCGAATTTTGTACTAGTGATATGCAAGTCACGATTGTTGTCTTGTTTTGTCCCTTCAAATAAATACGTAGAGTACTTCTTTTCAAATGCTTCTACAATTTCACTTGTTCCTGGTTCAATTTCGCCGCCATGAGGAGAAAAGACAAGTAAGTCACTTCCCCCTTTTTCATGAAACTCTATCTCATAGCCGTCTCTTTCATGCCGTATAAGCTGTTTAAAACTTTCATATTGATCCCCTTTTTTTCGCTCTTTCTTATACTTTTCTACTTCTTCATGATGTTGTTTTTGCTCTTTATTTTCTTGGATAGAATGGCTGCATTTCACCATTAAAAGAGCACACAGGATGAGAAAGATGAATCCACTTATGAGTAGTCTTTTCATTTCACCGCTCCTTTTCATTCTCTTCGATGTCATCTTATCGCATTATTTTACTATCAATCGCTAAAAGAATTCAAAGAATGTCCGGCTCCTTTTCATGAATCAGGAGAACTTACCTGTTTTTTTATGTTGCCCTAGGTATTTTCGGCTTCTTTCAAACGGTTCATGTGCAAGTAAAAACTAAATCCTATGACCTCATTTTAGTTTTAGTCAAAAACACCTACAAAATTGGGAATTTTCATCTTTTTTCAAATAAAAAAGCTGTAAACAAAAGGAATATCTCCTTCTGTTTACAGCCAGTCTCTGTATATCCAGCATTAAACTCTTAATTCATTCTCTAATGCTGTCAGCACTTCATCTTGCGACATGCCTTGTGCAAGTGAAATTTCGCTCACTAACATGCCCCGTGCATCTTCAAGCATCTTCTTTTCACTAGAATTTAAGGCTTTTTTCTGATTACGTCTCATCAGATCTTTGACAACGTCTGCGCCATCTTCAATCGAACCTGTTTTTAGCTTTTTCAGATTTTCATCATATCTTTGCTTCCAAGTAAGCGTGTCGTCGTTTGTTTCTTCTGCAAAATTGTTCATCACAACTTTCAGCGTAGCTTGATCAGCTACCGGACGTATACCTAGTTGATTGATTCTGCCTTTTGGGACCATCATCTGCATATTCGGCATTTGAATCAGAAAATATTCCTGCGTCTTACCTAAAATCTCTTTTTCTTCCATTCCTTCAATCACACCGGCTCCATGCATTGGATAAACAATTTTATCACCTATTTGAAACAAATCCGCCACCTCCGAAAGTATTCACAATATCATTATAACACATTTCAGCAGAGGATAAAAATTTATATTTTATCATGTTAATTTAGCACTAGTCAATTCTTTTTATTTGAGTTTTTAAAGAATTAGCCTTTTTTTACAAAAGGAGCGCCACCATCCAGTCCTCGTACACCTTTCTTGCATATACTAGCATTGAGTCACATTTAGGAGGGATGACAATGTGCAAATGCAAGAGCAAACATTCCCACTCAAAATGCTATAAAAAGCATGACGATCATCACCATATGGATCCGTGTGAAAAAAAGAAGTTTTATCATAAAAAAGATGATTGGTTTGAGAGCGATTTTTGGGATACTTCAAGAAGCTACGATCCCCATTATTTTCCTAAAAGTGTCTGCAGCAGATGTAAGAAGCGTCGCAGAAAAAGACATAGCTTCTCATTTTAGTGTTTGACGCTACACCTGCTTTTTGTTTTCCCGGCTGAAAAGCCGGTTTTTTTGTTACATGTCGTTCTTTTCTTTCATATGGATAGGCTCATGAAACAGGTGCAGTTCATAAGATATGGCAACCTGAAAAAAAGGATGAGATACAAAATGAACAATATGAATAACCAAACCAACCATTACCATCAAGGAAATCCCTATCACACGTTTGAAAATGTGTATACAGCCAATCATGAGCATATGATCGCACCAAACATGCATGACCCTATGAATATGCCAAATCATTATCATACCGGTAAAAAAGATGCTTATAGCGGACACCACCCGCATCATCATTCAGCCTATTCTCCTTTTACGAAGCAGTATGATCCCTATTCAAATGTACAGATGAACGATCACCATCACTTCGGTCACTACGGCGGTTATGGTATGGCTCCCCACCAGCCATACGGCTATCATGATATGCAAATGATGATGCCGGCAAATCATCATATGACAGGAAATGCTTACGGAATGAACCAACCAAATGCATTCCTACCCCGTTATTACTAAAAAACAAGCAAAATAAGGGTATAAAATACCATTTAATGACATATAGGAATATGGTAATCTTATAGGTAAATAATGGATGTAATCATCTATTATTTACCTATAATCAACCAAGGGGGAAGGAAGAAATGAAGAAAACATGGACAATCATTATGATGGGGATGCTGACATTGGTCATGGCACTCTCAGTACCGCTAGCCGCATCAGCTGAAGGGGCTAAAACAGAGGAAGGCAAAGCTTCAACAAATGCACGACCAGCTGCACTTTATGCAAAAATCACAGGAGCAAGTAAACAAGAATGGTCTTTTTCTGACATTGACCTGACTTACCGTCCAAATTCTGTTCTTAGTATTGGTGCAGTTGAATTTACTTTACCAGCAGGTTTTCAAGCCACAACAAAAGATATTATCAACGGAAAAGCTTTAAAAGACAGTTACATTTTGAACAATGGAAAAACTGTTCGCATTCCAGCTCGTTTCGATTTATTCGGAAGTTCCCAATATACATTACAACTTTCTCATAAAGTACTTCCTGCTGCAGGTACATATACGTTCCGCGCAGAAAATCGTGCGATCAGCATTGGTTCCACATTTTATGCAGAGGATACGATTGATATTAATAAACGACCAGTTGTCGTCACACCGCCAAATCCTTGCGGATGCTAAACGAAAAAGCGCTCTTAGAGCGCTTTTTCTCATTTATCATATCTCTTCGCTGTGCTTACTGCATTTTATATAATTGTTACACCATATCTCATGATGGTCTGTCATCATTAGTTGGCAAACCTATATATGGCGTTTTTTATTGTTATTTTTGCTCTTTTAGTTTTTTAAAAATCACAAATTGATATACGCCAAATAGTAAGGTTAGAATCATCATTGCGGTAAATAGTTGATCGACTGGAAGCAAAAAATATACGACAAAAAAAGATAAAAGCAAAAGAAAGTAACCTATATTGACGCTTTTTTTAATGTCATCACATTCCCTTTTTTTTACAATCATATCACGCTTCACCTAATCGTATAACCAAATAACAAAAACCCCTATCCATTTAAGGAAAGGGGTTATCCTTACAACATGACAGCGGATGTTTATCTTCACATCACAAAAACAGGAACCAAACTATCGGATTGAAAAATTAATTGGTGGGCAAACCGATTCACCCACCAGCTAAAATCCTGCTACATCACACGTTTAAACATCTTCTCCATTTCATAAGTGGAATGATGAATCATAATCGGCCGGCCATGCGGACATGTAAATGGGTCTTGTGTTTGGCGAAGTTCATCTAATAAGGCTTTGATTTCATCGTGACGCAAATGACGATTTGCTTTAATCGAGCCTTTACAGCTCATCATGATCGCCGCTTCTTCTCTCAGTTTCTTGATATCCACACGCTTTTCATCAAGTACTTGCTGAATGATTTCTTCGATGAGTTCAGCCTCTTCCCCTTTAGGAAACCACTGCGGATGCGATCGAACGATATAACTGCCTGATCCGAATGGCTCTAAGAAGACCCCTACTTTTGCTAAAATATCGATATGCTCTTCAATAATCAACATATCGTTTTTTGAGTAGTGAAAGGTTAATGGAACAAGCATTTCTTGCACTTCCTGTTCAATGTCTCCTACCTTTTCACGAAAGTACTCATACTTGATTCGCTCTTGGGCAGCGTGCTGATCGATGATATAAAGACCGCGTTCATTTTGGGCCAAAATATACGTTCCATGCATTTGTCCAATCGGATACATCACAGGGACACGTTCACTTTCAGCCTGATGCTGGGCTGCACTCTCTTCCAGTATCACTTCGTCATGTTGTTCATGCGAAGCTGCAGATTCCTCTACATATACATGGTCAAACGTTTCTTCAGACGATGCTGGTAAAGGCGCTTCCGTACTTTCCGGTTCACGCACCCCGTATGTGTCGTTCTGACTAGTCTCGTATACAGCCGATGCGAGTGAGTCCGGCTCATAGGAAACAGGTGTTTCCATTCGGCTTTTCATTGTTTGTTTAGAATCAAAAGATAAGGACTGTTGCTCATTTTTCACTGCTGGCATTGGTGCTTTTTTTGGCACTGAAGCACTTGGAATGAGCTGTTGCTTTTGAAAGACGTCCTTAATCCCTTGTTTGATCAACTCATGAAGTTCTTGCTCTTTACTTAGTCTGACTTCAAGTTTAGAAGGATGTACGTTCACATCGACTAAAATGGGGTCCATCTTCATCTCAATAAATGTAATTGGATGGCGTCCGATCGGGAGCAGTGTATGGTATCCTTCATGAATGGCTTTCACCAGCGGGAAATGCTTGACATATCTACCGTTGACAACAGAAGACATATAATTACGTGATGCCCTTGTCACTTCTGGTAAGGAAATATAGCCTTTCACTTCAAAATCAAGTGATTGTACATGTAGTGGCAGCATTTTTTTGGCCACTGCCGTTCCATAAATGGCCGCAAGCACATGCCGCACATCTCCGTTTCCATTTGTTTGAAGCAGCACTTTTCCTTGATGTCGCAAACGAATCGACACTTCTGGATGAGCAAGTGCAATTCGGTTCACAACATCAGAAATGTTGCCAAGCTCCGTATGAACCGTTTTCATGTATTTTAGACGGGCTGGCGTATTATAAAATAAATTGGTGACTACAATTTCCGTGCCGCGACGGCCAGTGGTTTTTTTCTCCGAAATGATCTTCCCGCCTTGGAGAGCTAAGTGTGTTCCAGCACCTTCACCGGTACTTGTCTTCATTTCTAAGTGAGAGACGGAGGCAATACTTGGCAGCGCCTCCCCCCTGAAACCGAGCGTCCTGACACGAAACAGATCATTTTCATCTTTGATTTTACTCGTCGCATGACGCTGAAAGGCGAGCTTACAATCTTCAGCATCGATTCCCACCCCATTATCAATAATTCTAATAGAAGAAAGTCCTGCTTCTTCTACATCGATTTCAATGACAGTACTACTAGCATCGATCGCATTTTCCACGAGCTCCTTCACAACAGAAGCCGGGCGTTCGACCACTTCACCAGCTGCAATTTTATTTGATAGGTCATCGGATAACTGAATAATCTTTGCCATTTCTTGCTCACCTCACCTTACATTATAATTTCTTTTGCAATTCATATAGCTTTGTCATCGCTTCAAGCGGTGTCATATCCATTAAATTAAATGACTTCAATTCTTCGATCACTGCTTGATCTTTGTTTTTCAGCACAGGTTTTGTTTGCGGTTTTTCTTCCACTTCAAAGAAAGAAAGCTGCTGTTTTTCCTCAGCCATTTCTTTTTTCGGGGCTTTAGAGACGCGCGGAATCACTTCATGTGATCCGCTCTCAAGCTCCGTTAAGATGGTCTGGGCTCGATCAATGATCGCATCAGGCAGTTCAGCAAGCTGCGCTACATGGATGCCGTAGCTTTTATCCGCTGCACCTTCTTTGATTTGATGTAAGAAAACAACTGTTCCTTCATGCTCTTCAGCTCGCACGTGGACATTTTTCAGTTCGCTTAATTGGGATTCCAGTACCGTCAGTTCATGATAATGAGTGGAGAAAAGGGTTTTGGCACCAATATGATCATGCACAAATTCAATGATTGCCTGTGCAAGAGCCATTCCATCATAAGTGCTTGTCCCGCGTCCAATTTCATCAAATAAAATCAAGCTGTTCTTTGTCGCATGTACCATCGCATTTTTTGCTTCGAGCATCTCTACCATAAAAGTACTTTGACCAGAAATCAAATCATCTGCCGCCCCAATGCGTGTAAAGATTTGATCAAAAATCGGAAGGGTTGCCTTTGATGCTGGCACAAAACAGCCGATTTGCGCAAGAATCGAGATCAATGCCATTTGTCTCATATATGTGCTTTTCCCTGACATATTCGGACCAGTAATGAGCAAGGTTTGTCTCCCTTTGCCCATTTGGCAGTCATTCGGCACATACTCTTGATGATCCATCACTTTTTCAACAACAGGATGACGACCATCAATGACTTCCACTTCATCTGATGAAAATTCAGGGCGAACATAACGCCGTTTTTCACTCACAGTGGCAAAGCATTGCAGCGCATCAAGCTCACTCATTTGTTTTGCAAGCAACTGTAATCTAGGAATATACGCTTTTACTTGTTCCCGAAGCGCAGAAAATAGTTCATATTCCAATTCACTAATATTTGATTCCGCCTCAAGAATAAGGGCTTCTTTTTCTTTCAATTCAGGTGTAATATACCGCTCTGCATTGGCAAGGGTTTGTTTTCTTTCATAACGGCCTTCTTCTAATAAATGCGTATTTGCACGGGTCACTTCGATATAGTAGCCAAACACTTTATTAAAGCCGACTTTCAACGATCGAATGCCTGTATATTCTCTTTCTTGCTGTTCAAGACGAGCGATCCAATCTTTCCCGTTTCGGCTCGCATCACGATATTCATCTAATTTTGCATTGTAGCCATCTTTAATCAAATTGCCTTCTTTTAACGTCATCGGCGGATTCTCATAAAGAGCATCTTCTAATAAATTAAGTAAATCACCGCATGGGTCAATGTCATTTGCTCTAGATTTCGCCATTTCCTCCGGGAGAGAATGGACAAGCTCTTTAATAGCCGGCACTTGCTTGAGAGATTCTTTCAATTGAATAAGATCACGAGCATTCACATTTCCAAATGCCACACGGCCTGCTAGACGTTCAAGATCATACACTTTCTTTAAACGTTCTCGCAGATCCTCTCGCTCAAAGAAATGTTCCATCAGAATTTGCACCATTTCCTGGCGTTCTTTGATTTGTGAAAGGCGGATGAGCGGACGATCGATCCATTGCTTCAGCAATCTTCCGCCCATTGCCGTTTTTGTTTCATCTAAGAGCCATAATAAAGAACCCTTCTTGCTTTTTGAACGGATGGTTTCTGTTAATTCAAGGTTTCTTTTTGAGTAAAGATCAATTTTCATCGTTTGTTCAAGCTGAAACACTTGAACTTGCTGAAGATGATCAAGACTCCTTTTTTGCGTTCTTCTTAAGTATGCATAGAGTTTTAAAAATGCTATTTTCAGATGTTCGTCAAGATGAGCAACGAGTCGTTCAGCTTCATCTATTAATTCAGCGCTATCTTCGTATGAGATGGTCGCTTGGCAGCGTTCCTTCAGGGTTTTCACCGTTTCTTCATCGAGCTGCTTTGATACCACAATCTCTTTTGCACCGACAGAATAAATTTCAGACACAACTTCATCTAACCGTTCAATGAAAGCCGCCATGTTTTCACCTGTTGATAAATCGGAAAGCGCAAGACCGTAGCCATTTTGAAAGCTGGAAACAGACGCGATAAAGTTATTTTCGTTTTCATTCAGTCCTTTGCCGTCCATGACCGTACCTGGTGTAATCAGTTGAACGACCTCTCTTTTGACCACACCTTTTGCCGTTTTAGGGTCTTCCACCTGCTCACAAATGGCGACTTTATAGCCTTTTTCTATCAGTTGTTCTATGTATGCAGACGCAGAATGATAAGGAACACCACACATTGGAATCGTCCCGCCATCCCTGCTTGTTAACGTAATTTCTAATTCTTGTGCTGCTTCTTTTGCATCATCAAAAAACATTTCATAAAAATCGCCTAAGCGAAAAAATAAAAAGGCATCTTGGTAATCTGCCTTGATCTTTAAATATTGCTGTATCATGGGCGTATAACTTGCCATATTTCTAATCCCTCACTATATTACTTTCGAATTCATACCATCTTTCATTATAGCATAAAAATTCACCTTTTTTCCCTAGATCAAGGCACAAAAAAACTAGGGGGATATGCGCCCTAGTCATCAATTACTCTTCTGGATCACCCGCGAGGAATTCTGGATGAATATCTTCTAATTCCTCATCCACTTCTTCTTCCCATTCGTGATCATCTTTTTCTTTCCAGCTTGAATTGACTTCTACAACAATTTTGGTTTCCCCTACTACTTCAGCAATGAATTCACGCTCTGCTTGAACGACAATTTTATTGCCATTTGGAGAAATGGTGACTTCTAAGCAATTGGGCTGCTGTAAGACTTTCGCAATCACTTCGTGCTCATCATCAAGGAAGTTTTTATCTTTATATCTCAGTTTGATGATATCTACATATTTTACACGTTCTGTGACCACTTCGGTTTTCGTGTTGTCTGCGTAAGAATACCACACGTTAATATCAAATGTACCTTCAATCTCAACTGTTTTACCGACCTTTTCAGCATCATACTTATGATTAATGATCCAACCGCCTAGGATGCTGGTTGGTTTTTGCGATGGAGAAATGGTGTGTGTGCTTTGGGTAAATTTCCTCCCTTTTGCAACCACCGCTTTTGTAATAATTTCTCTGTATTCAGACATTCCGGCATGCCTCCTTGTTCTTGATCGTTTTATCTTATGCTGGGCATTCGTCTAGTGTGTCACGATTTTGAGTCTCATGTTCAATTAAATTCATTTCTGTTTCAGTGTATGCATGGTCGCCCATAAACTTGCCTTGAAAATTGGAAAAGTTGGAGAGTGAGAGATTGGGGTTGATGGAAGCTGAAGGAGAAAGAAGGTATGCAATTCTTACATCAGAAAACAAAAAACCCCGCATCTGCGGGGTTTTCTCATTTAATGGAGCAACTTGGGGATGAGTTTTTCACTTTTGAACCGGTTTCTCCTAATAAAAGGTCACCGCCGGTTGAAAGAATGATTTCATCCGTTACTTGATTAGAAATCGTGTGCGCTACAAGCTGAAGCAGGGAATTAACCTCTGTTTGTGATTCTTTGAATTCTTGAATCACTGGGATCTCATCCAGTTCTTCTTGCAGGGCATCAATTTTTTCTTCCACTTGTTTTAAGGCTTCATGTTTGCCATAATGCTTTAAATTCACAGCTTGCTTTTGAAGCGCCTTAATTTGATTAATGATCGCTGCAATTTTTGTATTTTCATTGATTTGCGCTTCTGCTTTTTTGAAGAAATCAACTTCTTCTGTTTCAGAAATCATTTTCGCGAGCTCTCTTGCGCGCTCGACAATCTCTTTCTTTGAATAAAGCGTCATTTTAATTCACCTCGATAGCTTCTCCAACCATTTCTCCGTCAAGAGACCAAGTTTTGGCTTGTGTGATTTTCACTTTGACGATGTTGCCAATCGCTTCTTTTGGTGCTTTAAAATTCACAAGCTTGCTTTTACTTGTATATCCGGCTAGGATCTCAGGGTTGTTTTTACTTTCACCCTCTACTAATACTTCGACAGTCTGCCCTTCATATTCCTTCATTTTCTTCGCAGAAATTTCATTTACGAGTGCATTCAGGCGCTGCAGACGTTCTTTTTTTACACGCATTGGCACGTTGTCTTTCATATTGGCTGCTGGTGTTCCTTCTCTTGGAGAGTAAATGAACGTATAAGCCGCATCAAACTCAACCTCACGATAAAGGGAAAGCGTCTCTTCAAACTGCTCATCTGTTTCATTTGGGAACCCAACGATAATGTCCGTTGTTAATGAAGCATTTGGCATTGCCTCTTTGATTTTGCGCACTAGGTCAAGGTAACGTTCACGGTCGTATTTTCTTGCCATGAGTTTCAGCACAGAAGAACTTCCTGATTGAACCGGCAAATGAATATGATCGAGAAGGTTTCCGCCTTTGGCAAGCACTTCAATTAAGTGATCATCAAAGTCACGCGGGTGGCTTGTTGTAAAACGGATACGTGGAATATCGATTTTACGCAGCTCATCCATTAGGTGACCAAGACCATATTCCATGTCTTCAAAATCTTTTCCATACGCATTCACGTTTTGACCAAGAAGGGTAATTTCTTTATATCCTTCTGCTGCTAAGCGTCTGACCTCTTGAATAATTTCATCCGGACGGCGGCTTCTTTCCTTACCGCGCGTGTAAGGGACGATACAGTATGTACAGAATTTATCACAGCCGTACATAATATTCACCCATCCCTTAATTTTTCCTTGGCGGGCTCTCGGAAGATTTTCAATCACATCGCCTTCTTTAGACCAAACCTCAATGACCATTTCTTTTGAAAGGTAGCAATCAGATAATAGCTCTGGCAGGCGGTGAATGTTGTGGGTACCGAAAATCAAGTCAACAAATGGGTGTTTCTTTAAAATACGGTTAACGACCGATTCTTCTTGCGACATGCATCCGCAGACGCCTAAGATTAAATCTGGCTTTTCACGCTTTAATGCTTTTAAATGACCAAGCTCTCCAAACACTTTGTTTTCTGCATTCTCACGAATGGCACAAGTGTTTAATAAGATGACATTCGCATCTTCAGTCGAATTTGTTGGTTCATAACCAAGCGCCATAAAAATACCAGCCATCACTTCTGTGTCATGCTCATTCATTTGACAGCCATATGTGCGAATATAAAACTTGCGGCCGTTCCCTAACCCTTGAAACCGCTCGTCAATTTGAAATTGATTGTATTCGACTTCTTCTTTACCCCGTTTTTTTGCATCTTTTAAGGAAGGCGGAATGTACACAGCTTCAAAATATTGGCTGTAGTCCTTTTCGGATTTTTTGTCCGATGAACTTACTTGTCCGCTCGCTTTTCTCTGCTCTTCATTCATGAATTTGTACTCCTTTCAAACCAAGCTCCACCCTACAGTATAGACTATTTTGTCGTGAATTGAAAATAAATTCATATGTGTCCACACTTTTCAATCCACACGAATTTTACATGAATATTGAGTAGGCTTCAGATGAAGATCGTCTTTTCCTAAAGGATTTTGTATTTCTTTGACAATCTTCATCTGCTGTGTACCGACACTCTCAACTAAAGTAATTACATATGATTCTTTTTCTTCTTCTGCTACCATTCTTTCTTGTTCAGATAAGAAGAATGGAAAGTCATGGTGAGTCAGTTTAGATCCTTTTACTTCTATAAGCTTCTCTTTTCCATCGGGGTAATAAGATTTGATATCAAATCCGTGACCATCTTCTGTTTCAGCTACCCAAACGACAGCTTCCGCTAATTGTTCACTTCCCACTGCTTTTAATTGCTCTACTTCCTTATGATAAACAAATTGCTCTGCTATTCTACCCGTCTCTTCGTTTTGCTTTGATCTTTCTTCTCTTAATTGTTTATAAACATCTCTATGAATGATTCTTTTTCTTTTAAATTTGTTCTGATGTTCCACTTTTGGAATAAGGTCCTGATCCAAATATACTTCGTAAACAAAATCATAAAAAAACTCATTTAAAGAATTGATATCTTGTATTAATTGGTGATGGTCAAAATGATCAATATTATACTTTTTAAAGATCAATGAGCTTGCTACATATTTTTTAGGTCTTAACGATTTACCCAAATGAAAATCACCTATATGAAAGCCCTCTAGTCTTTTATGATGCTTTAATTCAGGCTGTAGCCTTTCCCTCCAAATGGCTGCCTCTTCCCTAATTTCAGATAGAGATAAATTTTCAGTTCCAGTTTCAATTGTTAAATAAAAATCTTCCCCATTCTCAGCGAATAAAATAACAATAAATATCCCTTTTTGTGTCGTTGTTTTTTGAGAATTAGGATTTGAGGTTAATCTCTTGTCTAAAAGTGCAATCCAAAAACATTCTGCAACTTTTCCATTTCCTGTAGATGCTTTAATATCGATCCTAGCCAAATTCCTCATATGGCGTTTTTCTAATTCATAACGAATGTTGTTTGGGATATCTTTATTAAACATGTTGTGAAAAGGGTGATTTTTATCTATTCTCCCTTTGTTCTTATAATCTAAAAATTGTTCATGAAAATCTTCTTTATTAAATAACATTTGCCTCACCACTTACCTCAATAGATCTTTTTACATACATTATACATAACAAACGGTAGATTTGATGAAATATGGAAAGATTAGCGCAAAAGAAAAGAGAGCCTCAGCTCTCTCAATCAAGTATATTCAGTTTTTTTGCTTCTTCTTCGATGATTGTCAGTGCACGGTCAAGCTCTTCTTTTGTGTGCTCTGCTGTGATGATGGCTCTAATTCTCGCTTTTCCTTTCGCTACAGTTGGAAAAGCAATGCCTTGAGCGAAAACGCCGCGCTCGATTAATGCTTTTGAAAACCGGAAAGTGAGTGCCTCGTCTCCAATCATCATTGGAATAATAGGCGTTTCTGTTGGTGCCACCTCAAATCCAAGACCGATGACTTTTTCTTTAAAATAGGCCGCGTTCTCCCAAAGTGTTTCAATGCGCTCCGGTTCGTCTAACAGCACTTCAATGGCTTCTTCACAGGCTCTTGTGACAGCCGGCGGATGTGAGGTGCTGAATAAAAACGGTCTTGCTTTATGCTTTAAATAGTCGATTAAAACGGCAGAACCAGCGACGTAACCGCCTAGCACACCAACTGCCTTACTAAGTGTGCCAACCTGAATATGCACTCTGCCGTCAAGTTGAAAATGATTCACTGTTCCGCGGCCATTTTCACCAAGTACTCCAGACGCATGGGCATCGTCTACCATCACAAAAGCATCATATGTTTCTGCAAGTCTTACAATCTCAGGAAGCGGTGCAATATCTCCATCCATTGAGAACACACCATCTGTCACGATAAGACGGACGCGGTAATTCATCGATTTCTTTAAAATTTTCTCAAGCTCTCCCATATTAGAATGAGCATATACTTTTTTATCTGCCTTTGTTAAGCGAATCCCATCGATGATTGAGGCATGGTTCAGCTCATCTGAAATGACAATATCATCTTTTGTGAGAATACTGGATAAGACCCCTTGGTTGGTCGTAAAGCCTGATTGGAATACGAGGGCTGCCTCTGTCTTTTTAAAAGCTGCGAGCTTTTTTTCAAGCCGTTCATGCATTGTCATCGTTCCAGCAATGGTTCGTACAGATCCTGTTCCAGCACCGAATTCATCAATCGCCTCTTTTGCCGCTTTCATCAGCCTTGGATGTGAGGTGAGACCTAAGTAGTTATTTGAAGAGAGTTGTATGACGGATTGTTCATTTAGTGTCACCGTGGATGATTGTTTGGAATCGATTTCTTTCAGTGTTTGATGGGTGCCTTGCTGCTTCATTGTGTCCAATTCATCTTGTAAATACGTAAATTCTTTCATCATTTCGTCCCCCTTTGATATGATGGCATGATCAGTACGACCTTCCCGCACGTACCATTTCTCATAAGTTCAAATCCCTTTTCAAAATCTTCAAATGGCAGCGTATGGGTGACAACCGGCTTTACATCAATGGTATTCGTTCTTAAAAGTTCAGATACTTGACGCCACGTCTCAAACATTTTTCTCCCCGTGATCCCTTGCACGGTTAATCCCCTAAAAACAATTTGATTCGTAATGTCAATGGTTACCGGCCGCTCTGGCAAACTTAGTATATTCACTTTCCCTCCATTTGCACAAGCTTCGAGTGCTTGATTAATCGCAACGGGATGTCCTGACATCTCACACATCACGTCTGCCCCTTCCATCCGCGTGAGCTGCTTGATCATGGCAACAGGATCATCTTTTCCGATATCCACGATATGATCTGCACCCATTTTACGGGCAAGATCCAGTCTGTATTCATTTTTATCAACAGCGAACACTTGGACAGCCCCGGAGGCTTTTGCAACCGCAATCGCCATTAAACCAATGGGCCCACAGCCAAAAACCGCCACTGACTTTCCTGAAACAGGTGTATGCAGAACTGTATGAACAGCATTTCCAAGCGGTTCTTGAATAGATGCAAGTTCCACTGGCATTTGAGCTGGATTATGCCACACATTTTGTTCTGGTACTTTGACATATTCAGCAAAACAGCCATCAATGTCGACCCCTAAAATTTTCGTTTCGCTGCACAAATGCTGCTGACCCGTTAAACACATGTAACACTGATTACAGACAATATGCGTCTCAGCCGATACAAAGTCCCCTACTTTTGCTCGTGAGACTTGGTTCCCCGTTTTGACAACTTCCCCTGTGAATTCATGACCAAAAATGTACGGTGCTTTGACTCTCCCCTTCGCCCAATCATCCCAATTATAAATATGCACATCCGTTCCGCATATTGATGTAGCCTTTACCTGGATGAGCACTTCATGATCCCTTATTTCTGGAATCGGCATTTCCATCATCGCCGCTCCGTAAGCGCTTTCTTTTTTAACAATCGCTTTCATCGTTCCACACATGACGTACAACCCCTTTGTTAAAAAACTTCTCCCAATCCGATCTTATCATGTCTTATTTTAGACGTAAATACCGATGTCTTTCAGGAGAAGACAAATGAACACTCCACATATTTTTTTAGATATTTTTCTAAAAAAAAGCAAATCTCCTTTTATTCGGAGATTTACTTTTAAGTTGTCAGCGTTTTTTTGAAACGGCTACATATAAAGCCGGCACAATCAGTAGTGTCAGAATCGTTGAGAAAAAGACACCTGATACGATGCAGATCGCTAGCGGCTTAAAGAGTGGGTCATTACTTAAAGCAACGGGCATAAGAGCGACAAGTGCTGTAAATGCTGTCAGCAAAATAGGTCTAATCCTTGCTCTCCCCGCTTCAATCACAGCTGCCTGTTGATCAAGACCTTGCTTGCGCCGCTGTTCAATAAATTCAAACAAAACGACCGCATTTCGGACAACAATACCTGCCAATGAGACAATCCCCATTGTGGCCATAAAGCTAAACGGCGTTTGAGTGACAAATAGTCCAATAATGGCGCCGGATATCGCTAAGTAAACCGTTCCAAGAACTAAAAGCGGAAGCATGAGTGAATTGAACTGGAAAGCGATGGTCACATAAATGAGCAGCAAAACTACCCCAAATAAGAGACTAATTTCAATAAAGAATTGGGTTTGATCTTCATTTTCTCCGCCCTGAGAAATGGTCAAATTCTTCGCTGCATCGCTTTTCCCAACTTCATTTGCGACTTCTGTCATATCGTCTTTAAACGTATCTGATGTACCAGGATATGCCTTTAACGTGATCGTCGGCATCCCGTTTTCATGCGGAATGCTTTCAAATTGCTCTGTTTCTTTTTCTTTTACGTATCGGCTAAGCGGCTCAAGTTGAGGCATGCCACCCTCATTTGCACTCACAGGCACCTTGATGTCTTTTAGCTTCAGTCCGTTTTGATGTGTGCTCATGTCTTGTTTCACTACGAGGTCGATATCATCTGTTCCTTGTTTAAAAGTGCCTAAAGGAATTCCTTCTGTGACAAGGCCAAGCTGTCTGCTGACAAACTGAGCAGTGAGCCCATCCTCTGCCATTCGGTCACGATTTAATTCAAATGAGATGGTTTTCACCGGTTGATTGACATCGTCTGTGATCAGACTTGCTCCGCTTTCTTTCATTTCTTTTGTGAGCTTCTCTTTCACATCCACGAGCTTTGAAAATTGTTCTCCTGCAATGGTTACGGTCACAGGCGCTCCCGTTGGCGGACCTTGAACAATGGTTTTCATAAAGATATCAGCATCTTTAAATTTCTTTCGCAATGGCTCTGTCATACGATCGATCAATGCTTTGCTTGTCATCTGCTCATTGTCTACTCTGACAACAATCTGACCAGTATGATCACTTGCGTTTGAAATGCTTTCATTAAACAAGTTCGGCACACCGCCGCCTGCAAAAATGGCCGTCTCTTCAATGCCTTTTTGCTGTTTGATCTCTTGTTCTATTTTCTCTAATGTGTCATTTGTTTTATCTAAGGTTGTTTCACTTGGAAGTGTCACAGTGACAACAACTTCTTTCTTATTCGCCGCAGGGAAAAACTCAAATGGTGTGGCGAAAATAAGCAAAAAGGCAAGTGTGGCAACGAGCAAACCACTTAATCCAATGAGAAGTGGCCGCTTCACGATGTTTGTCAGTACTCGATCTGCATAAAAATCAGCTAATCTTTTTAATGGTTTGCCTAAAAAGCCCGGTTCCTTTTGAATCTTCTTGTTCTTTCTTTTTCGGTTTGCTGTATATTGATACACTGGCACAAGTGTCAATGAAATAACCATTGACGCAAGTACAGTTGTGACTAGAACAGACGGTAACGCTCGAATAAATGAACCGTTCGCACCAGAAAGGAAAACAAGCGGCAAGAAGGCAAAGACAACTGCCAGTGTTGACGTTAAAATGGATCCAGCCACTTCTTTTACACCTGCAATTGTTCCTTTAAGCGGACTTTCGTATTTTTTCATCTGCCTTAAAATATTATCGTTGACGACAATGGCGTCATCTACAAGTATCCCTAGGGCAATGATAAAGCCAATAATTGAAATTTGATTAAGGTCCACTTGTAAAAACGGCAGCGGGATGGTTCCGATCGTTATGGATAGCGGAATCGCAAGTGAAACGATAAACGCACCACCAATGGTTAGACCAAGTGTGGTGACGACAATGACGGCGATGACGGCCACGATCGCTTCTTTGATTAAATCGTTAAAAATGGCATCTACTTCACTTTTTTGTGAATAGTAGTCTATCCAATCCACACCATTTGGCAGCTCTTTCTCTTTTTCAATGACCGCACTGACTTTGTCATACATTTTAGGAATATCCAGTCCCGGCTTGATATTGACTGTAAATGAATAGGCTGGCTTTCCGTTATATGAAACGATATCACTTTTCTCTTTTTCTACTTCTTTTAAACGACCAAGCTGACCGATTGTAACAGGCTTGCGGCTCGTTTTTGAGAAGATCTCAATCTTTTTGATTTGATCTAAACGATCATAGGCATCAATGGACAGCTTGACCTTTTCTCCATCTGCCTGAACGTCACCTAGAGGGGATGTGTCAAATTCTTGATTGATGGCATTTGTGACATCGGTCACGTTTAACCCGTTATCCTCCAGTTTACTTGAATCCAAGTTCAATATGGCTTGTTTGTCATTGAATCCTTTGATGATAACTCCATCAACACCTTTGATGTCCTCCACTTTTTCTTTTAACGCACGCAGCGATTCCTGACTTTTTGCTAAATCAGATGAGTTACTTGCTACAATCATATAAGAACCAACTGGCACATGGCCAAACTCATCCTTTACATCTGGCTCCATCACACCATCTGGAAAAGAAGAGGCGGCATTTGAGGTTTCACTCTTGATTTGACTTGCCACCTTTTGAAAATCGGCTTGATCATCAATTTCAAGCACAATATTTGAGAAACCAATAGCAGAAACAGAGCTTGTCTTCTCTACACCATTGATATCAGAAATGGCCGACTCAAGCTTATTGGTGACATCACTTTCTACCTGTTTTGCATCTGCACCAGGGAAAACAGTCGAAATGGTTACAATATTCGCTTGAAACTCTGGCAGTTCTCGTTTAGGAAGCTGTGTAAACAAATAACCTCCAGCAATGAGAACGATAAAAAATAAAATAAAAACAAGCTTTCCCCTTTTTAAAAAAGCTTCAATCATTATTTCACCTACTTAAATATTTATTTTTGATGAAGTATTTTCAACTTAATCTTAATTTATCATCATGGTGAAAAAATGCAAGCTCTAATATGTCATTTTCTATCTATTTTGTGAAAGAAATATGTTATATGAGAAATGTATAGCGGTAAACAAAAACAACCTGCTTACATGATGTAAGCAGGTTGAAAATAATAAAATTAGAATTATCGTGGTTCAACAATCAGTTTGATTGCTGTTCTTTCTTCTCCATCGATAAGAATGTCAGTAAAGGCTGGAATGCATATCAAATCCACTCCGCTAGGCGCAACAAATCCCCTTGCAATGGCGACAGCCTTGACCGCCTGATTCAGTGCTCCAGCGCCGATAGCCTGTATTTCCGCTGCACCGCGTTCACGTAAAACGCCGGCTAATGCTCCTGCTACTGAATTTGGATTTGACTTTGCTGAAACTTTTAAAATTTCCATTTTTGCTCCCCCTTAAATTTACAATGGATAAGTGAGTGTTCATTAGAACAATCTTTGTTAGATGTTGCTATTTTTTTGAAAATCCATCCCCAAAATGTTTTTCAAAAATAGCAGGCTACCTACCATTTTTACTATATTCACGATAGAGGGCGCATATTCCTTCTTTCTGATTAATATTTTTCTGAAATAAATATGTGAATATTTATTCAAAGAAAATATGGTCATCATTTATCAAAATTCGATCAATTTTGACAGCTTTTTTCGACGATTCGTCAATTTCTACGATCACTGCACTTAACGTCGTGCGGCCTTCTGCAATTTCAAAACGGACAGGGAGGCTCGTTTTAAATCGTTTAATAATCGTTTCCCGATCAACACCTAAAATACCGTCATAAGGACCAGTCATGCCAACATCCGAAATATAAGCAGTTCCTTTTGGCAAGACGCGGTTATCTGCTGTTTGAACATGTGTATGTGTTCCAACGACACATGATGCACGGCCATCTGTATACCAACCCATTGCTTGCTTTTCACTTGTGGCTTCACCATGAAAATCAATAAAAATAAACGGTGTACGTTTTGAAGCTTCTGCTATGAGCTCATCTACTTTTTGAAATGGGCAGTCAATCGGAGGTAAAAATGTGCGGCCTTGCAAGTTGATGACAGCAAGTTCTTTACCTTGTTTTTTAATAAAAGTGAGCCCTTTCCCTGGTGTACCTTGCGGGAAGTTTGCCGGACGAACAATATGGGGTGCATCATCGATGAAATCGAAAATGTCTCTTTTATCCCATGTATGGTTCCCCATTGTGAGCACATCAGCCCCAGCTTGAAGCAGCTCGTGATAGATTTTTTCAGTAAGTCCTTTCCCATGAGCCGCATTTTCTCCATTGACAATCGTAAAGTGTGGCTGATATTTTTTCTTTAGCTTTGGCAAGTATTCTTTCAGTGTATCTCTGCCAGGTGAACCAACGATATCTCCAACAAATAATATTTTCATACGTTTTGAACCCTTTCTCTTATAAAATGATCTTCTTATCAGTGTTGCATATTTACACAAAAAAATAAAGCGGCGCTAAGCGCACCGCTCTATTTTGCATACTCTACTGCGCGAGTTTCTCGAATAACTGTCACTTTAATGTGACCAGGGTAATCGAGCTCGTCCTCAATCCGCTTACGAATATCCCTTGCTAGACGGTGAGCTTCAAGATCATTAATTGAATCTGGCTTCACCATAATACGCACTTCACGTCCAGCTTGTATCGCAAACGATTTTTCAACACCTTCATAAGATTCAGAGATGTCTTCTAATTTCTCAAGTCTCCGAATGTAATTTTCAAGCGTCTCACTTCTTGCACCAGGGCGTGCTGCAGATAATGCATCGGCTGCCGCAACAAGAACAGCGATAATAGATGTCGGTTCTTGGTCACCATGGTGAGATGCAATACTGTTGATGACAACAGGATGCTCTTTATATTTCGTCGCAAGCTCAACGCCAATTTCCACGTGGCTTCCTTCTACTTCATGATCAATGGCTTTTCCAATGTCATGCAGAAGACCTGCTCGTTTTGCAAGCTTTGCATCTTCTCCAAGCTCTGAAGCCATGAGACCTGCAAGATGTGCAACCTCAATTGAATGCTTCAGGACATTTTGTCCATAACTTGTACGGAATTTTAAGCGACCGAGAATTTTGATGAGATCCGGATGCAAACCGTGAACTCCGACTTCAAATGTCGTTTGCTCACCCATCTCGCGGATATAATCATCGACTTCACGGCGTGATTTTTCCACCATTTCTTCAATTCGTGCAGGATGAATACGTCCATCCTGGACTAGCTTGTCCAGAGCTATCCTCGCTGTTTCACGTCTTATCGGATCAAAGCCCGATAAGATGACAGCTTCAGGTGTATCATCAATGATCAGGTCAATACCTGTTAACGTTTCTAACGTACGGATATTTCGTCCTTCACGTCCGATAATACGACCTTTCATCTCATCATTTGGAAGATTGACTACAGATACCGTTGTTTCAGCTACATGATCAGCTGCGCAACGCTGTAACGCAAGTGAAAGAATGTTTTTCGCTTTTTTATCAGCCTCTTCTTTCGCCCGGTTTTCAGATTCTTTCGTCATGACTGCAATGTCGTGGGAAAGCTCATTTTCAACTTGATCCAGAATGATTTGTTTCGCTTCATCTCGAGTTAGACTAGAAATACGCTCCAACTCAGCTTTCTGCAAACGAATCATATCATCCACTTTGCTTTCCATCTCTTCAATATGTTGTTGTCGTTCATTCAGAGAATGATCTCTCTTCTCCAACAGGGACTCCCGTTTATCTAAAGATTCGTCCTTGCGATCAAGGTTTTCCTCTTTTTGAAGTAAACGGTTTTCTTGTCTTTGAAGCTCATTACGTCTTTCACGAACTTCTTGCTCCGCCTCTACACGAAACGAATGAATTTCATCTTTCGCTTCTAAGAGTGCTTCTTTCTTCAATGCTTCCGCATCACGCTTTGCATCCTCAACAATTTGTTCGGCCATGTTTCTTGCGCCGGATATTTTTGCTTCTGCAATGGTTTTACGAACAAAGTAGCCAACAACTAAACAGATTAGGCTCAGCAAAATGGAGATGATCGTAAACATCGTAGGCGACATATTTTCACCTCCTCTTGCTATGAACTTGGTTTTACAAATAAAGTGTCGGCATGTACATTGTTTTGTGTCTCAACATACAGGGCCTTCACAGGGAATGAGATCCTCACTGCCCTTGTCAAGTTTAAATTAGTTATCAATCATGTTAAGAAAAACAAGTGATACATTCCCATTGTAATTGTGTCGGAAATACTTGTCAAGCTAGTCAGACTAAGGCGTAAGTCGTTATTTCAAGCAAAGACAGAACTTTTGAACCGCTAGCTGTTATGTAATTGTAAAAAAAAGACGCTTTTCAGCGTCTTTTTAGTCATTCAATTCCAATTCTTCTTGTCCTTCTTCGTCAGTTGATTTCACTCCGTTTGTATCCAAACCGTAGTGCTCCCTGATCTGCTCTTGAATCATAAGAAGAATGTCTTTATTCTCTTTTAGGAATTGCTTCGCATTTTCACGTCCTTGTCCAAGACGTTCCTCTTGATAAGAATACCAAGCCCCGCTCTTTTGTACGATATCTAGTTCGCTTCCAAGGTCGATGATTTCTCCCTCTTTCGAGATACCTTCACCGTACATAATGTCTACTTCGGCAATACGGAATGGCGGTGCCACTTTGTTTTTCACAACTTTAATTCTCGTTTTGTTCCCCATAATGTCGTTCCCTTGTTTCAACTGTTCAGCACGGCGTACTTCTAAACGAACAGATGAATAGAACTTAAGTGCACGTCCACCAGGCGTTGTTTCAGGATTACCAAACATAACCCCTACTTTTTCACGAATTTGGTTAATAAAGATCGCAATTGTTTTTGATTTGTTGATAGCACCAGATAGTTTACGAAGTGCTTGAGACATCAAACGTGCTTGAAGACCAACGTGTGAATCTCCCATGTCTCCTTCGATCTCTGCTTTTGGTACAAGAGCAGCTACTGAGTCAATGACAACAATATCAACTGCACCACTACGAACAAGTGCTTCTGCAATTTCAAGTGCTTGTTCTCCTGTATCCGGCTGAGAAAGCAATAACTCATCAATGTTGACACCTAATTTTTGAGCGTAAACTGGATCTAGCGCATGCTCCGCATCGATAAATGCAGCTTGTCCTCCCTGCTGCTGAACCTCAGCAATCGCATGAAGCGCTACTGTCGTTTTACCAGAACTCTCTGGACCATATACTTCAATAATACGGCCGCGAGGGTATCCACCTATTCCAAGCGCAGTATCAAGTGCTAACGAACCACTAGGTACTGTTGAAATACGTGTATCTGTTTGCTCTCCTAGTTTCATAATAGAGCCTTTACCAAACTGTTTTTCTATTTGTTTAAGAGCCATATCTAAGGCTGCTTGACGATCACTCATTCTATTGTTTCCTCCTTTATCAATTCCACTATCTATACTATACCTTGTTTTACGTCATTTGCCAAGAAAAAAACGAACACATATTCGATTTTTTCTTGGCAGATTATTTAAGAAAAGAGCTGTTTCTATTAGAAAAAACGCTCTTTTATAAAGGAGTAAACCTCATAAAAACCAAAATTAACTTTCTTTTAATAATTTGAGAAGGTGGTGCAAACCATATTTCACAGCACGCTTGCGAATGCCTGATCGACTGCCAGTAAACATCCATTCAAACACGTCTGTCTGATCTTTTGTCGATAGCCCGATAAATACTTTTCCAACCGGCTGTCCTTCATGTGGTTCAGGACCTGCCACACCTGTAAAGCTAATACCGATATCGCTTCCCGTCAGTTTTCTAACGCCTTCTGCGAGCTCTAACGCACACTCTTTGCTGACAGCACCATGAGAAGACAATGTTTCTTCACGGCAGCCCAGCACTTGCTGCTTGACTTGATTTGTGTAACAAACCACACTACCGTTTAAAATGGATGATGCCCCTTCGTGATCTGTCAGCCACTCTGAAAACATACCACCAGTCAGGCTTTCAGCCGCTGCTACTGTTTTCCCGTGTTCATGCAAGGCCTTTGAAGCTTCAAAGGCAAGAGATGTATCACCATATCCGTAGAAGTACTCGCCGACCCGTTCTAAAATTTGTGCTTCTGTTTCTTTTAACAGACGCTCTGTTTCTTTTTCATCCTCATGCTTGGCTGTCAGCCTTAGCGTCACTTCCCCGTCAGCTGCAAGCGGTGCAATCGTTGGATTGGTCTGTGCATCAATTAAATCTTCAAGATCTGTTTCCAGTTGAGATTCACCGATGCCAAAGAAACGCAAGACAACAGACACGATTTTTTCCTTTAGGCCAAGTTTTTCAGAAATAAGCGGCTTCGCTTCGTTTTCAAACATCGGGTGCAATTCACTTGGCGGTCCAGGGAGCAGAATGTAAAACGTATCTCCCTCTTGTATAAACATACCAGGTGCCATTCCGAAACGGTTTACGAGCACATCAGATCCCTCTAGAACGAGCGCCTGTTTACGGTTGTTCGGCGACATATCACGTCCGATTTTACGGAAGTACTCTTGAATAGACTCAAATGCTTCTTCATTTAGCACAAGCTCTTTATCGAGCGTATTTGCAATGGTTTCTTTTGTTAAATCATCTTTCGTTGGTCCAAGACCACCTGAGAAGATAATAAAATTCGATCTTTCCTGTGCCACTTGAATGGCCCTTTTTAAACGCTCTGGATTGTCACCAACTGCTGTGTGGTAATAAACATTCACACCAATTTCAGCTAGTTGTTTGCTGATGAATTGTGCATTCGTATTCGTAATTTGCCCTAGCAAAAGTTCGGAACCGACTGCAATAATTTCTGCTTTTCTCTCTGACTTCAAAGCGTACACGTCCTTTTTAGTTAGAATTCTTTAAGGCTTCCCAGTTTTTCGCAAAGTAATCCCAGCCTGAGACAACAGTGAAGAACACCGCTACCCACATGGCAAGATCACCAAATGGGAATGATACAAGTTCAAACGGCAGGTTATGCAAAAGAAGTGCCGAAATCGCAATGATTTGCGCCCACGTCTTCACTTTTCCAAGCATATTGGCTGCGACCACTTCACCGCCTCCAGCTAAGACAAGCCTTAGGCCTGTTACAGCAAATTCACGGCTAATGATCACAATTGCCATCCATGCCGGTGTGAGGTTGTATTGAACAAGTATAATTAAAGCCGCTGAAACAAGCAATTTATCTGCAAGCGGATCTAAAAATTTACCAAAGTTTGTGACTAAATTGAGCTTACGTGCATAGTAACCATCAATCCAGTCGGTTGTCGAAGCGACAATAAACAGGATCGCTCCAACAAGGTGAGTGACTTCGATACTGACGTCACCAAAGCGCGCAACACCCCAATCTAATGGAGCAAGCATAATCAACATAAACACAGGAATCAAGGCGATCCTAGAAAGAGTAATTTTATTCGGTAAGTTAAACATGAATTCCAATCCTCCAATAAAGCATTTTTTTATGTATATAATAGTAGGAACAAAAGAAAAGTCATCTACTTGCTTAAGATGACTTTTCCTTTCCTTTATTCACAATCACAATGTTTTGTGTCATGGTGTTTTTAGGGTCTAATTCGTACTTCAGCGTTTCGTCATTGACTTTAATATCGATTCCCGATGCATTTCCTAAGCGGATATCGACTTGGGAAAGATCAGTCAAGTCTGTTTTAAACGATTCGCCATCTTTCAATTCACCCATCTTCAGCACTTTTCCAGATTCGTCTCTCACACGAAGCCATGAAGCTTGTGAGGCAGAAATGGTTAGCTCCATCTCTTCTGCACCTGATACTTCATACGTTGTCGTAGAACCCTCTGTATTCGTTGCCTTCAAAGAAACATCTTCATCGTCTTTAGATGAATCCTTTGAGGAATCGTCTTTTTCAGATGATTTTTCTTGATCATCTGACGAAGCTTTTTCCTTTTTCTTTTGATCCTTTGCCAGCGATGAATCCTCAGACACTTCGTATTTTGATTCTGATTGCTGAGGAGCCACCTGATTATTTTTCTGTCCGCTATCATGATTAACCGCTTGAACGATCACATAAATGATAGCGATCACCACAAGGATCCCTCCAATGATTAAAATCGTCGGAAGCAGCTCCAGTACCTTTGAGGCAGGCTTTGGCAGCTCTCTTTGCGGTTTAATATTTGATAATTTATCAGACACTTCATCGTTATACGTACTTGGTACATCTTTACGAAACTCTTCGAACAATTGTTCAGGATTCAGTCCAACGGCTTCGGCATATTGTTTAATAAACGCTCTGACGTAAAATTTACCTGGAATGATATCATAGTTTCCTTGTTCTATTGCTAGCAAATAGCGCTTTTGGATTTTGGTAGCCGCCATCAGATCCTCCAGCGACATCCCTTTTTCCTCTCTGGCCTCAACGAGCCGTTTTCCCAATTCAGTCAAAACAAACACCTACCATTACCATATTAAAAATCGAAGCCAGAAAAACCAGAATGATCAAACACTTGTGGTTCTTCAGCGTGCTCGTATGTAATTTCTTCGTCTGCACTATTACGCAATTCAATGATGTAGTCGAAATCATCCATTGTATATTCCGAATTTTGAATAAAGATATCTGGATGCTCTACCACCTTTGTAGCAGGCAGTCTCATAATTTCTCTTAAAAGCTGTAAGTGCTTTTCAGAACCTCTTCTTGTCGACACAATCCCATCAATAATAAAGACGTTATCTGGGCTGTATTCATCTGCAATCAGCTGACTGCGAATGGTCTGTTTCAAAAGAGTCGACGATACAAACAGCCATCTCTTACTGGCACATACACTTGAAGCAACAATTGATTCTGTTTTTCCAACCCGCGGCATTCCGCGAATTCCAATCAATTTATGTCCTTCTTTTTTAAATAATTCAGCCATAAAATCAACAAGAAGACCAAGCTCGTCCCTTTCAAAACGGAACGTCTTTTTGTCATCCGCATCACGCTGAATGTATCTTCCATGACGAACAGCTAAACGGTCACGAAGCTTTGGCTGTCTTAGTTTCGTTACTTTTATCGTTTCCATTGTATTTAAAATTGATTCAAGCCGCTTAATTTGATCTGTGTGGTCACATCGAAGAAGCATACCGCGTCTTGATACATCAACACCATTAATTGTCACAATATTAATTGAAAGCATCCCCATTAAAGAAGAAATGTCTCCTAAAAGTCCGGGACGGTTCACCTGTATCTCATATTCAAAATACCATTCGAGCTTTGCCAAATGATATTACCCCCTTCATTGTGGCAAATTTTTACCTTCCTTTATCATAAAGCATTTTCACATTTTTAGAAAGCACAATGTTGCTAAACGTTTAAAATAAAAAGAGAGGCACAAACGACCTCTCTTTTTGTTTAGTGCGAGCTATTATTTTCAACTAGCTTGACCATCATGTTTGCAATGGCACGCTGCTCATCTTCTGATGCAACGCTCCAAAGGTCAGAAAGTACTCTTTCTTGCTCATTCTTTGCTTCAACTTCATTAGCCAGGTATCCGCCAATTTCATACGCAAGGTTATTGATGGTATCATCTGATAAACCTTTATCCTGTGCATGATTTAAACGGTCACCTAAAAAGTTTTTCCAATGGTCCCAGCTCTCAAGTACAGACATGTCGATTCCTCCATTCGAAAAGATGAATTACAGCCATAGCTTTTGTCATGGAGAGACGAATTATACACGTTTTTTAACAGTACCAGCCGCCATTGACAGATAAAATTTGACCTGTGATATAACTTGACTGCTTGGAGGCAAGAAACCAAATGGCATCGGCTATCTCTTCAGGTGCAGCAAGACGGCCGAGTGGAATCTCCTCTTCCATCATCGCAAGGTCTTCTTGTGTGAAGCTTTTCATCATATCAGTCTGAACCGCACCTGGTGAGACTGCATTTGCTCTAATTCCACTTGGGGCAAGCTCTTTGGCAAGCCCTTTAATGAAGGCATTTTGAGCACCCTTGACCATACTGTACAGTACTTCACACGAGGCACCGGTTTCCCCCCATATTGAGCTAACTGCAATAATATGACCTGACTTTTTTTGAATCATGGCAGGCAAAATAGATTGGGTAAGCTCATATGGACTTGTCACATGAAGCTGCACCATGCTGGCTAGAACTTCTTTTTCAGTATCTGTCACTAAACCAACATGACTCTTTCCGCTATTTAAAACAAGAATATCTGGATCAAGCGGCAGGCGGCTGACAAGCTCCGCTGCTCCGCCTGTTTTCGCTAAATCAGCTTGAACGACGTGCGTTTCTACTTGATATGTTTCTTTGAGATCAGCGGAAAGACGACTAGCCGCTTGTTCATTTTGATGATAATGGAGCATCAGATGGCAGCCTTCTTGGGCAAGCTTTTTGGCTGCCGCCTGCCCAATTCCGCCACTGGCACCAGTAATCAGCGCCCAACGACTCATACTTTGTTCCTACTTTCTTTATGGAATCCTTATTCTTTTCGTTTAAATGGGAACCAATTGGCTGAACCGAACAATTTGACCATCACAGGTACGAACAATGGTAGCACAACGAGTGCATACAATAAAAGTCCAGTTAGAACAAGTGTTGCAATTTGTAAGAGTGACAATACACCTGAAGGTAGCATCGCTGCAAATGTTCCTGCCAAAATGACGGCAGCAGACATAATAACAGATCCCATATTTTTCATTGATTCAGTCATGGCAAACTGGATGTCTTTTGTTTTGTATTCATTGAAACGTTCCATTAAGAAAATTGAATAATCGACTCCAAGCGCCATTAAGATGACAAAGCCAAAGAATGGAACAGCCCAGTTGATGCCCGGATATCCGAAGAAATGGGTGAAAATAAATTCAGTTATACCAATGGCGGTAAAGTACGTTAAAATCAGCGATCCAACTAAGTAAAGCGGCATCACGAGCGAGCGGAAGAGAATCACTAGTATTAAGAAAATACCGATCATCATGTAAAGAACCGTCTTATTGAAGTCTTGGTCTGACAGCTGTTTTAAATCAGCGTTCATACTTGAAACACCAGATACGCCAAATGAAACATCTTTTAGGTTTGTTTCAGGAAGTGCACGTTTGACCGAAGCTTCTACTTGTTTAATTGTTTTCATGGCGTCGTTTCCATATGGATTGTCTTCTAAAATGACGTCAATCTTTGTCATTTTGCGGTCATCCGACATATAGGAATCGAACACTTGCTTGAATGCTTTATTTTTTAGGACATCTTTTGGAATAAACCAACCGGCCATGTCTTGATCTGGCGCGTTTTTCAGTTCATCTAAGTAGTCTCCTGCACCCATTAAGCCGTTTGAAATTTTCTCAAGGCCGTCGACACTTTTGTTTAGACCATCTGTCAGCTTGGTCAGATTGTCACCAAAGCCGCCAATTTTTTCTTTCATTTGTTTTTGACCATTAATGATGTCGCCGGCTCCATTTGCAAGTTTAGGCATACCATCAGCTAACTGCCCTTGGCCTTTAGACGTTTGATCTAGCCCGTTTTCAATGGCTTCTAAGCCAGCAATCAGCTCATCAATTTGATTTGTAAACACTTTTTGCTGCTCTGAAGCTTTTGCGATAAAAGCATCTGCTGCTTCAAGCTGTTTTTTTGCTTCTTTTGCTTGTTTTGCATAGCTGTCAGCCTGTTTGGCTCCTTCTTGCAAGGTAGTAGAAAGTTCCTTATATGAAGCTTTGATGGCTTGATATGATTGATTTTCTTTCACTTGCGGAATTTGCTGCTCAAGTGTACTGAACTGTTTATTCGCTTGACTGATCAAAGCTTTCACATCCGCTGCGGCAGAGGATGACGTATCGACTTGTGCCAATGCTGCTTTTAATTCTTTGGAAATGCTTTTATACAGTGCCACTTGCTGATTCACTTGTGCGACTTGATCTGTTAATTCCTTTTTCGCACCCTTTATTCTTTCTTTAATTTCAGAAACGCCTTTTTTGTTTTGATCGATATAGGTTTGCAGTTCTCTCATCGTTTTTTCGACGTTTTGAATACCTGATTTTACGGATTCGGTTCCAGAAATCAATTTGTTAATGCCTTTTCCTGATGCTTTAATTTGTGGTGTTTGATCCTCGATGGATTTACTCATGGTTGTAAGAGCATCTTGGATCTTTTTCAACCCTTCGTTACTTTTATCAAGCCCGCTATTTAGCTCTTTGGCTTGAGATTTCACGTACAGATCATTCAGTCCTTTTCCAACAGGGCGTGTCGCACTTCTTACTTTACTCACGCCATCTGTTTGTTCAATAGCGCGGCTTAGTTTTTCAACAGCAATCAGACCTTCGTTATTGTCTAAAAGATCGGATGATTTCACGACAACGGTTGCTGGAAGGGCTTCACCTGGTCCAAATTTGTCAGAGATCGTATTAAATGCATTGACGGATTCGTATTTATTGCCGATTTCGTCTAGGTTGTTATATGAAAGTGTTCCTTTATACATAAGAATCGCTGGAAGGGTAATAATTGCAACGATTAGCAAGCTGAGAAGTGGTTTCATAAATGAAAAACGACCGGCTGTTTCCCACATTTTCGATTGCGGGTGAGCAATATCGCCTTTGATCGGCCAAAATAACACTTTTCCTAAAACCGCCATAAAGAATGGAACGACAGTGAGCAATGCCACAATTAACACGGCAACACCAACCGCCACGGCGACAGCTGATTTATACAGTTGGAATTCGGCTAATCCGATACACGTAAAACCAATGAGGACAGCAATTCCGCTGAATAAAACGGTTTTACCTGCCGTCTTATATGTTGTAATAATCGCCTCAATCTTATCTTTTCCGTGAGATAGTTCTTCTTTAAACCGGCTTAGCAACAGGATGCAGTAGTCGGTTCCAATCCCAAACATGATGGCGACCATAAAAATTTGGGTAAAGGTAGAAAGCGGAAAATCAACATACTTTACTAGGTAAGCCACAATGGATTGGCTGACCAAATAGGAAAGCGCCACGGCCACTAAAGGAACGAACGGTGCCACTGCGGATCTAAAGACAAGCACAAGAACAATTAAAATAAACCCAATTGTAATGAATTCTGTTTTTTTCAGACCTTCTTGTGAGCTTGTGATGACATCATCGTCGATTAGCGGCTGCCCTGTCATTTCAAATTTCAGGTTCAGGCTCTTAAGCTTTTCATTGACTCTTTCTTTAAAATCGGATGCTTTGATTTTGTTCGAGTCGTATGTAACTGGAACAAGAAGTGTTGTTTGATCTTTAGAGAGCATCTGTTTTTTAATATCTTTGTTTGCATCAAAATAAGAAGTGATGTCTTCCACATGGAGATCTTGATCCTTTTCTAAAATCTCCATCGCTTTCTTTAAAGAGGCTTCTCTTTCTTTAACGATATCCTTTCCTTGAAAGACAATGACGATCGATTTTTCCGTATCCCCATTTTCAGACATGTTCTTTAATAATTGATCGGCGTAGGAAGAAGGATAACCATCTGGAACAGAAATCTGCCCTTTTTCTTTTGTTAATTGTGCCATATTAGGAGCGGTGATTAATAATACAGCCGCTAGTACGACCCAAAGGATCGTGATCAGCCATCTACCCTTTATGATTGCTCTCATTACTATGTTGTGCCTCCTCTTCGATGATAATCTGATAAATCTTTTCATATGTTTGAATAAATGATTCGATTTCTTTTTCATCAAACTTTTCTAAATATGACCGAACAAGATCCTGAAGCTGCTTTTCCATTCGGCTGACCACGTCTTTTCCTTCGGGCGTCACATAGAGATGAACATTTCTTCGATCAGCTTGATCATGCTCTCGATAAATATAATCTTTATTAAAAAGACGATTGGTCATGGATGTCACAGCACTTTTATTGACATTACATTCGATGGCAAGGTCTGTTGATGTACATCCCGGGTGTAAATTGATGTATCGAAGCGAGTAATATTGATCAAGTGTCAGTTCTTTATCGAGCTTTTCCGTGATCATACTCGATACTTTTTTCTCCATCATGAGATAGACGTCCGCATATCTCTGGATGAGCTGGGCAATTTTATTTTGTACCATATGCTGCTCCTTTAGTTTGATTGTTTAACTATTAAAGAGTTTAACTAATACCCAAAACAATTGTCAATCAATATCTCCGCATATAAAGCGCTTTCTTTAGCTGGACACAAAAAAGACAAACTCTTATACGTTGAGTTTGTCTTTTTTTCATTTATTTTGCTTTCGGCACGACTTTGAAAACTGACATTCTTTCTTCATCAATTTCTTCGTCTAAGATTTCCTGAATATCTGTTAATTGGATTTGCTCCAGTACTGGCACGACATCAAATAAGCTCATTTCTAAGAATGCGTATCGAGTGAATTGATTGGCGATGTACTCCGGGGAGTTCATCGCTTTTAAAAAGCTGCCAATTTTTTTCTTGCGAGCAAGTTCAATCTTTTCTTCTGTGATCAGGCTTTTTGCTTGAAGAAGCGTTTCTTTTAATTCATCTGCGAGTTGATCAGGGTCATTTGTGTCTCCGCCAACTGAAGTGAAGCCAAAACCGCCTTCTTCCGTATAATCGTAACTGAATGTCTCATCAATCAAGCCTTTTTCATACATACGCTCATATTGCAGAGAACTTTTACCAAACAATGTCTCTAAAATAAGATTCATGCCAAGCTCATGTTTGAGGAGCTGTTTTCCTTTTTTATGCGGGTTTTTCGTTTTCAAACCAAACATACATTTAGAACCTTGTACATTCATTTTCAGTTCGTATTCTTTTCGGTATACACGATCAGGTTCATTGATCTCTTTCCGCTGAATATCCGGCTGATCGGTAAATGGTTTTTTTGCCTGATTCGCTCTTACTTGGTCTAAAATTTGCGCCGGATCAACAGGACCCACTACAAAAAGAAGCATATTGCTTGGGTGATAGAACGTTTCATAGCATTCATATAAATGGTCTTTCGTAATTGGCGCAATGCTTTCAACGGTTCCAGCAATATCAATTCTCACTGGGTGCTCTTGATAGAGGTTTTCGATCAGACCAAAGAATAAACGCCAATCTGGATTGTCATCATACATGTTGATTTCTTGACCAATGATGCCTTTTTCTTTTTCGACCGTTTTTTCAGTAAAATAAGGCTCTTGCACAAAATCAATGAGTGTTTCAAGATTCTGTTCGACATTGGCCGTGCTTGAAAATAAGTATGCCGTTCTCGTAAACGTCGTAAATGCGTTTGCGGCTGCTCCCTGTTTACTAAATGTATGAAACACATCACCATCTTCTTTTTCAAACAGCTTATGCTCTAAGAAATGGGCAATTCCATCAGGCACTCGGATCATGTCTTCTTTGCCAAGCGGCACAAATTCATTGTCAACAGAGCCATATTTTGTTGTGAAGGTTGCATATGTTTTGTTAAACCCTTGTTTTGGCAGCACATAGACGTCAAGTCCGCTGTCCATTTTTTCGTGATACACCGTCTCTTGCAGCTGATCGAATTGAATTGTTTTCACTGTCATGAAGCACCCTCCGTTCCTTTAAGAAAATAGGTCGTATCCCATTCGATTTTTTGACCCACTTTGATGATGTCCTCTTTTGTCACTCTGTCTAACGCATCTAAAAAGGAATCGAGGCTCTCCCCTGTTGGCACGACGGCATGCTGATATAAGTATTCCGCTGTTCCATAAGACGTATCAATGGTTTCGAGCAACTGGTTTTTGACGACAGCCTTTGTCTGTTCAATTGCTTCATCAGAAAAATCGCCTTTTTGCATGGCATCAAATTGTTCTTTGATGATGTCTACTGCCTGCTGATAGTTGCCGACTTCAATTCCTGACATGACCATCATCAAACCTTTAAAGCTCTCAAGTCTAGAGACAGCATAGTACGCAAGACTTGCTTTTTCCCGCACATTGATAAATAGCTTTGAATGCGAGAAGCCGCCGAATATGCCATTAAACAAATGCAGCGCCGGATAATCTTCATCCGCTATCGTTGTATGTGTGCGAAAGCCAATGTTTAGCTTTCCTTGTTTTACGTCCTCTTCATCAATGACTTCTTTTGGCTCTATTTGTGATCTTGATGATTCGGTATTTTGTTTGACCGGCTCTCTTTCACTTGTTTTAAAGTATTGCGAGACCATTCGATTAATGTCTTGTTCATCAACGTCTCCCACAACATAGAGATCCAGCTGGTTGGACTGAAGTGCATGCTCGTATGCTTTAAAGAGCGCTTCTGACGTAATCGCTTCGACGTCTTCCATTTCACCATTGACGTGCAGTGCATATGGCTCACCTTTACACATTTCCTGCACAAGTCTTAAGTTTGAATAGCGCATTTTGTCATCATAAACGGCTTGAATGCGCTGTTTCAATGTTCGTTTTTCTTGCTCAACGTACAATTCATGAAATACCCCGTTTTCCACGTACGGGTGGAATAATAGTTCAGAAAGTAAGGCAATCCCTTTTTCTAGTAAAGGGGTTTGATCCTTTAAATATTTTTCATTCGCCATTTCTAGACGAAAGGTAATGATGTGATTTTCACCTTTTTTCGCCATGTCTGCGGAAACGGTCGCCCCATAGAGCTCGTCGAAATAAGCACGAAGCTCTCCCGTTTTCGGCATTTTTTCTGTTCCTCTTAAAAGCACATGCGGGAAAAGAGAACGCATGGTGACGTCATCTTTGGATAAAGGCGCAAGCATTTTAAAAAGGATCGTCACGGTTTTAAATTTTTCTGTTTTGACAATATGAGTATGAAGACCAGGTGTATCAAATGTCTTCTCTTGTAAGTACGTCATGAGAAACCTCCTTTGTTCATCCTATTTATTATGTATTAGAACATAGCTGATATATACGTGAAACAGCCATTTAATAGTCATTATATCAATCAGAGGAAAGGATAGGAAATAAAAACGCCTCTGCTAAAAGCAGAGACGCAGGTTGTTATTTCATTCTAAACGGCCACCAATTCCATTTTCCAAAGATGCGAACCATGACCGGGATAAAGAGTGGTAGAACAACAAAAGCATATAATAAAAGTCCAATGAGTACGACCGTTGCAATTTCAACTAATGATAATACACCCGAGGGCAGCATCGCAGCAAAAGTACCCGCTAAAATAGCAACTGCTGAAATAATGACCGACCCCATATTTCTCATCGCTGATATCATGGATGCTTGAACATGCTCTCCCTTCCATTCATTAAAACGATCCATGAGGAAGATCGAATAATCAATGCCGAGGGTCACAAGGATCACAAAGCTGAAAAATGGAACAGCCCAGCTGACACCATCGTAGCCAAAGAATGTTTTGAAAATCCATTCTGTTAAGCCAATGGATGTAAAATACGTTAATATGAGTGACAGTGTTAAGTATATCGGCATGACGATTGACCTTAATAATATAACTAAAATAATAAAGATACCAATTAACATGAAAATAACCGTTCTAATAAAGTCACCGTCTGACGTTTCTTTTAAGTCAACATTTAAACTGGAGATACCAGATACACCGTAGTTGGCGTTTTTCAAACCACTTACAGGTAAATATTGATCAAGGGTTTCTTCAATTTTTGCTACACCTTTCATTGCTTCATTGCTGTATGGATTTACATTTAAAATCACTTCAAAGGTTGTTAATTTACGATCTGGGGACATATACGTATTAAATATTTTCTTAAATTCATGGCGTTTCAGTACTTCTTCTGGTATAAACCAGCCCGTTACTTCTTCATCTGGTGCTTCCTGAAGCTGTTTTAAGTAGCTGTCCGCCTCGGTAAAGCCGCTTTTTACTTGCTCAAGTCCGGAAATACTTTCATCTAATCCATCTGTTAATAGTGAGAGTTTAGATGATAGCTGGTTAAACCCTTTTTTCACGGCTTTTTGGCCATCAGTCAGTTGATCTGCACCATTTTCAATTTTAGGCATTTCTTTGATGAGCTGTTTTTGTCCTTTATTCGTTTCATCAAGACCATCATAAATTTGATCTAGACCTGTCATCAGCGCCTTTACTTGTTGTTTGATTTCTTTTTGCTTGCTTGAGAACGTTTGAATGACTTGATCTGCTTTCTTGATCTTTTGTTTAAAGGCAGATGCTTCCTCTTCATAGACGCTCATTTGCTCTCCAGCTTGATCGAGCATTCCTTTTGTGTCTTTGAATACTTTTTTGATTTCTTTATATTCATTCATATCTTTGATTTCTGGAAGCCGGTTTTCAAGTCCTTCAAATGATACGTTTTCATAGGATTGTTTCACTTTCTTAATCGTTGTCATCAGTTGCTCATTTGATGTTGCGTGACCTTCCAGTGTGCTTACGACTCGTTCAAGGTCTTGAATCATGGTTTCACTTCTGCGGTATTCTTGCTCTAATTCTTTTTTCGCTTGTTTGATTTCAGTGCGAATGGTTCCTACGCCCTCTTTACTGCGCCTCACCCCATCCTCTAAAGAAATGAGTGATTTCCTCACTTCTCCGATCCCGCCTTTGATGGCTTTTGTCCCATCAATCAATTGATCAATCCCTTTAGCGGATTCTTCAATTTTTGGTTTTTGTTTGAGAAGTGCTAAGTTTGTTTCGGTCAAGCCATCTGTAATTTTCCCGATGCCCTCATGACCTTTCCCAAGCTCTCCTCCCAGCTCTTTCGCTTGAGAGGTAACGTAGAGCTGACTTAACCCGTCTCCAACTGGGCGAGTGACACTGCGAACCGCTTTTACTTCCTCAATGTCACTTAACTTACGGGTCAGTTTTTCAATCATGACGATCTTTTCTTGATTATCGAGCTCATTGTCACTTTCGACAAGCACATTCAGCGGCAGCGCTTCACCAAAGCCAAATTGCTCAGATATCGTATTAAATGCAGACACTGACTCATACTTTGTCCCAATCTCATTTAAACTATTATAAGAAAGAGTGCCGTCATACATCAGAATTGGAGGAACAGTGATGAGTGCAACTACCCCTAAGCTGATGAGCGGTCTTTTAAATGAAAAGCGCCCAGCCCATTCCCAAATCTTACTTTGTGGATGACGAATGTTTTCTCTTTTAGACGGCCAAAAAAGGGATTTTCCGAAAACCGACATAAAAAAGGGAACGATTGTGACAAGTGCAATGAGCAGAATGCCAACGCCTACGGCAACGCTGACGGCTGATTGGTACAATTGGAATTTTGCGAAACCAATACTTGAGAAGCCGACTAACACAGCTAAGCCGCTGAAAAAGACCGTTTTCCCTGCACATTGATACGTGATGATAATTGATTCTTTGACATCACGCCCCTGACCAATCTCCTCTTTAAAACGGCTTAAAAGTAATATACAATAATCCGTTCCTATACCGAACATAATAGCTACCATAAAAATCTGAGTGAAATTAGACAGAGGAAATGGTGTATATTCTACGAGAAAAGCCACAATACACCGGCTGACAGCATAAGAAATGCCAATCGTAATAAGCGGAACAACAGGTGCCAGTATCGATCTGAATACAATTATTAAAATAAAGAAAATAAAAATCATCGTAATAAGTTCAGTTTTCTTCAGACCTTGTTGAGAGCTTTTAATGACATCTGAGTCCACAAATTTTTGACCTGTCATTTCATATGAGACGTTGTAGGGCTTTAAAACTTCCTCAATTCGTTCTTTAACCTTCACAGCTTTTGTTTCGTAGTGGTCGAATTTGAATGGAACAAGAAGTGTACTTTTATCCTTTGATAAAAGTTGTTTTTGAATGTCACGTTCTACATGAAAATACGAAGTAATTCCGTCAATGTGGAGTTCTGGGGCATGTGTCATGAGTGCAGCTAAAGCCTTTTTTAATTCCTGCTCTTTGGCAGGGAACAAATGTTGTTCGGAGAATACAATCACACCAGTATCTTTTTTCCCATTATGATCTGAAAGCTTATCCAATAAGTGAAGTGCCTCAGCTGTTGGTGTCCCCTCTGGAACCTTTAACTGCCCTTTTTCTCTTGTTAATTCCTCTAAATTGGGCGCAGTAATAAACAGAATCACAGCTGTTATCATCCACACCATTAATACAATCCATCTTGCTTTAATTATTTGCAACATAGCTGCTTCAAGCTCCTTCTAGTTCATCAATCAATTTGCTGTTTTTGAGCGTGTCTGAAGTGCTGAATTCGTCTCCTTCAACGTGCTAATGGCAGGATGACCTATTCAATTGTCCTTTCGTGTTGAAGAAACGCATATCCATCATCAGCCACGAGCTCAATTTCCGCCTTAAAACAAAGACAGAAAATGAATGTTTTTGAACACCTCCTATTTGGGATAATTTAAAAGATATTACTATACATTAGTTTAACTATCAAAATTTTACATGTCAATTTATAAAAAAGAAAAAAGATGGCAAAATACCGTCTTTTTTCTATGTTTAAACCGTTTTCAATTGTTCACTTTCATCCTTTTCATCTGGCTGGATGAAAAAGAGGACCAAAAATAATGAAATGAGACTACATATGGTCGATAGAATAAAAACGATGGAGTCTCCTTTATCCATAAGAAATGCGTAAATTGGAGGTCCTAAAGCAACACCGATAAACCGCATACTGCTATAAAATGACGTAATGGTTCCGCACTGCTCTTTTTCAATCCCTTCTGTTATCAACGCATCAAGTGCTGGAAGCACAATGCCGATTCCTACGCCCCCTATACTTAAGCAGATAAACAACACGTAAAAACTGTGATTCCACCATAAAAATATATACGAAAGTGATAAAAGAGCCATACCAACGATGAGAAATATCCTCATCTTCCCCTTTTCTTTTCCGATTGTTTTCCCCGCAATGTACGAGCTGATTGATAAGAAAAGGAGCGGGATGCTTAGCAGCAAGCCTTTTTTGACACCCGTTATTTGATACGCTGCTTCTAGGTTATCTGACAAATAAAAGAGCACGCCAAAAAGAAGAAACATAATAAAACCACCAATAGCAAAAATGGCATAAAGCCAGCGTCCTTCATGCTTAAAAATCGTCTTTGTTGATTTTAAAAACTCTTTAAATGTAGGCGGATCTTCCTCTTTCTTTGCGGATTCAACCATAAACAGTACCATCACAAAGCTGATGATTGAAAAGAATGGAATGAACCAAAACGGTACAAACCAAAACCAAGAAGCGAGAAGTGCCCCAATAATAGGACTTAGTACCTTTCCAGCTGTATTAGAAGTTTCAATGGCTCCAAGTCCCGCACTTACCTCTTCATCATCATGAAACAAGTCGCCAATAAACGGCATAACGACAGGTGCTGCCCCGGCTGAGCCAACTCCTTGAAGGACCCTGCCAAATAAAATCCACATGTAGGGTTCTTTCATGATGGTTGAGGCAACAGCTGCCACAGCTCCTCCAAGTCCTGCGATTAAAAGACACGGCAAAAGCACCTTTTTTCGCCCAATTCGGTCAGATAAATAACCGGCAATCGGAATACACAAAATCGCCACAACGGAGTATACCGTAATAATGAGTGACACTTGAAAGGAAGTGATTGAGAGTTTCTTTTCGATCTCTGGTAATACGGGTATTAGCATCGAGTTCCCAAGTGTCATGATTAGAGGCACTGATGATAATGCAATAATATTCTTTTTACTGACTGTTTTCTCGCCCAACATCATTCACCCAATTCTATATACTGTTACGTATTAGTGTGGCATGTTTCACGGGTTTTATGTATGGGCAAACAAAAAGCAACCGCCTATGGAAGCGACTGCTTTGTTAAAATCGTTTACGTATGACATGGAAGCTGAATTTATCCGCTCGAAAATAATTGAGCGAGTATAAGACCGGCTGATCATCTTGATCATAGTGCATTTGTTTCAGTAAGAGTAACGCTGTTTCTGGGTCACATTCTAGTATCGGTGAAACCTGATCGTGATAACCAATCGGTTCGATGTCTGCCACTGCATATTTAATTCCGCTGTGCGGTTCTCTGCCAAACAGCTCAAAAAGCGATTCTTCCTCATGAGTAAAAGAAGCGGGAAGATGTTTGACCGGAATTTTATCTAAACAATAGACGACTGGCTGTCCATCTGCTGTTCGAACGCGTTCCATTGAAAAAACCTTCTCGGATTCATCACACTGAAAACGAATGACATCATTCTCTGTCGGCTCCCCTTCTTGTGAGGACAAAAAGATGGTACCTGGCGTCATATTGACCTGTTCAATCATTTTTGTGACACTAGTCAGCTGTTCAATACCAGTAGAAAAAAGCGGTCTTGAGTTGACGAAAGTCCCCACACCATGCCTTCTAATTAAATACTTCTCTTCTTCTAATATACGAAGGGCTTCACGAAGGGTCGCTCTGCTCACGCCTAAAAGCTTTGAGAGCTCAAACTCAGAAGGGAGCTTTTCTTTTTCGGCATATACACCTGTTTGAATATCTTCTTTAATACGGTCAATCACTTTCAAATATAAATGGCGATTGTCTGTTTTGGTCGACATGTTTTCCCTCCGTCTAATCAATGCAAATGATAAGATGAGAAATCTCTATTCCGAGATAAGATGAACATAACTATATCATGTTTTTGCAAATAAATAAATAGTCTGACTTCCAGTTAACATAATCAATATATCGTTAACTTCATGTTAGGAAAGCTCTCTTCGAATTATGAAGAGAGCTCGTCATGTTGTTCTTTTGAGAGGAGGACTTCTCTCGGTTTACTGCCTTCATATGGTCCGACAACCCCGCGCTCTTCCATTGCGTCAATAAGACGCGCAGCACGGGTATAACCGATGCGGAACCTCCTTTGCAGCATAGAAACAGAGGCCGTCTGCATGCCAATGATCAGTTCAACTGCTTCATCATATAAGTCGTCGTCCACAGCCCCAAGCTGATCTTGCGTTTCTTCACTTGGGATCATTTCTTCTTGATATTGTGCTTTTTGCTGCGTGATGACATGATCAACCACATGTTCCACTTCTTCATCTGATAAAAAGGCGCCTTGTACACGAACTGGTTTGTTCGCACCGACAGGTAAGAACAACATATCCCCTCTGCCCAGCAATTTTTCTGCGCCTCCCATATCAAGAATGGTCCTTGAATCGGTTTGTGACGATACGCTAAATGCAATGCGGGAAGGGATATTTGCTTTAATGACACCTGTAATGACATCAACAGAAGGCCTTTGTGTAGCAATAATTAAATGAATCCCCGCAGCACGTGCCATTTGAGAAAGCCTTGTAATGGAATCTTCTACATCAGAGGAAGCAACCATCATTAAATCAGCAAGCTCGTCTACAATGACGACAATATAAGGGAGTTCTGGCTGCTTCGCTTCTGCTGATTGATTCATTCGTTTAATGTAATCATTGTACCCTTCAATATTTCTTGTACCCGTATGAGAAAACAATTCATAACGGCGCTCCATTTCACTAACCACTTTTTTAAGTGCCTGTGAGGCTTTCTTAGGATCTGTCACAACTGGAGCCAACAGATGCGGGATGCCGTTATAAACATTTAATTCAACCATTTTCGGGTCAATCATCATCATTTTTACTTCATGAGGTTTTGCTCTCATGAGAATGCTTGTGATAATACCATTGATACATACACTCTTTCCGCTTCCTGTCGAACCAGCCACAAGTAAATGCGGCATTTTGTTCATTTCAGCCAGCACAGCTTCACCAGAAATATTTCGGCCGAGTCCGATGAGTAGCTTGGCATTTGGGCGGTCATTTTGTTTCGATTCTAAAACCTCTTTTAAAGAAACCATCGCAATTTCTGCGTTGGGAACTTCAATTCCGATGGCGGATTTGCCAGGAATCGGCGCTTCAATTCGAATGTCTTTTGCTGCTAATGCAAGGGCTAGATCATCACTCAAGTTGACGATCTTACTTACCTTCACGCCGACATCAGGGTATACTTCATATTTTGTGACGGCCGGCCCTAAATGAACTTGTGTCACTTTTGCTTTTACACCAAAGCTTTGGAAGGTCTTTTCAAGCTTTCTTGCATTTTCATAAATATTCTTCTTATCTGTTTGCTGACCTGAATGCTGCGGCTCAGCTAAAATATCAAGCGATGGCAGCTCATAATCCTTGTTTTCAAGCTCCGTAAACGTCATAGGCGGAGCTTCTTTCGGTTCATCCCCTGTATCATGAGACGGAGTGCCTTGTACAGTTTCTTGAAGAGGATCTGGCTCATTGACCGGCTGATCTTTTTGAACTTGCGGTGTGAGCATGTCATCTCGATCAGCAAAACTTGAGATAATCGGCTGACGATTGTCAGAAGCTTGCTCTCCTTCCTCGATCAAGATATGATCATGATCTTCTTCGGTCTCTTCTTGCAACCGTGAACGTTTTTTCTTTTCACTTGTTTTCTGCGCAGGTGCATTCTTTTTCGCCTGCCTTATGCCTTTCATATCTTCAATAAATGCTTTCCACTGCTTCACCAAAAATTGTGATACAGGCAGCGTCACTTTTTTGACCATTTCTTGCAGTGACCGGTTTGTGATCAGCACAATGCCGATCAGCATTAGCACAATGGCCATGATTTGCGACCCTGCTTGTGCAAACAAGAAATAGGAGGCCGCAAATAATACAGCACCGATCATACCGCCTCCTAAATCGGGCGAGCCTGTCTCACCTTTCATATCCATTAAGAATAACTCAAACGTATTTCTGATTACACTTTGAGAACCTATCACGCCTGCAGCTGAAAGATGCTGAAAAAGCTTCACATGGGACAAAAGCAAGATACTCGCAATGATGCAGTATAAACCTGCTTTTCTTCTTGTCAGTAAATCAGGAATTTGTTTTTTCCAAAAGATCGTCACACCAAAAAGAAATAATCCGATAAGGCAGAGAATAAACCATTCACCTGCAAAGAATCGGAATAGATGTACAAAGGTTTGTCCAACTACACCTAGCTGTAAAATGGCAATGATCGCTATGGCAATACAGACTAACCCATTTAGTTCATATTTCAGTTTTAGCTGTTTATTTTGTTTTTTTCTTGTTTTACGTTTTCTCTTTTTCGCCATACTCATCACCTTACTACAAAAGAAAATATAACCTACGAAAAGATCAGAAAGAAAGCAGCCTGGTTTTGGCTGCATCTTGTTGTAAGTTTTCCCTTTATTATAGCATAGAATCATTCATATGAGTCGGTTTGATTGGTGCCTAAATGTAACTTCAATCGCTTACCTGGTGCAAGCTCCTGATTCAAAAAGTCCATTGGATTCGTACTCATTACTTGAACGATTTCCGCTTCATCTTCTTTCATTTCAACCATCACTGGCACGCCCTGGATGTTTACCTGCTGGAGTTTGCGTTCTCCTTGTTCCTCAGCGTAAATGGCTTCATAAGGCATAGTTGTATATAAAATCATTGGATCAGCCCCTCGTTTTGTGCAGCCCGTTCTCCAATAAGCTCGTTCAGCTTTTTAATCGCTTGTCCAACGCCGCCGACTTCATGCATCAGTCCGTATTCAGCCGCCTCATGGCCAACGACATTTGTCCCGATGTCTCTTGTTAGATTGCCTTTAGAGAACATAAGCTCTTTAAATTTCTCTTCTGTAATGTTTGAGTGACTCGTGACAAAATTAATGACTCTTTCCTGCATTTTATCTAAGTATTCAAAGGTTTGCGGAACACCAATGACTAGACCGGTTAAGCGTACAGGGTGAATGGTCATCGTTGCTGTTTCGGCAATGTATGAATAATCACACGATACGGCGATTGGGACCCCAATAGAGTGGCCGCCGCCAAGCACAATGGATACAGTCGGTTTGGATAAAGAAGCGAGCATTTCCGCAATAGCTAGTCCTGCTTCTACATCGCCGCCCACTGTATTTAAAATGATCAGAAGTCCTTCAATTTTTGGGTTTTGTTCAACTGCTACGATTTGTGGAATGACATGTTCGTATTTGGTTGTTTTATTTTGTGGCGGCAGCTGCATGTGCCCTTCAATTTGTCCAATAATAGTCAGGCAATGTATGTTTGTATCTTGTGACAACTGTGGGACGGCTGTTTCACCAAGCTGTTGTATTTTGCTCATAATGCTATCTTTTTCTTCTGGTTTTCGCTCAGGCTGCTGTTCATTCTGTTCGTCCATTTGTCTCCATCCTTTCCTAAAAACTCTCCTCCTATTATGAACAAGATCGTCACATTCCATCCGCATTCATCATGTCACATTAAAAAACCCCAAAGAGCTTGTGCTCTTTGGGCTTTTCTCATCACACTTCCATAATAATTGGAATGATCATTGGCTTACGTTTTGTTTTTTCATATAGGAATTGATTTAGTACATCGCGCATGGATTGCTTCAGTGTTGACCATTCAACAATTGAGTTTTCCGTTTGCTCTTTCACAATCCCTTTGACCATTTCTGTTGCTTTCACAATCAGCTCTTCGGATTCTCTTACATAAACAAATCCTCTTGTGATGATCTCAGGTCCAGAAATTAATTGTTTCTTTTGTTTATCGAGCGTAATGACCACAATTAAGATGCCATCTTGAGACAATAGGCGTCTATCACGTAAGACAATATTCCCGATGTCACCAACACCAAGACCATCGATCAAAATGTTCCCTTGATGTACTTTTTCACCGATTTTGACGTTTTGACCTCTAAATTCCACAACATCCCCTTTATCAATTAAGAAAATGTCGCTTCGTTTCATGCCCACTTCTTCAGCAATACGAGAATGTGCTTTTTGCATGCGATATTCGCCGTTTACTGGAATTAAATACTTTGGCTTCAGTAAGTTCAGCATGAGCTTTAACTCTTCTTGACAGCCATGTCCAGATACATGCACACGTTTTTGAGCAAAAATCACTTGTGCTCCGCTTCTTGTAAGGAAATCCACCGTTTTTGAATAGGTGAGTTCTTGTCCTGGAAGAGGTGTAGACGCAATCACAACCGTGTCATCTTTTTCAATATGAAGCTGTTTGTGATTTTGTTTCGCCATTTTTGTTAAAGCAGCGAGAGGCTCACCGTGGCTTCCTGCTGTGAGAATGACCACACTGTTTTTCGCCATTTTTTTCACTTCTTGGACTGGAACAAATAATTCTTCGTCTGCTGTCACATAACCAAGTTTGATCGCAAGCTGAAGAGTTGTCATCATATTTTTCCCTGCTACTGCAAGCTTACGGCCATTTTGGTTTGTGGCATTAATGATTTGCTGTACACGGTTAATATTTGATGAAGATACAGCGACAATCACACGGTTTTCAGCATTGTACATCGCATTTGAGATTTCGTCTTGGACGAGCGCCTCAGAAGGTGTATAGCCTGGTTTTTCAGCATTTGCACTGTCTGAAAGAAGTGCTAAAACGCCATTGTTTCCAATTTTCGCAATCTCTCCGATGTCACAGGCTTGGTTAAGCGCTGGGGTTTGATCAAATTTAAAATCACCTGTGCATACGATTGAACCAAGAGATGTTTTGAAGCTGATTCCGACTGAATCAGGAATACTGTGATTCGTTCTAAAGAATGACACCTTTGTTGTTTCAAATGTAATGACTGACTTTGCATGAACCTCTCGCAAATCAGCTTTTTGATTGAAGCCGTATTGCTTTAACTTTTCTCGAAGTAACGCAAGGGTCAGCTTCGTGCCGTAAACTGGTACAGACAATTTGCTTAAGCAATGGAATACGCCTCCGATTGCTTCATCATGTCCGTGGGTAAGAAAAATTGCTTTCACCCGATCAGCTCGTTCTGTTAAATAAGAGATATCAGGAATGACCACGTCAATGCCTAGCATTTCGTTTTCTGGATGCATGAGTCCTGCATCTACAACATATATGTCGGAATCAATCTCAATGACATATAAGTTTTTCCCGATTTCTCCAACGCCTCCCAGTGCAATAATTCTTACGTTCTCTGTATTTTTCTTTTTCAAAATTCTTATCCTCCTAGTCTCAAGCCCGTCCATCATCGCTTAATGCTATTATAACTGAATCTAATTTTAGAAAACAAGATGAAGTCACATTTTAAGAAAGTGTTTATGTATAAAAAACGGTCATACTCAGGGACATCTGAGAATGACCGCTTACGAATTTTTTTGTTTTGATCAGCTGTTTAATACGCTGCTTAAATTCAGTCTCTCTTCTTCTGATAAAGGTAAAAGCGGGAGTCGAACAGATCCGACATCTAATCCTTTCAGCTGAAGAGCTGTTTTGACAGGCGTTGGATTTGGCGCTGAGAACAGCTGGTTCATGATCGGCACCAGCTTTTGATGAATCAATGCCGCATTCGCTGTTTGTCCTGAAGCGTAGCTTTTTAGCATTTGCTGCATATCAAGACCTACAATATGAGAAGCAACAGAGACGACTCCTCTTGCACCAACCGCAACCGCAGGAAGCGTTAGGCTATCGTCACCAGAGTAAACGTCAAAATCTTCTGGTGTCTCTGCAATGATTTTTGTCATGGCATCTAGATCACCGCTTGCTTCTTTGATTGCGACAATGTTCGGTATTTGCGCAAGCTTAATCGTTGTTTCTGGTGCTAATGAAGCAACCGTTCTTCCTGGTACATTGTAAAGCATGACAGGAAGAGATGTAGACTCGGCAATTGCTTTAAAGTGTGCATACATGCCTTCCTGTGATGGCTTGTTGTAGTAAGGTACGACAAGCATCACTGCATCAACGCCCGCTTCTTCTGCTTTTTTCGTTAGTTTAATAGACGCATTTGTGTTATTACTGCCTGTTCCTGCAATGATTTTACAACGACCATTTGCTAATTTCACCGATTGCTGAAAAAGAGCGACTTTTTCTTCAGTCGATAAAGTTGGCGATTCGCCTGTTGTTCCTGCAACGACTAAAGAGTCACTGCCGTTTTTTAACAAGTAATCAATGAGAATTGATAGCTTTTGGAAATCAATGTTGCCCTTTTTATCAAAAGGTGTAATCATAGCTGTTGCGATATTTCCGAAATTCATTTTTTTCACCTCATCATGATTCAATCACATTTATCTTGAAAGTTCAAACACTTCATGAAGGGCATTGACAGCCGCTCTCATGTTTTCTTCGTTCACTAACACCCAAATCGTCGTATGACTGTCAGCGGACTGTAGGATCGGAATATTTTGCTCAGATAGTGCAGATACGATTTTAGATGTGACACCTGGTACACCCATAATGCCTGCTCCAACAGCTGATACCTTTGCACAGTTTGTCGTGACAATCGGCGTATAGCCTAGATCTTTTAGGATCGCCGTTGCTTTTTCAGTCATTGCACCTGTCACCGTATAGACGATTTCGCTCGGTGTAATGTTGAAGAAATCGACACTGATTTGGGCATTTGCCATTGCTTTAAAGACTTCTGTTTGTACGCTGTACTGTCCCTCTTTAGCTGGGACTTTGATTTGTGTGACATCATTGACATGTGCAATACCCGTAATCAGGCGGTCGTACACATCATGACTCATTTTATCTGAGTAGTGTGATGTCACGAGTGTGCCCTCATCATCAGAGTATGTTGAACGGACCCTCATTGGTACTTTTGCTTGCATGGCAATTTCAACAGCTCTCGGGTGAATGACTTTTGCCCCTTGGTATGCGAGGTTACAAATTTCTGTGTATGTCACGACTCTCAGTGGTTTTGCATTTTCTACAATACGGGGATCTGCTGTCATGACACCTTCTACATCTGTAAAAATATCGATGAAATCTGCCTGCAATGCAGCGCCTAACGCAGCAGCTGACGTATCACTGCCGCCTCGTCCGATTGTTGTCACGTCTCCATTTTTTGCAGCGCCTTGGAATCCAGCAACGACAACCACATCATGCTCTGAAAGTGCCGCCTCAAGACGTTCACACTTCATGTCAATAATTTTCGCATTTGTATGTTCTTTATCTGTCACAAAGCCTGCCTGTGATCCAGTCATCGCTACAGCCTTTAGCCCGTTTTCATTCAGCATACTTGAAAAAACAACAGCTGAAATATTTTCTCCGCAAGACACGAGTAAATCTTTTTCTCGGTTTGTCATATGCTGCGCACTGCCGTAAAGCAGACCAAGAAGTGTATCTGTCGCATAAGGATCGCCTTTTCGTCCCATCGCAGACACGACAACGACCGATTTATAGCCTTTCTCTTTTGCAGATAAGATATGTGCAAGTGCCCTTTTTCTCCCTTGATCATCTTTGACAGATGTACCGCCAAATTTTTGGACAATTATTTTCACTGTTTTCACTCCAAGTTCATTCTGACGTAACAGAAGAGAGCAGGCGAAAGATGCCTAACTCTCTTCTATTCGTCCTCATCATCCATTGAATGTTAAACTAATTTTAATGCTCGTAAGCTTTCTGCAATTTGAACGGAGTTCCATGCAGCGCCTTTTAGCAGGTTATCAGATACAATCCACATATGGAAGCCATTTGGACGATCCAAATCCTTCCGAATGCGGCCGACAAATACGTCGTTTTTACCAACAGCATCTGCAGGCATTGGATAAATTTGCTGAGACGGATCATCTTGTAATGTGATGCCTGGTGCATCTTTTAGGATAGACTTGATGTCATCAACCGTTGCGTCATTTGATTTAAGTTCAACGTAAACCGATTCTGAATGACCCGTTTCAATTGGCAGTCTCACACATGTTGCCGCTACTTCTAGCTCTGGCAAATGCATGATTTTTTTCGTTTCATTGATCATTTTCATTTCTTCAAATGTATAGCCATTATCTTGGAATTTATCAATTTGCGGAATCGCATTAAAGGCAATTTGATAAGGCATGACTTCTGGTTTCACATCTTCTTTATTTAAAATGGCTTGCGACTGGCTGTACAGTTCGTCTATGGCTTCATGTCCTGCACCTGATACTGCTTGGTAAGTAGACACAATGACTTTTTTCATGCCATACGCTTGACGAAGCGGTTCTAGCGCCGCCACCATTTGAATCGTTGAACAGTTAGGGTTTGCAATGATCCCTTGATGGTCATGCAAATCTTTTTCGTTTACCTCTGGTACGACAAGAGGGGTATTTTCGTCCATACGAAAAGCACTTGTATTATCGACAACAATTGCACCTCGTTTGACTGCTTCAGGAGCTAGCGCTTTGGAAACATTTCCTCCCGCACTGAATAGTGCAATATTGACCCCTTCAAAGCTTTCAGGTGTTGCTTCTTGAACGGTATACTCTTGACCTCTGAATGTCACTTTTGTTCCAGCAGAACGTTTTGAGGATAGTAGGGTAAGTGTATCCATTTCAAAATCTCTGTCAGCTAGTGTTTTTAACATTTGTTGACCGACAGCTCCAGTCGCTCCAACTACAGCTACATGCAATCCTCTTCCCATCAGTAAAACTCCTTCCGACCCATCCATGATTCTTTTCTTTCGGATGGCCATCCTATGACTTTTTACATTTTATTTTACCATAGAAAAGCAAGGCTTGAAGTACCTTTTTTGAATCTTTCATGATTTTCTAGTGAATCTATTATTCGTTTGCTCCAATTAAAATGGGCTGAATTTGTCTATGCTCGAGCGCCTCTTCTACCGTTTTCGTCAGTAGATCCATATGCGCTACCATGGAAGTCGGTTTTTTGAATGGATCATCTTGGCCGAATGGAATAAAGAAAATGTTCTTTGTCGACATGAGTCTCATGAGATTTGTACCATTTAAACCTAATGCATCATTGGTGGAAATGCCTAAAACGACAGGGCGGTGATTACGAATGGTCGCCTTAGCAGCCATTAAGACTGGACTGTCTGTCAGTGCATTTGCAAATTTCGCCATTGAATTGCCTGTTAAAGGCGCAATGACCATACAATCAAGTGGAAGTTTTGGTCCGAGTGGCTCTGCTTTGACGATTGAGTCAATCGCTTGAAATCCTGTCAGCTTCTCAATCCGCTCAATCCAGTCCGCTCCTTCTCCGAATCTCGTATTCGTATTTTGCACCGTATACGACACGACAGGACGCACTTCTGCCCCTTCTTTCACGAGTGATTCGATTTGCGGAAAAACAGCTTCGTACGTGCAGTGAGAACCTGTTAAACCAAAGCCGATTCTTTTCCCTTTTAGTGTTGTCATGATTCCATCCCCCTTTTTTCCTCCGCAAGTTCACATAAGAGCCCAGAAAGCACTTTTGCAATGATCTGTCCGGCTGTCTTTGGTGCCACAATCCCTGGAAGTCCTGGTGCAAGAAGTGCCTTCACTCCATGCTTTTGTGCAAAGTCAAAGTCTGTTCCACCTGGGCGGGAGGCGATATCCAAAATGAGTGTCTTTGGTGTCATGCTAACGATGACAGATGAATCTAATACTAAGCTTGGAATCGTATTGATGATGATGTCGACATCCGTTACTTCATCTTTTAAACGGTCCATTGAAAATGGATCAAGTCCCATCTCAAAGGCTCGCGCTAAATGGGCTGTATCTGCAGCACCAACTTTCACTTCCGCACCTAGCGCCCGAAATGTGCGGGCAATGGTGAGCCCTGTTCGACCAAGCCCGAGAACAGCGACATGTGACCCATGAATCGTATAGTCCGTTTGCTGAATAGCCATCATGATAATCCCTTCAACTGTTGGAATAGAATTATATATGGCAATATCATCTCGCTCAAACAGCTTCACAAGCTTCCGGTTCACCTGCTTTGCCATATTGTCTAAGTACATATTAGAAATACCTGAGTACAAGGTACAATGTGCAGGGGTTCTTTCTAAATATTTAGCTTCTAGCACGACCTTCTCATTTGAAAAAACGGTGGCAACGACCCCTTCGTCTGTAGCACCTGATACCGGAAGGATCATACTGTCTACCTGCTCAAATGGAAGCTCTGACATTTTCAGCTTTTCAGCACCAATAAATCCATGATCCAGCTGATCAAATCCGACCAAAAACACTTTGGCATGCTGCTGTGACAGCTTGCGAATGATTTCAAGCTGCCTAGCATCTCCCCCGATCACCGCAACCGTTAAACCGCTCAACATACTGACCGTTCACCTTCTTTATTTAAAAAAGTCTGTAATATTTTCCGAATCTCCCTTTCAGCATATGAGGAGAGGATTCAGCCTGTGAACAAATCGGGGAGAGAAAAGAAAAAGAGCACCCTTTTATGATGGGTGCTCTTTTTCCCCGTGCGGCTGAAGTTCTTCAGGCACATCGAGAATGATCATATCTGATCCTATTTTTTGAATGTGATTCCACGGAACGCGGATGTCATTTCCTTGTTTTCGAAAGCCAAACCATTTGACGGAAGGTATGATGAGTGCTGTAATTTGACCGTCCTGTTCATTTATTTCAAGGTCGGTTTGTCCAAGCACGCCAAGCCGCTCCGCTCTTTTAATATCGACGATCTCTTTTCCTGACAGCTCACTCAGCCTCAAAATCGCATCACTCCCCTTCCATATCATATATGCAGCAGGCAAGGGGAATAGACCGGGCCTCTTAATGACTAGTTTGGAGCGGAAGACGCGCCCCTTTGATATAGTGATCATGCCATAATTCCAAGTTGTAAAGCATCCACACTTTTTGGTCCGCTCCATTTTTGTTCTTCTGATTCGAATGATTTCGCAAAAATTGTTCTAGCGGCTCCTTTTGAAATAATTGTGTTGCAAAGCTTTGTTGATCAAGAAGTTTCTCTTCGATTTCTCCCATTCTTTTGTTCATCCAATGATACACCGGAACAGGAAAACCCATTTTTCTTCTATATAATATACGCTTATCCACCGTTTGCTCCATTGTCTTTTTCAACATATATTTCGGAATATCTTGGACCTCACTTGTTTTAAGGCTCGATTGGAAAAATGCTTGCACTTTGCTAGGTAGCCCTTTATAAGGAAGTTTGTACTTGAAAGGCATATCGTTGACAAATTGGATGATGCGATGATCAAGAAACGGTACACGTGCTTCTAGTCCGTGTGACATCGTCATCATATCAAGCCGGTCTAACAAGTTGGGTAAATGGATTTGTTGAAATAAATAGAGCAGTTTGTTTTCATACGACGCCCCTTCCATCTCTTGAAAGCAATGGGCGATCAACTGATTCATGTGCAAATCAGCAGAATCAATTGAATGAGCGTGCTGACCTAAGAGCTGCTCTTTTTCGCTATCAGTAAACCAAGCATATCTTTTTTTATAATGTTCCATTTCCCCATCAAGATGGATAAATTGATGCACCTGCTGCTGAAAGGACGGTTCAAATAATACCTTTGAAAGGATGGATGACAGCTTTCGGTTTTTTTGAAGCCATAAAATTTTACGCCAATCTGAAGGACTCCTAAATACACGTCCATACCCTGCAAACAATTCGTCCGCTCCTTCACCACACAAAACAACCGTTACATGCTTTTTTGCTTCACTTGACATATGGTAAAAAGCGACTTCATGAGGAATGGAAAGAGGATGATCTCTTCGTTTCACAACTTCTGGCAATAATTGAAAGTATTCTTCTTCACTCATTCGATGTGAGTGAAGCTTGACGTTGTATTGTTCTGCTGCGAGCTTGGCATAGCTTTCTTCAGAAAAACCTTCCTCTTCAAAGCTGGTCGAAAAACAGTGAATATTCTCGTTCGCATATTTGGACATCAAAGCGACAATCGAAGTCGAATCCACTCCTCCACTCAAAAAAGCTCCTACAGGTACATCAGACATCATTTGTTTTTGCACACTATCTTGAAGTAATTCAAACAATCCCTTTTGATAATAACGTTCTCCCCTGTCAATTCCATCAGATGGGAAAGGATATTGCCAATAGGCCTCTTTTGTCATTCCTGTTTCGTCTATTTTCAAGATGACACCTGGGGGTAATGTTTGAATTCCTTGAAAGAAAGTTTGCTCGCCGATCGCATAACGGAAGGATAAATAACTAAGGACAGCTTCAGGCTGAATGGCAATTTGTATATCTGGATGCTGAAGAAGAGCCTTCATTTCCGATCCGAAAATAAGCCCTCCTCTACATTCTGAAACATAAAGCGGTTTAATCCCAGACCGGTCTCTAAATAAATAGAATTCTTTCTTCTTTTGATCCCAAATCGCAGCTGCAAACATTCCATTTAATTGCTCAGTAAAAGAAATACCGTATTCTTCATAGCCATGAACAAGTACTTCTGTATCTGTCAGCGTACGAAACGTATGACCTTTATTCCATAAGTCCTCTCTTAGTTCTTGGAAATTATAAATCTCGCCATTTAAAATCACACAAATAGACTCATCTTCATTTGTTATTGGCTGCGGCCCAGATTGAATATCGATAATGGAAAGCCGTGTATGAACCAAACCAACTGAGTCGTCTTGATATACACCACTATCATCAGGTCCACGCACACTAAGTGCGTTTTTCATCTTCAGTAAGATGTGTGGATCAAGTGGTGCTTTGTTAAAATGACAATAACCTGCAATGCCGCACATAGACATGGCTCCCTTCCATCAATGATCTGACTGCTGAGTCGTCATTGCGAAAATATGCATAAATGGATTATCTTGAAAGCGGATTTCATCAAAAACGATTTTTTGCGAGAAGGAAAGCGAATCAATCCATAGGTTTGATGTCAAATGATGATTGATGCCGGCTACCGTATGAATATAATCAAATGCATAAGCCAATCGATCATCAAATGCAGGTTCACGTTCAATCACATCGGTTAATGAAAGACGAGACTCCAAGACAACGGTCCCCTCTCGTAATAATGTCATCTTTTCGTAGAGATTACCATTAGATGAACAGCCAACGACATGGAGCGCTTCTGCTTCAACTGCCTGAAGTTGAATAGACTGACCCTCTAATTCAATATTGTCTCCTTGATCTTGATAAATGAACTGAAAAGGAATGCCTTCGACCAAAGAGTCCTTCACGTTCATGACCAACTCAGCCGGCAAAGAAGCCCCACCAATGGTTAATTGGCCTTTTTCATATTCATTTTGATATGTGATGCCTCTGTTATTGACATAATCATGAAGAGTGAGGGGTTGATAGGTTTTCATTTTGAATCACCTCTTTTAGTTGCGTGAGAAGGCTTGTCTCCACTTCTAATGTTTTTTGAAACCGATTCGACGTCCTTTCAATCATACTGCGAGGATTTTTGCTGAGGCCGACTCTAGCTGTAAAATTAGCAAGCACTGTCCAGCTTTGATAAGCATCTTCAAATGCTTGAATAAGGGGTTGTAAATGCTCATTTTCATATGATGATAAAAATGTCACCATATGTTTTCTGGAGTTGGCGACATCCTTTAGTCCTTCAAAATAAACATTGTCTAATAAATTACCATTTTCATCACCTTTGATACTATCTATATAATCTCTTTGAATGACTGAAATTGCGTCAAGGCCTGTGATAGCTCCAGGCAATTCAAAATGTGGCGGTGCACCTTCTAATATGGCAACATGCTCTTTTAAAACTTTCATTACATCCGGTTCTTTCTCAAGATCAACCTGTTTGATCCATTTATAACGATTTTCGGTTCGAGGCGTATGTTCGTAGACAGAGCGTGCGGCTTTCATCAAATGATCTTTACTCAATGTGCCATGATAAGAATAAGCATGGTCACTGATCACTACATGATCATCATTCACCTCAAGTACTTCCAATGTATGATATCCATGTTCTCTTTCAAAAAATGGACAGTACGGTAATTCAAATATATCTAAAGAAACAGACACAGTGCCTCTCTCAGGATGCTGTTTAAATACTCGATTCATATAGAGGTCTAATTCCTCTTCGGTGTAAAAAATTTCTTCTAAATGAATGCCATTATGATGCAGAATATCTTCACGAAAATGTTTAAAGGAACCGATCAAAACAAACCCTTGGTCTTGAGATCTATAAACAAGACCAGCTTGCCTCCAAATCCTGTCGATTTGAATTCCTTGTCTAAGAAGCATGGCTGCAATCGTTAATTGAGAACAGTTTAAATAATTGTTTCGGTAAATAGGTGCTGCAGTAGCCACATATGTCTCCTCCTTTTTTACGCCATCATACCCAGCGATTTTTTAACGGGATAATGCCCAGCTCTTTTTTCGCAATCACTTCTTTTAATACATCTTCTGAAGGTGGATGAAATTTTGCCGCTTTCACATCTCGGCTTAAGCGCTCGAGCAAAGATCTTTGCTGTAATGAAGAAAAACCCTCGACCTGAGAAGCCAGCTCCACAATTTCTTCTGCCGCCTGCGTCACAAAGTGTTTAGTAATCAGCGTCTTCGTATACAACTCACTCGAGTAATGAGTTTGTTTCTTTTCTCGATCTGCTTGCTGGGCACAGGCCATGAGCTGAGAATGTGCAACATCTAATTTCATTTTCATATCTGCAATACGAAATTGTTGACCTGGTAAAAAGGCTGATTTCTTCTTAGAAATTCGATCATTCCTTTTATATGCCATACCGAGGGCATGTTCATATGCTGCCTTTGCAATCCCGTAATAAACAGCGGTAACAGCTAAACGAAACCAATAGATTAAATGTTCAGTATCTTCTATTGCGTAGCCTTCACGCCCGATGAGCTGATGATCGGGTATAAACACTTGATCAAAATGAATGTGATGACTCATCGATGCTCTCATTCCCGAATAATTCCACGATTCCTCCACCGCAGCACCTTCACTCGGTAATGTCATTAAAAGCGCCGTCATTCCATATTGAGATGTGCATGACGACGGGGCATACTCACAATAGATTGGCAAATATTTAATGCGCGGTGCACCTGTCACAGTAAACTTAGTTCCACTCACAAGATATCCGCCATCTGTTTTTTCAGCGGTGATGGTTGGAATTCCCTCCATTTGCTTTCGTTGATAAATAAAAATCACATTCGGGTCGCTGACAGAGGCGATGAACTCTCCTGAATGCCGAATATCGTCAAATACCGAAGCCTGCTGCTCACTTGTCAGCACTTCAGAAAATGCGCCGAGCGAATAGTAATGCATTGCCATAATGAGGCCTGTTGACGCACACCCTTTAGATATGTGTGACAACAAGGTGATCGTTTCTTCAAATCCATATCCAAGACCTCCGTGTTGTTTCGGCATATTGGCGACATGCAACCCACAATCAATCAGCTCGTCTAGATTCTGATGTGGGAACAGAGATTCGGCATCCAGCTGCCCTGCTCTTTCTGAAAATTGGTGAATGAGACGATCAATCGTTTCTTGTCGAAGCTCTGTCAGTTTCATCTTCACCCCTCCTTTGTCTAAAGAATGATCTATTTTGTTTCAATAACAGATCTTCCGGTGTCCCTCTATCTCGCACAACATAATCGTTCCCCTCAAACAACAGTATCTCAAGCGGAGAAGAATGACCTAAAAATAAGGTAGGGCTGTAGCTCAGTCCATATGCACCAGATTTCTCAATACAAAGAAGATCCCCTACTTCCCCTTGCGGAAGCTCCACCTGCCTGCCAATTAAGTCTTCTGGTGTACAAAGTGGACCAACAATTGATTGTTTCACTACGGCTGCGGTGTTGCTGGAATGTTTAATGAGCCGCATAGGGTAATTATTGCGGAGCAGTCTGCCTCTAAACGTCATCGCTTGATGATGATGCATCCCGCCATCTGCTATTAAAAACGGCTGCCCTTTTGATTCTTTTACATATTGTATGGTTGTTAAATAAACACCACATTCTGCTAAAAGAAATCTTCCCATTTCTATAATAAACCTCGGAAATTCAAGCTCTGTTTCATATGATCTAATCAAATCCGCTACGTGTTGAAATAGCCTTTCAGCATGAAGCGGGGTTTCATGCTGAAAATACGGAATGCCAAAACCGCCACCTAAATCAACCATCTGGCATGTTCGTCCATATTCATTCTTGATTCGAACAGCTGTGTTAAGTGTGTATTCAAACGAAGATAAAAGCGATGTTTCATCAAGAACTTGAGTTCCCAGATACATATGGATCCCTTTAAATAGCAGCGAATGATCATACTTCTGAAACAGATCAAATACATCATTCAGTTTAGATTCATCTATTCCAAACGGACTTGGAACTCCGCCCATTTTTATTTTGGCTCGTGACTCAATTGAATCTGGATTGATCCGAATGCCTACTGATGCCTGCTTGTGTTGACGTTTTGCAGACTCAGCGATGTAGGTAAGTTCTTCCTTAGATTCGGCGATAATACAATAGATCTCATGCTGAACAGCGGTATCAATCTCTTCCTTCTGCTTACCCGGTCCAGAAAAAATGATATGCTGCGGTGAATAACCTGCTTTTATCGCCATGAAAAGCTCTCCTTCAGAAGCCACTTCTATACCAGCTCCAAAAGACCGTAACAATGATGCAATCGAGACGTTTCCATTGGCCTTAAATGAAAAGAACACCTCAGCTGTTTGATGGAGCCATGATGTAATGTGCTCATAGTGCTCTTTCAATGCATCTCCATCGTATACATACATCGGCGTCCCATAACGATTTGCTTTCTCTAAGAGCGTAAAGTCATTTTCCAGCACATCTCCTCCTCCTTTCTGATGAAAATTCCATCTCATCAAACATTGTCAGCATATGAATCTGCTTGTCCTTCTTCATATGGTAAAACAAGATAAACAATCGATAGTGCCACGTATCATCAGATCTCGTCTTACCAAAAGTATAAATAAAGAACCCGCCATCTTCTCCCGGATTGAGTGCTTCTGTTACCTCCGTTAAGACATCTTCAAATGGCAGGTCAGCGCTGCATGAGAATCTTTTAAAGCGGCTTTCGATATATTCGTAAGTTGAAAAAAAACGACAAATCAGTGGGAGTAAATAAGTGACCTGTGTGAACCGGGCATTTATTTCGATGATCGGTATGAGCTGTTCATTTTCATCAATAATTGAATCGACACCAACCACACCACGATACCCTTCATCATAAAGAAGCTCTATGATTCGATGCATGCTTGCTTCGTATTCACGTTTTTTGTCCAATTCATACACAGGCGCAAAATCCGTGCCTAAGTAAATGCCGTCCTCATTAATTTTCTGCTCTGTAATGGAGAGTAAGTGTGACCCCTCCTCTTGAATGAGCAATTGGGCATTTAAGGACCGTTTAATCGGATGCCATCCCTCTAAGAGCAAATCCGTTTCGATATTCCTTCTTTCAATAAAGGTCAGCAGCTGCATAAATTCTCGGTCATTTTTTAAAATACGCAGCCCCTTCCCAGATGATCCATAAGGTATTTTCAGAACCATTTTTGAGAAATTCTTCGCCTTTAATTCTTCATACGTCTGTTTTAATTCGTCAGCATGATGACAGATAGCGCCGCACGTGACGTTAAACAGATGTTCTTCTGCCCATCTTCTAGTAGAAATCTTATGATTGAACCGCTTTACGAGCGTAGCATTTGAGCCGTATATCGTTCTTTTTTCAATCAATGCTTCTTTTTCAAGGGATTCATCTAAAAGATACGGTACAATAAGTCCATTTAATGTAAATGCATGGTCTAGTTGAGTCATATGCGGAAGCTGAACACCTTGATTTTCCAAATAGGCTAAAAAAGCTTTATCAGGCTGATGATGCAAGATGACATGATGCTCTTTAGATGCAATCAAAAGCAGTTGTTGTTCTTGCTGAAGAACCAGTTCATTTTGAACATGGTCTGTCATGACTGGTAAAGCTCTTGTTTGATCCCAGCTCTGTTCTTGATTCATATTCCCATACCAAATCACGTCATTTCTTCCCTTAAAATCAAATAGCGATGCCGGATCTTTCATGACACTACTCCTTATGCACAGAATGCTTTTTAATATCTAAAGATCGATTAATATGAAAGAATCGTTTGCGAATTGGTTGATTCCAAGTATGAACGACATCATTTGCATCCAGCACTTCGGATAAATAAGTAAGCGATTCAGGCTGAAGTGCATCCATGACAAGTTCAGGAATCGTTTGAGGAAAGACCTCATTCACATAATGAAAAGCAAAATAGACCATCTTTTCAAAGCCATACGCTTTCGTCTGCCGGACAAACAAATCCACATCGAGTAGGTCTTCCTTCATAAACATGCCATATATATCTAGCAGTTTATAAAGCAGTAAGTCTTTCATTGACTCCACTTCATTTAAATAAATCGCTTCTTTATAAAAATGAATACATAGGAAAAGAAGCATATCCTCTTCTTTTAAAGACCATACATCGTGCTGATCAACAGACGTTTGAATTCGTCTAGACAGCATTTCTTTGACGATTGAATCCGTTCGGTTCCCTGTCATGAGATCAACTGAAAACTGAACATCAATTTTATGACAATCAATAAAGCGGCAATCTGGTGTAGGTTTCATATAGGTGTAGGTTTGATGTGAGTTCATGATGAGGTAAAGGATGTCTTTGCGTTTGGCAGGTGTGACTGTCTCCGTTTCATAGTTCCAAGAACCTTGAATATAACCTAATTCGTTTAATACGCGTCCAGTTTCTTGCAGCTGATCTTGTGAGATAAAGAGATCGTTGTCTCCAAATAAGCGAAGCCCAACATCACCGTAGGCCCACTGGCCAATCACACTTCCTTTTACAATGGCATACTCAATTCCTTTTTGATCAAGTGCTTGAAATAACTGATCATTGAACTTGATATTGTCTCGAGCCGTTTCTAATTGACCCTTATACATAATCTCTAATGACTTTAAAAAATAGGTCGCTTTAAACTCTTTTCTTAAATGAATGGCATAACGTTTAATATTCTTCCACGCAATTCCTGCTGTCCGGTGAACATGCAGCATTCCGAGAATGACATTCCAGTCTTGCTGCTTATACAAAAGCTCCTGCATCTCTTCAATTTGACTGGCTTTTAAAAAAGGATTGGATAAGATGAGAGCTGTATGTTCTTCTTGAGTCAGATTACTTTGCAGCATAGCGCTCCTCCTTTAAATGACGCATGTCTTTCGGCCAATCCTTTCGATTTCGACCGTATGTTTGTAAAAACACTTGAACCCAACGATCGATCCCAAATGCCGCACAACCTGAATAAAGCGGCAGACCATCTCCTCCGCTAATATGGAACCTTTCACAAAGCATCTCTCCACAGTCGTTAAAAGAAGCGATTGAAACGTCTTTCTTTTCTGTCACAGCGACTAATTCATATTTGCTATTAGCCATTAATTGATAATTCGCTTTATCCATATCATCATAAAAGAAAAAAGGGTCATTTGCGGTCGTGACCTTTCCACTTAGACCAAGTTGATGAAAGCATTCCCATGTGTTTTCAAGGAGTGTTTTTCTCGTTTCATTGATAAATTCTTGATGACCAATAAAGACAATTTCACGCATACTAAATTCTATTTTCCTGAGAGGGTCCACTTTCCAAGAGATTTCATGTCTAAAACATTGCCCCGTTGCTGTCATCATTTGATTGTCTGTATACGTCTTCCCTTCCCATTCCTCATAGCAGTGATAACAAATACACGGCTGTAAAAAACGGCCTGCCTGCTGGAAGTGTTCAGGCTGAAAACCATGATGCTTTTCTCGAATATCATCAATGATTTGATAATCATGAGGGATCTCAAAAACAGAATAAATATTTTGCGGAAAATTCGTATGATACTTACATTTTTCCATTAAATCTTTACTGATCGTCGAAGGATATCGCCTTACTTTTGCTCCAAGTGAAATCCCTATATTTAAAAATAATTGATCAAAGTAGTTTGAAAGTTCCAATTCAACTTCATCATAGAAGGTTCTTTTCTGATCTTCCTCGCTTAGTTTCGAATGAACAGGATCACTAGATAAATGAATATTTGATTTTATTTCTTTTTCACGAAATCTCCGCAGCTGTGCGATATTTGACGATAGATTCGAAAACGCAGTTGATATTGCCTCTTTGTCTCCCATTTTATCTACGGTTACTTCAATCATAGATTCCTCTTCGTTAAGAGCCACGTGCACAATATGAGCAGATAGAAATGAAACTCTTTCCATAAAATCCGATATCATTGTATCTTCTAATGCTTCTGGTAAAGGCAGTTGAAGGGTCCTCAACTAAATACCTCCCTTTTCATTGATAACGTGCGTCGTTTCAAATGATTGTAAAACTTTATATAGATAATCAGAAATAGGCTCCTGTAAATGAACATCACTTAACTCAATCGCCGACGGATGACTATCTTGAACGGCTAGCCCCCACTTGGCCTTCTTCAGCATCAGCCTGTCATTATGACCATTTCCAAAGGCAATCACACGATCTAAATCTCTTTCTCCAAAACAATCGAATAAATGGTGCTCAAGCATGTCTGCCTTACAAATCCCTTTTGGAGATATGACTTGAGCATTTAAAAACTGGGCATCTGCTACGTCGCAATGACAATTTTTTAATTGATGAGCAAGATCCACTTTTTCTTTTGGTAAAATAAATAGTTTAGTTACATGGTCAAAGCTAAATTCTTTCTTGTGACCAACCTCTATTTTTTCTCGTGGAAAGGTGTATAGCATGCAGTATTTCAACTTAGCGCTTTTACTTGATGCCATATGCTTTCCATGAGATTCCATGACAAATTCAGCTTTTCCATCAAGTGATGTGATGATCTGTTGGCATAAAGCTGCATCTACATACTGCTTCACCTCAAATGTTTTCTTTTCATGATGACAAATGACATTCCCATCATTCAGCAAAACATCATGATGAAATAAGGCGAGTAGAGATCGATCTAAATCCAGAGAGAAGAAAGAATCATAGGTTCTTCCTGTCACAATAATGGGAATAATGCCTCTTTGGCGCAGCATGTTCACTGCGCCATGGACATCACCAATAAGCTCGCCTCTGTCATCAATTAATGTTCCATCCAAGTCAAAAGCGGCAAATTTTATCTTGCGAAGATTGAGTCCCGCTTCCACTGGTTATACCTTTTTCAGCTCAGCATTTGCCACATATTCATTGAACAGACGTAATGATTCTGAATCGACTTGTCCAACTGGTGGACTCTTAAATAAGAATGGGCAGACGTCATGTATGACACCGCTATGATTCATATCTTTAGCTGCTTTTGCAACACGCATCGCATTCGCAATGACACCAGCTGAATTCGGACTATCTTCTACTTGTAAACGAATTTCAAGTGAAATGTCAGAATCTAAAACCGAATTCCCTTCTAATCGCAGGAAGCAGACCTTATGATCCCCTAGGTAGCTGACATAACCATTTGGACCTGCTGCCACTTCACTGGCATCAATACCTGAAGCGAACAATGCTTTTCTCTTCGATTTTTGCTTACTCGTTGATCTCATAGGGTTGGCTAGGTTTAAAAAGTCCGTATTGCCTCCAACATTTAGTTGGTACGTATTGGTGATATCAATCCCGCGGGATTTTAAAAGTTCAATTAAGGCTGTATGCAGTGTGGTTGCACCTAAGTGACTTCTTAAATCGTCTCCAAGGAGCGGGGTCTCCGACTCTTCAAACATTTTGACAAACTCAGGATCATTTGCCACCGGTTCAGGTGTCGCATTAATAAAGGCTGTTTGAGCGTGTGCACAGGCCTCTGCGTACACACGAACTGCTTCAAACGAACCTGTTGGTAAGAAGCAGACGAGTACATCTGCCTGAACATCTTTTAACCTTTGCGTCACATCATGTGTTTTCATATTCAGTGAATGTTCATGTGGTTGAATGCAGTTGGACAAATCTCCTTCAAGTCCATCACATAAAGGACCTGCTTCGACGGTTACTTGGAAAAACGGAACATCAATATGTTTCACTGCAGCCGTTGGTTTAGTAAAAATGGCCTCTGATAAGTCTTTTCCGACTTTATTTTGATCTACTTCAAAAGCGGCAACAAATTCGACATCAGATAACTGATAGCCTCCAATGACGTCATGCATAACACCAGAGAGCGTATCCTTTTTTTCCTTAGCCAACTCAACAAATTGAACGATACTTGACGCACATGATCCTACTCCTGCAATTGCTACACGAACTTTTGTCATGTTCATAACCCCTTTTTTATGAATTTATAGAGCCAATTTTCGCTTTTGACGAGATTGAAAAATACACCATTCCTTGTAACCTAATTCCTTCAGCGTTTGTTTCACTTTCAGCCAATCATCTGCCACGCGGGCGGGCTGATGAGCATCTGAGCCAAACGTGACATCCACACCATAAAATTTGGCTCGCTCTAATAGATCCATTGATGGATACCAGCCGCCGCAGTCTTTTGTTTTGCCAGAGGTATTCACTTCAATCACAGAACCACTCTCCGCAATGACTTTTAGCGCATCATCGACAGCTTCTGTTTTGAGATGAGCAATTTCTGGATAAAAACCTTTTAAGGCGTCAATATGACCTAAAATGTCGAACATTTGACTCTCAGCAGACATCTTAATCAACTGGTAATACGTCTCTTTTTCAATGATTGCTTGTTTCTCTGTGATTCGTTCCCAGCGTTTCCGGTTGAATAGATCGTATCCATTACTGACATGAACCGAGCCAATGATATAATCAAATGGATAATGTCGATACACGTCTTGGTAGAGGGCTTCGTGTTCTGGAAAATAGTCAGATTCAACACCTAATAGCACGTGAATTTTCCCCTCATATTCCTTTTTCAATTGCAGGACTTCCTCTACATATGATTGAAATTCACTCTTCGCCATCGCTACCCATGGTTTAAAATGATCAGCCTCTTCACCAAAAAACGGGGAGTGATCCGATATTCCGATACATTCTAGGCCTAATTTGACAGCCTCATCGATATATTCTCTGATGTTTCCCTCCGCATGACCACAGCGCTGATGATGTGTGTGCAGATCAAATTTCATCAAAATGTTTACTCCTCTACATGGCAGTATAGCCGCCGTCAACCATTAAATTTTCTCCTGTGATAAAACTCGCTTCATCAGAGAGAAGAAAGATGACAGCAGATGCGATCTCTTCTGGATCAGCTGTTCGTTTTAACATGTGCATCCCTCCAATATCAGGGTGCTGATTTGCTTGATCTCTTGTCAACCCAAGTTCTTCCAAGTGAAATCGTTCGTTATTTTTGTTCCACACCGTACCGGGATTCACTGCATTCACACGAATACCTGCATCCGCCAAATCCATTGCCATGCATCGCGTCATATTCACAACAGCTGCTTTTGTCGCGTTGTATGTTAAATATTTCGGCTGGGCAATATGACCTGAAATGGATGCAATATTTACAACGGACCCTTTTCCTATTTTCTCCATGTAAGGTGACGTGTGTTTGACACATAAGGCTTGCCCCATAATATTTAAGTCCATGATGCGCCGCCATTCTTCAACAGTAGCTTCAAGGCCACGCATGATAAAAACGGCTGCACAATTCACAAGCATGTCAATTTTCCCAAAATGATCGACTGTTCTTTCTACCATTAAGACAATGGCTGCCTCATCAGCAATATCAGCTTCTATAAACAACACATCATATCCGTTTTCTTTGAGCTGTTTTTCTGCTGCTAGTCCGTAATCTACATGGTGATCAGCAATGACGACTTGCGCACCTTCTTGTGCTGCTCGTTCTGCGACCGCATATCCAATCCCCTGCGCACCGCCTGTCACAATCACTGTCTTTTCTTTCATTCCTCGCATGTAGCTGCCTCCTCTTACCACTGAAGTCTTTTACCGTCTCTTAGTAGCTCTCCTGTTGGTCCATCTCGGGGAAGCTGTGCCGCCCATACGATTCCTGATGCACCTTCCTGTACAGTTTTAACAGCCTCTGATGTCCCCATGTCCGTTTGTACCCAGCCAGGACACACCGCATTCGCAAGAATAGAAAATGGCGCCCCCTCTAAAGCCGTGACTTTTGTCAGAACGTGCAAAGCCGCTTTTGACATCCTGTAGTAAGGACCGCTTTTTCCGTCACGCCTAACATCGTTTGAAGCGGAGATGGCGGAGAGCCTTCCCATGCCGCTAGATACATTGACGATTCGTCCATATCCAGCCTCTTTCATGTAAGGGAAAACCGCCTTGGTCATTCTAGCTGCGCCATACACATTGACATTCATCGTTTCTTCTAGTGTCGATACAGGAAGATCTAAAAAAGATGGAAAGGTGTCATCCATTATGTTGTCAAGAAAGACTCCCGCATTATTAATCAGCACATCCACTCTCCCGTACGAATCCTTCATAAATGCAGACAAACGTTCAACCGATTCTTCGTTTGTCACATCTAGCTGGTATGGCACAACCTGCTCATTTATATCAGAAGCAGCTAATTCAGCATTTTCAATCTGCCGTGCTGTTAAAATGACAAGCATGCCATCTTGCGCAAGCTGTCTGCACACTTCTTTACCAATGCCTCTATTTCCACCAGTGACAACAGCAACCTTCATATCCTCATCTCCTTTTGGAGATACCACTCTTCTTTCAGCTGGCTTGATGCAGATTCTAGCGCTTCCAAGGACCAATCAATATACCAGTTCAATAAGTGAGGTGTGTAAGTATGCAGAAGGGTTAAATACCGCCCTGTCGGAATATATAAAAGTCTAATAAAACCAGATATAGAACGCCACTCGTTTTCAGATAAGTCATTGGCATATGCTTTTAAAAATTGAATCGTTTTCACAATGTCTAGTTGAAATGTTCCCCGCTTGATTCTCGTTAACAAAAAAGCAGATATGGCTGCATCATAGACTCGGGGTCTATAACCTGCTGTATCGAAATCAAGAACCATGGCGAGCTTCTTATGACGGATGAGCAGGTTGCCAGAATGAAAATCACCATGTGTGACAGCATGAGGTAATGCCTCATACAGACTGGGATTTAGCAGCGTGAGTACATTCATCAGCTCCTGTTCATACACTTTAAGCAAAGAAGCAGCCTTTTTAGAAGAAACGACTTTCTTTAATACACTTGCCGTCTTATCCAGTGTTTCGTCCGGTGAAGTTATCCAGTTTTTCAATTCACAGTTTGGGTTCACAGGCCCTTTCGGTAAGTTCTTTAATGAATGAAGTTGTCTTAATACCCGAATGGCTTCTTGTTCATCTGAACGGTTTCCCATTTCATATGGCCTTCCTTCAAAATAGGGCCGCAACTGCCAAAAATGTTCTTTGAATAAAATGGTTTTACGACCGTTCTCAGCCTCTATCATTGGTTGAATCGGGAAACCATGATCAAGCAAAGCATCTGTTAAATCTTCTAAATATTGAAGCCACTTTGCATCATGATTTCTCGCACATTTTTTTAAGACAAAGCGGTTTTTAGCATCCTCTACAAGCCAGCCTTCATTAGGGCTTCTTCCGTTTAAAGGTGTTAAGCGGATTGGCTGTTCCGAAAACCAATATTTCAGGACATTATCAGCATCATCAGATTTCAACATGTCCTCACCCCTTTTTCTCAAGGTTTTTGATTTTCCTAAGTACCAGATCTGCTGCTTCCTGCTTGTCTATGCGCAGGCATTTCACACGTGATTCTTTTTTTAATTTATGAAAAAGCTTCTCGTTTTGATGGAGCACCTCTGGATACACATGAAAGGCATATGAGAAAAATTGGAGCGCATTACCTAGTCGCTCCTTATTTCCATTCCAAAGTTTTTCCCTTGTCATGAGCCGCTTGAACGTCCTTTTCATGAGACGGGGGAATGTCTTCCTTCTCTTCACATCAAGCCATATGATCGTATCAGCATATTCAGTCAAGATATGGTGAACAGATGAATATTGACCATCAATCACCCATTTCTTTTGTTTAACAACTTCATGGACGTTATCGATAAACAACTTCCGATCTGTTTTTTTCCAGTTCGCTTGCCAAAATAGGGCATCGAGCTCATAGTGAGGTAACATGAATTCCTGTTTCAAGTGATGGGCAAGGGTCGTTTTTCCAGATCCAGGTGGACCAACAATCCATATTCGCTGGCTAGCTCCTTCATTATTCAAGTGGTTCCCCCCTGTTACAGAACACGTTCATGCTTTTGAATGTCGTTTCTCACTTTTGTTAACAGATTTAATGATTCATCCCAATTGAGGTTTTCAGTTAATTCAAAAACTGGCACTTCGCTTGAATGAATGGACACATCTTCACATAACAGATCTAGTGATTCATCCGAAAAGCCATTTTTCTTTAACAACTGGCCAAAAAGTGTATGTGCGGGAGTCAGCCTTGTTTCAGGTGTATGAAAATAGTGAATCATTCCCGCCATTGCTTCTACAGGTCCTGGTGACAGGTGAATGCCATTAAATCGAGTACACACGTTCGTTAAACCAAACCGCTTTTGCTCCGACAGCAGCATGTGTTTAAAAGAACCTGCTTTTGCCTCTTTAGGGTCCGTTGCACCGATAAAATCTTCTCTTAACATCCTCATAGGCTTCTTTGAAAAACATTCCATGACGATAATAGACTTTGCAGGTGCAGTGAACCACTCAATTTGACAAGGGTGGAATGAATTGAGCAGAAGCATCTGTTCTCCATCCACCTCGGCCTTTATGGCGTATGTGCCCGCACCTAGCTTGTCCACCTTCATGTTCCGTGTCAGAAGCTCTAAACCATATGACGTAAGCTCTTCGTACTTTTGTAAAAATTGATGGCCTCCATATATGAAATGTTCCTTCTGTTTAAACTCTGGATATTTAAAGAACAGCATCTTTTTTCCCGTATCTGACAATTCACTCAGACCGTTTTTAGAGATTTTGTTCAGCATCCCATATTGTTTTTCTATTATTTTCTTTTCTTTCAAATATAAGGATGATATAACGCGCACGGCTCCTATTTCTATATCATGATTATCTAAGCGTAGGAGAAGTTCATCTAGTATTCGATCAAGCTGTACACCTTTGTGAATACTGGTTAATTCAGGCTTTAGCATCAATAGAAGATGATGTTGATTCAATTGTTGGTGTTTTTCAATTTCATATGGATGAATGGTCACTGCCATGGGTTCTTTTGTATGAATACAAGCATGAACGGCATCAATGACTTTTTCTTTCATCCTTATTACCACATTGTCACGCCTTTAAAAATTAAATCTTTTGTCACATCGCCCATCGAATGAACCGCATTCATGACAATGTCTTCAATTCTCTTTCTATCCACTTCATTTCCATCCCACTGTTCAATACGGACGGCAATTTCATCAGGGTTGTGGAGCGGTGCTTCTTTTGAAGTAAAGATATGCACTTCTGTTGGCTTTTGAATGGTCTCAAAAATTTGATCTGCCAATCGTTGTGCGAGCACTCCATACAATTTCCCTGTATGATCAAGCGGGTTTTTACCAGCCGGCGCTTCAATACTCATAGACCGCATTGGGGTGATCAATCCATTTAATCGATTTCCTCTTCCAACAACACCTACATCGCCTGTATCTGCTACAGAACCAAGTGCTGTTAAGTACGGGCGACCATTGCGATCTGTTGCGTTCAGCATAAGATCAGGGGTAAGTCCTAACGTTTCATGAATATAGCGTGCGATTTGATCCTGACATTCTTTTTTACGGGCAAAATATTCCTCAAGACTATGAATATCTTTTGCTAGAAAAGGCATGTTTACTATGAGTTTGAAATCTTCATGACGTCTGCTTCCAAATATTTTCACATCCCAGCCGGTATCTGGGTTCACCTTTTTAAATTCTGGTCCATTCACATAACGCTCTGTATAGAGAACTAGCTTCTCAAGACGGCTTAACGGGGCATGAGCATGCAGTAAATTACAGTCATTTGAAACAAGCTTTGGATCACCAATCTCGATCATGTCTGTTTCAACCATCGGACGATATCTTGAATTTTTACGGCCAGCCCCTTGATGATCAACAATCCGGCAGTCAATGACGAGATGTTCGTTAGCATCAAATCCGGTCGTCACCTCTGATAACACATCTTTGGCTGCATCGAAAAGAATCTTTTTAAGAGGAATCGGCTCATCACCGTATGCGTATGCCCCTTTTCCAGCAAACACAACTTGATAAGGTTTGACCATTGTTCCTTTTCCGTACGTTACATCAGCATCTCCGCCAAGAAGCATGACTTTGTCAAACCAGTGGTGTGCTACTCTGCCGAAATGTTCCATGCAATATTGAGAATAGTATTGAGAAGCTCTTTCTGCGATGGCGTCACACATCGTATCTGGATGCCCTACTCCTTTACGTTCTACAAGCTCATATGGAATTTGTTCGATATCCTGGCCATCGCCTTTTAAAATATCAAGAATGGTTTTTTGAATTGTTTTCATTATCAATCGCCCGCTCTCTTTTAAAATATAAAAATATTGATCCTTTACCTTAAAACAACACGAAACATTTGGTAATATATATATATTCTGTATGAAAGAGGTGTCTATTTTGATCAATGAATCGATCCTACAACGCTTGCAAGATACAACCACTGACATGAAGAAGTTATTGAATCAACATCAAATCCCTGGCTGCTCTATTTGTATTTCTCATGAAGATAAGCACATTTGGTCGTGGCATGAGGGCCTCGCTGATATTGAAAGCGGCACCCCTGTTACAAAAGACACAACCTTTCGAATTGGTTCTGTGACTAAGCCTTTTACTGCAATGGTCATGATGAAAATGCGAGAGGAAGGATTAATTCAACTCGATGAGCCTCTTCATACTTACGAACCTTTACTTTCTTTCATAAAAAGTCACATGTCTGAACCAATTCCACTCACTTTCCGAATGATTGCCTCTCATATCTCAGGCCTGCCTAAAACACTCGATAAAGCAACTCATCTGCGAGATATGACATTAGCTCAGTGCATGGAAGTCCTGACTATTTTTACACCGCCTTGGTCTATCATCAATTATTCCAGTCTTGGCTATTCAATCTTAAGTAAAGTACTAGAAAAAGTGAGCCAACAGCCATTTAGAGAATTAGTGCATACCCACATACTAGAACCGCTCGATTTGCAGCAAACTGGATTTATTGAAACTGCATCGACAGCCAAAGGGTATACCCTTTCTTCCTCTGGTCTTTCCGGCATATCCTATCCAAGTGCTGAAACACCATCTTGGGAGGACGGTTCAAGCGGACTATTCTCTACAGCAGATGATTTGATTCGATTCATTCAAGCTCAATACGACGGAAACCGTCTGCTTCATCAGCATTCGCTAAAAGAAATGCAAAGCCCCGTTATGGTTGAAGAAGATTTCACTAGAGGTGTTGGTCTTTCATGGTTTTTGAGACCTTTTAACGGATTCACCTTAGCTGAACATAGCGGAGAAATTAAAGGCTTCACCTCCTATATTGGCTTCATTCCAAAGCGTAAATTAGGTGTTTGTATTCTCTTAAACTCTGACGAAAGGCTCGCTCGGCCGATTGCCGACATGCTCTTTCAAATCTTGCTGCCAGCAGATCACGAACAGATAAAAAAGCGTGAAGACCGGCTCAAACGAATGTTTAGACAATCGTCTCTTTAAATGGAACTCACTTTTTTGTTTAATAGATCTGGAATCGCGTCCTGCAAATACCTTGGATCACCCTCTAAATAAAAACATGGCATATTGAATAAATGATGGATCAGCTCAGATGCCTTTTGTTCAAGAAAGGTATCTGACACGTGTCGAAGGCCGAGCCAGCCTTTTAAATAGTCAGGATCTTCTGGTTCTCTTATATTGGCGACCATGATATCTTTTGCTCTCTGATCATCTTTTTTTACTGGTACAAGCCTGATTTCACCTGATCCTATTTTGAGTGAAGGGAAAATCACCATATTTACCTTCGTAGAGCTCCGAATCGTTGTTCCTGTCATGTCAGCAGCTTCTTTTGGTGTAATTTCAAACTTACAGCCGCTCGCCCATTTTTCTTTTGCCTCTTCCTCTGTTGATATGGTTTCATCCCATATTCTTTTATCTTGAGACCGGCTGAATTTTTTGTTTTTCAGTTCCTGTATATTTGTTGTGGCTTGGACGGTTCCTACTCCAAGCGCCAAGCACATCGGCCATCCATACACAGTAAGTTCCTGATCTTCAAGCACTGAAATGGAACGATCGTTTGTGATGAAACCTGCTCCTCCATGATGCAAAAACTGCCACATAGTGGTTGACTTCCCGGCACCTTTATCGCCAATAATGAGCGCTCCTTTTTGGCCATCTTCAAAAGAAACAGCCGCTGCATGCGTAAAGCATCCACCTTGGTTTTCTAATGTTCTAAGGGCAATTTCTCGAACGATTCGCAATGGACAGCGTATCGCAGATTCATTATTGTTTTTTCCAATTACAGCATAACGCCCTTTATAGACCGCCACACTGTGCGGCTCGTCACCTTCATGCGAGGCAAACAATACTTGATCGTCTAATTTCAATCGTTTGTAAGTAAACTTCCTTTTTGCTGTAATCGTTTCACCCTTTTGAAAGCACGCATTGCGAACGGACTGTTCAAGCTCAGGATCAATGATGAACCGTATATCAATCTGTGAAGGCATATCCCCCACACTGTCTGGTTCTTTCGGGATATAATGTTCGATATCTTCAATTGCCAGCGATTCGGTGGATAAAATGTTAAAATGAATACCTGCAAACACAAATGATTTTTCATAAGGAAAATCGTTCTTTGGCTTGTCAAAAAGCGCTTTTATCTCCATATAGAATCCTCCTCTTCATTTTGCTACTGCCTTTCAGGGAACAGCTGTACGACAGGCTCCTCTTCAAGCTCATCACGATTATCCAAGCTGAAAAAACGCTCAACAAAAGATTTCTTCCACATTTTCGAAGAACCGAAATCATTTTCTCCATAGGCTTCTAAGAACGATTGGTCACTCATGTCTAACTGCTGCAATTGATCGATATAGTTCGTTTGATACAATAAATCTACAAACGTAAACGTGTAAAAAAGTGCTTTCTCGGCCCCTAATTCCTTCGCTCTTGCTTGCAAAGCATGCCAATCAAGTTGGTTTTGCTCTTCAGCAAACTTGACGTACTCCCTTACATCGCAAAACTTAATCAAATTGAGATCTGCATGTAAATAGACATACTGTACATTTGTTGCTTCCTTGTATAAATGGAAAGCAAGATGAATGAGAAAATCTAAAGGTTCAAGCATATAAGTATCCGTTTGCAAAAATGACTTTTCTATAGCAGCATCTAGCAAGGCATTTGTAGCGTCGTAGTTTTTTTTCAGCTCAACATCGTATGAGAAATCAACACGGTGAACCTTCAAAAAGTCTTCTCCGCTTCGTTTAATATGTGAATAAAGATTCCCGGCATTCATTCTCCACATCATTTCTTCTTCTCGGGAAATCGGTATTTCTTGATCGGTTGCCCAGTCATATTTACCGATGATAAACCCTTCCTCCTTGAGCAATGAAGAAGCTCTTTTTCGATCATCTGGATGAATTAAGAAATCAATGTCTGACATCATTCGGAGTCCATAATCTTTGTAAACAAGAGGCGTTAAAATGGCTCCTTTAAGAGGGACTGCTTTCAGCTTTGCTTTTCGAAATGTTTGTAAAAGACGCTTTAATTCCTTGAATCTCTCCATATTTTTTTGACGATTCCCGATATAATGATAATGAAGTAAAAATTTGTAGGTTGTCGTGATTTTTTTTTCATCATCAAGGCGAATCAAATGAGGCGTCATCAGTTGAAGTACCTTATGTCTTGATGCAAGTCCAATCAATTGAGGTACATCGATGCCGTCTTTTAATACATCTCTCATCAACTCTTCTTCTTTTTCATTTAATTGAATACGTGAGCCAAGTAATAGTAGCCTCTCTTCATTTGAGAGAGTGGATTGATCCAAAACAGCCCGCATGTGGATTACTCCTTCCCGTATAGTGATTTAAATCGAGTGATAAATCGAGAGCGTTTCCCTTTTCGATTGACTGGTATGTCCAAATCATCTGTTAGTCTATGAAACCATTGATCTGCCTCATATGCTTTTTCACTGTCATATTCAATTTCTAATTCATGATCTGTGATGCCAAGATAGCTGCTTTGATCCAGATCCACTTTGATGCCTGTCTCGATATAAAAGGTAGTTCGTTCAGTAACCAATAGTCCTAACAACTCTGGCTGTTCAGTCATTGTAAAAGGTAAAGACGTTATGAAGTTCTGTACATCTAGTTTTTGCGGTAGATCCTCAATAGGAAATGACTTTTCTTCTCTTACTCTTTTATAACCAGACGTTTGACTGGGACATTTGATCTCAAGTGTTCGTTTGCCGCTGGTTTGACGGATCCGTACGGTATAGCCATATCGTTTTAATAAAAAATCTGAGGTGTCATAATAGTAATTGAAGTTCATTAAATAAGTGGGTTGATGATTTTGACTTAACATGGTGTAGATATGTTGAAAATCTGTTTGTGACAACAAATATTTATACTCCTGTTCAACCATGACTCACCTCCAAAACGTCTTATACGACAATATCAGATTGTTCAAGAAGCTCTTGAATGAGAAAGGTTCCTTTCTCTAAAGAAGTAAATGCCTGTTTTAATGAATAACAAGGGATCTTTTCCGCTAGATGTTTAAGAAATGGTTCTAGCTCTTCGGGTGTCGGTAATGTGAAATATGGTAAGAGGAACTCATTATGTCTTCCAGGATTGATGACTGTGTGCTCCTTTAGACGTTCCCCTGCTTCATGTGGACTGATTTTCGAAAGTGTGGCGCCCGTTTGCCCATGAGGTAAAAACTCCGGAAACACCATGACGTCAATTTTCCCCATTGTTTTGACTTCACGTGAAAACCATTTTTCTAATTCCTCCGGATAGACGAAATGATAGTTCTTATCATCTTCATTAAATGGGTGACTCGATGTTTGAAGCCTATATGGTGTATCAAACTTTTCAATGGCTTCAAAAGAATCTTTCCGAATACTCATAGATCTCGGCCAACCAGTTCCTTTGTACTCGTTGTTCGTATATGAAATCCCTATATCATCGTTTGTGATGTACGTTGCATCGGTTAAGGATAACAAGGATAAAATGGTGGATGTTTTGCCCGCTCTTGATCCGCCTACTAGTGCAATCCCTTTTTGATTCATCTCCATCATGCCGCCATGCAAATAGACAAGTCCATCCTGATAACACAAAAGGCGAAGCAGTACTCTTATTAATCGCAGTGCGTGTTGAGCTGTCCATCTGACATCTTTTGGTTCATCTATCACAACGACTTTCTTCTCTCCGTGATACAGGTAGCGGCAACGAGGTTCCATCTTGGTTTGATAAAAGACTTCTTCAAGTGGCACTTCTGTTTGAATGTCTTGTGCATATTTGCTGGTTAAAATCGTCCAAACGTCTCCTTCAGGTCTGTCTGTTATTTTGCTGCACTCAACATAGGGATGTACTTTACTGATGACTAAATTCTGAACTGATTCATCTGCCCCTAATACCACATGAACATTATTTTTTTGATAGCTTACATATGACAATGAATGCCACCCCTTATGATAGATTGATAAAAACAATTGCAATTTTCTCCTTCATCCACCAAAATATAACACATATTAATCTTTTAGAAAGGAGCCACGACATGAATGAACTGACACGAACAGAAGTTGAAGAAAAAATTGTCCAACTTGTGATGAATAAGTTGTCGCTCACTGAGCAGCCAGGCCTTGATGATAGTTTAAAAGCTTTAGGATTAAATTCTGTCCAAATTGTCTCTTTTGTTATTTCATTAGAGGACACCTTTCATATTGCGTTTGAAGACGAAGAATTACACCCTGACCACTTCCGCACCTTAGATCGACTCTTTACTTTGGTCAACACCAAACTGACTAAGACGCTGTGATGACCTGCGCCATAAATAAAGAGCGGTAATGCGAGGAGGCTTCCATCAGCTCCTCATGAGTACCGCAGCTTTGAACAGCACCGTCTTCAAGTACATAGATCATATCTGCATTTTGTATGGTCGATAATCTATGTGCAATCACCAGCAAAGTGCTTCCCCCTTTTGCCTCGTCTATCCCTTTTTGAACCTGCCTTTCTGTCTGCCGGTCAAGGGCCGATGTCGCCTCATCTAATATCAGAAAATCAGCCTGTTTTAAAAGCGCTCTAGCGATAGCTAAACGCTGTCGTTGCCCCCCTGACAAGGAGATTCCCCTCTCTCCAATGACTGTATCAAATCCTTTTTCAAGTCCTTTAATGAAGGGAAGAATTTGTGCAATCTCACAAACCTGTTCAAGTTGTTCTTCAGTAATATCAGTTAACCCCATGATGAGGTTGAGGCGTATGGTGTCTGGGAAGAAATAGGGTTCTTGCGGGACAACGGCTACTCGTTTTAAGAAATGAGAGGGCTCTATCTCTGATCGTTCAACGCCATTTACTAAAACGTTTCCACTATCCGGTTGATAAAGTCCAAGTGCCAGCTTTGAGATAGTCGATTTCCCGCTGCCGCTCGCTCCAACAATGGCCACTTTTTTTCCTTTTTGAATATGAAGATTCAAGTCGTTTAAAGCCCCTTTAGATGTTTGTTCATAAGAAAAACAAACATCTTCAAACACCACATCTTCCACAGAATGTATTCGCTTCGTTCCTTTTTCTTCGTTTTCTATTTGCAGTACGTCTGCAATTCGATGAACAGATGCACGCTGCTGGAAAAATTCAAATACATACTGGAATAACTCCTGATAACTTTTCATTAATTGAGAAGCATATTGGTAAATGACGACAAACAAGCCGATTGACATGTTTCCTGCTGCTACTTGATATGTGCCAAACACAAGCACAGATAGTATTCCAAACCATTTCAATGGTTCTGTTAAAAATAGAAGCTTATTTTGAAACTTACCTTCTTTTATGACATGATCCATCATCTTGTTAAATAGCTTTTCATACAAACCGATTTCCCATTTACGTCGATCAAATGCAACCACTTCTCTTGTAGAAGAAATTCCTTCTTCGACATGCACGAATAGATCTGACTTTCTCTCTTGCACTTCTTTTGCGATGTTTGTTGCCGTTTTCGCCATTTTTTTACCGACAATGAAATAACACGTACTTGCAAAAAGAAGCAAGAGAAATAATACAGGACTCACAGATAGTAAAATGATCGATAAAACAACGGCCATAAAAATGGTTTGTACAATCTTCGGTATATGTAAAGCAGCTGTGACAGCAACTGTCTTTACATCTTGGTTAAGCTTGTGTAGATAATAACTAACTGGATGAATTTTATATGATCTCATCGATACTTGCTGAAGCTGATCTAACATCTTTTTTTGTAATGAATGGTGGATGGTAAGGTAGTTTTTGTGCATCACATATGGACTGGCGACAAACATGACAACGTAGACAAGAAAAATGATGGCAAACAGCATCAAGATATGGGGGAAATGTTGATTGCCGCTATTCAAAAGGACATCGTCAATGAGCCACTTTTGCAGCCCGATCATGGCTAAATTAGCTGCTGCTTCAATCAAAACGAGTAAAAGAGCGAGGATGAGCATCCATTTTTGCTTTGTGATCAAAAGAAACAGCCAATTTTTCCTCATGTTACACCTGCCTCCTTTTCTGAGCGGTCAGACGCCAATTGATAAAAATGTCCCTTTTTTCTCATCAATTCATTAAAATGTCCAGTTTCTAACATACGACCGTCTTCTATCAAAATAATTCTGTCAAAATGTCTTACAGTAGATAAACGATGTGCGACTGCAATGACAGTAGATTCCTTAAAAGTTTGATGTAATGCCTGCTGGACTTTTTGCTCGCTGACACTGTCAAGAGATGCTGTTGCTTCATCGAGTAATGCAACACTTGGATTTTTAGCAAATAGCCGGGCAATGGCGATCTTTTGCTTTTGACCACCAGATAGTTTTAATCCTCTTTCCCCAAGTATGGTGTCGTATCCGTTTTCTAGTTCTCTTATAAATGAGTCGCAATCAGCTTTTTTAGCGGCTTCAATAATCTCTTGATCTGAAAGACTTGTATCTCCAAACCGAATATTGTCCTTTACACTCATATTAAATAAAAACGTTTCTTGAAAAACAAACCCCATCGCACCTCTTATTTGACTAGTAGGTAAACAGCGCAAATCAACTCCATCAAGTGTGATCATCCCAGATGAGGGATCATAAAAGCGTCCAATTAATTTAAGAAGCGATGTTTTCCCTCCACCGCTCGTACCGACAAGCGCCACTTTTTCACCACGCCGAATATGTAGATTCATCCCCTTTAATAAAGGAGGATGATTGGGATAATGAAAATCAACGTCATGAAACACGATATCGCCTTCGACTTGATCAAGCAGCATAGGCTGACGAGGCTCTCTAATATCGGGTGTTTTTTTCATAAAATGATATAAAGGTTCAATTTGAAAGGTTAAGATTCGTTGTTCTGTTAGAAGTGTGACAATAGAAGTAAGCATATGCATTGCTGAAAAATAATATAGTATATATGCCACAAAACCGCCTGTCGTCAGCTGGCCATTATTTACAAGGTAGATGCCGAGAGCAAATGTAGCTAGAGCGCCAATATAATAAGTGAGCCTGCGGTTGCTTCCTCGTAAGTAAGCGAAAAAAACATTTTTTTCATGATCTTGGCGGACCTGTTCATGCAGCTTTTGAATCCGCTCCATGTCCCATTTCATATAACCTAAAATTCTAAGCTCTTCCATTGAAGCAAGACTTTCGTATAATTTTGTTTGCAACGTGCGAAAACCTTCTGCACTTTGTCTTCCGTAGATCGTTGCCTTTTTTTCAAGCCAAGGGCCAAAGATATAGTAGAGAATAAAACTTGGAATAATGATGAGAGTGAGTAAGATAGAAATTTGTATCATAAAGTATAGTGAGATGGCGATAAATAGTGTCTGATTGATAAATTGTGGGAAGTAGCGTCTGTAAATTTCTTGTACAGCTCGTGTTTGTGTGTTAACAAAGGAGAGTGTTTCACTAACAGAATGTTGTTCGTAGTATGAGAAACCGAGTTGACGGATTTGCTGGAAGGCAGCAAATTGTGAATCTCTTGAGGCTTGTTCGATTAATTTTCTTTGCCATAAATTTCGTGCAGCTGTCAGTATAATACCAAGTGCTATCAAGCCAGTCAGGCCTAACAATAATCCATTCATTTTAGAAAAGTCTTTTGCTGGCAAAATCGTTTCAATAAAATATTGAATAAATTTAGGTATAATGAGTTCGCTCAAGGTAATAACGAATCCACTCATAATGACTAGAATCACTTTACCTGTATAAGGCTTTAAAAATGAGAGTGTCCATAAATATACACGCCATAACTGCTTTGAATCTTTGTCGATTTGTTTCAATCCATCACCAGCCTTTTGCTCTTTTTCAACAAAAAACGGAATTTTTTTACAACTTTTTCGATCCTTGTATGGATTATATAAAATGTTTCTACTCATGACAATGTGTAATTTGTATCATTATAACAGAAAAGGCAGTGACTTCCATCACCGCCTAATCGTCCTATATTTCACTGTTATCTAGTGATACGCGTATACCAATGAGGTTCTATTTGACGAAAATAATCATGATCTTTTAATACATTTTCTAGTCTTTCGATCATCTCATCCATTTGACCTGGATCAAATTTAATGACCCACATAATCGATGAAAAGATGCTCATTGCGACATATACAGAGTAAAGCTGCCAAAAATCAGCTGGTATTTCACCATCAAAATACCCATTTATTTGACCAGCCGCAAAGGCTTCACTTGTTTCTCTACTGAAAAGAGCTACTTTATAAAAATCATGAATAGGGTCTCCCCAATCAAAATTATTAAAATCAATAACGCCTGCATATTTATCATTCTTTATAATAATATTCCCTAAATGAAAGTCATCGTGCTGAAATTGGTTAGGCCTTCCCTTCACCTTATCGATGTGCTGTGCGATAAACTGCGCAACTTTTTCATCCCCTTCTATGGAGATACCGCTTTCCCGATAAGCAGTTAAATATCGATGATGCTTTTTCACAACACGCTCTTCCCAAGGTTCTATATGTGATGGCGCTGGATATGTATGCATGTTTCGTAAATCCTGTCCTGCACTTACCCCGATCGCATACTGCTGTTCTTCTGTTAACTGACTCATGATTTCTTTTGCTTCTTGACCTTCTACAAACGATAAAATATAGTACACTTGCTGTGTTTCATCTAGAACACCCATTTTCACTGGATCAGCACACTGAACACCGTGACGTCTTAATTGGGAAAGGAGCTCAAATTGCGTCTTTATTTTGTCATATTGGTCTTGATCAGTGAATCGAAGGACATACTTTTCATCTGATGACATCGTCACGACCCATTTTTCATCTCGAGAATAGCCTTTATCAATCTGGTCTATGGAGATCGCTTTTTTTAATAAGGGAATGTGCTGCATAAGGTCTGTTTTATTCATGGATTGATCCATCCTTCCCAGTCTCTTTTCTTCTCACTCTACCAAATTTTTCATTTGAAGAGAATGATCAACAATTCCTATTTATCTCGAAACTGCTTTACAATGTTTTTCCATTCTAATATAGTTAATTTATGTAAAGAATAGAAAATTTGTAAAGAGGAGCGTTGCAGATGAATGAAACGACGGATGCCCTTTCACTATCAAGTCAAGTAAAAGATTTGGTCCTGCGTTCTTTGGACGATGATAGCAAGATTTCTATTGGTGCAGATGAAGAGTTAACAAATCACGGTCTCGATTCAATAAAAGCAGTTTCACTCATTTTGGAATTAGAAGAGGTTTTTGATATTCAATTTGCAGATGAGGAATTATTGACAGAGCACTTTTCGACAATCAATAAAATTGTTCATCAGCTGCAAAACAAGTTAGCTGATTAATCTTTAGACATGAAAAAAAGGCATCTCTTTTAAAAGACATGCCTTTTTTTGATTAAGCAGAAGGTACATCACCTGTCGGACTAATAAGCGAGAGCGCATAATCTTCTGTAAAGATTCTTTTCGATAAATTGTTCACGCCGTCTAATGAGACGCGATTGATTTCATCAATAATTTCATCAAGCGTACGATGTTTGCCAAGGAGTAATTCATTTTTACCATTTCGGCTCATCTTGCTGTTTGTGCTTTCAAGGCTGAGCATGAGGTTGCCTTTCATTTGCTCCTTAGAGTTTTCAAGTTCTTTCTGCATAATTCCCTCACGTTTTAAGACGTCTAATGTTTGTAAGATGGTTTCAGATAGCAGGTTCAGCTGCTTCGCTCCAGTTCCACCATAGATCGTCAGCATTCCATTATCTGCAAATGAACTATGATAGCTGAATACAGAATACGCAAGTCCTTTATCTTCTCTTACGTCTTGGAACAACCGGCTGCTCATGCTACCGCCTAGAACATTATTTAAGACGATTAAGTCATAGATGCCCTGATCTCCAGCAGGAAGTCCGTTAAAGCCCATGCAAAGATGCGCCTGTTCTGTTTCCTTTTTGCGTGTCAGTTTGTCATAGTGGAATTGCGGGGCTTCGACAGGCTGCTTTTTCCCCTTTCCTTCATACGAGCCAAATAATGTTTCGACCTCACGAATGAAGGTGTCATCGACGTTCCCTGCAACAGAGATGACGACGCGATCCGGCGTATAGAATTCGTCCATATATTTTCGAAGGGAATCACCGTTAAAAGTAGAGAGTGTTTCCTCTGTCCCTAAAATCGGATAACCTAATGAATGATCACCGTAAATGGCTTTGCTTAACAAATCATGAACGATGTCATCAGGAGTATCTTCATACATTTTAATTTCTTCATAGACCACATTTTTTTCTTTCTTCAGCTCTTCTTCGTCAAAAGCAGAGTTGAAAAACATGTCACTCAACACATCGAGGGCATACCCAGCATGTGAATCAAGTACCTTTGCATAATAGCAAGTATATTCTTTTGACGTAAAGGCATTCACTTGACCACCAATGCGGTCAAAGGATTCTGCGATATCACGTGCAGATCTCGTCTTTGTTCCTTTAAAGAACATATGCTCTAAAAAGTGTGAGATCCCATTTACTTCTGGTGTCTCATGTCTAGAACCTGTTCCAATCCAGACGCCAATTGCGACAGACCTTACAGTGGGATTGTTTTCAAGTACAATTCTTACTCCGTTTTGGCATGTATACGTTTTGACCAAGTTTTGCTCCTCCTATTCAACAAACAGATCGCATCACGGATGTCTTTTTTCACTTAGGAGGTCAGAAACCGTTCCTAATTCATATCCTCTTTCTTTGATTTGAATGATAAGTGCGTCAAGACTTCTCGCTGTTGCGTCTGTTGGATGCATTAATATCATCGCCCCATTGTGAATTTTCCCAAGCACTCTTTTTTGTAATACAGCTGGTGATGGTTTTTGCCAGTCGATCGTGTCTACTGTCCACATAATGGTTTCCATTCCTTCTTGTTTCGCAAGCTTTACTGTTTCTTCTTTAAAGCTGCCACTTGGAGGCGCAAACCATATCGGTTTTTTCCCAAGGGATTCTTCAATTTGGCGATTTGTTTTTATCATCTGCTCTAATGCTCGTTCTCTTGTCAGTGTGCGCATATCCGGGTGATTGTATGAATGATTTCCAATTTCATGACCATCTGCCACGATTTTTTTAGCAAGGTCTGGACTGTTTTTCACCCATTTGCCTTCTAAGAAAAAGGTTGCCTTCACTTGATGCTTTTCTAGTGTATTCAACATCTTTGTTAAATGCTCGTCGCCCCAAGCTACATTGATCAGGAATGCATTCATCTTTTTGTCCGGATGTCCCTTGAAGATAGGTTCAGCACCAAGTTCATGTAAATGGACAGATGGTTTTGTTTCTTTAAAAACAAGCAGCTTTTCATCGAAAGAGCCCTGTTTTTTCATTTTTTCGTAAGAAGCATCGATATCGACTGTCTGTCCATTTAAACCAGGCATCTTTTTCCACACTTTATCAATCTTAGCATTTTGCGGCTTCTCTTCATAGTCAGAAGACTTCGATTCGATCTCTTGATACAGAATATCTTTTGAAACAGATGCTACCTCGGCGTGCTCTTTCATTGAATTCATATATGTAACAGCAGCCGGCTGCTTCATCGTTTGATATGACACGAGCAGTAAAAATACAAACACAAAGAATGGTATCATTTTTTTCAATGGTTGTCCCTCCCCTTTACCACAAATTATGATGGGGAGAAACAAGCTAGAACTATTGTTACGCGCAAGAAAAGAAAGAAGCCTGGCACGGATACCTGGCTTCTAACACATTTTATTTGTTCTCATTAAGACTGCTTTTCTTCTTTTTCCTTTTCTTCACGTAAAACAGCTTTACGAGAAAGGTTCACACGGCCTTGTTTATCGATCTCAGTGACTTTGACGAGTAGCTCGTCACCAATCTTCACGACATCTTCTACTTTCCCAACACGTTCAAGTGCAAGCTCAGAAATATGAACAAGTCCATCTTTGCCGCTGAAGATTTCAAGGAAGGCACCGAATTTTTCAATTCGTTTTACTTTACCTAGGTAAAGTTGGCCAACTTCAACTTCTCTGACAAGATCTTCAATGATTTTCTTCGCTTTTTGGTTCATGTCTTCTTCAGTAGAAGAGATAAAGATTGTACCGTCTTGTTCAATATCAATTTTCACACCGGTATCTTCAATGATTTTATTGATTTGTTTACCGCTTGGTCCAATGACATCGCGAATTTTATCTGGATTGATTGTCATCGTTAAGATTTTTGGTGCATAACGTGACAATTCTCCTCTAGAAGCTGGAATCGTTGACAGCATGCTATCTAAAATTTCCATTCTTCCTTTTTTCGCTTGTTGAAGTGCTTCTTCTAAAATGTCTTTTGATAGACCATCGATTTTAATGTCCATTTGAAGCGCTGTTACACCTTTAGATGTACCTGCTACTTTAAAGTCCATATCTCCAAGTGCATCTTCCATTCCTTGAATGTCTGTCAGCACTGTGTAGTATTCACCAGATTTAACAAGTCCCATTGCAATCCCTGCAACTGGTGCTTTAATTGGAACACCTGCATCCATCATCGCAAGTGTGCTCGCACAAATACTTGCTTGTGAAGTAGAACCGTTTGATTCTAACACCTCAGACACAAGACGAACCGTATAAGGGAAATCTTTTTCAGATGGAATGACTGGCTCTAATGCACGTTCGCCTAGCGCACCATGTCCAATCTCACGACGGCCTGGACCACGCATTGGGCCGGTCTCACCAACACTGAATTGCGGGAAGTTATAATGGTGCATGAATCGCTTAGACTCTTCAACACCAAGACCATCAAGAATCTGTACATCACCAAGTGCACCTAATGTACAAATACTGAGTGCCTGTGTTTGGCCTCTTGTAAACAATCCTGAACCGTGCGTTCTTGGAAGAAGTCCTACTTCTGAAGAAAGTGGACGGATTTGATCGACGCCGCGTCCATCTGGACGTACTTTCTCTTCAGTAATAAGGCGGCGAACTTCGTTTTTCACAAGCTTATTTAAGACATCCTTCGCTTGTTTAATCGTTGCTTCGTCACGCTCTTCTTCTTCAAATTTTTGAACGACAGCTTTTTTCACAGCACTGATGGCATCTTCACGAGCATGCTTCTCATGTACTTGAATCGCTTTCAGTAAATCCGCTTCAGCAAGTTGTTTTACTTCCTCTGCTAATGCTTGATCGACTTCATATAAAGGAATATCGATTTTTTCTTTACCGACAGCTTTCACAATTTCTTCTTGGAATTCGATTAAGCGTTTGATCTCTTGATGGCCATACATGATGGCTTCAAGCATCGTTTCTTCTGGTACTTCATCAGCACCAGCCTCTACCATGTTGATTGCATCTTTTGTTCCAGCTACAACAAGGTTGATATCGCTTTGTTCAAGCTGCTCAACATTTGGGTTGATGATGAGCTTTCCATCTACTCGTCCTACTGTCACGCCAGCGATTGGTCCCTCAAATGGAATGTCAGACACACATAAAGCTAAAGATGAGCCAAACATTGCAGCCATTTCAGATGAACAATCTTGATCCACACTCATGACAATACTAATGACTTGTACTTCATTTCTAAATCCGTCTGCAAATAGTGGACGGATCGGTCTGTCAATTAAGCGGCTCGCAAGGATTGCTTTTTCACTTGGGCGGCCTTCTCTTTTAATGAAACCACCAGGAATTTTACCAACTGCATATAATCTTTCTTCGTAGTTTACAGTGAGCGGGAAAAAATCAAGTGGTTTTGGTTCTTTAGAAGCTGTTGCTGAGCTAAGCACAGCCGTATCTCCGTAGCGTACGAGAACCGCTCCGTTTGCTTGCTTTGCAAGCTGGCCAGTTTCAACTGTCAGTTGACGTCCAGCCCAGTCTATGGTGAAGACTTGTTTCTCTTGTCCCATTCTGAGATAAACTCCTCTCTTGTCGTAAAGTTTTTAGGTTATTTCTTATTATGAACAAAATGATTTTCACATATCAATGTGAAAGCTGTATGTAGAAGGGTTTTTGCCATTCTTTCAACATTTTAACCATAAAATATTAGTGATTATACGATAAAAAAGCGGGAATCCTCCCGCTTTTTACGATTATCGACGTAAGCCTAGTTTGTTAATTAACTCACGGTAACGAGTTACGTCTTTATTACGTAGATACGTAAGAAGATTACGACGTCTACCTACCATTTTCAAAAGACCGCGACGTGAGTGGTGATCTTTCTTATGAGTACGTAAATGCTCGTTCAAGTTGTTAATTGATTCTGTTAGGACAGCGATCTGAACTTCTGGAGATCCAGTATCAGATTCGTGTGTTTTGAACTCATTAATTAATTGAGTTTTACGCTCTTGAGTAATAGCCATCCTGTTTCACCTCCAAATCATGTTAGCCCCATCTACCTCGCAACCGTCGGTGAAGTCGGCCTGCCAAGTAAGTGGTTTTAAAGCTACAGGAATTATCATACTAAAAATATGCCGATTTTGCAAATGATAGAGCGGTTTTTCTGCGATTTTTTTGTTTAATGAAGATAATTTTGAAAAAACTGAATCGCTTCTTCTTTATCTTGACTAATTTGAGCCGTTAATTCTTGGATACCGTTAAATTTTTGTTCACTGCGAATCCGTTTGTACCACTGTAATTTAATCGGTTCACCATAAATTTCTTCGTTAAAATCAAAAAGGTTCACTTCAATCGCAGGCTGATCAGGACGTTTTTCATAAAATGTTGGTTTGTAGCCAACGTTACAAACACCGTCATACACCTTGCCTTTCACTTCCGCTCTCACTGCATATACGCCTGTTGGCGGGATGATGTATTCAGCAGATAAACCAACATTGGCGGTTGGAAAGCCAATCGTGCGTCCTCGTTTATCTCCATGAATCACAATGCCTCGAAGCTGATACGGTTTGCCTAAAAGCTCACTCACATATTCAACGTCTCCATTTTTCAATGCGGAACGTATAAGGGTTGAGCTGACTTTCCGGTCTTGGTTGGAAAGCTTAGGTACAATGGTCGCAGCAATCCGCCCTTTCCCGTATTCGTCAAACGTTTCCATTGTGCCTGCGCCAAACCGGCCGAATGTAAAATCGAAACCAGCGACTGCATGCTTCACATTCAGTTCGTCCAAATACTGATCGACAAACTCTTGAGGAGACAGTGCTGCAAAGCTTCCGCTGAATTGCACAATGTATAAGTAGTCAGCACCTAATTGTTCGATAAAATCAATCTTATCCTCAAGCGGTGTGATTAAGTCTTTGGGTTCACGTGCTTTTTGCAGAACATGTGATGGATGCGGATGAAAAGTCATGACAGCTAGAGCTAAACCCTCTTTTTCCGCAATGTTTTTCGCTGCATCAATCACTTTTTGGTGTCCGAGGTGAACACCGTCAAAATACCCTAAAGCCATCACAGACGGGACTTGATCCTTTTGATTCAATGTATGTGGGTGTGAAATATGTATAGTCTTCACGAGATGGTCACCTTTTCTTTAAGATTGCTTGTCCTGTGATAAAATCTTCGCCGGCTTCATCAGGTTCTGTTTGGTCGGGTGCTTCATATAAATCGCCATACAACGGCCTGAAGGAGCAAAGACAGCGACACGATCTTCCTCTGCAAAATGAGCAAATTCATCAGGCATAGGTAGGACTGCACCGTTTTCCACTTTACTTGCTAATGTATCATTTATCTCCCATTTCGGCAAATGATTGAGCGCACGCTCGATCGGCACAAGATGTTCCTCAACCGTTCCTTTCTCGCTGATCTCCCGCAACTCATCAAGAGTGATACATTCATCTAACGTAAAGTCACCAGATCCTATGCGAATGAGGTGAGACATGTGGGCTGGAAACCCAAGTTTTTTTCCGATATCGACGGCTAACGTTCTCACATATGTGCCTTTTGAACACAGTACGGTGAATCTAAATGATACTTTACCATTTTCAAATGTGACAGGTGTTGTCCGCTCGATGCGATGAATGGTAATTTCACGGCTTGGACGTTCAATTTCAATGCCTTGCCTTGCATATTCATAGAGCTTTTTTCCGCCAATTTTCACAGCAGAAAACATCGGAGGGATCTGTTCAATGGTTCCCTCAAATTGTTTCAACGCAGCATCAATGTCATCTTCTGACATCGGTACCGGCACCTTTTTTTCTTCTACTACTTCACCTGTTTGGTCTTCTGTCGTTGTAGAAAATCCAATGGTGATTTCCGCATCATACGTTTTCGATTTATCTGTTAAGTACTCCACAATTTTTGTCGCTCGTCCAATACAAATAGGCAGAACACCTGAAACCTCTGGATCGAGTGTCCCTGTATGTCCCACTTTTTTTGTGTGTAAAATCTTTCTCACTTTAAACACACAGTCGTGAGAGGTCATGCCTCTTTCTTTATGTAATAAAAGAACACCGTTTTGCACCTGCGTTCTCTCCTTTCATAAACGATGAAAAAGGACAGACGATCATCGCCTATCCTTATTTCAACGTCTTATTCGTGATCTTTTGTGTTTAGTTCAGCAATCAGGCTTTCAATTCGGTTACCGTAGTCTACAGACTCATCGAATTCAAAGTGAAGCTCTGGTGTTTTGCGAAGTCTGATTCGATTGCCAATTTCAGAGCGGATATACCCTTTCGCCTTTGCAAGGCCTTTTAAGGTTTCCTCTCTTTTCTTCTCGTCGCCAAGAACAGAAATATAGACTTTAGCAATTTGCAAATCACCGGATACTTCAACATCCGTTACAGTCAAAAAGCCGATTCTTGGATCTTTTAGCTTTCTGCCAAGGATGTCGCCTAATTCTTTTTTCATTTGCTCACCCACACGGGTTGCTCTCATACTCATGATCTTATCACCTCTAGTTAAAACCACTCAGTTTTCGTGATCGTTCGTTCAATTTCAGGAAAAGAATCAATAAAGCTTAACACACGCTGAAGTTCCTTTTCCACTTGAACCCGGGAGGAGGAAATGACGGCGATTCCGATCGAAGTACGCTGCCATGTATCCTGATAGTCCATTTCAGCAATGGTCACATTGAATTTATGGCGCGTTCTTGTCATGATACGCTGCAGAACCGCACGTTTTTCCTTCAGTGAGGATGCATCATAGATCATACACTCACACTCGGTATAACCGATCATTTTCTTTCGATTTCTTGCATAACGAATGATTCCATGACATCACCTTCACGGATATCATTGTATTTCTTAATGGTAATACCACATTCATAGCCTTGTGAAACTTCTTTCACATCGTCTTTGAATCGTTTTAATACGTCGACTTCACCTTCAAAGATGACGACGCCATCACGAATTAAGCGGATACCACTGTCTCTAGTAATGGTACCTTCAGTGACATAGCCACCAGCAATTGTACCGATTTTTGATACTTTGAACGTTTGACGAACTTCAACTTGACCGATGACTTTTTCTTCATATTCAGGGTCAAGCATCCCTTTCATCGCAGCTTCAATTTCATCGATGACTTTGTAGATGATGCGGTGTAAGCGGATATCTACGTTTTCTGTTTCAGCTGTGCTCTTCGCATTGCCATCAGGACGTACGTTAAATCCGATCACAATCGCATTAGAAGCACTTGCTAAAATGATATCAGATTCTGTAATCGCTCCAACACCCGTATGGATGATTTTCACTTTGACGCCTTCTACTTCAATTTTTTGAAGAGCTGCCGTCAGTGCTTCAGCAGAACCTTGTACGTCTGCTTTTACGATTAAGTTGATATCTTTCACATCACCTTGTTTGATTTGCTCAAATAGGTCATCAAGAGATAATTTCGCTTTGTCTGAACGCTGTTCATCAAGTTGTTTAGACGCACGCGCCTCACCGACTTGACGAGCTGTTTTTTCATCTTTGAATACGAGGAACTGATCCCCTGCATGCGGTACATCATTTAAACCAGTGATTTCAACAGGTGTAGATGGTCCTGCTGTTTTCACGCGGCGTCCGATGTCATTGACCATTGCACGTACACGGCCAAATGTATTTCCGACAACGATTGGGTCACCTACTTGAAGTGTACCAGTTTGAACGAGAAGGGTTGCAACAGAACCTCTTCCTTTATCAAGCTCAGCCTCGATCACAGTTCCTTTTGCCGCACGATTTGGGTTGGCTTTTAGTTCTGCTACTTCGCTGACAAGAAGGATCATCTCGATCAATTCGTCAATGCCTTCACCTGTTTTTGCAGATAAAGGAACGAAAATGGTTTCGCCGCCCCAAGCCTCAGGTACAAGACCATGCTCAGTTAATTCCTGCATCACGCGGTCAGGGTTCGCTGTTGGTTTGTCAATTTTATTGACAGCCACAATGATTGGCACCTCTGCCGCTTTTGCGTGGTTGATCGCTTCAATCGTTTGCGGCATGACACCGTCATCTGCTGCAACGACCAAGATCGTCGTATCTGTTACTTCAGCACCGCGTGCTCGCATCGTGGTGAAAGCTGCGTGTCCTGGTGTATCAAGGAACGTGATTTTCTTACCGTTTTCTTCAATTTGGTATGCACCAATATGCTGCGTAATTCCACCCGCTTCGCCTTCAACAACTTTCGTTTTACGAATGCTGTCAAGAAGCGTTGTTTTCCCGTGGTCAACGTGTCCCATGATCGTTACGACTGGAGGGCGTACTTGCATATCTTCTTCTTTATCTTCAACTTCATACTTTTCAAGTTCAGTTTCTTCTAAAATGATGACTTCTTCTACTGGAACACCATATTCAGAAGCAATTAATTCGACTGTATCTTTGTCGAGCTCTTGGTTGATCGTAGCCATAACACCAAGCATCATCAGTTTTTTGATGATTTCAGCAGTTTCTTTGCCAAGCTCGTCAGCAAGCTGGCCGACTGTCATTGAATTTGTAAATTCAATTTTTTCAGGAAGCTCTTTTTTCGGCTTCACAGGTCTTGCTTGCTGATGCTGCGCCTTGTTGTTGCCGCCGCGTTTATTTTTGTTTTTGTTTTGGTTGTTGTTTTTTTTGTTTTTATTAAATTGATTATTCTGCACGTCATTCTTCTTTCTATCATTGTTTTTGTTAGATGATTGTTTTTTTTGTTCTGCGGGTTTCTCGTTAGCTGTCTCTTTTGCTTTGGCTTTTTTATAGATAGCGTCTAGCTTTTTCACAGTGTCGTCTTCAAGCGTCGCCATGTGGTTGTTCACTTCCACGTTCATATCCTTAAGCGCTGCTATAATATCTTTACTTGAAACATCTATGGCTTTTGCGTATTCATATACTCTCACTTTAGCCATTCGTTCACCCCCAAATAAATTAATCGAGCAAGCTTATGAGCTTCTTAGCGAAGCCTTGGTCAGTGACAGCGACAACTACGCGAGCTTCCTTCCCTATAGAACGTCCGAGAACGGAACGGTCTTCAACTTTTCTAACCGGAACATTGTAAAATTTGCATTTGTCAGATACCTTTTTCTCTGTGTTGGATGAGGCATCTGCTGCAAGAAGAACCAGCTTAGCACGCGCATGTCTAATTTCTTTGATCACCAGATCTTCTCCTGACACGACTTTACGAGCTCGATTTGCTAGACCAAGCAAAGGATACCATTCAGATTCAGTCATTAGGTTTTTTCACCTTTTCAGCTAGTTCTAGTAATTCTTCAAAAATGTGTTCGTCAATCTGTGTCTGAAATTGCTGCTGTAAACTACGTTTGTTCTTCGCCGCAAGAATGGTTTCTTTATCGAGAGAAAGGTAAGCGCCGCGCCCGTTCATTTTTCCGGTTGCGTCAACAGACACTTCACCTTCTTTTGAACGAACAACGCGAATCAGTTCTTTCTTTGGTTTCATTTCTCCCGTCACGACGCATTTTCTAAGCGGGATTTTTTTTCGGCTTTTCACCTTTTATATCACCTCTTATTCGTCAGATTCCTCAGCTACTGGTTCAGCCTCTAAGAAAAGAGATTCAGAGTCTTCAGTTCTTGGGAAAATACCGAGTTCTCTTGCATCTGTTTCGCTTTTAATGTCAATCTTCCAGCTCGTTAATTTCGCTGCAAGACGCGCATTTTGACCTCTTTTACCAATGGCTAATGACAGCTGATAATCAGGGACAATGACAGTTGTCGCCTTATCTTCTTCATTTACAATGACATCAAGAACTTTTGATGGACTTAACGCATTGGCAACAAATTCAACCGGGTCATTCGACCAATGAACAATGTCAATTTTTTCGCCTTTCAGCTCATTGACAATTGCTTGTACACGCTGACCTTTAGGTCCAACACAAGAACCAACTGGATCAACATCAGGATCATCTGTACGAACAGATATTTTAGAACGGTCCCCTGCTTCTCTAGCGACAGATTTAAGCTCTACAGTACCATCATAAATTTCTGGCACTTCGATTTCAAATAAACGCTTTAAAAGACCTGGGTGTGTTCTTGATACATAAATTTGTGGTCCTTTTGTTGTTTTTTCTACTTTCGTAATGAACACTTTAATGCGGTCATGTGGTTTGTAGTCCTCATTTGGCATTTGTTCGTTGACCGGAAGAAGGGCTTCGATTTTGCCAAGTGACACGTAAATGAATTTACTGTCAATTCGCTGAACGATTCCCGTCATGATGTCTTCCTCACGATCGATAAACTCAGTGTAAATCACACCTCGCTCTGCTTCTCTCACTCGCTGCGTCACGACTTGTTTCGCTGTCTGAGCTGCAATGCGTCCGAAATCTTTTGGTGTGACTTCAATTTCAACCACGTCACCAACCATGTAATTCGGGTTGATATTTGCTGCATCATCTACAGAGATTTCAAGGCGAGAATCATACACTTCATCTACAACATCTTTTCTTGCGAATACGCGAATCGTTCCCGTTTCACGGTTTAAATCAACACGCACATTTTGTGCTTGATTAAAATTACGCTTGTATGCAGAAATGAGTGCAGCTTCTATCGCTTCAATAATAATTTCTTTACTAATGCCCTTCTCTTTCTCAAGAACAGTCAGGGCATCTAACAACTCACTACTCATTTTTATGGTTCCCCCTTATATCAATGAAAAGGTTAATTGAACGAAACTGCTAATCTTGCGTTAGCAATTTTTTCGTATGGAATATTGATCTCTTTCTTTCTTGTCTTGATCTTCACTGTCACTGTTGCAATCTCACCATCAAAGCTTGTAAGCTCACCTTCAAATGCCTTTTCACCATCAATTGGTTCGTATGTTTTCATGAAAACATTTTTTCCAAGTGCTTTTTCAAAATCAGCTTTTTTCTTTAATGGGCGCTCCGCTCCAGGAGAGGACACTTCAAGAAAGTAGTTTTGGCTAATTGGATCTGCCTCATCAAGCTTTTCGCTCAAGGCTTCGCTCACTTTGGCACACTCCTCGATATCGACGCCTTTGTCAGAGTCAATAAATACGCGAAGGAACCAGTTTTGACCCTCTTTGACAAATTCAACATCAACGAGTTCAAGCTGTAAGCCATCTAAAATTGGCTGCACCATGTCGCTTACGATATCCACTACTTTTTTGCTCATTCTCTTCCTCCTTGTGCTTTCGATAAACGCTCTTATCAATCATTCTGCATAAAAACCCTGCTTTATTGTGAGCAGGGGGAGCAGAAAACGGATGAATAATGTCGAGACAAAAATTGCCTGTTCAATACAAAAGAGCGGGTTTCCCCACTCTTGTCTCGGTAATCGTTAGCATTTCCATAAAAACTATACCATATCCAATTTTTTTATGCAAATGAAGTTCCTTATAAACAGGCATTCTTCATCAGTTCTTTTCATTCATTCTTTTGGCGTGTTCACGAATGATTTCTGCCTCCCGGCTCTCCTTTAAAACTCGAAAACCGTCATAATCCGGGTAGAGGGAATCATCGTCTTGAATGCTTGTTAAAATCCAAAATTGGCTACCTGCGCCTCCGAGCTGTTCAATTGTCTTCAGCCAGCTATCATATACATCAGGACGGGCTGTTTGATTTTGATAGCCAAACTCTTCTAATACAACAGGTTTTCCGATTGCGTTTCCTCGGGTGATATGATCTTTGATCCATTTCACTCCCCATGCAGCAGACTGATTCCAGTGATCCGGGTATAAATGATAGGTTCCATAATCAATATGAGGGAGAGCAGTCAAACGATCCCAATCAACACCTTCTCCTCCACTGTAAAACCAATCATCATGACCTGTCATGCGAAAGAACCCTTCGTCTCCTACTGCAACAAGGTGATTCGAGTCAATTGATTTGATCCATGCACTCATTTCATCTGCCCAGTTTACTAGTATATCTCCCGAAGGGTCTGACTGAGCGCGCGGCTCATTGGCGAGCTCCCATGTTATAATAGCAGGATCATCTTTATATTGAACACCTGAGTACGTATTGGTTCTCTCTAATACATAGCGCACATAGTTTTTGTAAGCTGTTTTAATCCGAGGATCTGTATAAAAGTGATCATGTGATCCTGCCTGAAACCACTTCACATATTGATTCATCCCGCCAAAGTCATCCCAATTGTTCACGAGCGGGATGACCAGCTTGATTCCTTCCTGCCCTGCTTTATGAATCGCATAGTCTAGTTTTTGAAAACCGGATTCTTCATAAACACCTGGACGAGATTGTAAGACTGAATTTTCTTGAGGGGTGCCATCGTGAAATCCCCAAATACGAATAACCTTTAAATCCATTGCCTTCATATCGTCAAAAACAGCATCTACCATCTTTTTTGATTTGTAATGGAAATAATAATTATTTGTGCCAGCAAAGTAAAATGGGTGGTTGTTCAATACAAAATGTGTACCAGATGTTTGCACATAGGAGGAGGCCTTTACGGTCAGAGTGAACCAACCCGCCCATAAAGTGATCAGCAGCATAAAACAAGCCACCCGTTGAACCCATTTTTTCATTCCATTCTCCTCACAATCTCTTATTCTACTGGTACGATGATATCTAGTTGAAGAGGTGTATGTTTGGTTGAGTCAAGTTCAATCGTCTGCTGCTGCAACATTTTACTTTCTTCACCAATTCGAACCTCATACGTCCCGTGAAACGCTGAACATGTCACTTGGCCATTCGCATCTGTTTTTTCCACTCTTTGTGTCGTCCACTCCTGTAGAAGCTTTTCATAACGCCTGCCTGCTTCATTTAACGACCAATCATGATTCACGATGGCTGCGTGCTCACCTCTCCAATGAGCACCCGCCCAAAATCCCCACATCAGCACACCTTTTACGGCTGGATGACTAAAGGCAATCCGATATAAAGCTTCTAAGTTATCCGCTCGTCTATTGGCATCCGGATGAACAGAGTCATACTCTGTCACCCATATCGGTAGACCAAGCTCAGCAAGCACATCTAGTCTTTGTTTTACAACGACTGGATCCACTCGATCTTCAAAGTGACCTTGAACTCCAATGGCCTCAACTGGTGCCCCCAACTGACGAAGTTCATTGATATGTGCTTTATATGCGTGATGTTCGCCGTATGAGATTACATTATAATCATTGACAAACAGCAAGGCTTGAGGATCAATTTTTTTCGTTTCTTCATACATCCATTTCCAAATCTGTTTCCCAAACCGGTCTTTAAAAAATGAACCATGCATCATTTCGTTGTTTACATCCCAATGACGGAATTTCCCTTTGAAATGATTGCCTGCATGCTCAAGCCGCCTTTTCATAGCTTCATATACTTCATGATTCGGTAATGATTTCAGCCAGTTTGGATTGGCATCCTCTACCTCCCAAAATAAGGCGTGCCCCCTCACTGGAATTTGGTGTCTATTGGCAAAATTCAGCATGGCATCTGCTTTTTCGTAGGTTATTTTCCCTCGTTCAGGCTCATTTGCATACCATTTTGCCTCATTTTCAAACACAGCCCAATTAAAATGTTGAACAAAAAAATCAGCATACCTTTGATTGAATAGTACTTGGTCATTCATTGCTGAACCAAATGCAAATTCATGTCTGATTTGTTTTATTTCCACCTCTACTCCGGCAACTGGCTTTTTTTCCTTATTGATGACGTTTATGACAAGCTCTCTTTGTCTATGTTGTAAGATTCGATCATTTGCTTCTTTTCTCCAGCTTTGATTTTCTTGTTCCTGTGATCCGTCATTCGATGAATGATTCATAAATTCTTTCTTTTTAACCATAATGACATCACCTTTGCTTTCACTTCATTTATCTTATGAGAAGACCGCCGACTAAAAAAGCCGGCAGCTGTACTACGTTCTATTCGTTTATGAGACGATGGTATTCTGCATAAGCTGTAGCCATATCAACTTGCGACCAGAAACGGTGATAGGTGAAACTTGGCGCTCCGTTTTCCCATTTGCCTGTTGCTTCATTAAAAGATGATTGATATTTACTCTCCAGGGCTGACCAAGCTGGTTCTTGCTTGATTTTCGGACGAAGATCTGCAAAGCTCGTATACACTCCGTTACCTCCTCGCTGCGGGTCAGAAGGAATGGTGCTGGAACCAGGGATCTGATTTCCTTGACCAAATGTTCCGTTCCAGCCATTTGGGAAGTACACTTCTTTTTTAAAGAAACGGTGGTAGTCTTCTCTGTCTTCCTCTGTCACAATCCCTACACCATCATTGTAATTCCAAGCAACCTCAAGGAGCTGTGCCGCTGTCTCTTTTGCTCTTATGCCAAGTGCTGTATAGTTTCCTGTCTCTTTCTGTGTTGCAGCAGCAAAGAATGTGAGCGCTTTGATGAGACTGCCCAGTACACCAGTATCTTGAGTAGGATCTTTTGTAACTGCCGTTAAATTGGGATTACCTGTTGCAGATTGGAATCCGCTCCAAGTGTCAGGTTGACCGCTCCACTCTATATTCCCAGGAATCCAAAACTCTCCAGGTGCACTCGTCGTAGCAACAGCAACATTTGCCCCCCCTAGAATTCTTTGACCCTGACCATCTAAAAAATATCCATCTTGATCCGACACTGGACGAGTGCCAATAAAAATATAATCTAGTGAATAGTTGACCCATTTTGTGATGACAGATTTGGCCATTTGGAAATTTTCAGATGTTTTGTCGCCATCTTTTGCAAAGATATAATAAAGCTCTGCTACACGCTCAATCGGCCATGCTTGCATTCCAAACCAATTATTGGACGGAGGATCATGGTAAACAGGCGCATCTTCATAAGCCATATCATAAAATGTGCTTCTTCCTGCTGGATAAGCGCTATAGTCTCCATTCCAGCTGTTGGTAGCACCTCCTGCAATCGCTCCCTCTTTTGATTGAAGCCAGACGTAAAATTCAAGCTGTCTCTTTAACGTCTTTTCCCAATCACTTGCACCAGTTGGTGACGATGGCTTTAAGCCTCCCTTATCTGAGGATAAAGCGTAGGCAGCGACTGGGTTTTGATACCCTTGATGACAATGGCTCGCTCCGATACGCCATGACCAATTCGCATATTCTCCAAGTCCCCCGCCCCAAGAGGTGTACCACGCCATTAAGTGATGACATGCACTTTTTCCATTTCCAGGATACGGATTACCTTGCTTGCCGCTTCCAATTGTTTGAAAATATTTATCGTACATTCCGTAACGAAGGAAATCACCCATCTTTTTCGCTTTATCAAGATAGACTGACCCATTATAGCCAAGTTCCTTTGCCCAATACATCGCCTGTATTGCACGCGCATCAGCATCCGTCGCATTTGTGTAGCGCCACTGGGCGGCGGGCGCTTGATTTTCTTTTGTGAACAAGCTCATGAAACCTTCATTGGGCTTTCCGGCCGTTTTATCATCTTGTGATGGATGAGGGATGGCCTCCCATACGGATTCTTGCGGACCCCGCTGGAATGTGTTTACATATGCGGCTGTATGTGATGGGTTGAGCAAATTCCCATATTCATACCAGTTGTCTACATCAAGTAGCCAGTGCATTAAATACGTTTCATTCGTTCCGTAAGTTGACCTCAGTTCATGATCAATCGGATCTTGACCAGCAGGGCGAGCACCCGTCAACTGGCTCGGATATTGATCTGGATATGGTTTCTCTGAAGCGTATGTGGCTGGGCTAGATGGATTGTAAGAACTCATATGCGGCTGTTCGTCATGTCCATCTTCGTTTACTGGAATGATAAACTTCTCCATATTATCCCAAGCCGCTTCTAGTTTGCTCCAATCGCCTGTGTAGTGACCATACAATGCTTCAAGCCATAACCAATAGCTGTAAGCTTCTGAAGTGGTCATATGCCCGTAATCAGGTGCCTCACAAATGAGTGTCTCAACGGAATGATACGGAATGCCTTCTTTTGAAAAATATCCATTCGCATCGTTTTTCATTTGATGATAAAGCGCTAAAAACCGTTCTTTATTTGTCATGTCCTCACCCTTTATATTTATTTATTCGGAAGCGTACCAAATGCTAAAATACCTTGATCAAAAACAGGAATTCTCGCTGTTTTCTGCATATTGGATGTTAATCCTTGAAAGGAATAATCATTTGAGGCATCCCATATATTCGAACCATTTGGCGCAGATAACCGGAACTGTATTTCTTTCTTATGAAGCGATTCGCCTCCTGGAAAAATAGCTACGCCAGTAAAATCGATTTCTGTAAAATAGATATGGGATGATGCGTCATACACCGTTAACGGAGATAAGGAAGCGCCTTCATTGTAGACAGCTGTCACTTGAATATCTTTATCAGTGAATCCCTTCGCAAATATCTCGCTTAGATTGACATAATATCTAAAAGAAAGTGATTGACTACTTCTTGCCGGCCAGCCTGATCGATTGTATAGAATGGCTTTGATCTGAGTAGATGTTGTATCGTTACTCATGACAGCTGCCTCTACAAAAAACTCATCTTCCACTTTTTCTTTAGGCGGAAAATTCGGCAGCTTTGACTGCCCCTGACCAAACAGCTGCACCATTTTGGCTACATTTCCAGTAAAGGCGGCATTATAGTCTGTTGCTACCTCGTTGGATACATAGTCAGAGATGTCATCGGTATACTGATCCTGTGCATTAGGCCCCCCAACAAGCGCTCCATAAAGCGTGTGCCGATGAGAAGAAGGAGTTGTCAGCTGATTAGACCATGAGCCATGTGCAGTTCGATGGTGTGGATGCATTGGCGGATTTTTGCCAAACCCAACGACATAGCTTCTATTTTGCGGATTATCCCCTAACATATAGTGTGTTTGCCTGATCGCAAACGTTTGGTATCGATTCTTTTTTTCTTGATCAGAGACCCAATCTGCGTACACAAACGCTAAAAATGCAGCATTTGCTGTATAACGAAGTGAACCCCATTGATCTAACCACGCTAGTCCGCCAGGCGTATAAGTGATTCTTTCTACTTTTCCATTTTGAACAAAACCCGTCGACCAGTAATCGAGGTTACGCTCTGTCGATTCGATAAACCTTTTCTCCTTTGTGATTCTCGCAAGTAAAATTTGCGAAGCAAAAAAGGTATTGTCCCACGACATCGTAAACGTATAGTCCCAATCCTTCGGCCATTCTTCTACTGCTTTTAGTGCTTTGTTTAAATAGGTCTGGTCATTTGTCGCCAAGTACAGCCATATTCCACCCCAAATGAGCTCATCAATATAGCCGCTCCAGGAATTATAAAACGGCTGAGCATTGGTGACACAATCTGTATACTCACCGCGATATTGGTCAGCAAATGCATAAAGCTGCTTTGCATGGGTGAGAAGCTTTGCTGCATAAGGCGCGTCTGTTTCTTTAAAAATAATTGAACCTGCTGCTAAAGCGGCTGCGGTTTGGGCGGCTACTTCTGTTCCTGGACAATGTTCATCAATTTTAAATGCCGGCCGGTTCATCGGCATCACTTCTGCTGGACCCCACCAGCCATGATCCGCGTTCCCATCGCCTACTTGTGCCCAAAATTCATTTGGACCTGTATGGGCTTTCAAAAAATAATCGGTTGCCCACTTGATTTGATCTAACATATCATCAAGCAGCTCTGCCTCTTCGTAAGCTTCTCGGTACTCATAGACTGTCCATGCAAGCACGGCTGCAGAGTAAGCCATCGGAAGCCCGAACTTCACATGATCACCAGCATCGTACCAGCCGCCTGTTAAATCATGACCAACATCTTTCCCATCCTCTAGTCCAGAATCCCCTCGCCAGTTAAGACGATTGCTTTCAGGAAGCTTTCCGGAACGCTGGGCTTCGTAAAACAAAATGGATTTTTGAAGCACCTCTACATAGTTGTAATCTGACATGTACCTACTTCTCACCCCTTCTTTTTTCTTAAACGTGAAACATTGAACAAAAAATGACCACCTCCTTGTCATTCCGTACGTGTTTTGTACAGTGTTGAAAAGAATCAAGCGTGTTTCAAAAATGTGCATAGTAAACAGCCATCAGCTTGACGCTCACCGAGGGTTTTCTCCTGATTCTTCATGTGACTGTACCCAAAATGATCATATGTCGTATGAGAACATTTCAGACGGCTAAATTCTCTTTTTTGCTCTATTTGGGTAGAAAGAATGACATACAATCTCTTCTCTCAAAACACGACGTTAAATCAAGATATATGAACCAACAAGAAAATAATTCCAGTTAAAATATTTTAGTTTACATAATAATTTTATTGTATATATAAAAAGAACGCCCTTTAAGGGCGCTCTTCATTTTTCACATTAGAACAAAGAAAGCTGGTTTTGATCAGGAAGTGCTTCTAAGCAGCCTTGACGATCCAAATACTCAAGGATGGTCTTAGACACTTTTCCTCGTTTTTGTAAATCTTCTTTTGAAAGGAATTCACCATCTTGGCGTGCGCGTACAATATTTAACGCAACGTTTGTTCCGAGTCCAGGGATGGAGTTGAATGGCGGGATTAGCCCGTCTCCATCAATGATAAACTCAGTGGCACTTGATCGGTATAGGTCTACTTTTTTAAAGTGATAGCCTCTTTCACACATTTCAAGTGCAAGCTCTAGTACAGTTAATAGGTTCTTCTCTTTCGGTGATGCATCAAGACCTTTTGAGTTAATATCGTCCATGACCGCTCGAATCGCATTCGATCCTTTTGTCATCGTTTCGATATCAAAATCATCAGCACGAACGGTAAAATAAGCCGCATAGTACAGAAGTGCATGGTGCACCTTGAAATAAGCAATTCGAACGGCCATTAATACATAAGCAGCCGCGTGGGCTTTAGGGAACATGTATTTAATCTTTTTACAAGAATCAATGTACCAGTTCGGTACGTTATTATTCTTCATTTCTTCTTCCCATTCAGGAGGAAGTCCCTTCCCTTTACGAACAGATTCCATGATTTTAAAGGCAAGTGACGGCTCTAAACCTTGATAAATCAGATAGACCATAATATCATCACGACAGCCAATCACTTCGCTTAGTTCACACGTTTTATTATGAATCAGCTCTTGGGCGTTGCCGAGCCATACATCTGTACCGTGAGATAGACCAGAGATCTGAACAAGTTCCGAGAAGGTGGTCGGTTTTGTATCCTCAAGCATCTGACGAACAAACCTTGTGCCAAACTCTGGGATCCCAAGTGTTCCCGTTTTACATCCAATTTGTTCTTCTGTGACACCGAGAGGTTCCGTTCCTTGGAAGATTTTCATGACCTCAGGATCATCTGTCGGAATCGTTTTTGGATCAATTCCGCTCAAGTCCTGAAGCATCCGAATGACCGTTGGATCATCGTGTCCAAGAATATCTAGTTTCAGCAAGTTATCATGGATTGAATGGAAATCAAAATGTGTCGTTTTCCAATCAGAACCTGTCGCATCTGCTGGATATTGAATTGGTGAGAAATCGTAAATGTCCATATAATCCGGCACGACGATAATACCGCCTGGATGTTGGCCCGTTGTCCGTTTGACCCCCGTACAGCCCTGTACAAGCCGGTCAATTTCAGCACCTCTCATATGAAGGTTATGATCTCCTGCGTAGCCTTTTACATAACCATATGCCGTTTTTTCTGCAACGGTACCGATTGTACCTGCGCGGTATACATACTCTTCACCAAACAGCTCTTTCGTATAGTTATGGGCAATCGGCTGATATTCTCCTGAGAAGTTTAAGTCGATATCGGGCACTTTATCTCCTTTAAAACCTAAGAACGTTTCAAACGGAATATCGTGTCCGTCTTTTTTATACGGCGTCCCGCATTCAGGACAGTCTTTATCAGGAAGGTCAAATCCTGAGCCAACCGATCCATCATTAAAGAACTCGGAGTGCTTGCAACTTGGACATACATAGTGCGGCGCAAGCGGGTTCACTTCTGTAATCTCTGTTAATGTCGCAACGAGAGATGAACCAACTGACCCCCTTGAACCAACTAGATATCCATCATCAAGTGATTTCTTAACAAGCTTATGAGAAATTAAATAAATAACAGCGAAACCGTGACCAATAATACTCTTTAATTCTTTCTCAATCCGGTCTTCTACAATTTTCGGTAAATCGTCACCGTAGATGCTGCGAGCCATGTTATAGCTCATTTCCCGAATTTCTTCATCTGCACCTTCGATTTTTGGTGTATAAAGATCGTCTTTGATTGGTTTAATACTTTCGACCATCTCAGATACTTTTTGCGTATTCGTCACGACAATCTCTTTCGCCTTTTCGTCTCCAAGGAAAGAGAAGGCTTCTAGCATTTCATCAGTTGTTCTAAAATGAACTTTTGGCAGTTCATGACGATTAAGCGGATTCGCCCCGCCTTGTGATGAAATTAAGATTTTGCGATAAATTTTGTCTTCTGGATGCAGGTAGTGCACATTTCCAGTCGCCACGACTGGTTTATTCAGTTTTTCACCAAGTTTTACAATGTTTGTGATGATCTCTTTTAATGCACGTTCATCCCGAACAAGCTCCAGCTGGAGTAAATGCTGATACACTTCTGGCGGATGAACTTCTAAATAGTCGTAAAATGCGGCAATGTCTTCTACCTCATCAGGTGACTTCTGCATCATCCCTTCAAACACTTCACCCTTATCACAAGCAGACCCAACAATTAAACCTTCTCGATATTTCTCAAGCTGTGAGCGAGGGATACGCGGCACGCGGTAGAAATAATGAATATGAGAAAGTGAAACAAGCTTAAATAAATTCTTTAGACCCGTCTCATTTTGTGCAATCACGGTTGCATGGTAAGGACGTGAGCGCTGATACGCATTGGACTGCCCCATGTTTTCATTTAATTGATCGTGGTAAGCAATCTCTTTTTCAGCCGCATCTTTTAGCATCTTCAGCATGAGGTAACCAGTTGCTTCTGCATCATAAATCGCCCGGTGATGCTGCGTGAGTTCAATATCGAACTTTTTACACAGCGTGTTCAGCCGGTGATTTTTAAATTCTGGATAAAGGAATCGGCCGAGTTCTAGTGTATCGATGACAGGGTTTGACGCTTTATCTGTTTTTAACAGTCGCTTATATGCTGCATTTAAAAAGCCCATATCAAAGCTCGCATTGTGAGCAACAAGGATATCTTGTCCAATCCACTCTTTGAAATCCCGAACCACATCGACCACATCTGGTGCATCTCTCACCATGTCGTCCGTGATACCGGTTAGTTCAATGGTTGTTGCTGATAACGGATGATGAGGATTTGCAAATGCCTCAAAGCGGTCAATGATTTCCCCGCCTTTGATTTTCACGGCTGCAAGCTCAATGATCGTATCATACACAGCAGAGAGTCCTGTTGTCTCAACATCAAATACGACAAACGTCGCATCTTCTAACAAGCGGTGCTCTGGATTATACGCAATCGGTACCCCGTCGTCGACTAAATTGATTTCCACCCCGTACATCATTTTGATGCCATGCTTTTTACTTGCTGCATACGCATCTGGAAAGGATTGTACAACGGCGTGATCTGTCAGGGCAATGGCCTCATGCCCCCATTTTTTTGCTTGTTCAACAAGTTTACCGATGCCAGTGACAGCATCCATCTGGCTCATTGGCGAATGCAAATGAAGCTCAACACGCTTTTCTCCCTCTGGTGCAGTATCTTCTTTCAGCTGAGGTTTCATTTCATTGACGTCATTTGCGATCATGACAAGATCTCTCACAAACGTATCGTTTTGAATGCTGCCTCTTGCTTTGACCCACATCCCTTTTTTCAAGGATTTCATGAGCTGGGCATCTTCTTTTTCTCTCGCAAACATTTTGATCAAAATACTATTCGTATAATCGGTAATTTTAAAGATACAAAGGGTTCTGCCGCTTTTTAGTTCGCGCGTTTCTGCATCAAACACGTACCCTTGGACGGTGATTCGTCTTTCTTCGTCCATAATACTATCAAGCGTACGTATTTCTTCATTGTCTTTGATTTGATAGCCAATCATCAGAGGGCCAGAAGGAGCTTCCTCTTGATCCTCACTTTCCTTCTTCTCCATCTCAACAAGGGCTTGCATGGCTCTTTCTTGATCTTCAGCAAGTTTTTGTTCTCTGAACTTCTGAATCTCTTGATCTGATACAAAAATTTCTGTATCAAATTGAAGTTCTGGAAAACCAACTTGTTTAAATGCAGCCTGAAGCATTGGGCTATATTTCTTCTTGATGGCTAGAGCCTCAGTTTCGCTTTTTGTTTTGATGATGATCTTATGTCCAGACAGGGCTGGTTTTTGCTGTTGAAGCAAGCTGATGATTGGGGGAGAAATCCCTTGAAGCTCTTCCACACAATGGGACCAATACGATTGAACGAGCTCTTCAGATATGTGCGGATCATTGACTTCAATCGTACAAGTAACTTGTGCAATATGAGAAAATGCATTTGTCAGCCTGCTTAAAAACATTGCATATACTTGGTAAGGCAAAAGCGCCTTAAATTTAAAATGGAAATGCCACGTTTTTGCCGCCTTATGCACCGTCAATTTGACGATCTCGCCTTCTTCAAAGTAACGACTGAGGTCATCATCTGTCATTTGAATCTGATTGAGTAATATATGAAATTGCCGCCGGGTAATCGGTAATTGTTCATCCAAGACAGGACCCTCCTTTTGCAAATCAGAAAGGTACCTCTTTTTTGCAGGAGGTACCTTCATTTTTTTGTTCGTTTTTTATGCTTGGCGTATAAATGAAATCAGTTCATCAACAGATACTTCGTGTGATTCACCTGATTTTCTAAATTTCACTTCGACAATACCTTCTTCTGAACGTTTCCCGCAGCTAATGCGAATTGGCAGTCCAATTAAGTCACTGTCGGCAAATTTGACGCCTGCACGCTCTTGGCGGTCATCGAAAAGGACTTCATAGCCCTCTTCCTGTAAACGCTCATACAGCGTTTCAGCCAGTTCCTTTTGTGCATCGTTTTTCATATTTAAGGCAAGTAGATGAAGATCATATGGCGCAACTGTTTCTGGCCAAATAATCCCCTTGTCATCATGATGCTGTTCAACAATCGCAGAAAGGGTTCTAGAAATTCCGATGCCATAGCAGCCCATGATCATTGGCTGCGCACGTCCATTTTCATCGAGGTATGTTGCATCCATTGCCTCTGAATAACGTGTGCCTAGCTTAAAGACTTGTCCTACTTCAATTCCTTTTGCGAACTGGATTGTGCCTTCACCATCTGGAGAAACGTCTCCTTCTTGAATCAAGCGAAGATCTGTATATTCCTTCACTGACAGATCACGAGCAGGATTAACATTGACATAGTGATAATCCGATTCATTTGCACCTGAAACTGCATTTGTCATTCCTTTGACAGCGTGGTCTGCATAAATCGTTACTTCCGCTTCAAGCTTCACTGGTCCAACAAATCCTGGTTCTGTTCCGATCACGTCTAGTACTTCCTCACGTGAAGCAAGCTCTACAAGCTGTGCTCCAACTAAGTTTTTCACTTTCACATCATTTACTTCATGATCGCCTCTTGTCAGGACAAGTACATACGCATCGTCCGCTTTAAACAAGACAGATTTGATACATGTAGAAGGAGCCACTTCTAAGAATGCCGCAACATCTTGTATCGTCTTCACCTGCGGCGTGTGTACTTTCTTGAGTTCTTTGAAGTCCGCAGGGTTTGCTTCTTCTCCGTGATACACAGCCTCAGCCATTTCAATGTTCGCAGCGTAGGAAGATGTGTCAGAGTATGCGATTGTATCTTCTCCTACTTCTGAAAGTGCCATAAACTCATGTGTATCTTTTCCTCCCATTGCCCCAGAATCGGCAATGACGGGTCTAAAGTTAAGACCTACTTTTGAAAAGACATTCGAGTAAGCTGTAAACATCTTGTTGTATGTGTCATCAAGGCTCTCTGGTGAAGAGTGGAATGAATAGGCGTCCTTCATAATAAATTCACGTCCGCGCAATAACCCAAAGCGAGGTCTTTGTTCATCACGGAATTTAGATTGGATTTGATACAGTGTCAAAGGAAGCTTTTTATACGATTTGACTTCACTGCGTACGAGTGATGTGATCACTTCTTCGTGTGTTGGGCCAAGTGCAAACTCGCGGCCGTGGCGATCTTTCATACGCATGAGTTCTGGACCGTATGTATACCATCTTCCTGACTCTTGCCACATTTCTGCTTGCTGCAGCACTGGCATTAACAGCTCAGCTGCTCCCGCCTTTTCCATTTCCTTGCGAACAATGGCTTGAATGTGCTGAATCACTTTATGTGCTAGCGGCAAATAATGATAGATACCGCTCGTGTTTTGTCTAATAAATCCAGCTCTTACTAATAGCTGATGACTTTTTGCCTCAGCATCTGCCGGCACCTCTCGAAGAGTTGGAATGAAAGTCAGGGATTGTCTCATGTCGTTACACCTCATTTAAGAAATAGGACTTCTCACAAAAACTCTTGTTTCCCATAATGAGAAACAAGAGACAATGGTTTTTATAAAAATAATCGCTGGATGTCATTCCATGTCACTACTAGCATTAATAGCATGAGGAACGCAACACCAATGAAGACAACAAGTGCCTCTTTCTCACGATTAATTGGTTTGCCGCGAATGGCTTCAACGAATAGGAAAAGTAATCTTCCTCCGTCTAATGCAGGAATCGGTAATAAATTCACGATCCCTAAGTTGATACTAAGAAACGCAGCAAACTGCATTAATGTTAACACACCTTGTTTCGCTACTTCTCCTGTCATGTCATATATTCCAACAGGACCTGCAAGCATATCTAATGAAAATTGTCCTGTGACAATCTTTTGCAAGTTCGTTAAGATGAGACCTGCTGTAGATATCACTGTAGTGCCTGAGGATGAAATGACTTTGAGAAAGCCATTTTCCGTTGGCGGATAAGAACCAAAACGGCCAATGGTTTTTCCTTCGGCCTTCACAGCTTCCGGTACAACTTGAATGGTGCTTTCTTTGCCATCTCGATCAATGACGACATTCATTTTTTTATCTGGGTTCTTTTGAACCGTTTGAACAACGTCTGTCCAAGAATTCATTTTATCCCCGTTAATTGAAACGATATGATCTCCCTGCATAAGCCCAGCTTGCGCTGCCCGGCCGTCTTTTGTCAGCTTACCAAGTACAGGATCATCCACGGTTACACCTTGAATAAATCCTAAAGCCACAAGAATCACATATGCCAAGATAAAGTTCATAATCGGTCCAGCTGCAATGGCTTTAATGCGCTGCCATACTGTTTTTGAACCAAACTGACGGTTGTATGGTGCAATTTGAATTTCTTCACCATCTGCAATATAGAAGCTTGTTTGGCTTACATTGTAGCCAGTAAGGATGTCTTCATTTCCAGCCTCATATCCTGAAATTCTCATCGCATGATCTAAATCAATTTGTTCAACTTCAATGACAAGTGCATCAGGATATTTCTCTTTATCATTTAAAATGATTTTTTCTACTTCATTTTGCTCATTGAATAAGAGCCCCACTGTATGACCCGGTTTAATTTCAATGACTTCAGGGTCTTCTCCAGCCATTTTAACAAATCCGCCGATTGGCAGAAGTCTGATGGTATAGACGGTTTCTTTTCGTTTAAAGGAAAAAATCTTCGGTCCAAAACCAATTGCGAACTCGCGGCATAAAATGCCTGCGCGCTGCGCCATAATTAAATGGCCAAGCTCGTGGAAAAAAACGAGCGTTCCAAAAATAATAATAAACGCAATCACTGTATTCACGAACATACCACCTTATGCGAGGATTGATTGAACAAAGTCTCGTGTATCTTTGTCCACTTCATGGATATCTTGCAAACTAGGCGTTGAAATCACATGATGTCTGTTCAGTGCCTTTTCAATCAATTCTTCAATTTGCAGGAACGTTACTTTGCCTTTTAGAAATGCATCAACAGCTATTTCATTGGCTGCATTAAGCACAGTAGGCATTGTCCCTCCTATTTTACCTGATTCATAAGCAAAATGTAAGCAGCGATACCTGTCAAAATCCGCTTTTTGGAAATTTAATTGTCCAATCTCCCAAAGGTTTAATGATTTCGCTTCTTTTAATGGCGCTCTATCAGGATAAGTGAGCGCGTATTGAATCGGAACCCTCATGTCAGGTGTACCTAACTGAGCCATGACACTTTTGTCATGGAATTCCACCATGGAATGGATGATGCTCTCTTTATGTAACAGCACATCAATTTGATCGTATGGGATATCAAACAGCCAATGCGCCTCAATCACCTCAAGTCCCTTATTCATCATGGTCGCTGAATCGATCGTGATTTTTGCGCCCATGGACCAGTTCGGATGATTCAGCGCTTCTTCAACCGTTACACCTTCAAGCTCCGTGCGTTTTTTATCTCGGAAACTGCCGCCTGAAGCTGTGACAATTAAGCGTTCAATGTTTTTAGCTTGTTCACCTTGCAGGGATTGAAAAATAGCGGAGTGTTCACTATCGACAGGAAGTAAAGGCACGTCATACTTTTTGGCGTACTCTTTTACTATATGACCAGCTGTCACAAGTGTTTCCTTATTTGCAAGTGCGATCGTCTTTTTTTGTTCAATGGCTTTTAATGTCGGCACAAGTCCGACACTTCCTACCAGTGCATTGACCACAACATCCACTGCATCATAGGTCGCTGCTTCGATGTTCGCTTCATCACCCGCAGCCATTTTGACATCGTATTGAAATGAATGACCTTTTAACGTGCGATAGGTCGCTTCGTCTACACATCCAACAAATTCAGGCTGAAATTGTTCAATGATAGGGATGGCCTTGTCTATATTTCTGCCAAACGTCATCGCTTTCAACTTGAATTTGTCTGGATGCTGCCTGATCACATCTAATGTTTGTTCTCCAATTGATCCTGTTGCGCCTAATAGCGAAATATATTTCAAATTGCCACTCCTTCTCTCGTTCAATTAGTTTCTATGAGGTTAGCTAGCAAATGTGGCCAGCAATAAATATAAAAACGGCAGAACGAATAAAAAGCTGTCAAACCTGTCCAAAATTCCGCCATGACCCGGGAGTATTGTCCCTGAATCCTTCACATGGTAATGACGCTTTAAAGCAGATTCCACAAGGTCGCCAAGCTGTCCAAAAATACTGAGCAAAAGAGTAATAAACATAACAAGCAGATATGATGGCAAAAATCCTGTAACCGCCTGGAACACAAGTGACAGCACGACCGCTGTGACGATTCCGCCGATAAATCCTTCTACTGTTTTGTTTGGGCTGATCTCTGGCCAAAGCTTTCGTTTCCCCATAGATTTCCCAATAAAATAGGCACCTGAGTCAGTGGACCAAATAATCACCGCTGCGAAGAAGATCGCACTCATGCCATACAAGCCTCTAATTTGAATAAAATAATAGAAACTAACGCCAATATATAATGTGGCTAATATAACAAAAGCAACCTCATCGAATGTGAAAGAGTTTTTACTCAGAACTGTATAAGTTAAAAGGATTAAGACTGCAAATAAAGCAATCTGCATTTTTGATGCGTCTACGTTTGGGAAGAAGCTATTTTCTCCGCCCATTAAAAGCCAAAGCAATATTAAGCTGACAATGCCAGGAAAGCTGAAAATCGAAATCTTTTTCATTCTAAGAAGCTCAAAGAGAGCGACACTTCCCATTAAATAAATCAGCAGGGTAAATGGCATTTGTCCATAAATCACTGCAAGTAAAAACACTGCAGCTGCCAGAACACCCGTCAAAATTCTTTGTTTCATCTGCACCACCCTCTAAATTCCACCGAACCTCCGGCCGCGGCGCTGGTACTCTCCGATAGCGCCTATGAGATGCTCATCAGAAAAGTCAGGCCAAAGCACATCCGTAAAGACAAACTCGCTGTATGCAATTTGCCAAAGCATAAAGTTGCTTAATCTAATTTCTCCACTCGTACGAATAAGCAAATCCGGATCTTGAAGAGATTCTGTCATTAAATAAGCTGAAAACATCTCTTCTGTGATGTCTTCTGCTCGAAGCTTGCCTTCTTTGACTTTTTCAGAAATTTGTCTGCATGCAGAAATAATTTCTGTCCGTCCTCCATAATTGAGCGCAAAATTTAAAATGAGTCCGTCATTATTCGCCGTACTCTTCACTGCGTTCTCTACCGCTTTTTTCGTATGCTGCGGGAGGCCGTCTGGATCACCTGTTAAACGTACACGGACATTTTCTTCGATGAGTTCAGGCAGATAGATGTTTAGAAACTCTTCAGGAAGCTTCATTAAAAAGTCTACTTCTAGTTTTGGACGTTTCCAATTTTCTGTAGAGAAAGCATACAAAGTCAGCACTTTGACATTCAGCTCATTTGCAAGCTTGGTCATGCGCTTGACAACTTTCATACCTTCATGATGTCCTGCTACCCGTGGAAGCGCACGTTTCTTCGCCCATCTTCCATTCCCATCCATGATAATGGCGATATGTTCAGGAATTTCTCCATTTAATATGTCTTCTTTTGTCAGGCTTTCTAAGTTGGAAGCTGCTGTTTGCTGATTCTTCCAATTTTTGAGTATATTGAGCATGAGATTCCTCCATCACCCAAAAAGGTTGCGTTCCCGCTAATAATATAGTCCTCAACAGTATTAACAAAAAAACCCCCTGTAAACATGAAGAGGGTCTTTTCACTATTATCTATTGTACATAGTTTTTTCTTAAACTTCCATGATTTCTTTTTCTTTATCTTTTGTCACTTCATCAATTTTAGCGACATATTCATCTGTCAATTTTTGAACATCCTCTGTAGATGATCTTAATTCATCTTCAGTGATCTCCCCATTTTTCTCTAGCTTTTTCAATTCATCGTTTGCATCACGACGAACGTTACGAACAGCTACTTTTGCTTCTTCTGAGTATTTTCTCACAACTTTTACAAGTTCTTTACGTCTTTCTTCTGTTAGTGCTGGGATCGCAATACGGATCACGTTTCCGTCACTTGTTGGTGTGATACCAAGATCAGACTTTTGGATCGCCTTTTCGATATCACCGATCGCTGTTTTATCGTAAGGTGTGATAATCAGCATACGTGCTTCTGGCACTGTAATTGACGCAATTTGGTTTAGTGGTGTTTGCGCACCATAGTAATCCACTGTTACTTTGTCTAAAAGGGAAGCATTAGCTCTGCCCGCACGGACAGTTGCTAGTTCACGTCCGTATGCTTGAACGGCTTTTTCCATTTTTTCTTTTGTTTGGTTCAACACTTCTTTTGACACGTTATTTCCCCCTCACGATCGTTCCGATTGATTCGCCATTGACGGCACGTTTAATATTACCTTCTTCCATAATAGAGAAGACAATTAATGGAATGTCATTGTCCATACATAATGAGGACGCAGTAGAATCCATTACAGCAAGCCCTTCTTTTAGTACATCAAGATATGAAAGCTTATCATATTTTACTGCATCCGCATCTGTACGAGGATCAGCACTGTAGACACCGTCTACATTGTTTTTCGCCATTAAAATGACATCTGCTTCAATTTCAGCTGCACGAAGTGCTGCTGTTGTATCAGTAGAGAAATAAGGGTTACCAGTACCTGCAGCAAAAATCACGACACGTTTCTTCTCAAGGTGACGGATCGCTTTTCTTCTTATGTATGGCTCTGCAACCTGTCTCATTTCAATAGAGGTTTGTACTCTAGACTGAATGCCAAGCGTTTCTAGGCTGTCTTGTAATGCCAATGAATTCATCACTGTTGCAAGCATCCCCATATAGTCTGCTGTTGCCCGGTCCATTCCTAAGTCACTGCCTGTCTTACCACGCCAAAGGTTTCCTCCGCCTACAACGACTGCAACTTCAACATCAAGCTCTGCAATTTCTTTTACTTGCTTTGCAATTGATTGAATGACAGTTGGGTTAATTCCATTTCCAGCATCACCAGCTAGTGCTTCTCCACTTAGCTTCAGTACAATGCGATTATATTTCGGTTTGCTCATGATAACCTCCAAGTGTAAACTATACCGTCTCTTATTATGCGTAAGAAACCGTCTTTTGTAAATCAATATCCTCTAAAAAATAGGGAACACAGTGCTTGTGCTCCCTAAAAAAGCCCCAGAGAGCTTTTCAAACATTATTTTTTCACTTGGCTCATAACTTCTTCAGCAAAGTTGTCTTGACGCTTTTCGATACCTTCGCCCACTTCATAGCGAACATAAGTTTGAACAGTTGCGTTTTTCGCACCTACAACTTGTTTCACTTTTTCATCTGGGTTTTTAACGAATGCTTGGTCAAGTAAGCAAATTTCTTCGAAGAATTTGTTTAGACGGCCTTCTACCATTTTAGCAACGATATTTTCAGGCTTTCCTTCTTGAAGCGCTTGTTGTGTTAATACTTCACGCTCACGGTTTGCTTCTTCTTCAGACACTTGGTCACGAGAAATGTATTTAGGGTTTACAGCAGCAACGTGCATTGCGATGTCTCTCGCAAGCTCTTCATCAGTTGTTCCGTTAAGAACCGCTAATACACCGATGCGTCCGCCCATGTGTAAGTAAGAACCGAATGCAGCGTTATCTTCTTTTGTGATGACTGAGAAACGGCGCAGCGTAATTTTTTCTCCGATTTTCGCAATTGCAGAAGTAATATGTTCTTCAACTGTTGAACCATTTTCCATTTTAGAAGCATGTGCTTCTTCAATTGTTGCAGGTTTCGCAGCAAGTAAATGATCAGCAAGTTCGTTAAGAAGATTTTGGAATCCTTCGTTTTTCGCAACGAAATCAGTCTCAGAGTTCACTTCTAGGATAACGCCAGTGTTGCCGTCAGTTTTAATAAGAGTTAATCCTTCTGCCGCAATACGGTCTGCTTTTTTCGCAGCTTTTGCGATCCCTTTTTCTCTTAGAAGATCGATTGCTTTATCGATGTCACCATCAGTTTCTGTTAACGCTTTTTTACAGTCCATCATACCTGCACCAGTTTTTTGACGCAGTTCTTTTACTAATTGAGCAGTAATTGCCATTTTACATTTCCTCCTTCTATGTTAAAACACGGATTACTAGGTGAAAAAAAGGTGATAAAAGGCAGTTCCCTCTTATCACCTTTTGAATAGGTTACGCAGTTGTTGTTTCAGTTTCTGTCGTTTCTTCTACAACAGCTTCTTCTTCGCCTTGTTTAGACTCAAGAATCGCATCTGCCATTTTAGCAGTTAGAAGTTTTACAGCACGGATTGCATCATCGTTTGCAGGGATCACAACATCAATTTCGTCTGGATCACAGTTTGTGTCAACGATACCGATAATTGGGATATTCAATTTACGAGCTTCTGCAACTGCAATACGCTCTTTACGAGGGTCGATAATGAAAAGTGCATCTGGAAGACCCTTCATGTCTTTGATTCCGCCTAGGAATTTTTCAAGACGTTCTAATTCTTTTTTCAGTTGAACGACTTCTTTCTTAGGAAGAACTTCGAACGTACCGTTTTCTTGCATTTTTTCAATATCTTTTAAACGTTTGATACGTTTTTGGATTGTTTCAAAGTTTGTTAACGTTCCACCAAGCCAGCGTTGGTTTACATAGAACATACCAGAACGGATTGCTTCTTCTTTCACTGAATCTTGTGCTTGCTTTTTCGTACCAACGAAAAGAATTTTTCCTCCGTCAGCAGCAAGGTTTTTCGTGAAGTTGTAAGCTTCCTCTACTTTTTTCACCGTTTTTTGAAGATCGATGATGTAGATACCGTTACGCTCTGTAAAGATGTAACGCTTCATTTTTGGGTTCCAACGGCGTGTTTGGTGACCGAAGTGAACACCAGCTTCTAGCAATTGTTTCATAGAAATAACTGACATGTTGTTGCCTCCTAATATAATGGTTTTTTTTCCTCCGCTTAAGTCATGTTCACATAAAACTGCGCCACGGCAGCACCTTCATACGAATCATTAAGCGTGTGTATTTAACACCAAGAAATAATATAACACATGATGGACTGACAATCAAGAATCCTTTACAGCTTTCCGCTAAATTTTAATAAAAGCTCGATTTCTGTCTTGCCCGTTTTTAATTCTTTCGCTATTTCTTCTAATGATAGCCCTTGATCATATAAGGCCTTTACTTGATCCTCAAATGTTTCTTCTATTTCACTTTCAGAAGGCACAGAAGCTTCTGTTTCAAGACTTGAAACGGGTTCGTTTACCTTCTCTTCCTGCACCTCAACTTCGCTAAGGAGAGCCGACAGGTGCTCTGGAACTGGATCTTCACTTTCTACCGATTGCTGGGATTCAATTGGTGGTTGTGGTTGCTTTGGTGTCTGAAGATCCGATTTCAGCTCTTCAGCAGAAAAATCAGGGGAAGTGGCTGCAGCTTTTGATAGTTTTTCATTCTCTTCTTTGACTTCCATCAAAAATGCAGCCAGGGTATTTTCCGTTTCTTCTAAAAGCTCTCGCTGCTTTTGTTCTGTTGCCTTCAGCGAATTCATTCTCGTGTATAAAATGATCACAAAATAAATAAGTGCAGCATGAAGCATAAAGCTAATCAGCCATAGCATATTTTTTCACTCACTAACTCTTTAAGATTGAATGGCTTTATCAAGCAGATGCTTAAGCTTGAACAATGCCTTTGAATGAATTTGCGAAATGCGAGAGGTCGATAAATTAAGCACTTGACCGATTTCCGTTAACGTCAATTCCTCTTTATAGAAAAGACTAATCACAAGCTTTTCTTTTTCCGAAAGCTCTGTCATTTTTTCGGCAAGCTGTTCAATTAATTCATCTTTCAGCATTTTTTCTTCAGGTGTCACAGTCTTTTCGTCACGAATCATGACTTGAACGTTTTCTCCGTCTTCTTGATCATGCAGCTTCTCATCAATCGAGAGCAAATTCGCAAAGAACCCTTCATTCATCGTTGTGACCACATCTTGTTCACTCATGCCGAGTTCTTCAGCAACCTCTGTTGGTGTCACATTTCGCAAATATCGCTGTTCAAGCTTTTCAATTGCCGCTTCTACTTTTTTTGTTTTTTCTCTTGATGTACGAGGCAGCCAGTCCTCTTTACGAAGACCGTCGATGATGGCCCCACGAATTCTGAAGGATGCATATGTATCAAACTTCAGATCTCTTCCGGGGTCAAATTTTTCAAGGGCATCATATAAACCGAGCATCCCTAGACTGATCAAGTCTTCTTTGTGCACTGACTTCGGGAGACCGATGGAAATTCTTCCAACATGATATGTGACGAGCGGCATATAGCGGCGCATAAGATCATCTCCAGCAGCTGGGTCCTTCCACTCTTTCCATCTAGCCCATAGCGCCTGATCTTCGTAATTTAAGGATTGCATCTTTCTCCCCCTATACTTCCTTAGTTATATCTTCATAATGCCTTGTTTCACAGTGCGGATCTCAAGTTCTGTTGTAAGCGGATCGAATTCAATCGTGCGTCCATTGTTCCCGCCCGTGTCCTCACTAATGATCGGGATATGATGAAGAGACAGATGTTCTTTCACAGCTGATACATTTCTAGGTCCAATTCTCATCAGATCATTGGTTGACTTAAATTTAAACATTTCTGCGCCGCCAGCAAGCTTCGCTTTTAGCGCATGTTTGCGTGCTCCTTCTTTTAAGAGCAGATCAATTGTATGCTTGACACCTGTATCTGCATACTTAGCCAAGTTCTCTACCGCTCCTTTTGAAAGAGAGGAGTCTGGAAGCATGACATGGACAAGTCCTGCCAGTTTTTTTTCTTGGTCAAAAAGGACAAGTCCTACGCAAGAACCAAGACCGGATGTCCGAATACGGTCCGGTGTTTTCACAAGCTGAACATCCGCTATACCAACCTTTACAACTGCCGGAATCTGCACGTTCATTATAGGTTACCTAATGCTTTGAACAGTTTTTCAAACGATTCAAAGTCTGGTAATAGAAACATATTTCCTTTCAGCTCTTGCTTATTTTGATCATCAAAAATCGATGTATCAATCACAATTGCCTGATCGCCGAGAGGACTAAACTGCATTAACCCTTCACTAATGACAGCCCCGAACATATCGAGCGTGACATCTGGAACACTTGGGTGAAGCTGCAGTTTTGTTAAATCGGCAAGTGCTGATAAATAAGAACCTGCTAAAATATTTCCTAGCTCATGAAGCGCTGATGTTCCTAGCATGTGTTCATGAATCGTATCAATATCAAATGCTGGGTCCTGAACAAGCTCCCTTACAAATTGTTCAGCTTGTTCAAACGGCATAATGAAAAAGATTGAACCGGTAAGATCACCCTCCATTCGCAAAAAGATACTGGCAACTGGAAGGTCTGCTCCACCAAAGAAATCCATTAAATCTTCAAACGAGAGAACTTTGACAAAAGGAACAGCCATATCAATTTTGCGATTCAATAGGCTGGCAAGAGCAGACGCTGCATGGCCTGCTCCGATATTCCCAACCTCACTTAATATATCTAGCTGTTCATCTTTAATTTCATTGAAAATGCTCATTTCACATCCCCCTTAATGAACAGGTGCATCTTGCACGCTCTTGTCGAGGACCGCACCAGCATGAATGATATTGAATAGACGCTGATCATGCTTAATAATTCCTGTCACCCATGACAGTCCTTCTTTTTCAGCTGAATCAGTAGAAGATTCTACCTCTTCCTGATGGACAGTAATGACATCATTTGCTTCATCAACAATCCAGCCGACTTCAATGTCACCAACTTGTACAATAATCATTCTTGTTTCGTCTGTAATCTCGTTGTCAGTTGATCCAAGTCTCACTCTAAGGTCAATGACAGGTGTCACGACACCGCGTAGATTAATGACACCGCATATATAAGGGGCAACGCCAGGAACTCTTGTCGGCTGCTGCCATTTTTCAATGGACTTTACTTCTGATACTGAAATGGCGTATTCTTTTTTGTTTACGATAAACACAATCATCTTTTCGCCAGTTTTGATATCTGTACTCATTTCAGACCGCTCCTCTATTGTTTTTTACTTGATCAGTGCATTACAGTCAACGATGAGTGCAACCTGACCGTCACCTAAGATTGTTGCGCCTGATATCGCAAATACGTTTGGTAGGTAATCTCCAAGTGATTTTAATACGACCTCTTGCTGACCGATAAACGAATCGACCACAAATGCTGTTAGCTTGTCTCCTTTACGGACAACAATAATGTGCAGTTCTTCTTCTAAATCATTCGCATTTGGTACGTTGAACTGTTTCTTCAAGTACACAACCGGTACGATAAATCCGCGGAAATCAATGACTTCACGATCATGCGTTTGAAGGATGTCACTCTTCTTAATGACAGCCGTTTCTATAATAGAAGAAATCGGAATAGCAAATGTTTCTTCCTCTAGTTTCACAAGAAGTACGGAAATGATCGATAATGTGAGTGGAAGCTGAATTGAGAACAGTGAGCCTTGACCTTCTGTTGAGTTAATACTCACAGAACCACCTAATGATTCCAGCTTGTTTTTCACAACGTCAAGACCTACACCTCGGCCCGAGATATCAGAAATCGTATCAGCTGTAGAGAACCCTGCTGCAAAGATCAATGAATCAATTTGGTGATCTTCAAGTGTTTCCGCTTCTCTTTCCGTAATAACTCCGCGCTCTAATGCTTTTTCAAGGACCTTTTTACGGTTAATCCCGCCGCCATCATCTTCTACTTCAATGAAGACATGGTTTCCGCTATGATATGCTTTTAAAAGAACAGTTCCTTTTTCTGGTTTGCCTTTTTTCACACGTTCTTCTGGTGATTCAATCCCGTGATCGAGACTGTTTCTAAGTAAGTGTAAGAGCGGATCGCCAATTTCATCGATCACTGTTCGATCAAGCTCTGTCTCAGCACCTTCAATGATCAGTTCAATTTTCTTATTGAGCTCTTTCGTCAATTGACGAATCATACGAGGGAATCTGTTAAACACCGTTTCTACAGGCACCATTCTCATGTTCAAGATGATCGATTGCAGGTCGCCAGAAATACGGGACATTCTTTCCACTGTATCCGTGAGTTCGTTGTTTTCAAGTTCTTTGGCAATCTGTTCTAAACGTCCTCTATCTATGACAAGCTCTTCAAACAGGTTCATAAGTGAATCTAGACGATCGATGTTGACACGGATCGTTTTCGTTCCGCCGGCAGCTGCACCGTTATTGCCATTTGCTTTTGGCGCATCGTTTGCTGGCGCTTTAGTGGCAGGAACTGTGGCTTCTTCATTTTTCTGCTCAGGTTTCGCTGCTTTTGTTTCAGCCGGAGCCGCTTCTTCAAAGGCAGAGACTTCAGAAATCTCCACTTGTTCAACCTCTGAGATCGCTGTCACGATTTTTTTCACTTCTTCCATCGGCTGTTTCGATAAGTAAGAAATGCTGAATTCAGATTCAAAATCTTCTGATTCTAAAAGTTCTGCATTCGGAACCGTTTTGACAACTTCTCCTGCTTCGTTCAGTCTTTCAAAAATCATATAGACACGAACGGCTTTTAATAAGCATGCGTCACTTAATGTCACGGTCAGCTCATAACATTTAAAGCCTTGTTCTCTTGCTTCATCAAGAACTGTTCGTTCAAATTCGTTATAATCTAGGTCGCTTGCAGCTGATGATGCTTCAGCTGTCTCAACGGCAGATGCTGTTTCTGCATGGCTTCCTGTCACATCTAGTTTTTTACTAATCTCCGTGACATCACGTTTTCCATCCCCGCCCTCTGCAATCGATTGAACCATTGCTTCAAGGTGATCGAGTGCTTCAAACATCGTATCCATTGATTCAGGAGTGACAATCATTTGTTCGTTTCTGATGGCATCAAACATGTTTTCTAAATGATGTGTTAATTGAGCCATATCATCATAGCCCATCGTTGCACTCATGCCTTTCAGTGTATGAGCGGCTCTGAATATATCATTCACTAGCTGCAAGTCTGTTGGGTTCTTTTCTAATTCAAGAAGTTTTTCATTACAAGTTTGTAAGTGTTCTCTGCTTTCATCTAAAAAGATATCTAAGTATTGGTTTACATCCAACGTGTTCACGCCCTCTCTTTTTTCATGGAGCTTATAATTGCATGTGCGATGTCATCCACATGCCTTGTTTCATGTGCAAGGCCTGCTTTAATGACTGATTTAGGCATTCCGAAAACAACACATGATTCTTCTTTTTCTGCAATGACTTTTGTATGACCACTTGCGACCATTTTTTTGACACCTTCTGTGCCGTCACTACCCATTCCTGTCATAATGACAGCGATTTTCTCGTAACCTTTTATGTTGCTGATGGATTCAAATAAATAGTTAACAGAAGGTTTGTGACGGCTGTCAGTGTCTTCTGGGGACAGCCTGATCACTAAAGCTGCCCCTTGTTCATGAAGTGACATATTCAATCCACCAGGAGCTATGTAAGCCACTCCATTTTTAGCGATGTCTCCATCTTGAGCTTCTTTGATCGTAATTTGTGATAAATGATCTAATCTAGTAGCCAGCGATGCCGTAAATCCTGCCGGCATATGCTGCACAATCAAAATCGGCGCCTCTATGTCTTTTGGCAACTTCGTGACGACTCGTTGAAGCGCCCTAGGCCCTCCCGTAGAAGTTCCGATTGAAATAATCTTTCGGAGTGATGAGCCGCTTCTTACTTCTTGCAGGCGGGGAGCGGCCGCTGGAATTGGACTTGGCGGCTTCATGAACGGCTTAGGAGAAATTTGTTTCTCAGTACGTTTTCTAGACAGGCCTGCCGCAAGTACCCGCTCTACAATTTGACCTCTTACTTTGTGTAAATCGAGCGAAATACTTCCTGAAGGCTTTGTCACAAAGTCAAAAGCACCGAGTTCTAAGCAATGGATGGTTAATTCCTTCCCTTGCTTCGTCTGGCTTGACACCATAATCACAGCAAGGTCGTGTTCAGCCAGAATTTGTTTTAATGCTTCTGTTCCATTTAGAACAGGCATTTCCACATCAAGTGTGACAACATCTGGATTCAATTCCTTAATCCGTTTTAAGGCATCTTCTCCATTTCGCGCCGTTCCGACGACTTCAATTTCTTGCTCGGCACTTAGGAAATCACTGATGAGTTTTCGCATAAAGGCCGAGTCATCTACTACAAGCACTCTAATCATGAGTCCACCTTCCTCCTTTTAAAAAAAGAGGACAACTTATCTATAAACGTATGCTGCTCTCTCCGTGCCTCTCTTATCTGCTGATGATACAGTGTTTCAGCCAGCATTTTAATGGTTTTACTTAGCCTTGAATGAGGCTGCTTCATATAAAATGGCATTTGTTCAGTGACCGCTTTAGGAACAGCAGGATCATCAGGTACCGCACCAGCAAATACAAGCTTTCGGTGTAGAAATGACGTCACCACTCCTGCTAATTTCCGGTACGTTTCAGATCCTTCCGAAGGGGTTTTACACCGGTTGACAATGATTTGAACAGACTGTTCAAACTGATGAATGGCTAAGTGCTTAATTGCGCTGTAGGCATCCATGATGGATGTTGGTTCTGGCGTTGTCACAACGACCACCTCTCCTGCCGATAAGACAAAAGGGAGTTGATCTTTTGACAAGCCTGCACCCATATCAAAGAATATACAATCAAAGTCATTCAATATTTTCTCCATCTCTTCTAAAAAGAACGACCATTGATCTTTGTCTAAAGAAAACAGCTGTTCAAGCCCGCTTCCGCCAGAAATGTAATACAGATTGTCCGTTCCTTTTGTCATAGCCGCTTGGAAGGTTTTTTTCCTAACAAGCACGTCTAATATAGAGCTGGTCGATGTTTTCCCTAGTAAAATATCAATATTCCCCATGCCAAAGTCGAGGTCGATGATGAGCACTTGCTTGCCCGTACTTGCGATAGACAGTGCCATATTCAGCGTCAAATTCGATTTACCTACTCCGCCTTTACCGCTCATGACAGCAATGGTTTTCGCCTGTCCATTCGCACGAAGAGAGTTCGGTACAATCAGTTGATTCTGCTGAACAAGCTTTCTTAAACCTTCGGCTTGGTCAGGCTTCATCATTGTAAGACCATCCTTGTCAAATCAAGGGGGGAACTCTCAAGAATATCCTCAGGCACATTTTGGCCATTTGTTAAAAACCCGAGCCCGATTTGAGATTCTGCAATGATTTGAAAGATCGTTCCCATCGTGTCTGTTTCATCAACTTTTGTAAAAATAAATTGATCGATTGGAACAGGTTCAAAACGTTTGACCATAGCTCTCATATCCTGATACTTCGACGTCGCACTCATGACAAGAAAGCTTTGAATGCTTTCATCAAATGGAATGATATCCGTCAGCTCTTTAATATACGCCTCTTCTTTAAAATTACGGCCTGCTGTATCGATGAAAATATGATCATAGTCTTTAAAGGTCTGCTGTGCTTTCACAAAGTCCTCTCTTGAATAACAAACTTCAAGAGGTGCATTCAGCAGTTCAGCATATGTTTTTAGTTGTTCAATCGCTGCAATCCGGTACGTATCTGTTGTGATAAAAGCAATTTTCTTTTGCTGCTGAATGGCTGTTTTCGCAGCAAGCTTTGCAATCGTTGTGGTTTTACCAGCACCAGTTGAACCAAACAACACAATGTATGTTGAACGAATCATCGGCTCATCAGAAGTGTGAGCTGGTAGCATACCTGTGAGCAGTTTTTCAAGTTCTTTTTCAATCTGATCTTCTTTCACAGCACCCTTTGTTAAAAGACCCTTTAAGCATTCATCTCGAATCTCATCATCAAGACCTTGATCTTTTAGCTTTTGATCAATCTTCATGAGAGAATCCGGCAAGATCCCAGCATGTCGCTCGTTTCTTGCATATTCTAAAGGCTGAGAATGAGAAGGCGCTGCTTTAACTGCTTGAGCAGCAGCCGGCAGCTCTTGCGTAAGATGTTGAATCTGCTCCTTTTTCAGTAACACCGGGATAGGCGCAGCTGCTGGTTGTAATCCTTTACCGGCTCTTTCTTCAAAATCTTGATCCAGCACTGCAATCACTTCGACCATTTGCTGTTTCTTTAAACCGAACAGCTTTCGTTTGACAACGGTTTTCGAATTTAATATGACGGCATCCTTCCCAAGCTGCTGCCTGATTTGGATCGTTGCCTCCTGCATAGAATTCGCTGTGATTTTTTTCATTTTCATTAGATATCCACCACTCCGATGCTCTGTACTTCCACATTTGCTTCTAGTTCGTTATAAGATAGTACCGGTAAATCTGGGAAATATCTTTCTAACAACTGTTTGACGTACATTCTTATAGGAGGTGAGCATAATAGAACCGGCGTTTCCTGACGAAGCGAAAGCTGTTCAATTTCTCTCGCCACTGATTGAATCACACTTTCAGAGGATTCTGGATCTAACGATAAGTAGTTCCCATGCTCCGTTTGCTGCACACTGTCTGCAATCACCTTTTCGACTCGGCCTGAGCATGTCACGACTTTCAGTGATTCATTTTCTCTTGCATACTGTGCAGTAATCTGTCTTGCAAGTGCCTGTCTAACATACTCTGTTAGCAAGTCTGTATCAGTCGTTAATTTTCCGTAGTCTGCAAGGGTCTCAAAAATGGTCACAAGGTTTCGAATGGAGACCTTTTCTTTCAGAAGTTTTGCAAGTACTTTTTGGATATCCCCGACTGCTAGTGGATTCGGTGTTACCTCATCTACTAGAACTGGATAACTTTCTTTCAGATGATCGATTAATTGCTTCGTTTCTTGGCGTCCAAGCAGTTCGTGGGTATTTTGTCTAATCTTCTCTGTGATGTGTGTAGACACAACAGATGCTGGATCGACCACTGTATACCCAAGCATTTCAGCCTGATCTTTTTCTGCTTCTGATATCCATTTTGCCGGCAGACCAAAGGATGGTTCGATTGTTTCAATTCCTTCAATCGGATCATCATCAGGCGTTGGGGACATCGCTAAGTAATGATCAAGCAGCAGCTCTCCTTTTGCCACTTCGTTCCCTTTTATTTTGAGCCTGTATTCATTCGGGTTCAGCGCAATGTTGTCTCGAATACGGACAACTGGAATGACAAGACCTAGTTCAAGAGCAAGCTGCCTTCTGATCATCACAATTCGGTCTAGCAGGTCTCCGCCTTGATTGGCATCTGCAAGTGGAATCAACCCGTAGCCAAATTCAAATTCAATGGCATCCATTTGCAGGAGATGAATGACACTTTCTGGACTTTTCATCTCTTCTACCTCTGCCTGTTCTTCCAGTACTTCTTCAATCTCTTCTTGATCCTGTTTGTTTTTCGACATCATGTACGCACCGAGTGCAAGTAAACCTGCGATCGGCCCTGTCAAAAGTACGCCAATTGGCGTAAACAATCCAAGCAGGAAGATCGTGCCTGCTGTGACGTAAAGCATGGCAGGGAAGGCAAAGAGCTGACCCGTAATGTCTGAACCAAGGTTTCCGTTAGAAGCCGCTCTCGTGACAACAATCCCTGTCGCTGTTGAGATGAGAAGTGCAGGGATTTGCGACACAATTCCGTCCCCTACTGTTAAAAGAGTAAAGTGGGAAGCTGATTCTTGAATCGACATTCCTTGCTGAATCATCCCAATAATGATGCCAAAAATAATATTGATAATAACGATGATAATACCTGCGATGGCATCCCCTTTAACGAACTTACTTGCACCATCCATCGCACCATAAAAGTCTGCTTCTCTTGCTACTTTTTCACGGCGGTTTCTAGCTTCACTTTCTGTCAGCATTCCTGCATTCAAATCTGCGTCAATACTCATTTGTTTACCTGGCATCGCGTCGAGTGTAAATCTGGCCGCAACCTCTGATACACGCTCCGCCCCTTTGGTGATGACAATAAATTGAATAATGATCAGAATAAGGAAGACAACCAGACCAACGAGTATATTGCCCCCAACAACAAATGATCCAAACGTTTCTACAACCTTACCAGCATCTCCAGTTGATAAAATAGAACGGGTTGTAGAGATGTTAAGCCCTAAACGAAACAGTGTTAAGAGCAAAAGCAAAGACGGAAAAATGGAAAATTGCAGTGGTTCTTGCATGTTCATTGTGGTGAGAAGCACGATAAGCGCAAGAGAAATATTAATAATGATTAAAATACTTAATAGGATGGGCGGAAACGGTATGACCAGCATCGCCACGATTAAAATAACACTGAATAAAACAGATAAATCTCTTGCTGACATGCCTGTTCTCTCCTTTTAAAACCAAAAATTCATAAAATCTTTTGTTTCGTTTTATATACGTAAGCCAAAATTTCTGCGATCGCCTTAAAATACTCTTCCGGCACCGCTTGGTCGATATCCACTTGATCATAGAGGGCGCGGGCGAGTGGCCGGTTCTCTACAGTCATGACATCATGTTCTTTCGCAATTGTTCTAATTTTCAAAGCCAAAATATCCGTTCCCTTTGCCACAACATAGGGTGCGTCCATCTTTTCTTCGTCATATTTCAGGGCAATTGCGTAGTGGGTCGGGTTTGTAATGATGACGTCCGCTTTTGGGACTTCCTGCATCATCCGTCTCATGGCCATTTCCCTTTGCCGCTGTTTAATTTTTGATTTTATGAGCGGGTCACCCTCTGATTTTTTATACTCATCTTTGATGTCTTGTTTAGACATCCGTAAGTTTTTTTCATAATCAAATTTCTGATACATGTAGTCAAGCCCAGCTAAGATGAGAAGAGCACCTGCTGCATATAGACCCATAATCAAGGTCATATTTGCCACGAAATGAAGGGTTTCCTCTGCAGTGAGTAGAGGGAGCCGCAAGATTTCGTCAAAGTGCATCCATAGAGCGATAAATGTCGCAAAACCAACAAAACCAATTTTTAAAATGGATTTTAATAGCTCAACGAGTGCTCGAATACTGTATATTCGTTTAAACCCTTTGATTGGATCAAGCTTTTCTAATTTGGGCTTGATCACTTCAGTTGAAAAGAGAAACCCAACTTGTAAATAGTTACTGATGATCCCTGCCAGCATCCCAACACCAAGAATTGGCATGAGGAGGAGACCTGTCTCTTGAAGCAATTCCAAGAATAACTGGTGAATATTAGATGTGCTAACCTTCATTAGCATGGTTGTTGAATAAAAACGTTCAATGAGCGCAATAATACGCTCTTTCATAAAAGGCCCAATAAAAAAGAATGATAAAAAGATTAGTAGAAATGAGATGGCTGTATTGACGTCGGTACTTTTGGCAACCTGCCCTTTTTTACGTGAATCCCGTCTCTTTTTCGGTGTTGCTTTTTCTGTTTTTTCACCTGCGAAAAATTGCAAGTCGAGTCTAAGTCTTATCGTCATGACGAACCACCGACCAATGCTAAGAAATTCCTCATGGTGAGCACAATCGTTTCAAATGTATTTTGGACGACCCCGAAGATGACACCCATACAAATGATGATCATAATAAAACTCACGCCCATTTTAATGGGAAGTCCAACGACAAATACGTTCATTTGCGGAACTGTACGTGCCACAATTCCTAATGCCAAATCGACTAAAAACAAACTAGCCACAACAGGTGCTGAGATTTGAAAGGCTATGATGAACATTTGGTTGAAACTCTTTGCAATAAAGTAAGCAAAGGATTCACTACCGAAGTTCAGTGCATACTGATCAACTTGAATATATTGAAAACTGTAATAGATTCCATCAAGCAGCAAATGATGTGCATTTGTTGCCAGCATCAGCAGCAAGGTCACCGTATAAAAAAACTGCCCCATCAGCGGTGTTTGCGCCCCTGTTTGTGGATCAATAATATTGGCGATCGCAAAGCCCATTTGAAAATCGATGAATGAGCCGGCAATTTGAACTGCGGACACCATGATATATGCAATCAGTCCAAGAAGAAGTCCGACCATTGCTTCTTTCACGGCAAGCATCATGTAAAGACCGTCGATATCGAGTGCTGGCGGTTCTTTAATGGTGCTAAAACTAATGACAGCCAAAAACAGTGAAAAACCAACTCTGTGAACTGCTGGTATCGTTCGATGCGCTAATAGCGGCACTGTCACAAAAAAAGCGGTGATCCGAATGAAAACGAGAAGAAAGGCAGGAAATAATTCTATGATTGACATCTCTGATTAACCTGCAAATCGATCTAAATTCGAGAACAGCTCTGTTGTAAATGACACAATTGTTGAAAGCATCCACGGACCAAACACAACAAGTCCAATAAGCACTGCAACAATTTTTGGAATGAACGCAAGCGTCTGTTCTTGGATTTGGGTTGTCGCCTGAAACACACTGACAATTAGTCCCACGATTAGTGCGAGCGCTAGAAGCGGCCCGCTGACAAGTAATACAACATACACTGATCTTTCAGCCATCGTAATGACAAATTCTGAACTCATGTTTTAAGCACCTACTCTAAAAGCTTTGCAGCAAAGATTTAACAATCAAATACCATCCATCAACTAATACAAATAACAATATTTTGAAAGGGAGCGATATCATAACTGGCGGAAGCATCATCATCCCCATCGACATCAGGACACTTGCGACCACCATGTCAATAATTAAAAATGGAATAAAAATCATAAAACCAATTTGAAATGCCGTCTTTAATTCTGAAATTGCAAATGCTGGTACCATCGCCGTTAAGGGAATATCTTTAATCGATTCAGGGGTATCCATTTTTGCGTAACTAAGAAATAAAGCCAAATCTTTCTGTCTCGTATGTTTACTCATAAACTCTTTAATTGGCACTTCGGCTTTTTCATAGGCCTGATTTAACGTAATATCATCATTTAAAAGCGGCGTGAGTGCCTCTTTATTAATCTCTGAGAACGTGGGTGCCATAATAAAAAATGTGAGAAACAAAGCAAGTCCTACAAGCACTTGGTTTGGCGGCATTGAGTTGGTTGCAAGTGATGTTCTGACGAAAGAAAGAACAATCACAATCCGTGTAAAACAGGTCATTAAAATAAGAATGCCTGGTGCAACTGAAAATACAGTTAACAATAAAAGAAGACGGACAGATGTGCTAATATTCCCTGCGCCACTGGAATTAAATAAATCGATAAACTCATTCATTTTGTTTCGGGCCTTTCTTTCTGACTTCTGATTGGGTCTTTTTCAATTCGGCTAGCTGCGCCTTTAAATTGGCTGAAAAAGAAGAAGTGGTCGGCTGATCGTGTTTCTTCACTTGCGATGTTAATTTTTGCATCATTTTCGGTAAGTCAGTCTTACTTTCCATCGCTTCTTCGTATTGTTTCACAATCGCTTCGCATTCTTGTTCATCATCGATTTCTTTTAGCAGCTGGATTGAGTCTGCTACGCCGACAACTAATACTCGTTTGCCCACTTTGATCAGCTGAACTGAACGATTTTGACCAACCGTCGTTCCGCCAATATTTTCAACATAGCGAAATGGCTTGAGTAAGCGGTTTTGCTTTCCAACAAATCTCACCAATCCGTAAATGAGCAGGATGACAAAAAGTAAGGCACCAATCATTTTGACAAAATCCATAATGGAGACAGAAGAAGAGGGAACTTCTTCTGCCGGATTCGTTTGATTGTCAGTGGTTTTCTTTTCTGTATCCTTTTTGCTTTCTTTCTCATCTTTGAGCCAGTCATTCACTGTGCCATTTTCAGAATCTTTTGTTTCAGCAAACAGTGAGGCTGGCTGCGCTGTCAAGAAAAGCATAAAACTGATCATTGCTATACATATCAAACGTTTTTTCAACAAGTCTTACACCCTTTTTTAGCCTAACGTTTTATTAATTGCTTCAAGTACACGGTCTGCCTGGAATGGCTTCACGATAAAGTCTTTTGCACCTGCTTGAATGGCATCAATAACCATTGATTGTTGTCCCATCGCTGAGCACATAATGATTTTTGCAGAAGCATCGATTTGTTTTATTTCTTTTAATGCTGTGATCCCGTCCATTTCTGGCATTGTGATATCCATTGTGACTAGATCAGGAGATGTTTCTTTATATTTTTCAACAGCTTGTGCGCCGTTTTCTGCTTCTCCTACTACATCAAATCCGTTTTTTACAAGAATATCCTTAATCATCATTCTCATGAATGCTGCATCATCTACGATTAATACCTTAGTAGCCATTTACTTATTCTCTCCCTATATGTTTGTTTATTTTAAATTAGAAAGTCTTTCAGACTGACTTAAAATGTCAGTCACACGTACACCAAAGTTCTCATCAATGACAACAACTTCTCCTTTGGCGACGATTCGTTTGTTGACCAGAATGTCGACTGGCTCACCTGCAAGTTTGTCCAGTTCAATGATACTTCCAGCGGAAAGTTCAAGTACTTCTTTCACACTGCGCTGCGTTCTTCCAAGCTCCACTGTAATGGAAAGTGGAATATCCATCAGCATATCAAGATTACCGAGCTGACTTGTTGTATGCTGAGGCTCACTGAATGCCTCAAATTCAACTGGCGCCACATTGACAGGTTCTGCCGGCTTTGGCTTCGCCTGTCTTTTCGGCGGTGCCGATTGCTGCATAGGAGCAGATTGTGCTTGCGGAGCAGCCTGCTGTGGTTCAGGTGCACTCTGAGGTGCTTCTTGAACCGGCTCTTCTTCCGCTGGGTCTGTTAATTCTGCAATCAAATCTTTCGCAAACGTAATAGGGTAAAGCTGCATAATATTTGAATCTATGAGTTCACCTATCGTTAATCTAAAGGACACTTTGACAAGCATCTCTTCAGCTGGAATGCGGTCTGTGCCTTCTCCTTCTTTCACATCAAGCAACTCAACGCGAGGCGGAGAAATATCAATCTTTTTATTAAAGACTGTTGACATGGACGTCGCTGCTGAACCCATCATTTGGTTCATCGCTTCTTGTACTGCACTTAAGTGAATTTCACTTAACGACGGGTCAGCATTTGTTCCATCTCCGCCCATCATTAAATCCGCAATGACTGCCGCATCGGTTTGCTGGATGACAAGCAGGTTACTAGCGCTGAAGCCTTCCGTATAATTCACTTCAATGGCGACATACGGATGAGGAAATTCCTCATTCAGCTTGCTTTTTTGAATCACTGTGACAGTTGGAGTTGTAATCTCCACTTTTTGACTTAATAGGGTTGAAAGTGCTGTTGCAGAGCTTCCAAATGATATATTTCCGATTTCCCCAATGGCATCTTGTTCCATTGCAGAAAGGAGTGTATCAGGCTCTATATCGTCATTGCTGCCTCCTTTAAGGAGCGCATCGATTTCATCTTGTGATAATTTACTTCCGTTATTCTCCATCTTCTTCACCTCTTATGTCGTGATCTAGAATTTGAATCGCCTGTTTCCGATTCACGCGGCCGGCCTGTCCCAAGAATTTCGGTTTATTTCCGACCATAACAGTAAGAGGCGCATTTACTGGTTTGTCCAAGGCAATACAATCACCAATTTCCAAATTCAAAAACTCTTCCACCGTCATTTCCGATTGTCCAAGCTCTGCGACTACCGGTATTTTCGCCGTCATAATCCGTTTTTCAATGGCCTTTGTTTCTTCTTTTTTCGGTTCATTTCGTTCCGATTGCATCCAGTAGTGTACAGACAGCTTCGGAATAATAGGCTCTAATACTACGTGAGGAATACAGAGATTAATAACCCCGCTTACCTCACCAATTTGTGTATTAAGAGAAATGACGACAACTGTTTCGTTTGGTGACACCATTTGAACAAACTGGGGATTTACCTCGAAATCTGCCATTTCTGGCTCGATGTCGGTTATGGACTGCCACGCTTCTCTGTAGTTTTCCAAAGCTCCCTCAAACATGTTTGAGATAATCTTTGTTTCGATTTCTGTCAGTGATTCTGTCTTATTATGACTAATGCCAATCCCACCCATCAGCCTATCCATCATGGCATAGCCAATCGTTGGGTTCACTTCAAGCATGATTCTTCCTTCAAGCGGACTGACGTAAAATAAGTTTAATAATGTCATATTAGGAATCGAACGAATAAATTCTTCATATGGCACTTGGTCAACCGAGCTGACAGAAATTTGAATATATGATCTTAGCTGCGCTGAAAAGTGTGTGGTAAGCAGTCTAGCGAAGTTATCATGAATTCTTGTTAAACTTCGAATCTGGTCTTTTGAAAAGCGCAGTGCACGTTTAAAGTCATACACTTTCACTTTTTTCGTCGTTTCTTCTTTTTTCAGCTCTTCTGCATCCATTTCGCCTGTTGATATGGCGGATAATAATGCGTCGATCTCATTCTGGGAAAGCACTTCTCCTGACATTTCTTCACCTCCATCGTGTCAATTAATCGCCTCTATTGCAGATTAAAGGAGGTTATATAAACTTCTTTCACCTTGCCATCTTGCAAATAGTTATTCACTTTGTTTTTGACCTGTGTTTTAAAATGTTCTCTGCCTTTTTTGCCATCAAGTTCATCTGCATTCGTGTCTGATAAAATATCGATCACAGCATCTTTCACTTGGAAGCTTCTTTTTTCAAGCTCTTCTTTGGCTTTTTCTGAATCTGTTTCAATATTTAGTACAAGTTTAACCGCATTTCCTTCAGATTTTAAATTGGTCACAATCTCAGGAATTTCAACAGAAGCTTTTACGACTTCATCTGCTGTTGGCTCTTTTTCTGCTTTTGCTTCGTCTGACCCATTCACCAGAAAGACAATACCTGCTCCAATTCCGACGATAGCAATAATCATGATTAGCATTACTACGACTAATTTCTTCTTCATTCAAACTCCTCTATTCCTTGATTCAATGAAATGACTTGGATTTTTCTATAGAAAGAAATGATTTTCTCCTGAAGCTGCTCTTCATCTTCTTTCACAACGAATTTCTTTCCATTGGCGAGTGTAATGGTCGTATCTGGAAAGCTTTCGATTTGCTCGATATGGAGAGCGTTGAGCATAAATCCTTTGCCATTTAATCTTGTCACTTCAATCATATTAAGCAGAGAAGCGATAAACCGCTCCCCCTACCTCCTATCGTTTCAGATTCACAAGTTCTTGCAGAATTTCATCAGATGTTGTGATCGTCTTTGCATTCGATTGGAATCCACGCTGTGCGATAATCATTTCTGTAAACTCGTCTGTTAAATCAACGTTTGACATTTCAAGTTTACCTGTTTGGACGACGCCCGTTCCTTGTTCACCTGGTACGATTGGATTACTTGGAGCACCTGAGCTTAACGTTTGGCGGTAAAGGTTGTCACCAACTTTGTCTAGCCCTCCTGCGTTACGGAAAGATACGAGTGATATTTGACCAACGGTTCTTGATACATTGTTTTCAACAACCGAAATCGTTCCATCTGGACCAACACTTACACTTGAAACACCGTCTGGAATCGTTATCTTTTGTCCATTCATTCCAAGTAGATAATTTCCATCAGGGGTGACTAAGCTTCCCTCTGAATCAGTGTCGAAATTTCCTGTTCTTGTATAAAGAACTTCTCCTTGAACTTCAATACGGAAAAAACCATCTCCATTGATATAGAAGTCGTAAGGTTCATTTGTATTTTGAGAAGATCCCGCTGACATGATTTTATCGATTGAAGATAAAGATGACCCTAAACCAATTTGCTTTGAGTTGATTGAACCAGAGTTGTTCGTTGGCCCACCAGAACTTCCAATGGTTTGGCTGACCATATCTTTAAACGTGATACGGCTTTTTTTGTATCCGTGTGTGTTGACGTTGGCTACGTTGTTGGCTACAACATCTAATTTTGATTGGAAGTTTTTCATTCCACTAATTCCTGAGTAAAGTGAGCGTAACATTTATTTTCCTCCTCGATTTGCTTACGATTTTTCTCCAACAGTTGTAACGTCCCAAGGGCTGATTTTCGTTCCATCTTCTAAATATAGGAAGTATTCATTGTTTATGTTTTTCACAGACTTCACAGTGCCAGATATGTCTTTATCATCTTGTTTGCCTGCTACTTCTTTACCAATCCAGCCTACATATGTCGTAAATGGATCTTGGTGTGCAACAAATGTAGACATGATCTGATTCATTTTGGTGATAGATTCGTTCATATTCATTTGCTGTTCTAAAGAAGAAAATGTTGCAAGCTGTGTGACAAACTCACGGTCATCAATCGGGTTTGTCGGATCTTGGTTTTGAAGCTGCGTAAGCAAGATTTTCAAGAACTGATCTCGGCCAAGTGTATCTGTTTTCTTTGCTGCGGTTGAAGAAGTGTCCGCTTGTGCGGCTGTTCTATTCGTCGCATCAACAGTTGCCATTAGATCTCCTCCTCTTCTTCTTCTGATCCAACAAGCGCATCCAGTACATCTTGGAATTCAGCTTCCTGTTCATCAGGCTGCTGGAAACTTTGTCCTTTTGATGGCTGCTGCTTGCCTTCCTCATTAAATTGTCCAAAAGACGGCTGCTCATTTGACTGAAGCGGTATATGGAAACGGTCAACTTGAACCGACATATTCGGTAACGCCTGCTTGAGCTGCGGCAGATGATGCTCGAGCAGCTCTTTTGCTGCTTGCGTTGAAGCTGTAATTTTACTCGCATACATCCCGTTTTGTTTCGTTAGCTGGATGGTAATAAACCCTAGATTTTCTGGATTTAATCGTACGGTAAACCGTCCGCTTGAATTGCCAAATGGTGTGAACTTCATTTGTTTCCACGTATTTAAAATCTGCTGATCAACCGTGCCTGGCTTTTCGTCAGTTGTTTGCGTCTGCTGCATAGGAGCAGTTGATTGCAGTTGGAAAAACTGTTTATGCCCTGGAAGCAGCGTATGGGTGATTGTTTTTTCAGAAGCAGGTGCCGCAGTGCCTTGACCTTTGATGACTTCTTTTTTCATAAGCCATTCAAGTGAGGCAGCACCTTTTGCTGGAGATGAGAAGGAAGATTCTTGCCTTGGAGCAACCATTTCTTTTAACTCTCCTAAGGAAATTTTCCACTCTTTATCTGACCCTTTCGCATTCGCCATCATATGATCGATTAACTGATTAAAGTGTTTCAGCTCGCTTTGCGACATATTATTTAGCTTAGGTGCCGATCCTTGCGAGAAAAACTGCTCTTTCACTTGTTGAATGAGCTTTTCATCTGCTCCGTTTTTCGTTAGAAACTTGATGAAATCTTCACCTTTTGCTTGAATATCCTGTACAAGTTTTGCATCAAAGCTCACCGGCTGTTGATTCAGTATTTGATATAAGAAAAAGTGGACTTGTATGAGCTGTTCACTATGTTCAGCAACTGGCTTCTCATCCTGATCGCCATAGATTACCGATTCCATCTTTTGAAATAGCTCTTCAAGTGACTTTAAGTCAGCCCCCTCAAGCTTTTGACCTTGCAGCGCCTGAAGTGCAGCAAGAAGATCTCCATCTATTCCTTCTTCAGGTGATTGCATCCATTTTTCAATGATTTGCATCGCATCATTCATGGATAGATTGGTTTCCGCCGGCTGAGAAATAGCTGGACCACTTTGAATACCTGCGCCATTTAACAATTGTTTAAACAGGCCGCGAGCAGATACTGCCCCCTCTCCCTTTAGTCCCGAGAGACCTTGGGAAGATTGCTGTAAGGCTCCAATGTCCAATAGCTTCACTTATTGTCCACCTCCATTTTCACTTTCTTCTTTTTTGGCAAGCTCCTTCGTGAACGTTGCTGCCTTCTGAGGTGTCAGTTTTGCTAATATGTCCGTCAGCTTATTTTTACTCAGCTCTTCAAGGATCTTCAAAGCTTCTTTATCACTTAGCTCTGATAGAATTTTGGCAGATTTCCCTGCATCCATGCTTTCATAAATGCTGGCGACCTTTCCTTTTGATTGCTGATTAGAAGATGCTGACGAATCAGTTGAAGATCCTGATGCGTTATTACTTGATGATGTACTGTTTGATGAACTGTCACTTGCTGACGTGTTCTCTTTATCAGATGTTTTTTCAAGTGAATTGATTTTTTGATTCAATCGTTTAATCTCTTCATCACTTGTCTTCAAGTCTTTTTGAGCAATTTCAAGTTCATTCTCTTGTTCTTTAATCGTCTTTTTCAACGCTTTCAACTCTGTATCACGTTGATCGTTATTTGAAGATGACGTTTTTGATGTGTCATCTGATCCAACCAAGCTGCTAATCCCCGGAATGTTTTGGAGCGGTTTCTTTAGATCATAACCTGCCATATAAAGGATTGTGCCCGTTACAATCACAAGCACAACCAATGGGATAATGACAATAAACAAGATCCATTGAAATTTACCGCCGCCGCTTGATTCCTTTGTTTTTTCCTTCTTAGGCATTCATCTCGACTCCTAATGTCCTTGAAACATGAATTGGCTGATAGAGATATCATCCATTTCTTTCATTTCAATTGCCTTATGTTCAAGGGAGAACTTTTCAAATTGCTTTTCTTTCATTTTTTCAAACTTTTTAAACTCAATATTTTTTTCTGTTAAATCAGATTGTTTTTCATTCATTTGATGGCGTTTCATGATCACAAGCTGCTGATAATGATGAATGGTGTTATCTAAGTTCGTCACAAATTGCTGATAATGACGCATTTCTTGAACACTCATCCCACTTCTCAGCTTTTCTTCTTTGCTCTTTTCCATTAGCTCTTTTTTACTCATATTTTCATAGAGTTTTTCAGCGGCTTGCTCAAATGCTGAAACGGATTGTTGATACGCTGCGAGTGATTTGTCTTTTTCACTTTCTTTCAATTCTAAGAGCTTTTGAAATTTGTATTGATATCTCACTGTTTTTGTCAATCCTCTCTATTCATCAAACTGAGCAATATCCTCACGCTGTCTTCAATCGATACAGCCTCTTCAACGTCCTGCTTCAAAAATGAAATCAGTTGTGGGTAAGCTTGCATGGCCTCATCAATATCTTTAGAGGAGCCTTTTTTATATGCTCCAATGTTAATGAGGTCTTCAGCGTTTTGATATGTGGATAAAAGCTGGCGGAACCGGTTAGCCGCTTCCTTGTGATCATGACTTGCGATATTACTCATGACACGACTGATACTTTTCAGAATATTGACAGCTGGAAACTGTCCTTTGTTGGCCAGTGCACGATCAAGTACTATGTGGCCATCTAAAATCCCCCGCACTGTATCAGCGATCGGCTCATTCATATCGTCACCATCAACAAGCACTGTGTAAAACGCTGTGATGGAACCAAGTTGATTTGTACCAGTTCGTTCTAACAATTTTGGCAGTATAGCGAACACTGAAGGCGTATATCCTTTTGTTGTTGGCGGTTCGCCTGTTGCAAGTCCTATTTCCCGCTGTGCCATGGCGACCCTTGTGACAGAATCCATCATAAACATGACATTTTTGCCTCTGTCTCTGAAATATTCGGCAATAGCTGTTGCTGTATAGGCTGCTTTTAATCTTGTCAGTGCGGGCTGATCTGAAGTTGCGACAACAACAATCGAACGCTTCAGTCCTTCAGCTCCTAAATCTTTTTCGATAAACTCGCGAACTTCACGTCCACGCTCTCCAACAAGTGCAATGACATTGAGATCCGCTTCTGTCTGCTTGGCAATCATCCCCATCAAGGTACTTTTACCAACACCGCTTCCCGCGAATATGCCAATTCTTTGACCAGTGCCGACTGTGAGCAAGCTGTCGATCACTCTGACACCAACGCCCATTTTTTCACGAATAGGCGGTCTGTCCATCGGGTTTGGAGGAGATTGTTCTGTTGAGACAGGTGCAAGTCCTTTAGGAAGCATGCTGCCATCCAGTGGATCACCGAAGGCATCAACAACCTGCCCGATTAAACCAGTTCCTACTTTGACCTTTAACGACTCACCTGTTGCTTCAACAAGACTGCCTGGTGAGATGTTAGAGGCTTCTACATAGGGCATGAGCAGAATGTTTTCATCTTTAAAACCAACGACTTCTGCTTTGATCGGATGATTCTTACTCCCTTTTTTGTGAATAAGACATACATCACCGATTGAGCTTTCTGGCCCCTTGGACTCGATCATCAGTCCAACAACTCGATTGACTTTACCAAAACGTTTATAAGGATCGGCGGTTTCAATCGTTTCTTTTAGCACATCTATGTTCATTTGTGATCACCTGAATCAATGACTTCTAATAACTTTTCTTTTAACTGATTCATTTGGGTATCAACACTCGCTTCCACTTTTCCAAAGCTTGTTTCGACGTAACAAGTACCTTTTGGTGCTTTTTCATCCGAGTAAATGGCAAGATGTGTATTCTTTTGAAGGATTCTATTTAATTCATCTTTATATTCCATCACATGTTCGTAATGTGCAGGGTCGACATAGATGGAAATATCGTCATATTCTTTCACTTCTGAAATGACCTGCTTCACTAGCGTTAAAAATTGTTCTTTTGTGTCCTCAGCTGCATTCCATACTCGTTTAGCGAGCTCAAAGGCAAGTTCGACAATTTCTTCAGCAGAGCTTTCGATTTTTGCTTCATAGTCCTGCTTTGCAAGGCTGACAATGTCATTCGCTTGATCAAGAATCGATTGATACTGTAAAGTCGCATCTGCTTCGCCCTTTTGAAAACCATCTTGATATCCTGTTTGTTTCGCTTCTTCAATGAGCTGTACTCTTTCTGCTTCAAAATCAGCTCGCCGCTGATTGATTTCAGCCATTGTTTGTTCCAGCTCACGATTTGCTTGTTCTAAAATACGGCTTGCTTCATCTTGTGCATCACTTAATACAAGCTGAGATGCTTCTGTTTCGTTGACAAGCTCTTCTTCGTGATGTTCTCTTTTGAATTCCACTTGCTGCAAGGGAATGGTTTGACGGCCTTGTTCAGGAATAACAGATGTTTCATGTTTGATAATCCTAGACAATGATATCGTCTCCTCCACCTCGAGCTATGACGATTTCTCCAGCCTCTTCAAGTCGTCTTACGATGCTGACAATACGAGTCTGTGCTTCCTCGACATCTCTAAGCCGGACAGGTCCCATAAACTCCATTTCTTCTTTGAACGTTTCGACCATACGCTGCGACATGTTGCGGAAGACAATTTCTTTGACTTCTTCGCTTGCCACTTTGAGTGCAAGTAGTAAATCGTCATTTTCAACATCTCGAATCACGCGCTGAATGGCTCTGCTATCAAGAGTGACAATGTCTTCAAAGACAAACATACGTTTCTTAATTTCATCAGCAAGCTCAGGATCTTGAATTTCTAGTGTATCTAAAATGGTTTTCTCCGTTGCACGGTCTACACCATTCAGGACTTCGACTACCGCTTCGACTCCGCCCGTTTGGGTATAATCTTGCGTAAAGGTTGAAGAGAGCTTTTGTTCAAGAATACGTTCCACCTCATTGATGATCTCTGGAGATGTGCGGTCCATTAAAGCAATTCTTCTTGCAACCTCAGTTTGTACTTCCTCGCCTAACTCAGATAAAATCTGTCCAGCCTGTACTGGATCTAGGTAGGAAAGAATGAGCGCAATAGTTTGTGGATGCTCATGCTGGATAAAGTTTAAAATTTGCTCTGGGTCAGCCTTTCTAGCAAAATCAAATGGTTTCACTTGAAGTGAGGATGTTAAGCGATTTAAGATGCTGTCCGCTTTGTCCTCACCAAGCGCTTTTTCAAGCACTTGTCTTGCGTACATCAGGCCGCCTTGTGATATGTAGTCCTGCGCGATGGCAATGCTGTGAAATTCTTCGATGATCTCATCTTTTTTAGCAGTATCTACACTTCTTACATTTGAAATTTCTAATGTTAATTTTTCTATTTCGTCTTCAGACAGATGTTTGTATACAGATGCTGACACGTCTAGCCCTAAGGAAATCATTAGGATTGCTGCTTTTTGTCTGCCTGTTAGTCGATTTGGATCTTTTCTCGACATGTGTATTCCTCCTAATCCTCGGACAGCCAGCTGCGTAGCAATTTAGCAAAGTCTTCTGGTTTATCTTTTGCCATTTTTTCAAGCTGATTTTTTCTCACCATTTCTTCTGTTTCTGGCTCAGTATCGATATCAGGAACATGAATTGGTGTACGTTCATCAAACTCAAACTCTTCTTCCTCTTCTTTTCTTCGCTTACGTACGAGAAGGATAATGAGAGCGATAATGGCAAGTAGTAGCACACCGCCAACAATATAAACCCAAATCGGAATATTGTTTGAAGGGTTTTCTGCTGCCGTTTGCTGTTTACCGTCTAATTTTGATACAGATAAAACGATTTTGTTATCTAAGTCAGCTTGAGTGAGCGCTTGACCGTTTGTGTATTCTTTATCAATCGATGTACTGATGATGGTTGAAAGAATTTTTTTAATATCATCCTGCCTTTCAGCAGTTAATGAGGTCGGATCGTTTGCAGTAGGTGGTTCAACCAGTGCCTGAATGCCGACGTCTCTGATTTTATAAGGACTTTCTTTGATATCTTTATGAATGCGGTTGACTTCATAATTGATACGATCTTCGCTCTTTTCGTAATCTCCGCTTCCATTCGTTCCATCGGCACCTTGATAATTTGTGACATCATCGTCACCTGTTCCAGCGGTGCCTCCAGCTGCTGCGCCATTACCTGAATAAGTTTCAGCAATCTTTTCAGCGCTGACAGCAATTCCTTGCATGTTTTCTTGATCAACTGGTTCGACAAGATCTTCTTTTCTTTTTTCTTCAGTAAAATCAATGTCTGTAGTGACCGATACGGCAACTTTCTCTTGACCCATCATCGTTCCAAGCAGCTGTTGAATTTTTCGTTGAAGATTCTTTTCAATCTCCTCTTTTTTCTGCTGCTGTTCATCCATTCCACTTGCATAGGAATCTGAGCTGCTGTTTAAGTCATAGTAGTTGGAATCTTGGTCCATAATGACAATGTTTTCTGTTTTTAAATTCGGCACACTTTTTGAAATAAGATGATAAAGGCCTTTTACTTGTTGCTGAGTAAGCGTGTAGCCTGGTTGAACTTGCAGCACAATTGATGCTGATGCATTACTTTGCTCTTCTCCAACAAAAACGGAATCTTTTGGCAGGTTAATCATAACCTTTGAATCTTTAATCCCATCAATCGTGTTGATCAGATTGGATAGTTCTGTCTGAGTTGCGTCTACTTTCAGAACATCAAATTCATTATCTGTTAAACCGAAGCCGGAATTGTTCGCAAAGAAGGAGTAATCAATATTCCCCGTTTTAGGAAGCCCTTCTGATGCAAGTGTTACTTTTAAAGTGTCTGCTTGCTTTTCTGGAACTAAAATCGTCGTTCCGTTATTTGCAAGTTCCGATTTAACGTTTTTGCCATCCAGTTCCTGTTTGATTTGTCCTGCTTCTGCCTCAGACAAATCTCTAAACAACGGAACCATTTTTTCAGAAGAAGCAAAGATGCTAACAACCGTAATAATGATTGCTAGGGCAGCTACGCCGCCAATCATGAGTATTTTTTGTAATTTTGATCGATTTCGCCAAAACTCAACTGTTTTTGTTCTTAATTGCATTAAAGTACGATTCATCTTAACCCCCGGTCATTCCATTCAGTCTATTTTTTGTCCACCAGCACCTCCTACATCTGCATTCTCATAATCTCTTGGTACGCTTCGACTGCTTTATTCCGAAACTCGGTTGCAGCTGTGAGTGTCACACTCGCTTTTTGTGAAGCAATCATGACTTCATCGAGATTGACATCTTTCCCTTGTGCGAGAGCATTCGTATACTGGTCTGATTTTAGCTGTGATTGATTTAATGCCTCAATGGAATTCTTCAGCACATCAGAGAAATTCGTTTGACTTTTAGGTGCAGCCGCCTGCACAGACGATGCATTCGTCAATTCACTTGCTTGCTGAGCGGTTTGAAGCTGGAAAGGAGATATTGCGTTAACCAATTCTTTTCACCTTACTTTCCTATTTCTAAAGCTTTCATCAGCATGCTTTTATTCGCATTCAGCGCAGTCACGTTTGCTTCATATGATCTTGAGCTGCTGATGAGATCAACCATTTCCTTTAATGGATCAACGTTTGGTGTTTGAACATATCCATTTTCATTGGCATCGGGATTTGTAGGATCATATTGAAGGTTGAATGGAGTTTCGTCTTCAGTAATTTTTGTTACTTTGACGCCGTTTCCTAATTTGCCGCTCGAATTCATGCTTGAGTTCAATATAGATGAAAATGATTCACCTGACGGCTGTAATGTGACGAGCTTGCGTCTATAAGGCTCCCACTTGCCATCAACCTGTTTCGCTCTTGTTGTATCCATATTTGCAAGGTTTGAGGATACAACGTCCATTCTGAGCCTCTGTGCTGTTAATGCTGAGGCCGAAGCGTTAACGCCTGAAAAAATCGACATCACTTACCTCCTGTCAAAACTGTTTTAAGAGAATTGAACTTTCCGCTCATTCTTTCAACCAACGCATTATACTGAATTTGGTTTTTAGCGAGTTCACTCATCTCTTGATCAATATCGACATTATTTCCGTTTTCTTGATAAGAAGTACGGTTACTCGAAACAACTGAATAATTAGACCCTGTTTTAGAAAAATCAATGTGACCTTGGTATGTTTTTTTAGCATCTAATTTGATTGACGCATCATTTAGCATGTCGTGGAATGCAACTTTTTTAGACTTGTAGTTCGGTGTGTCTATATTCGCGATATTATTGCTTATGACTTTTTGCTTAACATTCGCTCTGCCTAAGGCATTCTCAAGGTTGCTTATCGTTCCAGAAAATATATCCAAAACCATATACCTCCAATCATATGTATTTCATTCCATTTAATCATGTCGAGATTTGTAAAACCATATGTTCATTGTAAGAAATAATAGGATTAAAGTCTATGATGTAATTGTAAAAAAAACTCGTAATATATATCTATTTTACGAATAGGTATAAAGACCTAGATTCAAAGCACTACAGAATTGTAAGGGGTTTCTTGGGAAAAAGAGTGTCATTTTTCGGACAAATCCTCTTTTTTTATACAAAAAAACCCTTTTCAGCGTTTATTTCGGCCGAAAAGGGTTTTTTGATTAGTGAGATTTTAAATTTTCAAGTTCAATTAAAAATTTGTTGTTTAATACTTTAATGTATGTTCCCTTCATTCCAAGAGAACGAGATTCAATAACGCCTGCACTTTCTAATTTACGAAGTGCGTTTACGATCACTGAACGAGTGATTCCTACACGGTCAGCAATCTTACTTGCCACAAGCAGCCCTTCGTTTCCATCAAGTTCTTCAAAGATATGTTCAATCGCTTCAAGTTCACTGTATGAAAGAGAGCTGATCGCCATTTGAACAACCGCTTTACTTCTTGCTTCTTCTTCAATTTCTTCCGCTTTCTCACGAAGAATCTCCATTCCAACAACTGTTGCGCCGTATTCAGCAAGAATTAAATCATCATCTGTGAATGTATCCTGCAAACGAGAAAGGATTAACGTCCCTAAGCGGTCTCCGCCTCCGATGATTGGTACAATCGTTGTCAAACCTGATTGGAATAAATCACGGTTCTCAATCGGGAAAGCTGTGTACTCACTGTTGATGTCAAGGTTTGAAGATGTTTCAGGGACATTGAATAAGCTTTTTGTATATTCTTCAGGGAACTGACGATCTTCCAGCATTTTTTTCATACGTGCATTTTCAATCTGCTGGTTAATGGAGTAGCCAAGAAGCTTCCCTCTTCTGCTTAATACGAAAATGTTTGAATCAATGACATCTCTCAGTGTTTCTGCCATTTCTTTAAAATTAACCGGTTTCCCCGCTGCATCTTGCAGCATCGAGTTAATAATCCTTGTTTTTTGTAGTAACGCCATAATAATGATCCTCCTAGATTACTTTATTCATTTGTTAAAGTATAAATTGACTTAAGTCTTTGTTATTTGCAATCTTTCCTAGCTTCTCTTCTACATACTGAGGGGTAATGGTCACTGTTTCCATTGTAATATCAGGCGCCTCAAATGAGAGCTCTTCTAGCAGCTTCTCAAGTATGGTGTGAAGCCTTCTTGCACCGATGTTATCCGTCTCCTGATTGACGTGATAAGCCACTTCGGCAATCTTATGAATAGCATCGTCAGAAAATTCAAGAGATATACCTTCTGTTTCAAGTAAAGCCTTATATTGCTTTAATAACGCGTTATCTGGTTCCGTTAAGATTTTCACAAAGTCTTCTATACTTAATTTATCTAATTCTACACGGATTGGGAAGCGTCCTTGAAGCTCTGGAATCAAATCCGATGGTTTCGCCATATGAAAAGCGCCTGCTGCTACAAATAGAACATGATCTGTTTTCACAGCCCCATACTTCGTCATCACAGTGGAACCTTCTACAATCGGTAAAATATCACGTTGAACCCCTTCACGAGAAACATCTGCAGACGATGTACCACCGCTTTTGGCAATTTTATCGATTTCATCGATAAAGATGATTCCTTGCTGCTCTGCTTTTTGCACGGCTTCCTGACCGACTTCATCCATATCAATCAGTTTTGAAGCTTCCTCAGCAGTTAACGCTTTTCTCGCTTCTCTGACGGTCAGCTTTCTGCGTTTTTTCTTTTTAGGCATGAGATTGCTAAGCGCATCCTGCATGTTCATACCCATTTGCTCCATACCCGAGCCTTGAAGCATATCAAACATGGAAGGCTGCTGCTCTTCAACTTCAATCGTGACGTAATGGTCTTCAAGTTCACCCATCGCCAGCTGGTGCGCAATGCGTTTTCTCGTCGACTCAAGCTCTACTTCTTCACTTGAGTGATCTCGATCACTTTCATCAGCATCAGAACCACCAAACAGCATCTCAAAAGGATTTTTCACAGACTGACTTTTTTTCTTTCCAGGAACAAGTAGATGAACAAGCCGTTTGTTTGCTTGTTTTTCCGCTTCTTCTTGAACATCCTTCATTTTTTCTTCTTTGACTAGTCTGATTGCTGTTTCCACTAAATCTCTGACCATTGATTCTACGTCACGTCCGACATATCCAACTTCAGTAAACTTCGTCGCTTCCACTTTAATGAAAGGTGCACCAGAAATCCTTGCAATTCTGCGGGCAATTTCTGTTTTCCCCACACCTGTCGGACCAATCATTAAGATGTTTTTAGGAACGACTTCATCCTTTAGCTTATCATGTAAAAGACTTCTTCTGTAACGGTTTCTTAAAGCCACCGCCACTGCTTTTTTCGCATCAAGCTGACCAATAATGTACTGATCAAGCTTTTCAACTATCTCTCTTGGGGTGAACGGCTTTTTCTCCATACGTCTCATGTCCTTTCTATTCAAGCTCTTCTAAAGTGATTTGATCGTTCGTGTAGACACAGATTTCTCCGGCCGTTTCAAGAGCCGCCTTTGCAATCTCTCGAGCTGAGAGATGGTCACCTGCATGTTTTTTGAGTGCTCTCCCGGCGCTAAGCGCGTAGTTACCGCCTGACCCGATAGCCAAAATGCCATCGTCTGGCTCGATGACCTCTCCTGTTCCAGATACGAGCAGGATGCTTTCTTTATTCATGACGATCAGCATGGCCTCAAGCTGTCTGAGCATCTTGTCACTTCGCCATTCTTTCGCCAGTTCTACAGCTGCTCGTTTTAGGTTACCACCGTATTCTTCAAGCTTCGTTTCAAACTTCTCAAAGAGTGTAAATGCATCTGCAACTGAACCAGCAAAACCTGCGAGTACTTTGCCTCCGAAAAGACGGCGCACTTTTTTTGCTGTGTGTTTCATGACGACAGCCTGCCCAAAAGTGACTTGACCGTCTCCAGCCATCGCACTTTTTCCTTTATGTTGAACGGCAAAGATTGTGGTTGCATGAAATGATGACATGAAAAAACCTCCTTTTAGGATCGTTTAAAAGCCCTTGGGTGATGAGACATGTACGTTTTTCTTAAAGAATCTTTTGATACATGCGTGTACACCTGTGTTGATGATAAATTTGAGTGACCGAGAAGTTCTTGAACACTTCTTAAATCCGCTCCCTCGTTTAAAAGATGCGTAGCAAAGGTGTGCCTTAACATGTGTGGATGGATATGTAATGTGCCAGACGCCTTTTTCATTAATTCAGTTAGAATGAATCGAACGCCTCTATCTGTAAGAGGAGCTCCGCGCTGATTCAAAAACACATGTGAATCAGCACGATCCTTTCCCTTCACTTTCAGCTTCTGCCTTCCATCCTCTAAATATGTGGAGAGCGCTTCATGTGCATAAGATCCGAAAGGTACATACCGCTGTTTGCTGCCTTTCCCATGTACAAGCACTGTATCCATCGATAAATCAAGATCAGATTCTTTTAATGAACATAACTCACTGACCCTCATACCTGTTGCATAAAGTAGTTCTAAAATGGCTTGATTTCTTTGACCAAGCGGTGTATTTACATCAGAAACTGTAAATAGCTCTTTTAGTTCCTCTTCATACAAAAATGAAGGAATTCGCTTATCCTGCTTTGGTAAGCTAACGAGTAAAAAAGGATTTTCTTTCACAAGCTGTTCTCTTAATAAAAATTTATAAAAGCTGCGAAGTGCAGAGACTTTCTTACTAATCGTTCTTCTTGTAAGGCCTTTTTCATAAGCTTCTGTTAAATAAATTCTCGTATCTTGATAGGATACCTCTTCAAAACCGTCTATTCCTTGAATGTTCATAAATCTGACAAACTCTTCAATCGCCTCAGTATAACCTGAGATCGTTAAAGCTGAATAGTTCTTTTCAATCTGCAAATATTCAATGAATAAGTGGACAAGACGCTGTTTATCTGTCATTTTTACACCTCTTTAAGGCTTTTAAATGGTATCACATATCTTGCTTTCCGTGCAATGTTTTACTACAGAGATTTCGAAATAGTTTGAATAGTTTCGATTGCGCGTTTAGCGTACTCTGCATAGCGCTCTTGTTTGTTTTTAATTCGAACGCCAAGATCTTTCAGCAATCCAAAGTTTGCATTCATCGGCTGGAAGCTTTTCTTGTTTGTTGATGTGATGTAGTAAGCCATACTGCCAATCGCTGTTTCTTCTGGAAGTGTCACAAGCTCTTCTCCTTTAACAAAACGAGCTGCATTGATTCCAGCCACTAGTCCTGAAGCCGCGGACTCAACATATCCTTCAACACCAGTCATTTGTCCGGCAAAGAATAAGTCATCTCTATTTTTAAATTGATACGTCGGTTTTAGAAGGCTTGGCGAGTTAATAAATGTATTACGGTGCATCACACCATAGCGAACAATCTCTGCCTCTTCAAGACCTGGAATCAAACGGAATACTTCCTTTTGATCGCCCCACTTTAGATGTGTTTGGAAACCAACAATATTATATAAAGTACCTGCTGCATCATCCTGTCTTAATTGAACAACAGCGTAAGGTCTTTTTCCTGTTTTTGGATCTTCAAGTCCAACTGGTTTCATCGGGCCAAAGAGCATGGTTTTTTTTCCTCTTTTGGCCATGACTTCAATGGGCATACAGCCTTCGAAGAAGATTTCTTTTTCGAACTCTTTTAACGGCACAGTTTCAGCAGAAATGAGCGCCTCATAAAAACGATCGAATTCTTCTTCTGTCATCGGACAGTTTAAATAAGCCGCTTCCCCTTTATCATAACGTGATTTCAAGTACACTTTATCCATATCGATGCTGTCTTTCTCGAGGATAGGCGCTGCTGCATCGTAGAAATATAAATACTCTTCACCTGTTAAAGATTTTAATTCTTTTGAAAGTGCTTCTGATGTAAGAGGACCCGTTGCGATAATCGTCGGACCTTCTGGAATGCTTTGCACTTCTTCTTGAAAGACCGTCACATTCGGGTGATTTTTCACGCGGTCTGTGACGTTAGCTGCAAATTCATGACGATCTACTGCAAGCGCTCCACCAGCAGGAACCGAGCTTTCATCTGCTGCTGCGATGATTGCTGAATCTAAATGACGCATTTCTTCCTTTAAAACACCGACTGCGTTCGTTAAAGCATTCGCACGCAATGAGTTACTGCATACGAGCTCCGCAAATTTATCTGTGTGGTGAGCTGGTGTTTGTTTGACAGGTCTCATTTCATACAGATGGACTTTAATTCCGCGCTTGGCAATTTGCCATGCCGCTTCACTTCCTGCTAAACCTGCTCCGATCACATTTACAAATTGACTCATTGTACAACTCTCCTATTTCGTAAGTTCTATTTGATGACATAAAAAAGCAGGTGAACAAGGCTGCTCACCGCTATTTTTGTTGTTCCTCTTTATAATCACAGTTCACACATTGAACTTGAATGCCTTTTTTCAGCTTTTTCTCTACAAGCATATTTTCGCATTTTGGACACTTTCTTTCAATTGGTTTGTCCCAAGAAACGAATTCACACTCTGGAAAACGATCGCAACCGTAAAAAATGCGGCGCTTCTTAGATTTCCGTTCAACGATATTTCCTTCGTGACAAGTCGGGCATTTGACACCAATATCTTTGACAATTGGTTTTGTGTTACGGCAGTCAGGGAAATTAGAGCATGCCATGAACTTACCGTATCTCCCCATTTTGTACACCATTGGATGACCACACTCTTCGCAATCAACTCCGGCGTATTCAGGCTCAATCTCAACTTCCTGCATCTCTGCTTCTGCTTTTTCTACCCGTTTTGCAAAATCTTGATAGAAACTGTCGATAATGCGTACCCATTCAATCGTACCTTCTTCAACGCTATCAAGTTCTTTTTCCATTTTCGCAGTAAATTCTACGTTAATGATTTCAGGGAAGAATTCAATAATTAAGTTGAGCACAATCTCTCCAAGCTCTGTTGGAATAAACCGTTTGTTATCAAGTGCCACGTAGCCACGCTTTTGAATGGTATCTAATGTTGGTGCATACGTAGATGGGCGGCCAATACCTAGCTCTTCAAGGGTTTTGACAAGTCTTGCCTCAGTGTAACGTGGAGGCGGCTGCGTGAAGTGCTGCTCTGGTTCAATATCTTTTGAAAGAACGGTATCTCCCTCTTGCAGATCAGGAAGCATTTTGTCCTTTTCTTCTAACTGGTCGTCCTTCCCTTCAACATATACTTTCATAAATCCAGGGAATTTCACCTTACTTCCATTTGCACGGAAAGTAAGCCCGTTATTTTCAAGATCCACACTCATTGTATCAAGAACAGCTGGTGCCATTTGGCTTGCCACAAAACGTTCCCAAATCAATTTATAAAGACGAAGCTGATCTCTACTTAGCACATGTTTGACATCTGCTGGTTTTCTTAGCGTAGAAGTCGGACGGATGGCTTCGTGAGCATCCTGTGCATTTTCGTTCTTTTTGGCAGTACGTTTTGTTGTATTCAAGAAATTCTTGCCGTACGTTTGATCAATGAAAGCAGATACTTCTTCAATTGCCGTATTGGAAATACGTGTTGAGTCCGTTCTCATATATGTAATGAGACCTACTGTACCTTCTTTACCAAGATCAATTCCTTCATATAATTGCTGTGCAATCATCATCGTTTTCTTCGCACGGAAGTTTAGTTTTCTCGCTGCCTCTTGTTGTAAGGTAGATGTTGTAAACGGAACAGCTGGGTTGCGTTTACGTTCTTTTTTCGTCACTTTTTCAACAGAAAATTTGCTTTCTTTTAATTTCGAAAGGATTTCTTTTACATCTTCTTTTGTTTTTAGCGGATGTTTTTTGCCATTTACGCCAAAGAAACTCGCTTCAAAACTTTCTTTCCCTTTTAGGAAGGTGCCATCAATTGTCCAGTATTCTTCTGGTTTGAATTCATTAATTTCATTCTCGCGGTCAATAATCAGGCGGAGTGCAACTGATTGAACACGACCGGCGCTTAAGCCCTTTTTGACTTTCTTCCATAAAATCGGGCTGATTTTATATCCAACGAGACGATCTAAAATCCGTCTTGCCTGCTGCGCATCAACCAAGTCCATATTGATCATACGTGGATGCTTAAAGGAATCTTTAATTGCATCTTTTGTAATCTCGTTAAAGACAACGCGGCAATCTGAAGAGAGGTCAAGGTCAAGGCTGTGAGCTAAATGCCAAGCAATCGCTTCTCCCTCTCTGTCGGGGTCAGCTGCGAGATATACTTTTTTTGCTTTCTTCGCTGCTGTTTTTAATTCTTTTAAGACTGGACCTTTTCCTCGAATCGTAATATATCTCGGTTCGAAGTCATGCTCAGTGTCAACACCAAGCTGACTTTTCGGTAAATCCCTTACGTGCCCCATTGAAGCCTTTACTTTATACTTTTTTCCTAAATAACGCTCAATCGTTTTCGCCTTTGCTGGCGACTCAACGATGACTAAATAATCAGCCATACTCAAAATCCCCCTTAAGAGGTGTTCTCTCTTTATCCATTTCACAAATTTATATTTATGTTAATTGCACCTATCTAACAGGCAATCGTTAAAAATTCTTTATGATGAACATCATTATAAACACGAAAAACAAAGTGTAAACTTAAATCCTCACTATTATTAAATATTCCGATGTCTTTTGTCAAACGATATTTTTATGGGAGTTCAGTATATTGAACACCGCTCAAGGAGAATTCCTCTAAAATATCCTTCGTTGAATGAACAAGCTTGGCACCTTGCTGAATCAGTCTAGCTGGACCTATAGAATTAGAATCAAAGATCGATCCTGCAACAGCAAACACTTCTTTTCCTTGCTCTAATGCCTGATAGGCTGTAATAAGCGATCCGCTCTTTTCTTTGCACTGAACCACGATGGTTCCTCTTGTCAGGGCACTAATTAATCGGTTTCTCATTGGAAAATGCCATTTTTCTGGTTTGATATAAGGCGGATGCTCTGACAACAGTAAATGATGTTCTCCCATATATTGAGCCATTTGCACATGTTCTTTTGGATATACATGTTGAAAGCCGCCAGCTACAACACCAATCGTTTTTCCTTTTTTTCTTATGCACTCTTTGTGTGCAAGTCCATCAATTCCTTTTGCTAAACCACTCACAATCATCCAATCTTCCTCTACAAGTTCTCCAACAATTTTCTTCACGCACGCTTCTCCATAAGAGGATGGCACTCGTGTACCTACTACACCTAAACTTTTTTCTTCATTTAAATAGGTAACGTTTCCTTTTAGGAATAATACTGGGGGAGGATCATAAATGTGTTTTAGTGAGCTGGGATATAAAGGTGATGTGATGGGAATCATGTGAATATTTTGCTTTAAATAGGCTTGAACGATGTGTTGAAAAATGGGGAATTCATTTTCTTCAGCTTGTTGTAAGCGGGTAAAGTCGATCTTTTGTAATGATCGATCCTGTTTGAAATGATGTGTTTCTTCATTTATATATAGCTCAGGATCGACCTTCCACCATTTTGTTAACAAAGAGGGTGAGATGAGGCCTTTTAAGCGGTGAAAAATCATTCTTTCGGACACGTTGTACATACCATTCCTCCAGTTTAAGATAGAAAGAAGAAGACTTGTCAAAGAACAAGTCTTCTTGTGTCATTAATGCGTTTTACAAGCTTCGAAGAGATTCTTCTCTTTTAACACTTTAATTAAGGTTTCTCCCATGACAGATGGTGTCTCTGCCACTTCAATTCCACATTCACGCATTGTTTTTACTTTTTCATCAGCAGTTCCTTTACCACCAGAAATAATGGCACCAGCATGTCCCATACGTTTTCCTGGAGGCGCTGTTTTACCGCCAATAAAGCCGACAACCGGCTTGGTCATATTTGCTTTTACCCATTCAGCTGCTTCTTCTTCAGCAGTACCACCGATTTCACCAATCATGATCACAGCATGCGTTTCAGGATCTTCATTGAAGGCTTTTAATACATCAATAAAGTTCGTGCCATTGACAGGGTCTCCGCCAATTCCTACAGCTGTTGATTGACCAACACCAGCCTCTGAAAGCTGATGTACCGCTTCATATGTAAGCGTTCCAGAACGAGACACAACACCAACATGACCTTTTTTATGAATGTAGCCAGGCATGATGCCAATTTTACATTCTTCAGGTGTAATCACACCAGGACAGTTCGGTCCAACAAGCCTTGTCTTCTTACCTTCCATATAGCGTTTCACTTTAACCATATCCAGAACTGGAATGTGTTCTGTGATACAAATCACTAGATCCACTTCTGCATCAACAGCCTCTAAAATGGCGTCTGCTGCAAATGGTGCTGGTACATAGATAACAGAAGCATTTGCTCCAGTTGTCTGTACTGCTTCAGATACAGTATTAAATACAGGAACTCCCTCTACTTCAGTTCCACCTTTTCCAGGTGTGACACCGCCAACGATATTTGTTCCATACTCAATCATTTGTTTTGTATGGAATAATGCGGTTGAACCGGTAATCCCCTGAACAATTACTCTCGTATTTTTATTAATAAATACACTCATTTAGGTTCCCTGCCTTTCTGCTCTACTTGACTAAAGATACAATCTTTTCTGCCCCGTCAGCCATAGACTCAGCAGAAGTGATATTTAAGCCTGAATCACTCAGGATTTTCTTCCCTAATTCAACGTTTGTTCCTTCAAGACGTACAACGAGTGGTAATGTTAAGCCGACTTGTTTCGTCGCTTCAACAACACCTTCTGCAATGACATCACATTTCATGATGCCGCCAAAAATGTTCACGAAAATCCCTTTGACATTTTGATCAGATAAGATGATTTTAAATGCTTCCGTTACTTTTTCAGCAGTTGCACCGCCGCCAACATCAAGGAAGTTTGCAGGGTCCCCGCCGTAATGCTTGATGATATCCATTGTAGACATCGCAAGGCCTGCTCCATTCACCATGCAGCCAATATTCCCATCTAGAGAAATGTAGCTTAGGTCATATTTAGATGCTTCAATCTCTTTTGGATCTTCTTCATCAAGGTCACGGTATTCTAATATATCTTTTTGTCTATATAAGGCATTGCTATCAAAGTTTAATTTTGCATCAAGTGCCATGACTTTTCCATCACCTGTTACAACAAGAGGATTTATCTCGGCAATTGAACAATCCTTTTCAATAAACGCATTGTAAAGGCTTGTCATAAACTTAACAGCTTGACCAACTAATTTTGTTGGAATATTAATTTTAAACGCAACTTCTCTCGCCTGATAGGCTTGGAGACCAATCGCTGGGTCGATGACCACTTTCACGATTTTTTCTGGCGTTTTTTCTGCTACTTCTTCAATTTCAGTACCGCCCTCTTCAGAAGCCATCAAAACAATTCTTGATGTCGCTCTATCCAAAACGAGTCCTACATAGTACTCTTTTTGAATATCGCAGCCTTCTTCAATAAGTAAGCGTTTTATTTCGCGCCCTTCAGGCCCTGTTTGATGTGTGACAAGTGTCTTGCCGAGCAATTCCTCTGCAAACCCTTTCACTTCATCTTTTGTTTTTGCAATTTTTACCCCACCTGCTTTACCACGGCCGCCTGCATGAATCTGTGCTTTTACGACATATACAGAGCTTCCAAGCTCTTCTGATGCTTTCACTGCTTCATCAGGTGTAAATGCTACTTTACCATTTGGAACTGAAACCCCATATTTTCTTAGGATTTCTTTTCCTTGGTACTCATGGATATTCATTTCCCATCCTCCCAACATATGTAGAAACAAAAATTATAAAATAGACTGCGCTTTCATTTTAAAGAATAAAAAAGAGAATGTCTAGGGTTCTATGTAAAATCGTAAAATCCTTCTAAACATTCAAACTTTTATTTTATTAAAAATATAAATTTTTCAGTCAAAACACTTATTTTTTCATTTTTTGATCCAATCGATAGATAAATGAAAATATTTCTGCTACAGTATCGTATAACGCTTCTGGGATTTCCTCATCGAGCGTTAAGTGGCGCATCAGTTCTACTAAATTACGGTCTTCTTGAATAGGGACCCCAGCTTTTTGAGCTTCTTCAATAATATGATCAGCCACATAGCCGCTGCCTGTTGCAACGACTTTTGGCGCTTTTTGTTTTTCTTCATCATAGTGTAGAGCGACCGCTCTTCTAAGCGGTTTTGAATCTTTCATACTCGTAAGTCAAGCCCTTTCTCGCTGATTTTATGAAAGTGTTCATCTAGAAAGTCAGACGGATCAATTGGCTCTTCTCTCTTTTTCGCTGTAATCCCCGTCAAACTATACCCTAGGGCATTTAAATTCTCTCGAACAGCTGGAATCATTGGATTAATGGTCCCTTGAAGTTCGTGAGCCGTCTCGACTGTAATTGACATCACTTTTTGCTGAATCGTACAGTCTATTAACGTTTCTTCTAAGTTCTCCATGTTTAAATAAAACATTAAACGGCACTGAGAAATATCAATAGAGCCATCTTTTTTCTTATGCCCTTTTAGAATAAAGGTTAAATCTTGAACACTATGTTTTGAGAAAAGAGGGTAAGAAACCATCATTTGACTAACTGTTTGGTTTTCCTGATGCACTAGTAACTGCCCATTTAATCTATGGAATAATTGATCCATTTCTTTTTTTACGGGCTCGGGAACATCAGCTTGCCTTGCATCATTTAAAACCATCTTTAATTGGTGAAGCTCTTGGCTTTTGACATCTTGGTTGCCCTTTTCCAGTAATTTCAGCATCCCAATTTCATCTCGTACACCTATCGCTTTTTTCATCGTCATCAGTAAATCGAGTACATCGGTTTTATTGCTTAATGCAGGTTCAGTCTGCTGAATGACCTTTGCCAATGTGTTCGCCTCTGTTTTTGAAAGAAACGGAAATTCCTTTTGAAGCACGGCTGCCTTTGCGTCAGCCTGTGGCCCTGCCTGCTGGACTGCTTGAACCAGTAATGTGAGCTGTTTTACATCAAGCTGCCGCTGTCCGTCTATGCCTTGCTTTGTGATGCTTGTCAGAATGCGTTCTATTTGCTGAAGCGGGAGCTGTTTTGGACTTAATAATTGCTGCACGCTGTTCTGATTCACTGTATCCACCTGTCGCCCTTGTATAGCGGCGGGCTGGCTCTGCTTTGTTTGCTGAGCCGGATTGACATGAGGCTGCACCAGCTGCAAGCTTTCTCCTTGCTTCGTTTGACCTTCTTTTGCTCCTAGAAGCACCGATAAGAGCTTTTCTGCATGAACAGTTGTCTCAGCATTTACAACCGTACGAACGGCCTGTGTAAGAGCCTGTGTGGCTTCTGATTGCTTCGGAAGCTGTGTTAATCGATCTAGCAGTGCTGTCACATCCTGATGAAGTGCAGAGGGGGATTTCATCGCTAATATTGATTGGAGCACTCCTTGCTGAATCGGCAAATCTTTCTTTAAAGCAAAAAGAAGTGCTTGCAGACCTTTTTTGATATCCGCGCCTTGAAGTTGTTCAATCCATTTTACTGCCGTTTTTAACTCTGCTTCGTTGATGACCGGTTTTTCTTTTAAAAAGGCTGTAGCTGTTAACATTTGTTCAAGTCCATTTTTAAGCGACAGACCTTCTAGTAGTTTAGCTGCGGCATCTTTTAATGTTTTTGGATCTTGGTCAAATTGCTGAACAGGTCTTAATTTACTCAGACTGTCTCCACCTTCTTGTTCTAACTGGAACCAGTAGAAAGAATCGGCTTTGAGCTGAGCCGCTAGCTGCGCTTTTATTTTGGTAGCGCCTATTTGAACAAGCGCTGTATCATCACCAAGCATTTTTAGTACTTTGCCAAGTATGAGCCGGTGAATATTTTCCTTTCCTTCCGTGTTAAGCGGAACAGATTCTGCCGTATTCAGCCGACTATTCAGTGCAGTATGTATATCTTCAACTCTTGTCATCACAGGCAGCCTCCTTGTGTCAAAATATTTATGAAATAACAGATTTCACTGGTGCAAATGATAACCGGTGGATAGGTGTGGCGCCATGTGTTTGAATGGCAGCAAGGTGCTCTTTCGTTCCATACCCTTTATGTTTTTCAAATTGATACTCAGGGTACTGGCGTCCATACTCTTCCATCATTTGGTCCCTTGTCACTTTGGCAATACATGCACCAGCTGCGATGGATGCGCTTTTAGCATCTCCTTTGATGATATTCTCCTGTTGAGTAGGAAGCGGGAGCGTCATCGCATCTATGAGTAGATAATCAGGTGTGTGAGTAAGCTGCTTTACAGCCCTCACCATCGCCAGTCTTGATGCTTCGTATATATTGATTTCGTCAATCGTTGCCGCATCAACAATGCCGATGCCGATGTCGAGGGCTTCCTTTTGAATGAGCTCATAATAGGTCATTCTTTTTTTCTCAGATAGCTGTTTTGAATCATTTAAACCGAGTAGGACGGTATCTTCTTTTAATATCACAGCTGCCGCAACCACTGGGCCAGCGAGTGGTCCTCTTCCTGCTTCATCTATGCCTGCAATATAAGTGTATCCTTGCGCTCTTGCTTTGGTTTCAAATTGCAGCATTTGCTTCCATGCTGCATGTAGTTCTTGCTGCTTTTCTCTGTCTTTGTTCCATTTGTCCATCAGCTTCTGGACACTTTTTCTTGTATCGTCTTTCAATAGTTCACGAATGTATGACTCGTCGTCAGCATGTTGTTCTATTAATGCTTTTATTTGTTTGACCGTGTACATTGGCTTTTCCGCAGCCTCCTTCTTTATATCGGCAGTTTTTCGCAAAAAATAAAGACCCGCATGAGCTGCGTGTCTTTTAGCTTTCAGGCTTCTCAAAAGTGAGGGGACCAAATTTTTCCGTTCGAATATCCCGAATAATGATTTCGGTCGTTTTGTCGTAATTAATGAACCCTCCACTCATCAGGCAGCCGCGTTTTGTGCCAATGGCATCAAACAGCTCAACTGTATCTTCAGGTATTTCTGCTAGATCATAGCGTTTTTTTAATCGCTCTGGATAGTGCTCTTCTAAAAAGCGTAGCGCATAAACGGCGACATCCTGCAAGTTGATGATTGAGTCTTTAATCGCTCCGGTGACGGCCAGCCTAAGACCTACTTGTTCATCTTCAAATTTCGGCCAGAGAATTCCGGGGGTATCGAGCAGTTCAAGTTCTTTTCCTACCTTCACCCATTGCTGTGACGTCGTAATACCAGGTCGATCTCCTGTTTTCGCAATATTTTTCTTTGCCAACCGATTGATCAGCGTTGATTTGCCGACATTGGGAATTCCGATAATCAAAGCTCGAATGGCACGCGGCTTAACACCTTTTGCTTTCATTCGATCGAACTTTTCTTTTAAGATTTCTTTTGATGTCGTAATGATTTGATTTAACCCTTGTCCATCGACAGAATTAATGGCAAGCGACCGTACACCTTGCGCTTCAAAGTGTGCCTGCCACTCTTTTGTCATACGAGGATCTGCTTTATCTGCTTTGTTCAAAAGCATAATTTTCGGTTTGTTTTGGAGGATTTCTTCAATCATTGGGTTTCTAGAGGACATCGGAATTCTTGCATCGGTTAATTCAAATACGATGTCGATGAGCTTTAATTTTTCTGTGACTTCCCGTCTTGCTTTTGCCATATGGCCTGGAAACCATTGAATTGTCATATGTGCACCTTCTCTCTTCTAACGGTTGTCTCTCTATACATTGTACAAAAAAAGAGCCTGTTACAGGTAACAAGCTCTTTCCTTTGATATCATTATCGTCTGATTTCTTTGATACGAGCCGCTTTACCGCGAAGTTCACGTAGGTAGTAAAGTTTCGCACGACGTACCTTACCGTGACGTACAACTTCGATCTTAGCGATTTTTGGTGTGTGTACAGGGAATGTACGCTCAACGCCTACACCGTAAGAGATCTTACGAACTGTGAAAGTTTCGCTGATTCCACCACCACGACGCTTAATTACAACACCTTCAAAGATCTGGATACGCTCACGAGTACCCTCGACAACTTTCACGTGTACACGTAAAGTGTCACCAGGACGGAACGCAGGAAGATCAGTGCGTAATTGTTCTTTTGTGATTTCTTCAATCAATTGTTGCATCGTTTTCAACTCCTTCCAACAGATGCTCATGTCCTCTTTCTTCATTGCAGCGGAACATCGTTTTCAAACTTGAATCGGCAAGCCGTCCAAGTCACAAGTAGTATCATACCACACCTGTATACCTTGTGCAATACAATCTAGTCATTATGAAGCTGCCAAAGCCATCTTTTTTCTTCATCCGTTAATGTTTTGCAAGAATCGATCAAATCTGGCCGTCTTGTATAGGTTCGCTTCAACGATTCTTTACGCCGCCACTCTTCAATTTTGGCATGATTTCCAGAGAGAAGCACATCTGGTACTTTCAATCCTTTATAATCAGCTGGTCTTGTATAGTGCGGATGCTCAAGCAGACCTGTACTAAATGAATCTTCGATATGAGACGCTTCTTTTCCAAGCACATGAGGCAAAAGCCTGACCACACTGTCTGCAATCATCATCGCCGGCAGCTCTCCGCCTGTGAGAACGAAATCTCCGATTGAAATTTCATCTGTGACAAGATGCTCCCTGATGCGCTCATCGTAGCCTTCATAGTGGCCGCAAATGAACATAAGATGCTCTTCTTTTGCAAGCTCTTCTGCTTTCTTTTGTGTATATCTTTCTCCTTGAGGACAGACAAGAATAATGCGGGGCTTCTTGTTTGCTTTTTTCGTTAAATCTTCTACCGCATCAAATACAGGCTGTGCTTTCAGAACCATGCCAGCACCGCCGCCATACGGATAGTCATCCACTGTTTTATGTTTATGATCGGAATACTCCCTAAAATTCACGACATCAAATGAGACCGCATCTTTTTCCTGAGCTTTTTTTAAGATCGATGAGTGAAGCACCCCTTCAAACATTTCAGGAAACAGTGTTAAAAAGTCAATTTTCATTCGTCAATGAGTCCTTCCATCACTTCAATGTGTACTTTCTTGGATGAAATATCAACTGTTTTGACGACAGATGGAATATAAGGGATGAGGGCATCTTTTTTGCCTTTTCTTCCAACCACCCATACATCATTTGCCCCTGGCGTTAAAACCTCTTTGATTTGACCAATCAGTTTGTCCTCTTCATCATATACTTCACAGCCGATGATTTCGTGGAAATAGAATTCCCCTTCATCTAATGAACCAAGGTGTTCTTTTTCTACTTTTAAAATCGACTCTTTTAATTGCTCAGCTTCATTTAACGAGCCAACTTCTTCAAATGTCAGTAAATCAAATTGTTTGTGCTGTCTATGTGATGCGACAGTCACTTTTAGCGGTTCTTTTTGATTTTGTTTGAAAATATAAAGGACGCTGCCTTTTTTGTAGCGTTCTTCTGGGAAATCAGTCTTTGACACAACACGTACTTCTCCGCGCACTCCATGTGTATTGACGATCTTTCCGACATTCAACCATTCTAGCTCCATGTTCTCAATCACCCCTGACGTATTTCCACAATGGTGCCGTCTTTCACGACGATGACATTGTCTTGCATTTTGTCATCCCATTTATCACCTATTTTTACTTCAATCAGCGCATCCACTTCTGTTTCTTTCATTTCACTGCCAAGAGGCAAGATATGCAGCTGCTCGACTTGAAAATCAATTTGCCTCATTTTCTCTTGTCTTTTTTCAATGGCTTTTTGAAATTGAGGGATGGCTTCTTGCTGATGTGGTTCTTTTTCATGCTTTTTTAGTTGAAAATATAGTTGATTGCATTCACGTTCTAGTCTTTCTTTTTTCTCCAAAAAAGTCATTAACAGTTTGTCCTTACTGCTTTCAGTTAATACTTGCATGACGGTGACATGTTGAATGATCTGCATCTTCCTTTTTGTCCCCCTATCCGAAGGCATTTGTCCTCTACAGTATAACGAAAAATAGATTTAAACGTGTAAAAAAAGGGGAGGTCCTAAGCCCTCTCCCTTTTTAGTCAGCAATCTCAAGTTGAACTTTCTTAGAAGACTCTGCACTTGCTGCAAACATGACTGTTCGTATCGCTTTAGCTGTACGCCCCTGCTTTCCGATCACTTTTCCGGTATCTTCAGCATTGACAGACAGTGTGTAAATGACCTGCTCATCTTTTTCTAATGAAGATACGTGAATATCTTCAGGGAAATCAACAAGTGGCTCGACGATGGACACAATCAATTCTTCCAAGGACAGCTCATTCATTATTTGCTGTTTTTCGCATTATGAAATTTTTCAAGAATTCCTTGGCTTGAGAAAAGGTTACGAACTGTATCAGATGGTTTCGCACCATTTTGAAGCCATTTAAGCGCTAATTCTTCGTTGATTTTCACCTCAGCTGGTGATACCACTGGGTTGTAAGTTCCAACTGTTTCGATGAAACGACCGTCACGTGGTGAACGAGAATCTGCTACAACAATACGATAGAAAGGAGATTTTTTTGCTCCCATACGTTTTAAACGAATTTTTACTGCCATTTTACTAGCACCTCCGAAAATATTTCAACAAGATAGTATATTAACAATGATAAAAGGGTTTGTAAAGTGTTTTTTCTTAACAACGGTTTTATCATGTATAACCAATTACATAAATGGTAATTTAAAGCCGCCTTTTTTCTTTCCTTTGGACATGTTGGTCATTTGCTTCATCATCTTTTTCATTTCGTCAAATTGTTTTAAAAGGCGATTGACTTCCTGTACAGATGTTCCGCTTCCTTTTGCAATCCGTTTTCTGCGGCTTGCATTGATGACCTCTGGCTGTTCTTTTTCTTCGGTCGTCATTGATTTAATAATCGCTTCGATGTGATTGAGCTGCTTTTCGTCTACTTGGACGTTTTTGAGCCCTTTCATTTTACCGGCTCCCGGCATCATTTGAATCAGTTCATCAAGTGGACCCATGTTGCGAACCTGCCCAAGCTGCTCGAGGAAATCATCGAGCGTGAAGCTCATTGTCCGCATTTTTTGTTCAAGCTCTTTCGCTTTATCTTGGTCAACGTTTGCTTGTGCTTTTTCAATAAGCGTGAGCACATCTCCCATGCCAAGAATTCTCGATGCCATCCGCTCCGGGTGGAATGGTTCAATTGCATCAAGCTTTTCACCTAGTGCGGCGAATTTAATCGGCGTATTTGTGACTGCACGAATTGAAAGTGCTGCCCCGCCTCGCGTATCACCGTCTAGTTTTGTCAGAACGACACCTGTTAAACCAAGCTGTTCATTAAAGCTTTTTGCGACATTGACAGCATCTTGACCAGTCATCGAGTCAACAACGAGGAAAATCTCTTCTGGATTTGCGACTTCTTTTACTTTCTGAAGTTCATCCATTAAGTCTTCATCAATATGAAGACGTCCTGCTGTATCTAAAATGACATAATCGTGATGTTCTTCTTTCGCTTTTTCAATTGCCTGTTTGGCAATTTCGACAGGACTAACTTGATCACCTAATGAGAATACGGGCATATCAAGCTGTTTCCCAAGCGTTTGAAGCTGCTGGATCGCTGCTGGTCTGTAAATATCAGCGGCCACCATCATCGGCTTGCGATTATGTTTTTTGCGAAGTAAGTTGGCAAGCTTTCCAGTTGTGGTCGTTTTACCTGCCCCTTGAAGACCAACCATCATAATGACAGTTGGAGATTTTTTCGCTACAGCGATTTTACTCTCTTCCCCGCCCATTAATTCAGTGAGTTCTTCTTTTACAACTTTAATGACCTGTTGTCCTGGGGTAAGACTTTGCATGACCTCTTGTCCAACTGCCCGCTCGCTTACTTTTTTCACAAAGTCTTTGACTACTTTAAAATTGACGTCAGCTTCAAGAAGGGCAAGGCGTACCTCGCGCATCATTTCTTTTACATCTTGCTCTGACACTTTTCCTTTGCCGCGGATTTTTGAAATCGTCTGCTGCAGTCGGTCGGCTAATCCTTCAAATGCCATACTGTGCCGCCTCCTAATCTAATTTCTCAAGCGATTCAATTAAAGCTTCTGCTTCTTCCTTTTGCGCGGAATCTGCTACAAGCTCTCTCATTTTTGTGAGAAGTTCTTTACGCTCTTTAAATTTCTTAAACAAGAGCAGCTTTTCTTCATATTGTTCAAGCATCGCTTCAGTCCGTTTAATATTATCATAAACAGCCTGTCTTGATACTTCATATTCATCCGCAATTTCACCGAGGGAAAAATCGTCTAGGTAGTAAAGCGACATGTAGCTCTTTTGTTTTGCGGTCAACAACGATTGATAGAAATCAAACAAGTAGTTCATTCTCGTTGTCTTTTCAAGCGTCATGGGCTCTCTCCCCTTTGTTAAGTTCATTCCCTTTACAACAACTAAGTTTACACGGTTCTGATCTATGTGTCAAGTTTTTATCTTGTCACTTCCTGCGGCGATATATAAATAAAAATGCCGGCAATTTTGCCGGCATCCCCAGATTGTTGACAAAGGGCTAAAATGAACTTGATTTTAGCACTTTGTCTTCTTTTCAGCGTGATAGAAAACCTTTGAAGTCTAGGAAGGACGAGTACTGGCGCGGAGCGAATGTCACATTCGTGAGCACCAGCACGCAGGACTGACAAAGAATGCGAGGGTTTGTCTACACGCTGAATGCCGGCAGTTTTGCCGACATCTTGATTAGTCTTCTTGATCAATCATGTCTGAGAATAATCCGTACACATACGATTCAGCATCGAACTCTTGCAGATCGTCTACTTTTTCACCTAATCCGACAAGTTTTACAGGGATGTTGAGCTCATTGCGAATGGCAAGAACAATCCCGCCTTTTGCAGTACCGTCAAGCTTTGTTAAAGCGATACCTGTCACGTTTGTTGCTTTAGAAAATTCCTTCGCTTGCGCCATCGCATTTTGACCCGTTGTCGCATCAAGGGCAAGCAGTACTTCATGCGGTGCATCGGGCACTTCGCGTTCAATGACTCTCTTGACCTTCTCCAGCTCTTTCATCAAGTTGACTTTATTTTGCAGTCTGCCTGCTGTATCACAGATCAGGACATCTGCTTTTTTGGCTTTAGCTGATTGAACGGCATCATAGATGACCGCTGCCGGGTCAGAGCCTGCTGTTTGTTTAACGACAGGAACACCAGAGCGCTCGCCCCATACTTCAAGCTGCTCAATCGCCCCCGCACGGAACGTATCACCTGCTGCTAAAATGACGGATTTCCCTTCATTTTTCAGCTTGTTTGCCAGCTTACCAATGGTTGTGGTTTTACCGACACCGTTCACGCCTACAAATAAAATAATATTTAAACGGCCGTCTTCAATGTTCAGTTCAGAGATTTGTTCCTCACCGCTATTGTAAATCTCCACGAGTTTTTCAGAGATGACTGCTTGTACTTCACTTGGGTCTTGAATGTTTCTTAATTTCACTTCTTTTTTCAGCTCATCAATCAGTTCCATCACAGTCGTGAAACCAACATCAGCACCGATTAACACTTCTTCTAGTTCTTCAAAAAAGTCTTCATCCACTTTACGATAGCGAGAAATGAGTTCATTTACTTTTCCCTGAAACGAATTTCTCGTTTTTTCAAGTCCATCTTTAAACTTTTCTGATACTGAATCGGTTTGCTGCGTAAATTTTTCTTTTAATTTCTTAAAAAAGCTCATTGGTTCAAAAACCTCCTTTAATTACTGGACAAGCTCTTTCGTTTCCTCTAGTTTGACAGATACCAGTTTTGAGACACCTGACTCCTGCATCGTGACACCGTACAGAACATCTGCTTCTTCCATGGTTCCTTTTCGGTGTGTAATCACAATGAACTGTGTTTCTTGGCTATATTTCTTTAAATACTGGGCAAAGCGGAACACATTCGCTTCATCAAGCGCTGCTTCTACCTCATCTAGCACACAGAATGGAACAGGTCTCACTTTTAAGATCGAGAATAATAAAGCGATGGCTGTTAATGCTCTTTCTCCGCCTGAAAGCAGGCTTAGATTTTGCAGCTTTTTCCCCGGCGGCTGCGCCACAATATCGACGCCTGAGTTTAGTAAATCGTTTGGATCTGTGAGCTTAAGGTCTGCTCTTCCTCCGCCAAATAATGCTTGGAAAACAGATTCAAAATGCCCGCGGATTTGAGAGAATGTCTCAGAGAAACGTTTCGTCATCTCCTGATCCATTTCTTCAATGACTTGGAATAACGTATTTTTCGCTTCTGTCAGATCATTGCGCTGTTCAGTTAAGAAGAGAAAACGTTCATTCACACGTTCATACTCGTCAATACTGCCTAAGTTCACTGTTCCAAGCTCTTCAATGGCTAGTTTGATCAATTTCACGCGTTTTCTTGCTTCATCCGGCGATAGCGTCAGATGATACATTTCTTTTGCTCCTTCAAACGAAAGGGCATACTCTTCGTTTAAATAGGCGATGAGGTTATCAAGTTCAACTTCCATGCGGCCAAGCTTGATTTCTTCATCTTTTAAGCTTGTCGTGAGCTGTTTATACAGGCGTTTTTGCTCTTTTAGTTCACGTTCTGCGAATTCTAATGTTTCAGAAAGAGCCAGGCGCTGTTTGCGTCGCTCTGAGATAAGCGCTGTCGTTTTGTTTTTATGTTCCAGTTTCTCTTTTGCCGCTTCTTCCAGTTGTTCGGCGCCGCTTGAGCTGGATGACATTTCACTTGTTAAGAGGGACAAATCTTCTTTTGTTTCCGTCAGCGTCTTTTCAGCCTCTTCTAATTCAGCCGTTAAGCTCGATAGTTTTTCTTGTTCATTCGCTAAAGACTGCTCTTTTTTGGCAAGCGAGATTTTCAGCTCTGTTAATTCGGAAGAAATGGTTTCTTTCGTTGAGCTTTGGGTCTGCTTCCGTTTTGTTAACGTGTTGATCTCTTCGTCAAGAGAGGTCAGTTTCTCACCTATAGATGTTTCAAGGGCTGCCTGCTCTTTGTCCTTGATCGCAAGTTCGCTAGAGCGCTGCTGCAACTCTTCTTTTTCTTGATCATAGAGCTCTAGATGAGCGTTAATATTTTTTTCAGCTACTTGCAGTTCATATAATGTCCCTTTTAACTCTTGCTGCTTTTCTCGAAGCATTTCGCCGCGCTGACGCAGTTCATTTAATTGGACTTCGCTTTCGGCAATCGATTGCTTCGTTTCTTTTGTTTCTTTTTCAAGGATCGTTGTTTTTTCTTCCATTTCAACGAGTTGCTTTGTTAACGTTTCAATCTCTCGGTTTCTGGAGAGGAGGGAATTGTTCTTTTTCTTTACGCCTCCCCCAGTCATTGAACCGCCTGGGTTCACCACGTCCCCATCAAGGGTCACGATACGATAACGATGTCCAAGCATTTTCGCTAGCTCATTGGCACCTTTTAAGTCTTTCACGATTAGGACTGTTCCAAGCAAATTCCGAATGACTTTTTCATACTTTTCATCAAAGGAAACGAGCTGACTCGCTACGCCGATAAATGCGTCATGCTGCTCAGCTGTTTGAATATCTCTGAACTGAATGGTTCGTTCTTTGATGACGTTCATCGGCAGGAAGGTCGCACGCCCAAAGGAATGCTGCTTTAAGTATCCAATGGCCTGCCTGGCAGCCGCTTCATTTTCAGTAACGACATGCTGCGTGGCTGCGCCAAGTGCAATTTCAATCGCTGTTTCATGTTGCTGCTCTGTTTGAATCAGCTCTGCAATCGCCCCGTGAATGCCACCTAACCGATCCTTTGCCTTTAAAACCTCTTTCACTCCTTGGAAAAATCCTGAGAAGTCTTCCTGCATGGATTCAAGCATTTCTTTTTTAGATTTTGCCTGCTGTACATATTGATAGGCTTGGTAAAGAGCCGTTTCTTTTTTCTCGTATTGACGTTTCATCTGCTCTAGCTTTTGTTCCGCTTCTCTAAAGCGTTTCACCTGAGCCAAAATGTCTTCTTCTCGTTCTGAAAGTTGCTTTTCGGCTTCTGTTTTCTTTTCCTTCACAGATACCCGTTCTTCGATATGTTTCTGATTATTTTGCGTTAACCGCTCTAGCTGCAAGGCTGCTTGGCGCTGCTGTTCTTCTAGTAATGTGCGTTCGTTTCGGATAGAAGCTTGCTCGTTTAATAGGTCAAAATAATCGTTTTTTAGCTGTTCAATTTGCCCTTCCACATCTTCACTATGAAGAGACAGCTGATGCTGTTTTGTTTTCACTTCATCTTTTAGCTGCTGCACTTCTGTTTGCAGGCTGTCACGTGTGATTTTCTGCTGTTCAATCTTTTCCGTTAACAACGACTGTTTTTCGGTTAAACGCACGAGCGTGTCTTCTAGCTGCCCTTGGTTAGCGGCCGCATTTTTTTTCCGTTCTTTTAGAACTTCTTTTTTCCCTTCAAGCTTTTCTAGTTCTTCACTTGTGAAAAGGAGGACTTCTTGGAGGTCATGAATCGAATCGTCAAGCGCCTGAATACGGTCTCTCGATTCTTCGATTTTGGCTTCCTTCGCTTGAATGTCTGTGGACTGCTTCATTTCATCTTGTTTGAACCGCTCGACAGCTTCACCAAGTGTTGTCCATTTTTTGTGCAGTGCTTCAATATCATGGACGGTGAGAGCAATTTCTACATTTTCAAGTTCTTCTTTCTTTTGCAGATAGTCTTTTGCGATAGATGCCTGCATTCTTAGTGGTTCTACTTGATCTTCTAGTTCATGCAGAATATCTTCCACCCGGTTTAAGTTGTCCTGCGTTTCAAACAGTTTATTCTCGGCTTTTTTCTTTCTTGTTTTATATTTCAGGACACCAGCTGCTTCTTCAAAGATGCTACGTCTTTCTTCAGCTTTACTCGATAGAATCTCTTCTACCTTACCTTGGCTGATGATCGAAAAAGCTTCTTTTCCAAGACCTGAATCCATGAAAAGATCAATAATATCCTTTAAGCGGACAGATTGATTGTTAATGAGAAATTCACTTTCTCCAGAACGATAGACTCTTCTTGTCACACTGACTTCGTGAAAATCGATCGGCAAAAAGTGATCTTCGTTATCGAGCGTTAATGTCACTTCTGCTAAGTTGACTCGTTTTCTTGAGTCACTTCCTGCAAAAATGATGTCTTCCATTTTTCCTCCGCGGAGGCTTTTTGCTGATTGCTCTCCAAGTACCCAGCGGATCGCATCAGTAATATTACTTTTGCCGCTTCCGTTTGGTCCAACAACAGCTGTAACCCCTTTGACAAAGTCTACAGTCACCCGCTGTGCGAAAGATTTGAATCCTATCACGTCTAAACGTTTGAGGAACATGAGAGTGATCCTCCTTATGTATTTAAAGTACTATTATCTTACCATATGAACTGAAAAAAGATGATGGAAAACAGAGTGAAATCCCCCTGAATCACGAGGGGGATTTTATTGGTTCATATGATGTTTCTGTAATTTAGCAAGTGCTTCCTGTGCAGCATGCTGTTCCGCTTCTTTTTTTGAACGGCCATTTCCAATTCCGAGCACTTCTCCTCTAAGGGATACATTGGCTTCAAATTCCCGGTTATGTGCTGGACCTTTTTCATGCAGGATTCGGTATTCAAGTACACCTTTTCCATCTCGCTGAACAAATTCTTGAAGCTGGCTTTTAAAGTCCATGACATGTGAGAATGCCCCGTCATTAATTTTCGGGTATACATAGGCTTCTAGGAATCGTTCAACAGGCTCAAGTCCTTGATCTAAATAAAGCGCTCCGATAAACGCCTCAAATACGTCTGCTAAGAGTGCCGGACGCTTTCTGCCGCCTGTCATTTCTTCCCCTTTTCCTAAAAGAACAAGGTCTCCAAAGGACAGCTCATGTGCTAATGACACAAGTGATGGCTCACATACGATCGCCGCTCTCAGTTTTGTTAAATCTCCCTCGCTCATGGCTGGGTACTTTGCAAATAAGAACTGTGAGATCGTCAACTCTAGAACAGCGTCCCCTAAAAATTCAAGTCTTTCATTATCCTCATAAGGTTTTTTCCGATGCTCGTTCACATAAGAGGAATGTGTAAAGGCTTGATAGAGTAGTTTTTCATTTTTAAAGTGTACAGAAATGCGCTGCTGAAATTCTCTGAATTGCTCTAGTTTTTTGCTCTGTTTCTGTTTGTCTTTATAGTGTTTTGGCATAGCAACCTCCAGGTAGGCGTCATCGCCTTTAAGGATACTGATTATATGGAGTCTCTCTTTCTACATGCAAGGAAACCGTGCTCCTTAGCATCTGAAAAAGGCTGACAATTGATCAGCTGAATATGTTGAAACTAACATAAATTTTCAAAGTCCCGCCATGAAAATAGACGGGACTTTGTTACGCTTATTGCTGGCTATTTATGTAGTTCACAGCGTCACCGACTGTTGCAATTTTTTCAGCATCTTCGTCAGAAATTTCCATATCGAACTCATCTTCAAGTTCCATAACTAGCTCAACTACATCAAGGGAATCAGCGCCTAAATCTTCTTTAAATGAAGCTTCCATTTTCACGTCAGCCTCATCAACGCCAAGGCGGTCTACAATAATTTTTGATACACGCTCTAATACGTCTGCCATTGCCTTTCACCTCCCCTCAAAGTATTATAGTTGATTCGTTTTTAAAAAACTAGAGAAAACGTAACGAAATTTTGATATTTCTTAGGACATAACCATTCCGCCATCCACTTGGATGGTTTGGCCTGTAATATAACCTGCTCCTTCTGAAGCTAAAAAGACAACAACGTTGCTTATATCTTCAGGCGCACCAAAGCGTGCGAGCGGGATTTGCTTTAGCATTTCTGTTTGAACATTCTCATCAAGCTTGTCAGTCATATCAGTAGAAATAAAGCCTGGTGCTACGGCATTGACTGTAATATGACGGCTTGCCAGCTCTTTCGCTGTTGTTTTCGTTAAACCGATCACACCAGCTTTTGCTGCAACGTAGTTTGCTTGTCCAGGGTTTCCGCAAACGCCGACAACAGATGCTACATTGATGATTCTTCCGCTGCGCTGTTTCATCATTTGACGTGTCACAGCTTTTGTACAGTTGAAGACACCTTTTAAGTTTATGTTAATGACATCATCCCATTCATTTTCTTTCATTCTCATGAGCAAGTTGTCCTTTGTAATTCCAGCATTATTCACAAGAATGTCGATTGAACCAAATGTATCAACGGTTTGTTTCATTAATGCCTGTACATCTTCTGCATTTGACACATCCGCTTTGACAGCAAAAGCCTGCTGGCCAAGTGCTTTGATCTCATCGACGACTTCATTTGCTTTTGCTTCGTTGCCTGAATAGTTCACCACAACATTGGCACCTTTTTTCGCCAAATCGATCGCAATCGAACGGCCAATACCGCGAGATGCACCTGTGACAACGGCTGTTTTATTTGTAAGCATCAAGAATCCCCCTTGAGTGTTTGAATAGCTGCTTCAATTGTTTCTTGATCTGATACGGAAATGGTCGTCAGGCGGCGATTGACTTTTTTCACAAGACCTGAGAGCACTTTACCAGGACCAATTTCAATAAATGTTGTCACACCTAAGTCAATCAGGCGTTCTACACTTTCTTCAAATCGAACAGGAGAATACAATTGTTCAATCAGCTTCGTTTCAATTTCATTACGTGATGTCACGATGTCTGCTGTTACGTTTGAAATCACTGGCGTCGCGGCATCAGAAATGTCTAATTTAGATAATACATCTGTGAATTTTTCAGCTGCTGGTTTCATTAATGCAGAATGGAAAGGTCCACTCACTTCAAGTGGAATTGCACGTTTTGCGCCCTTTTCTTTCGCTTTCTCTGATGCAAGTTCCACACCTTTTGCTGTACCAGAGATGACGATTTGGCCCGGACAGTTTAAGTTCGCAAGTTCTACAAGATGACCGCTTTCTGTCACTTCTTTTGTCACTTCTACAAGCGCTGCTTGGTCTAAGCCAAGAATCGCCGCCATTGCGCCTTCTCCTGCTGGAACGGCTTCATTCATTAATTCGCCGCGCTTTCTCACTGCGAAAACGGCATCTTTAAACGAAAGAGCTCCCGCTGCAACAAGGGCTGTATATTCACCCAGACTGTGCCCTGCTGCATAATCTGCTTTGATTCCGCTCTCTTCAAATTTCTTTAAGATCGCGATGCTTGTCGTTAAAAGAGCTGGCTGTGCATTATATGTCAGCGTCAGTTCTTTTGCATCTCCTTCAAAAATCATTGAAGATAAATCAAAATCAAGGGTCTGATCTGCTTCTTCAAACACAGCTTTAGATGCTGCTTCTTGGTCAAATAAATCTTTTCCCATGCCAATTTTTTGAGAGCCTTGGCCTGGGAATAAAAAAGCAATTTTACTCATGCTGCTCTACCTCCATTACGACTCATTCGTGTCTTCTTTTTGAACTTCTTGATGAATGATAGCTGAAACGTCTTTTATAACGATATCGCGCGCCTGACGAATGGCATGAAAAATCGCATTTTCATCAGAGGAACCATGCGCTTTAATAACGGGTGCTTTTAAACCAAATAATGCGGCACCACCATATTCGGAGTAATCCATTTTAGATTTCATCTGCATTAATTTTGGCTTCATCATACCTGCTGCTATTTTAGCTGTGAAGCTGGATGTTAAGGTTTCTTTCAGCATCTTAAAAACAGAAAGGGCTGTGCCTTCGATCGTTTTAAGGGCGATATTCCCCGTGAAACCATCTGTGACAACGACATCAGCTACACCTTCTAATAAGTCACGCGATTCTACATTTCCTACGAAATTCAAATCTGATGCTTTTAATAATTCAAAGGTTTTTTTCGTTAAATCGTTGCCTTTTTTATCTTCTGTCCCGACATTTAAAAGTCCAACGCGTGGATTGCTCTTCGGGAAGACATGCTCTGCGTAAATAGATCCCATCATGGCATATTGCACAAGATGCTCTGGCTTTGCATCAACGTTTGCACCGACATCCAATAATAAGAACCCGCTACCATCAAGTGTTGGCAACGTCGGAGCAAGTGCTGGTCTGTCAATGCCATCAATTCTGCCTACGATAAACAGGCCTGCTGTCATGAGTGCCCCAGTATTTCCAGCTGAAATACAGGCATCTGCTCTTCCTTCTGAAACTTCCTGCGCCATTTTCACCATAGAAGAATCCTTTTTACGTCTCACTGCACGCACTGGTTCATCCGTTGGTTCAATGACTTCTTTTGCATCTAAGATCGTGATGCGTTCATGATTTGTTATGTATGATTTGATCTTGCTTTCATCGCCGACAAGTGTAATCTCGATATCTGAAAATGCTTCTAAGCTTTTTTTCACACCGTCAATAATGGCTTTAGGGGCATGATCTCCCCCCATTGCATCGACTGCAATTCTCATGTTATGTGCCACCTTTTACTTTTGTTTTGAGCGATACATGACGAAATCGCCTGAGAAGACAACTTCCTCACCTACATAGCTGTTTACTTCAACTACGGTTCTGCCTTTTTCTTTATCATGTGAGGCAACTTTGGCTTTTGAGACGACTCTTTCGCCTTGTTTGACCTGCCTTGTAAACTTAATATTTGCTTTTGCTGTCAAAGCCAGTTCATCGTCGATGACGGCTACTGCCAGCGAATTTGCCTGGGCAAAAAGATGATGTCCCCTGGCAATTTGGTTACGGCTGAATACATGCTCTTTTCTCACTTCAAAAATGGAAATCGCTTGATCATCAAGCTCTACATCAATCATTTCTCCAATGACTTCATCCAGCGGAAGAGACTTCACTTCATCCTCTAATGTCTTTTCGGCCACGTGCTTAATTCTTTCGCGTAATTCAGGGATTGACAGCTCCAAACGGTCAAGACGAACTGTTTGAATGCTTACACCGAATTTACTTGCCAATTCTTCATCAGTAATGAACGGAGTCGAGCTGATCGTTTGCTGGAGAAGCCTTTGTCGTTCTTTTTTATTTAGTTTCATATGCAGACACCATCCGTACATTTATGACTAGGTACTAATAGTAGTATATAATCTCATAGATGATAAATCAATCCTTGTTTCAAAAAGACAAGAAAATTCCTCCAGCACTTGATCAGCTCAATTTATCTCCGCCTAGCACACCGCTGTCTACGAGTGTTTGCCTAAGTTCTTTGTATTCAGGTTCTGTCCAAAAGGCTTCAGACTGCACGAGCTCTGCCGCATCTTTTCTAGCGGTTTCAAGCGCTCTATAGTCATGAACCATGTCTGCCACTTTAAATTCAGGCATACCGCTTTGTTTCTTGCCAAAGAAGTCGCCAGGGCCTCTTAGTTCTAAGTCCTTTTCAGACAGTTCAAAGCCATCCGTTGTTTCAGACATGATCCGCATGCGCTCTTTACCGGTCTCTGATTTAGGGTCCGCCATTAAAATACAAAAAGATTGATGCTCTCCGCGTCCGACCCGGCCTCTTAACTGATGAAGCTGTGACAGTCCAAAGCGGTCCGCATCATAAATGACCATGATGGTCGCATTTGGCACGTTGACTCCAACTTCAACAACTGTCGTTGACACAAGGATTTGCACTTCATTGGAAGTGAAATCTCTCATCACTTGATCTTTTTCATCACTTGCGAGTTTCCCATGCATTAAGCCGATCGACCATTTTCCGCGATACGCCTCTGTCAGCATGCTGTGAACATCAATCGCATTTTGGACATCCAGTTTGTCTGATTCTTCTATAAGTGGACAAATAATATACGCTTGTCTGCCTTTTCTCAGCTCTTTATCAACAAAAGCAAGAATCCGTTCAAGCATGTCATGCTTCACCCAATACGTTTCAATCTGCTTTCGGCCGGCTGGCAGCTCATCAATGACAGAGACGTCCATTTCTCCAAATACTGTGATGGCAAGCGTTCTTGGAATCGGCGTTGCGGTCATAAACAAAACATCTGGGTCCTGCCCTTTGCTTCGCAGTTTTTTCCGCTGTTCCACGCCGAACCTGTGCTGTTCATCTGTAATAACAAGACCAAGCTGCTGAAATTCCACTTCGTCCTGGATAAGGGCATGCGTGCCGACTAAAATATCAATATCTCCCTCTTTCAGACGTTCAAGCAGTTCTCTGCGGCGCTTTCCTTTCACTGAACTCGTCAAAAGAGCAATATTTAGCCCCCATTTTTCAAATAGCTGATACAGTGAATCGGCATGCTGTTCTGCCAAAATTTCAGTTGGCACCATCAGCGCACCTTGAAAGCCGGATAAATGAGCGGCATAAAGGGCAATTGCCGCTACAGCTGTTTTCCCCGATCCAACATCACCTTGAAGAAGCCGGTTCATCCGGTACGGGGATGCCATATCTGACATAATTTCATCCAGCACTCTTGATTGTGCTTTTGTCAGCGGGAACGGCAGGCTATGAACAAACTCAAAGACCGCCTCTTTTGAAAACGGATGCTGGATGCCTGATGTTTTTTCTCGTTCTTTTTTTCTGATCGCCTGCATCTTCAGCTGAAAGATGAGAAATTCCTCGTACACGAAGCGTCGTCTTGCTTGCTTGAGCGAGTCTCTCGTTTCAGGGAGATGAATGGTTTTTAGTGCTTCTTGATAAGACATGAGTTTATAAGCAGCTACAAGTTGCTTTGGCAGTGGATCTTCTGCATGGTCTACATAGAGTGACAACGCTTGTTTCACAAATCGTCTCATCATCTTCACGGTTACATTTTCTTTGACCGAATAAACAGGTTCTATACTGCCATCTTGTTCGTGTGTTCCTTTTTTAAATTCCTGCACCATAATGGATTGCCGGTTTTTATCCCACTTCCCTGTGACGGATACCGTATCGCCTAAAACAAGACTTCGTTTTAAATAAGGGCGATTGAAGCATATGGCTGTAATCAAAAAACGACCGACAAGCAGCCTGAATGTCAGCCTGCTTCGTTTTTTTCCATAATAGGTGAGAACGGGCTCACTGTGCACTTTTCCTTCAACTGTGACACGTTCGTCATGTCTGACTTCTTCTAAGTTGCGAAGCTCATAGTCGTCATATCGATAAGGAAAGTAGCCGAGTAAATCGGCTACTGTGTAGATTCCAAGTTCATTTAGTGTTTTTTCTGTTTCTTCTCCAATCCCTTTGAGGGCAGAGATCTTATCTTGCAGTTTCTGTATCACGAGATGAGGTCACACCTCCGAAAATCTTCTTTTCAAGCTCCCTTGCTGTCGGTGTTGCAGCAAGTCCGCCTTGTGCAGTCTCACGAAGAGCTGTTGGCATCGTTTGACCAATTTTGTACATCGCATCAATGACTTCATCACAAGGGATGCGGCTTGTAATGCCGGCAAGTGCCATATCTGCTGCAATCATCGCATTAGAAGCGCCCATTGCGTTTCGTTTCACACATGGCACTTCCACAAGTCCTGCGACTGGATCGCAAACAAGACCCAGCATATTTTTTAAGGTGATGGCCATGGCTTCAGCGGATTGCTGCGGCGTACCGCCTGCCATTTCTACAATGGCTGCTGCTGCCATACCTGATGCAGATCCTACTTCTGCCTGACAGCCGCCTGCTGCACCAGAGATACTTGCGTTATTGGCGACAACAAAACCAAATGCACCAGATGTAAATAGGAATCTGACCATTTGTTCCTTTGTTGGCTTTAATGTTTCTTTCACCGCAAAGAGCGTTCCTGGCACAACACCTGCTGAGCCAGCTGTAGGCGTTGCACAGATCGTTCCCATTGCTGCATTCACTTCATTTGTTGCCACTGCCTTACTCACGGCATCTAAAATGGTATGACCAGACAATGTTTTGCCTGATGCGATATATGCTTGAAGTTTCACCGCATCCCCGCCTGTTAAACCAGATAATGATTTCACACCTTTCAGTCCGTTTTCAACGGCCTGTTCCATCACTTCTAGGTTGCGGTACATCTGCGAGAAAATGTCTTCACGTGACTTCCCTGTCACTTCCATTTCTTGAGTAATCATAATTTCTGAAATGGAGGTATTCCGTTCTTCTGTTAGCTGCACGAGTTCTTTGACGTTTTTAAACATCATACATAACCTCCTTGTTGTTACTCTGCAATTTGTGTGACTTGAATAATGTTTGGCAGCGTCTCAAGCTCTGTTAAAACCGCTGGATCAATATTCTGATCCACTTCAATCGTCATGAGTGCTTCTTGCCCGACCTCTTTACGTGCCACTTCCATATGACCAATGTTGATGGCGAATTTCGCTAACACATTGGCAACTGCTGCAATCGTCCCGTAGCGGTCGTTATGAACCACAAGAATGGCCGGGTGATTCCCTGAGAGTCTCAGTTCAAAGCCATTTAATTCTGTGATTTCTATTTTACCTCCGCCAATGGAAATCCCGATTAATTCAAGGCTTCCATTCGCATCTGAAATTTCTACTTTTGCTGTATTTGGATGCGCTGGCACCGCATCTTCTTCTTTAAACTCAATGTCGATTTCTTTGCTTTTTGCAATATCAATCGCTGTTTTGATTCGTTCATCAAATGTATCAAAGTCAAGAACACCACCGATAATGGCTACATCTGTCCCGTGTCCTTTATACGTATCTTTAAAAGAGCCATAAAACGACACAACAATTCGTTTCGGTTCCCTTCCGAACAAGCTGCGAGCCACTCTTCCAATACGAGCCGCACCCGCCGTGTGCGAACTTGATGGACCAATCATGACGGGTCCAATAATATCAAACACACTTCTAAATTTCATAGGTCTTCCCCTCTCATCACCAATCACAGATTGGTTTGTTACTCCCTTTAGACTAATGGATTCATTCGATTCCCGCAACTCATTTCACCGATGAACACATAGTAAAAAAATGCAAAAGAAGAAGAAGGGCTTCATATGCCCTTCTTTCTTTATTCAACAGCCAAAATATATGAATAAAGCGGCTGTTTTCCATCGTGGACTTCAACTTCTACATCTTCAAATGTTTCTTCAATATATGCTTCTAAAGCTTCCATCTCATCAGATGATGCATCTTCCCCTTTGATGATTGTGACAATCTCATCATCTTCTGTCACCATTTGGGTCAAAAGCTCTTTTGCTGCATCTAATTGATTTTTAGCTGTTAAGGTGATTTTTCCATTGTATAGGCCCATATAGTCGCCTTTGGCAATGTCGACCCCATCAATTTGGGTATCTCTCACTGCAAAGGTAATTTGGCCGCTTTTCACATGATCAATCGCTTCTAACATCGCTGCTTCATTGTCTTCATTTGAAGCTGCTTCATTTAGAGAAAGAAGTGCCGACATTCCTTGAGGAACGGTCTTTGTCGGAATAACAACGACCTCACGACTTGAGACAGTTGCCGCCTGTTTAGCTGCCATGACAATATTAGAATTATTAGGTAAGATAAAGACGGTTTCGGCATGAATGCTATCAATTGCTTTGACAATGTCTTCTGTGCTCGGATTCATCGTCTGCCCGCCTTCAATGACGACGGATGCTCCGATACTTTTAAACAAGTCAGCAATCCCTTCTCCCATTGCGACACTCACTACTCCAAAGCGCTGTTTTTCAGCAGCTGTTGCTTTTGGTGCAGCAGGCGAGTGATCTTTTTCTTCATTGACGATCGAGCTATGCTGCTCTCTCATGTTTTCAATTTTCATATTGATCAAGCTGCCGTAGCGCTGTGCATATGATAAGACATCTCCCGGCTGCTCTGCATGAATATGAACTTTTGCAAGCGTATCATCAGATACCACAAGAAGTGAATCTCCGAATTCGCTTAATTCTTCTCTGAAGGCATTTTCGTCAAAGGACTGTTTGTCTTCTTCAAATTTCACCATAAATTCTGTACAGTAGCCAAATTCAATATCTTCTGTGTTCATATGACTTTGTGCACTTTTATGATGCTCTGCACTCACTAATTCTTTTAATGTTGGCAAAGAGGCCGTTTTAGGGGGAAGCTCTTCTCCTCTTAATGAAGCAAGAAAACCTTCATATACACAAAGAAGTCCTTTACCGCCGCTATCTACAACGCCGACTTCTTTTAAAACAGGAAGGAGATCTGGCGTGCGGTCAAGTGATGCTCTTGCTTCCTCAATCGTTAATTCTAGTACACGATCGATTTGGTCTTCTGTTGCTGAAACAGCAACCGCTTTCTTTGCTGCGTCTTTTGCAACCGTTAAGATGGTTCCTTCAATCGGTTTCATGACGGCTTTATATGCTGTATCAACACCGGCCTGCAAGGCAAGCGCAAATTCTTTTGCGTCAATTGTTTCTTTTTGTTCTATATTTTTGCTGAAACCTCTGAAGAGCTGAGACAGGATCACACCTGAGTTTCCTCTTGCCCCCATTAACAGCCCTTTCGACAGAGCCACCCCGACCTTACCAATGTGATCGGTATTTGTTTCTTCAACTGCTTTTGCCCCTGAAGTCATTGACAAATTCATATTTGTCCCCGTGTCTCCGTCTGGCACTGGAAAAACATTTAACGCATCAACAATTTGTGCGTTTTGAGAAAGATGGTGAGCACCTGCAAGAATCATTTTTGCAAATGAGCGGCCACCCAGATTTCTAATAGACAATATATTTCCTCCTTACTACGGGTTCGTAACTTTTACTCCTTGTACATAAATGTTGACTGAGTCAACTGAAAGTCCAATCGTGTGATGAATCGTATATTTGACTTTCGTTTGAACATTATGTGCGACTTCTGATATTTTTGTACCGTAGCTGACGATGATGTACATATCAATATGAATGCGATCTTCTTTTTGACGCACAAGAACACCCCGGCTGAAGTTCTCTTTGCGGAGAATATCCGTCAAGCCGTCCTTTATTTGATTTTTGGACGCCATGCCAACAATACCATAGCAATCGATCGCAGCGCCTCCTGCCACCATTGCAATGACTTCATTTGATATATCAATTTGTCCGTATTTCGTTCTAAGTTCAATGGACACATTGGTTCCCCCTTTTTGAGAAATTGCCCTGAGTTATCACTATTTTACTATAAGACCCTTCTTTTTAAAAGAAATCATTCAATCCGACCCAATCCTACTTATACTATAGCCTTGATTTTTTATCAAGATGTCAAGGTATTTTTCTTGAAAGAGGAGCAAACAATCCTTGCAAACCCCTTGAAGCTGTGGTAAATTATTAAAGTATCTTGAGGCATCTCTAAGTACGTATATGAAGAATATGATGATGTTTTCGCAGTTAGGAGGGAAACAAATGGCACGTAAATGCGTTATTACAGGCAGAAAAACAAAAGCTGGGAACAACCGTTCTCACGCAATGAACTCTACAAAACGTACATGGGGCGCGAACCTTCAAAAAGTTCGTATTCTAGTGGACGGTAAGCCTAAAAGAGTATATGTATCAGCTCGAGCTTTGAAATCTGGTAAAGTTGAGCGTGTATAAGCAAGAGTAAACGCCTGCTACATTTAACTGTAGCAGGCGTTTTTATGTGGAAATAAAGGAGAATACTCATTAATCTTTCTTAAATGAACCAAGCATCGCACGGACAATGCCGCCAAGAAATCTAGGCAGTTTGATTGTATAAAATTTCATTTTGTCCCCCTCCTAAAAGTACCGCTTGCAGCACAATTGAGCTTAATCAGCCATCCACATTGATAGGTTGGTCAATCTTTGCTTCTTACCATTATTAATATGCCTTCATGAAAAGAAAAAGTACCATTTGAGTGGATGAGTTCGTTACTAATACATAGTGTGGAACCAGGCTCAATATGACAATTTTTCAGAGGATATTTGAAACCTTTTAATGTCAGCTTTTCAACCGATGTACCGAAGGGCAAAAACGACACATATTTTTTATCCGGGTCTTGTTTGATTTCGTATGTACCAGGTCCAAACATTTGAATGATATTTTGTTTGTCTACAAGGGTCATGCTCTGTTTGTGCTGAATGCCTTTATAAAGGAGATGGATATTCCCAAGAAAATGATCTGCTCTTCCGCCTGTGATACCGTAAATTTGAATATGTGCTGGATTCTGACGCAAAGACCAGTTCAGCGCAAGTTCTAAATCCGTTTCATCTTTCTCTGCCTGAAATAGATTGAGTGCAGGCAATTTCTTTTTCAGTTCATGAAGCTCCTCTTCTGTCACACTATCAAAATCACCAAATGCTCTGTCAGGTACAATGCCATGCTCTAGTAAGAAAAGGGTTCCCCGATCTACGCCGACCCAGAGAATGTCCTCCTCAGATGCTTCATGATCAAGCGGCGGGATGTACGCAAAAGGACCGCCGGCTACGATATGTATGTGCATGATTACGCTCCTCTCCATTGAAAAAGAACCAAAGATCACAATGACTTTGGTTCTTTTTCTTATGCTTCTCGAATGGCCTGAATGGCCGCCGCGCGGTCGTCTTTCCCATATACCGCTGAGCCGGCAACCAGTAGATTAGCGCCTGCTTCTTTGCAGCTCTTTGCTGTCTCTACATTGACACCGCCATCTATTTCAATGAGTAAATCGGTTAAGCCCTTTTGTTCACTAAGTGTCTTTACTTCTTTTACCTTTGAGAGAACAGAAGGAATAAACGCCTGTCCGCCAAAACCAGGGTTCACCGTCATGAATAAGACGAGGTCAACATCCTCTAATACATGCGCGATTTGAGAAACGGGTGTGTGCGGGTTTAAAACGACCCCTGCTTTGACACCTTGTTCTTTTATATGCTGAATCGTGCGATGTAAGTGTGGACACGCCTCGACATGAACAGAAATAATATCAGCACCCGCTTTTGCAAATGCAGGGATATACTGGTCTGGATGCTCAATCATTAAGTGAACATCGAACGGCAGCTTTGTATGCGGCCTGATCGCCTCCACTACATTTGGTCCAAATGTCATATTCGGTACAAAATGACCGTCCATCACATCAATATGAATATAATCCGCACCACCTTGTTCCACATCACGGATATCTTTCGCAAGATTGGCAAAATCGGCTGATAAAATGGATGGGGCAATATAAACCATGATTTAGTACCTCGGCTTTCTATCTTTAATTTCAGTTAAAAACTCTAAATAATGCTGATAGCGATACTCTCTGATGCGATCGTGTTCTACTGCCTCTTTTACCGCACATCCAGGTTCTTTTACGTGCAAACAGCCTCTAAATTTACATTCTGCACTCTTCTCTCTGATTTCTAAGAAATAGAGCCCTAAATCTTCCGCTTCGATGCCTGTAAATTCAAGTGAGCTAAATCCTGGTGTATCAGCAATGAGCCCTTCAGCCGTTCGAATGAGTTCCACATGTCTTGTTGTATGTTTCCCCCTGCCAAGATGGGAGGAAATATCGTTTGTTTTCAGTGCTAAATCAGGACTCATCGCATTTAAGAGGGAAGACTTCCCTACACCCGATTGACCTGCAAAAACAGTAATCTTGTGATGGAAATACGGGGTCAGCTTTTCAATTCCATCCCCTTCGATCGTCGATGTTAAATGAACGTCGTATCCAATTTGGCGATAGTCTTCTGCATAGGCTTGAATCGTTTCTCGCTCTTGGTCTGTTTTCAGCAAGTCCATTTTTGTGATGCAGATAATCGGTTCAATCTGGCTCTCTTCAACAAGCACTAGGAATCTGTCTAAAAGCGATGTACTAAAGGTCGGCTCTGCTGCTGAGAAAACGAGCACAGCTTGATCAACGTTGCTAATAGGCGGCCGAATCAGCTCATTTGTCCGCTCTTTTACTTCCAGCAAATAGCCTTCCTTATCGTTATCTGCTTGATAGACGACATAATCTCCAACAAGAGGGGTTATTTTGTTTTTACGAAAAATCCCTCTCGCTCTACACTGAATTACTTTGCCACTTTCTAGAGACTCATCTAGCACATAATAAAATCCGCTTAATGCTTTAATAATTTTGCCCTCAGGCATAAAGTCCCTCCTTTATTCATCATCAGGGTATTCAATCGTTTTGGAGCTCACTACTTTATCATCCACTGTCACCTGATAGTATCCTTTTTGACCAGGTTCTATCTTAAATTTAATCGTTCGCTCAGTGGGCGCAGTGATTTTAAAGTTTTCATATAAATCAGAAATGCTATGTTCTGCGTCATCAATAGATATTTGAACATTCATTTCTTGTCCTTCTGTTTCTGGTTCATACGGGATCGCAATCTTTTCAGTCACCGTTTTGGCCGGTTTCTCTTTTGGTCCAAGAGAGAACGTAATTTTAACCGTATCACCAGGTTTAACAGCTGTCCCCGCTCCCGGTTCCTGCTTCATGACCTCACCTTTCGGCACATCGTCAGAATATGCTTCTTTTTCATCTAGCTTTAGTCCATTATCCTCTAGATAATTTGATGCGGCCTGTTTACTATACGTCGTTAAATCCCGTAAGGTAATATCGGCAGGGCCTATACTGACGGTCAATGTGACTTCTTCATCTGCTGCGACAAGTTCTGTATTCGCGGAAGGTTTCTGTTCCATGACAATGCCTGATTCTGTGTCATTATCATTCACTTCCTCTACAACAACCTGTTTAAACCCTTTTTTCTCTAATCGTTCTTTTGCTTTCTCGACCTTTTCACCTGTTACATCAGGTAATTCGGTTTTTTCTTTACCTGTACTTTGATAAAGCTGAATTTCTGTCCCTTCTTTTACCTTAGTTCCGATTTTCGGGTCTGTTTTGACAACCAGCCCTTTTTCAATCTTCTCGTCGGCAATATCAATGGGTTCAGAAGCGACGGTAAATCCGGCTTTCTTCAAGGTGTCTTCCGCTTTTTCAACCGTCATGCCAGAAACATCGGTCACCTCTACATCCTTTGGAAAGAGTAATCCTGGGAATACCGTGATCGCTAAAATGGTCGCAGCCGTCAAAACAAATAAGATCGACGCTACAATCCACGGCCATTTTTTCCGTTTTTTCTTCGGCTTTTGTTTCTCTTTTTTCTTTGGTTTTTGAACCGGGTGGACGGCTGTTTTTTCATTGTCTTGATCGACTTGATGATCTTTTATAATGGGAATGGCTTTTGTTGCTTCATGATCTTCTTCAATGACAAAGCGCTTTTCTTTTAGTCTTGCAGGGTCAAAAGCCGTTTTTAAGTCTTTTTGCATTTCAGATGCATCTTCGTATCTATAGAATGGATCTTTGGCCATCGCCTTTAAGATGATGTTCTCCACGCTTTGTGGTACAGAAGGATTCCACCTTCTCACAGATGGCGGCTCTGATTGCAAATGCTTCAGTGCGACACTGACAGCGGATTCTCCTTCAAATGGCATGCGTCCTGAAATCAGCTCATAAAGAACAATACCAAGTGAATAAATATCTGACTTTTTCGTTGCAAGACCGCCGCGCGCTTGCTCTGGGGACAAATAATGCACGGAGCCAAGAACAGAATTCGTATGGGTAATCGTCGCTGAGCTAAGTGCCATGGCAATGCCAAAATCAGTGACTTTGATATTCCCCAAGTTGTCTATTAATATATTGTGAGGCTTAATGTCTCGATGGACGAGCTGTTTCGCATGGGCTTCTTCCATCGCCGCAACGACTTGCTCCATAATGCGAACGGCTTCTTTTGGATGAAGCGGTCCATTGGCGTGTATGTATTCTTTCAGCGTCATCCCTTCGACATATTCCATGACAATATAATAAATGTCATCTTCTTCTCCTACATCGTAGATACTGACAATATTCGGATGATCTAAGCTGGCTGCTGATTGCGCTTCTCTCCGGAACCGTCTAATAAAATCATCATCGCTTGCAAAGTCAAACCGTAAAATTTTAATCGCCACTTCGCGATCTAAAATCATATCCTCCGCCAAATAAACGTTGGCCATTCCGCCTCCGCCTATTGCGCGAAGAATTTGATAACGGCCGCTGATCCTTTTTCCGATCAACACTTGCTGTCACCCTCCTCTGTTTGGGAGGAGATTTCTAACAGTACTGCTGTAATGTTATCTTCACCGCCGTTGTCATTCGCTGTTTGAACTAACTCTGTTACTTTTTCATCTGGTGCGGTTGTTTGCGATAAAATCTGAATCAAATGCTCTTCTTCTACTTTATTCGATAATCCGTCTGAGCAAAGCAAAATTTGATCTCCTGGGTCCACTTCAAAAGTTCGTGCATCAATTTGAACGTGTTTATCCGTTCCTAACGCTTTGGTCAGCACATTTTTTCTTGGATGATATTCTGCATCCGCTTTTGAAATCTCTCCTGTTTTCACTAACTCATTCACTAGTGAGTGATCATCTGTTAATTGGGTCAGTGCTCCTTCTCTTAGCAAATAGCAGCGGCTGTCACCAATATGGGCAATTGTGACCGTTTGCAAATGAACGAGCGCACAAACGATGGTCGTCCCCATTCCTTGGCACTCCTCATTGTTTTTCGCATGTTCGTATACTTGGTCATTAATATCGCTAATTTTTGAGATTAACCAATTTTCTTGATCGGCTGGTTTATTTGGAATTGAAGATGTTTCCTGCCAGTATTCTTTTAAAGAAGAAACTGCCATCTTGCTGGCTACATCACCAGCAAGATGACCTCCCATTCCATCTGCTACAACAGCTAGAAGTGTGTCTTCTTTTGCTTCAAAAATACCTGCATCATCTTCATTATGCTGACGGACTTTTCCTGTATCGGTTTGAAAGGCTGCCCTTATCAACATTCGTCACCTCGTCTCTTCCTGACGCTCCTTCGCTCTTAGCTGACCGCAAGCAGCATCAATATCATGGCCTTGCTCTCGTCTAATCGTTACGTTTACGCCTCGTTCTTTCAGCGTTTTTTCAAATAGGAAGATTTGTTCTCTTGGTGTTCTCACGTAATCTCTTTCTGGTACATAGTTCACCGGGATGAGGTTTACATGGCATTTGATTCCTTTTAATAAATCAGCAAGTTCTTCTGCATGATGGACTTGATCATTGACTCCGCCAAACAGACCGTATTCAAAGCTCACGCGTCTGCCTGTTTTTTGAATGTAATATTCAATAGCTTCCATTAATTTTGGCAGCTTGTATGCCTTATTGATTGGCATGAGGCGGCTTCGAATGTCAGTATTTGGTGCGTGCAGGGAGACAGCAAAGTTGATTTGCATTTGCTCATCCGCAAATTGATAAATCTTTGGAATGATCCCGCTCGTCGAAACGGTAATATGACGTGCACCAATATTTAAACCGTTGTCATGGTTAATGATTTTAAGGAATGCAAGCATTTCATCAAAGTTATCAAACGGTTCGCCAATACCCATGATGACAACTGAGCTGACGCGTTCATCTGTTTCATCAAGCGCCTGTTGTACTTTCAATACTTGGGCCACAATTTCTCCTGCTTCAAGGTTTCGTTTTAACCCGCCAAGTGTAGATGCACAGAATGTACAGCCAATTCGACAGCCAACCTGTGTTGTGACGCAGACAGAGTTGCCGTATTCGTGGCGCATTAGCACGGTTTCAATGGTATAGCCATCGTGTAATTCAAATAAGAACTTGATCGTTCCATCTTGAGAAGTTTGTTTGATCACTGTTTTTAAAGTCGTGATGGCGAATTGATCTTTTAATTTTTCTCTTAATTCCTTTGAAAGGTTAGACATTTCATCAAAGGACGTGACGCGTTTTTCATAAAGCCACTCAAAAATTTGTGTTGCACGGAAAGGCTTTTCGCCTTGTTCCTTTAACCAGTCTTTGATTTCATTTAGCTCAAACGAGTAGATCGACGGCATGTCTGTTTTCAGTTCTTTTCTTACTTTTTGTTTTTGTTCTGTCATTTTTTATCCCTTCTTTCTCATGCTGCAAATAAAGAAACCATCTGTTCCGAAATAATGAGGAAGTATTTGTACACTTCCGTTTTGAACAAACGGAGCAACCTGCTCAGGCAGCCGTTCATTAAGAGATAGATCGGGTTCGAAGTCTTGGTGTTCTTGTAAAAACGCATGAATCACTTGTTGATTTTCTGTTGGATCCATTGTACATGTACTGTATACAAGGGTACCGCCTGGCTTTAGCAGCTGGGCTGTTTCATGCAAGATCGATTGCTGAATTGTCGCAAGTCTTGCTGAGTCTTCCGAGGACTTTGTATATTTCATATCTGGTTTTCGTCTGATGACGCCAAAACCTGAACATGGTGCATCAATAAGAATACGGTCAAACGAAGCATCATCATAATGGTCGGATGCTTTTCTTGCATCAAGCGCTTTTGCCTCAATATGCGTTAAGTTCAGACGCTTTGCTGCCTGTTTAATCAGTTTTACTTTGTGCTCATGTAAATCAAGAGACACAATGTTCCCCTCATCGTTCATTCGCTCTGCGATATGTGTTGATTTACCACCAGGAGCGGCACAGGCATCAAGCACCATTTCTCCCGGCTGAGGGTCCAGCGCTCTTGCGACAAGCATGGAGCTTTCATCTTGGATCGTGACAAAGCCCTCTTGAAAGAAAGGAGTGGATACGATAGATCCTTTCATGAGCTTGAGTGCATCCTCAGATAAGTCGCCGAGCTCTGTTTCAATTCCTGCATCCATGAGTTCTTGCTGCAGTGCAGTGCGGTCTTTTTTCATTCGATTGACACGCAATGTCTGCTTTGGCGGGACTAAATGAATACGGCACATGCTTTCTGTTGCTTCAAAACCGTACGCCTCCACCCATTCTTGTACGAGCCACAATGGATGGCTTGTCTCTATCGAAAGCCTTTTTACCGGATCTTTAATCGCATCAAATGCTGGCACGCCTTCTCTTTGCACAGAACGAAGAACGCCGTTGACTAGTGAAGAAATGCCTTTATGTCCGCGCTTTTTCGTTAGCTCCACTGCTTCATGGATGGCTGCACGATCTGGAATTTTTTCAAGATAAACCATCTGATAAAGAGACATCCGCAAAAGCTGCATCACCCATGGAGCCACTTTTTGCGGTTTTTTCACAAAGGGTGTGAGCATATAATCAAGTGCTAGCTTGTTTTGCAGTGTACCGTATACAAGTTCTGTTAATAGCGGTTTGTCTTGATCGGAGAGTTCTTTCTCTTTCATCACTGACTGCAAAAGCAAGTTACTGTAGGCTTGATTTTGTTCGAGTTTGATTAAAGCGTCCAGCGCTACTTCTCTCACATTACTTTTCTTCATTGATTAACCCTAATTTCTGTCCAATTTCGATATTTGCGCCTCTTAAGAAGTCTTCACCGCTCATTTTTTTCTTTCCAGCGGGCTGTACACTCGTTAATAAAAGGCCTTGCTGATTTCCTGTTCCAACGACTGGTCCTTCTTTTTGAAGCTCAATCACTTTCCCAGGTTCTTCTGGTGCTTGAAGCGGAACTTTTTTCGCTTCCCATACTTTTAAGTTAGCACCGTTCCATTCAGTATAGGCAACTGGCCATGGATTTAAGCCGCGAACTTGGTTGTAAAGCTCTTCTCCTGGCTTGGTCCAGTCTAATCTTTCCTGCTCCCGCTTAATATTTGGTGCATACGTTGCTGCCTCTTCATTTTGCGGAATTGGCGAGATAGACCTGCTTAACACATTTGGAACTGTGTCTTTTAATAAGGCCGCACCAGCCACACTTAATTTATCATGCAGTGTTCCGACGTTGTCTAATTCATCAATTTCTACTTCTACTTTGCTAATCATGTCACCTGCATCAAGCTTTTCTACCATATACATGATCGTCACGCCTGTTTTCTTTTTGCCTTGCAGGATCGCATAATGGATCGGTGCACCGCCTCTTAGTTCTGGCAGCAGTGAGGCATGAACGTTGATACAGCCAAATTCAGGTTCATCAAGTAATCTTTTTGGCAAGATTTGTCCGAATGCTGCTGTTACGATTAAATCTGGCTTTAACGCCAGCACTTTATCAATTTCTTCATCAAGACGTACCTTTTCAGGCTGTAAAACTGGAATGCCGTGTTTTAAGGCTTCTACTTTTACAGGAGGCGGTGTCAGCACTCGTTTTCTGCCTTTCGGGCGATCTGGCTGTGTGACGACCCCGACAACTTCATATCCTTCTGTGATAAGTGTTTGCAGCACAGGTACTGAGAAATCAGGGGTTCCCATAAATACAATACGTGCCATTTTCTTCACCCTTCCATTTCCGCAAGTTCTTTTTCTGTATACGTTTGAATGATCTTCGACGTGAATAATACGCCGTCTAAGTGATCAATTTCATGCAATAAAGCTCTTGCTAAAAATCCTTCTGCTTCTATTGTAAATGGTTTGCCTTTCTTATCAAAGGCTTTCACCTTCACATAATTTGGTCTTTCAACCGTTCCGTACAAAGATGGAAAGCTCAGGCAGCCTTCAATGTCTGTCTGGCTCCCTTCCACATCAAGAATCTCAGGATTTACCAAGTCAATCCTCCCAGAATCTTCTCCGATATCGACCACGGCGATTCTTTTTGAGATGCCGATTTGTGGTGCGGCTAGGCCGACTCCATCTAGTTCAAGCATTGTATCATACATATCATCCAGCAGTTTTTTCAGTTTTTTATCGAATGTATCAACAAGCTCTGTTTGTTGTTCAAGCACGTCTGCAGGATGTAAGACTATCGGTTTGATTGCCACGAAAAGACCTCCGTTTTACATCATCATATATGGATTCATATCGATTGATATCATCAACTGTTTTTGTTCCATTTCTTTTTGATAATGATCTTGTATTTTTCGTAATAAACTTGCCAGTTCATTTTCCCTTTTGTATTTTATCACGCATTGATATCGATATCTATCTTTGATCTTAGCGATCGGAGAAGCAGCAGGACCGAGAATTCTTGTATTCGGTGCACAATTCATTTTCAGGAACTGAACAATTTTGTCTGTGACATGCGCTGCCTTTGTCACTTCTTCATGTGATACAGTCACCATCGCCAAAAAATAAAATGGCGGATAGGACTGATGACGACGGTGCAGCATCTCCTGCTCATAAAAGGCTTCATAATCATGCTGTTTGGTTAATTCAATACTATAATGCGAAGGTGTATATGATTGAATAATGACTGACCCCGCTTTTTCATGACGTCCCGCCCGTCCGCTTACTTGCGTGAGAAGCTGAAACGTTTTTTCACTTGAACGAAAATCAGGGATGTGAAGAGACGTATCCGCACTAAGGACACCGACAAGTGTAACATCTGGGAAGTCTAATCCTTTTGCAATCATTTGCGTCCCAAGCAGAATGTCCGCTTCTTTATTACCAAAGGACGTGAGAAGCTTTTCGTGCGCGCCTTTCCGAGAGGTTGTATCTACATCCATTCGGATGACCCTTGCTTCTGGCAATACCTTCGTCAGCTCTTCTTCCACACGCTGCGTGCCTGTACCAAAATAGCGAATATGCTCACTATGACATTCTGGGCATTCTGCAGGTACAGGAGCTTCGTGACCGCAGTAATGGCACTTCAGCCGTTTTTGAAAGCGGTGATAAGTAAGAGAAATCTCACAATGTGGACATTGTTCCACATATCCGCAATCACGGCACATCACAAAGGATGAATAGCCTCTTTTATTGAGAAATAAAACCGCCTGCTCTTTCCTTTCAAGTACTTCTTTTAACCTGAGCATTAATTCTTCTGAGAACATGGAGCGGTTGCCGTTTCTTAATTCTTCTCTCATATCAATTAACGAAACGTGCGGCAGCTGCTGCTGATTGACGCGCCGTTTGAGCGTCAGCAGTGTATACACACCCTTTTTCGCACGCGCATATGACTCAAGTGAAGGCGTTGCACTGCCCAATACAACCGGACATTGGTGCCGCCCTGCTCGTTCAATGGCCACATCTTTCGCATGATACCGAGGCATTTCTTCTTGTTTATATGACGATTCGTGTTCTTCATCTATAATGATCATTCCTAGATTTTCAAACGGGGCGAAAACAGCCGATCTTGCGCCAACGACAAGCTTGACTTCCTTGCGGTGGATTTTCCGCCATTCATCGTATTTTTCCCCAGTCGATAAGCCGCTATGAAGAACAGCCACATTGGACCCGAAGCGCTCTTTAAAACGCTGGACCATTTGAGGCGTTAATGAAATTTCAGGAACTAGGACGATCGCTTCTTTTCCCTTTTGGAGGACATGATCAATCGTCTGTAAATAAATTTCGGTTTTACCGCTTCCTGTGACTCCGTGCAGTAAAAACGTTTCATGTTTGTCATCGCTCACTGCTTGATGAATGGGTTTTGCCGCTTCTGCTTGCTCTGCTGTGAGATCAAGAGGAGTAGACGGTGTAAACTCCCTATCCCGATAAGGATCTCGATAAATCTCTTCATAGCTTTCTGTTAACAGACCTTCTTGAATCAAGGCTTTTATCGTTTGAGAACTAGCACCTGTTTGTTGCTGCAAATCTTTTGCTAAAAACGTCGTTTCATTCGCTTGAAATAAAAAGGTAAGCAGCGCCTTCTGTTTCACCGCATTTTTCTTTAACTGCTTCTGTTTTTCTTCAAGTTTTTCTTTCGTAACTGCTATCTGAAGTGTCCGCACCTTTTTCTTTCCGGATTTTTGTGAGACGTGATATCTGACTTCTAGATGGCCTTTTTGGACATGCTTTTGAATAGGCTTCAGCTGTTCAGGCGGAATGTCAGCGTAAAGGATGCTCTCTTGCTGACCGAAAAGCTCTTTCAATGACTGCGGAAGTTCCTCAGCTGATAACACCTGAATTTCTTTTTCATATTTGGCTTTCATCGCTGCTGGGAGCATCGATTGAAGCGCCGTAATATGATAGGACAATGTTTTTTCCGTCAGCCAGTGGGAAAGCTCCAATAGCTCATCTGTCAGAACAGGAGATAAATCAAATAAATCGACAATGTCCTTGATGTTTCCTGACTGTACGTCTGTTTCTTCTTTGATTTTTGTCACAAACCCTTGAATCTTCCTTGGGCCAAAAGGAACCACTACCCTCATACCAGCCTTGACAAGGCCTTTAAAGCGGTCTGGCACACGATAGTCAAATGGCCTGTCAATGGCTTTCGTTGTGACATCGACGATCACTTCAGCAATCATGCTCGATCACGCTCTTTTGGCAGCAGCTGTTTTGCCTCCTGTAAGATTTCAAAGGCAAGGTCTTTTTTACTCATCATTGGCAGCTCTTTTTTTGTTCCGTCTGCTTTGATCAATGCTGCGACATTCGTATCTGTGCCAAAGCCTGCGCCCTCTGCTGCAACATTGTTCGCGACAATCATATCTAAATGCTTGGATTCGATTTTCTTTTTCGCATAATATTCTACATCCTGCGTCTCAGCTGCAAAGCCGACTAGCACCTGATGTTCTTTTCTTTTCCCAAGCTCTTTTAAAATATCTTTCGTCCGCTTAAATTCAACCGCTAGTTCACCGTCTTGTTTTTTCATTTTATGAGAATACGTCGTGACAGGCGTATAATCGGCAACGGCTGCTGATTTAATCACTATATCTGCTGTCTCGTATACATCTAACGCTGCTTGATACATCTCCTCAGCCGATTCCACTCGCACCACATTCACATGCTCAGGCGCAGTTAACGAAACAGGTCCTGAAATGAGCGTGACATCAGCCCCCATTTGCTCGGCAGCTTCTGCAATGGCATAGCCCATTTTCCCAGAAGATCGATTTGAAAGGAAACGAACAGGGTCGATCACTTCTCGTGTAGGGCCAGCTGTGACCACGACTTTTTTACCTGAAAGCGGCAAACTGGCTGGCTCATCAAAAAACGCACGGATGTGTTCAACAATTTTTTCAGGCTCCTCTAAGCGTCCTTTTCCAATGTAGCCACATGCTAAATAGCCTTCACTTGGCTCTATAAACCGGTAGCCGTCTTCATATAAAGTGCGGATGTTCCGTTTGACAGCTGGATGGTCATACATGTGCACATTCATAGCCGGTGCAACCCATACAGGAGCTGTTGAAGCAAGCAAGGTGGTTGTGAGCATATCATCAGCAAGTCCTGCGGCCATTTTACCAATGGTATGTGCTGTTGCAGGGGCAACAAGAATGAGATCGGCCCAGTCAGCTACATCAATATGCGCAATGACTTTTGGATTATTTTCTTTAAATGTATCCACATACACCTCATGCCGAGATAGGGCTTGGAAGGTGAGCGGAGACACAAACTCACGGGCAGATTCTGTCATAATCACTCTTACGTTTGCGCCTGCCTGTACGAGTTTACTAGTGAGTGCAGCTGCTTTATATACGGCGATTCCTCCGCTGACGCCGAGTAAAATATTTTTCGACTGTAACATTTGTTTGTCCCCCTTAACGGCCTTTTTCACAAATTCGTCTACAATTCAAAAAAGTCAAAACCAATCATAGTTTTGACTTTTTTGAACGTATCGTATCTGCATAGCAGAAGCGATGTTATTCTTGCTCTTCTTTTTCAAATGTCAAAAGACCAGCATCGATTTCTTCAAGAGCTTTCCCTACAAATTTATAGGATTTTGTGTTTTCGATTTGTTGATCTTGATGGATTTGCATTTCACGTGCACGGCGTGCAGACACTGTGACAAGTGTATATTTTGAGTCAAGTTTGTTCATCAATGAGTCAATTGAAGGATCTAACATGGTTTATTCTACCCCCAGCATTTTTTTATATCTTGGTGCGACTCTGTCTCTTCGCAGGTGCTCTGCAAGGACGATCGCTTTAATTCTTTCACATGCAAGCTCGACATCGTCGTTTTCAACGACATAGTCATAAGCATCCATCATTTCAATTTCTTCTTTTGCAGCAGCCATTCGGTTACGGATGAGATCCTCAGATTCTGTCCCGCGTGTAATAATGCGGTTTTGAAGTTCTGAAAGACTTGGCGGTGCAAGGAAAATAAAGAGACCTTCCGGGAATGCTTCTCTTACTTGAAGTGCACCCTGCACTTCGATTTCAAGGAAAACATCTTTTCCTTCGCTCAATGTTTGTTCTACATAGTCAACAGGCGTGCCGTAGTAATTCCCAACATACTCTGCCCATTCTAACAGCTTTTTGTTTTCAATCATATGTTCAAATTCTTCCCTGGTTTTAAAGAAATAATCAACACCATTTCTCTCACCTTCACGCGGTTTGCGGGTTGTCACAGAAATAGAGTATTCAAATTTCGTATCTTCCTGGGAGAAAATGGCTTGTCTGACCGTTCCTTTTCCAACTCCCGAAGGTCCAGAGAGAACGATTAAAAGTCCTCTTTCTTTCATAATGGCGTATTACCCCTGCCCTTCATCTATGATTTCTTCTTTTACAGAAAGTCTTTGCGCGACAGTCTCAGGCTGAACGGCAGATAAGATGACATGGTCACTGTCCATAATGACAACAGCACGGGTTCTTCTTCCGTATGTCGCATCAATGAGCATGCCTCGATCTCTTGCGTCTTGTATCATTCGTTTAATCGGTGCTGATTCCGGACTGACGATCGAAATCATCCGATTCGCTGAAATGATGTTTCCAAATCCGATATTGATCAACTTTATGGTCATCTTCTTTCGTCCCCCTGTAATATAAACGTCTCTAGTCTCGCCGAAAGAGACGCACTGTAAACAGCATACACAATGACTATTCTATATTTTGCACTTGTTCTTTTATTTTTTCAATAGCGCTTTTCATTTCAACCACGAGCTTTGTTAAATGGTGATGGTTTGCTTTTGATCCAATCGTGTTCACTTCACGGTTGAGCTCCTGTACAAGAAAGTCAAGCTTTCGTCCGGCAGCGCCACCTTGCGTCAAAATTTGCTGGAACTGCTGAAAATGACTTTTCAGCCTGGTAATCTCTTCTGTAATGTCACAGCGATCCGCAAAGATGGCCGCCTCTGTGATCAGCCTGCTCTCTTCAAGCGCCTCTCCGATCCATTCTTGCAATCTTTGATTCAATCGTTCTTTGTACTGACTCACAACCTCTGGTGCAAACACTTTGATTTCTTCTGTAAATGCCTCGAGTTCAGACAGCCTGAGTTCACAGTCTTTTTGAAGTGATGTTCCCTCCTGCTCTCTCATAAAGCAAAGCTCCTTGACAGCTTCTTCACAAGTGTCTATCAGCAAATGCTCCAGCTGCTCATTACGGCTGACTGACTCTTCCACCTGAACAGCCTGTTCCAGCTTCAGTAAGTCATGTGCATGCTGAATACCTGAAATATGATAGCGGTCCTCAAGGTCTTTTGCGGCTTTCATATATTCATCAAGCAGCGGCCAGTCAATTTGTAAAGACCGGCTTGCAAGTTTACCGCCTTCAATCGTAACAAACAGCTCAATTCGACCGCGCTGCACGTGACGAAGAATGATTTTTTTTAATGTATCTTCGAAATATAAAAGCGGCCTCGGCAAACGGGCATGAACCTCTTTAAAACGGTGATTGACCGATTTTAGCTCAACTGACACTGTCAGTTCACCATCCGTTTTACTCGCTTGGCCGAATCCCGTCATACTGCGTATCATGTGAAAACACCCAATTCTTTCATATTAATAAAATGAAAAAGGTAATAGCAGACACTATTACCTCAAAATTATACCATAACCAATTATTTTTTTCTTGTCAAAAGTGACCCCGCCAGTAAAAAAGTTGGCAATGCAGACATACCGATGATCAGAAGCCAATCAACTGGTGCGACTGCCACCGTTTTGAAAATCGGCTGAAGCGGCGGATAATAAATGACCACAAGCATCAGCAGAAGGGAAGACACAACGGCGCCGATCAAGTACATATTCCCGAATGGATTGCGTTCAAAAATAGACCGTTCACTGCGGCAGTCAAACACATGAATGAGCTGCGCCAAAACGAGTGTGCTGAATGCAACCGTCTGCGCATATTGAAGATTGTTCGGATCACGGTGATACACAAACATAAAGGCTAACAAAGTGGCAATCCCGATCAGAAACCCTCTTGATATGACCTTCCAGCCAAGCCCTCTTGCAAAAATCCCCTCTTTCATGTTGCGCGGCTTTCTCTTCATGACATCGCCTTCTGGTTTATCCAATCCAAGTGCCATAGCCGGCAAGCCGTCTGTGACAAGGTTTACCCACAAAATTTGAATTGGAACGAGAGGCAATGGAAGCGCAAGAAGCATCGCAAACAGCATGACCAAAATCTCTCCCACATTCGATGCCAGCAAATAGCGGACAAATTTGCGAATGTTTTCATAAATATTCCGGCCCTCTTTAATAGCGGATTTAATGGTCGCAAAGTTGTCATCAAGCAAAATAAGAGAAGAAGCTTCTTTGGCAACGTCTGTTCCGGTAATCCCCATGGATATACCGATATCCGCCTGTTTAATCGCTGGCGCATCATTCACCCCATCACCTGTCATCGCGACAATATGGCCATTTTTTTGATAGGCCTTCACAATTCTCAGTTTATGCTCAGGTGATACACGGGCAAAGACGTACACATCTTCTGCTGTTTGCTCCAGCTCTTTGTCGCTTAGCTGATCCAGAGCTTTTCCATCAAGCACCTTTCCTTGCTTCGGTAAGAGACTTAAATCTTTAGCGATCGCTTTAGCCGTTTCTACGTGATCGCCTGTAATCATCACTGTTTTAATGCCAGCATCCCGGCATTCTTTAATCGCTCGTCTCACTTCAGGACGAGGTGGATCAATCATGCCCTCTAGACCGATAAATGTGAGGCCAGTTTCTGCCTGCTGAACAGATGTGATTTTTTCTGTCAGGCTTACTTTTTTATATGCAATCGCAATGGTTCTAAGCGCTTGTCTTGCTAAACCTTGAATGGCAGCTTCTGTTTCTTGCCGGTGGGCCTTTGAAAATGATGCGGTGCGTCCGCCGTGCATCATATGACTTGAACGGTTCATCAGCACATCTGGCGCCCCTTTGGCAATGACATACCGCTCCTTCTGATTCGTTTCCACGACGACTGACATCATTTTTCTTTCAGAGTCAAAAGGGAATTCCTCCACCACACGAAATCCCGCTTCGATGAATTGCTCTGTAAAACCCGCTTTACGCGCAGCGGTTAGAAGTGCTCCTTCTGTCGGATCGCCATCAAGTCTCATCTCACCGTCTTTTTCAACAATGGTCGATGTATTACAAAGTGCTCCGTATAATAGCACCTTTTGCAGGCTTGGATGTTTGTCTACATGGACAAGTTCTCCATTTAAGGTAAAATCACCTGACGGCTCGTACCCAGTGCCAGAAATATTCCACGTTTTCCCCTCTGCCCATACATGTGTCACTGTCATTTTATTTTGTGTCATTGTGCCTGTTTTATCTGAGCAAATAATCGAGGCGCAGCCAAGTGTTTCCACAGCCGGCAGCTTTCTGACAATGGATTTTTGTTTAATCATCCGCTGCACACCTAGGGAAAGTGCGACAGTGACGATCGCCGGCAGCCCTTCTGGAATCGCAGCAACAGCGAGAGATACACCCGCTAAGAACATATGATACAAATCATGACCTTGCACCACACCAAGAACAACCACAAGCACAGTTAAAAATAATGCAGCCACAATTAAAATTTTTCCCAGCTGCTCAAGGCGTCTTTGCAGCGGTGTTTCCATATTACCTGCTGAATCCAGCATACCGGCAATTTGTCCCATCGCCGTATTCATCCCTGTACCAATGACAACCCCTACACCGCTTCCTCTTGTGACAAGCGTCCCCATAAAGGCCATGTTCGTCAAATCTCCAAGTGAGACATGATCTCGCGAGAGCGGACTCGCATGTTTGACCGCTGGGATGGACTCTCCAGTGAGGGCAGATTCTTCGATTTCCAAACTCTTTGTTTCTAGTAATCTGATATCTGCCCCAATTCGATCCCCACTTGAAAACTTCACAATATCTCCCGGCACGAGGTGCTTCGACGGGATCTTGACCCATTCATTGTTTCTCCTTGCATAGACATGCGGCGTTGATAATTCCTTTAGTGCTTGGAGGGACTTTTCCGCACGGCGTTCCTGATAAAAGCCAAGCACACCATTTATCAGCACAATCGCCACAATCGCCACAGCATCAATGTATTCACCTAAAAAGGCAGAAATAATCGTTGCCGCAAGCAGGATTAACACCATAAAGTCTTTAAATTGCGCTAAAAAAATAACGAATGCCGACGCCTTTTTCCCTTCCTGCAATTCATTTGGCCCATGCTTTTCAAGCCGCTTTTGCACATCTTTTTCTGACAGTCCGTCACCTATCGATGTATTCATTGTTTTTAATAAATCGGTTTGGTTCAGTTCATGCCAATTCATTTGACCTCGTCCACTCCTCTTTTGTTCTCTCTCTTATGCAGTGTTCTATAAGCCAGTTTATTCAGACTCGTCCTAAATCATGCTATAATAATAAGACTGCCTAAAGAACGAGAAAACGTAAGGTTCTTTCAGTAGATTTGTGTGAAAGAAGAGGGTGTATCCAACATGTCATTTGACGGCATTTTTACATACGGTATGACTAATGAATTGCAAGAAACATTAACTGGCGGAAGAATTTCGAAAATACATCAGCCATACAAGCATGAGCTGATTTTTCATATCCGGTCAAAGGGGAAGAATCATAAGCTGCTTTTATCCGCTCACCCGAGCTATGCAAGAGTACAGCTCACTGAGCACCATGATGATAATCCGAGCGAACCGCCAATGTTTTGTATGCTTCTCAGAAAACATCTTGAGGGTGGGTTCATTGAACGTTTTGAACAAATTGGGTTAGATCGGGTGATCGTGCTGCACGTGCGAAGCCGAAATGAAATTGGCGATGAACAAACCCGTAAGCTGTATATTGAAATTATGGGCAGGCACAGCAACTTAATTCTCGTGGAGGACGAAACGGAGCAGATCATTGACGGACTGAAACATCTTTCTCCATCTGTGAACAGCTATCGAACGGTGCTGCCCGGACATCAATATCTTCTGCCGCCGGCACAGCAAAAGCTGAATCCTTTTGACGTGACAAAGGAAGATATTTTAAAGCATTTACGTTTTCAAGAAGGGAAAATCGCCAATCAAATTGTCGATACATTCTCCGGGGTTTCTCCGCTGTTTGCTAAGGAAGCTGTCCACAGGGCCGGTCTTGCCAATCAGGAAACGATTCCAAGTACATTGCTCGAGATGTTCCAGCTCATTCAGGCGCATTCTTTTACCCCTCAGCTCACGAGAAAAGATGGGAAAGAGTATTTTTATTTATTAGAACTTCAGCACGTCGATGGTGACATGAAGACGTTTGATTCTCTTAGTGAGCTACTTGACCGCTTTTATTTCGGAAAAGCTGAAAGAGACAGAGTCAAACAGCAGGCGGCTGATCTTGAACGTTTTGTTGCGAATGAAAAAAAGAAAAATGAAAACAAGCTGAAAAAACTAACAAGAACACTTGAAGAATCTCAAAATGCGCACAAGTACCAGCTTTATGGTGAATTGCTTACTGCCAATATATATGCGATTAAAAAAGGGGATAAAGAAGCGACAGTTATCAATTATTATGATGAAGATGGCGGAGAGATCACGATCCCGCTCAAAACAAACAAAACCCCTTCTGAAAATGCGCAAGCGTATTTTACAAAATACCAAAAGGCAAAAAATGCAGTAGAGGCCGTAAATGAACAAATCAAGCGAACGCATGAAGAAATTGTTTATTTTGACGAGCTGATCCAGCAGCTGTCCTCTGCCTCACCAAAAGATTTAGAGGAAATAAGAGAAGAACTGGTGGAAGGAAAATATTTGCGTCCCAAACAAAAACGCAATGCCAAAAAGAAAAAACCATCGGCCATTCAGCTTGAAGCATATGAATCCTCTCAAGGTGTTCCGATTCTCATTGGAAAAAACAACAAGCAAAACGAATATTTGACCACAAAGGCGGCAGCTCGTGATGACATTTGGCTACACACAAAGGATATTCCTGGATCACATGTCGTCATTCGTCACAAAGCGCCTGATGAACAAACCTTACTTGAAGCGGCACAAATTGCTGCCTACTTCTCGAAGGCAAAAGAATCAAGCTCCGTCCCTGTCGATTATACGAAAATCCGGCATGTGAAAAAACCAAACGGAGCAAAACCGGGCTTTGTCACGTATGATCAGCAGCAAACATTATTTGTGACGCCTGACGAGGATGTTGTCCTAAAGCTGAGAAAATAAAAAAGAGCCGATTAAATCTTTGGATGAGATTTTATCGGCTTTTTCTTTGTCGTTTTTTTCTTTCTATATAGAGCTCATCGAGTGCATCTACATCCTCTTGTTCAAGCAAGGTCTCAATGGCCTCAGCCAGCTGTTTAGTGCGGGCTGGGCTTGCACCACTCGTAGATACAGAGATTGTCACTTTTCCTGCCCTCACAACTTTTGGCACAATCACATTGCCAAGCTCTGACTGGCTCACACAGTTGACGAGCTGATGAGGAAGCGCTGATTGCGTCATCCACTCGTTTACTGAAGGATCGTCTGTAGCAGCGACAATTAAAAATGCATCCTTTACATCTTCCGCCTCAACTTTCTTTTTCTTCCAAGTCAGCTCATATGTCTCAATGAGATCCTCCATTTCATCACAAATGTCAGGGCTCACAATGGTTATGCTGCATGGCTCCATGCATAGCGCACTCGTCCTTCTAGCCGCAATCCTTCCACCGCCGGCAATTAGCACGTGTTTATTGGTTAGATCAAGATGAACTGGAAGCATGGCTTTTTCCTTGAAAACGAAACGCATCCTCTTTGTTTAAGATGGTTTCCTGCACACGTTCAATATAAGCTGCTTTTACATGGGGATGAAACCCAATATATCGGCAGACACGGACATCTCGCAGCCGCTCTCTCGCCTGATTCGCTTCACTCTCAATCTCTTTCATTAAAATGCCGGTAAATAAAAGATAAGGCACGAGATAGACAGGCGTATCGTCATCTACTGTTAACTGTGCTAAGACGTCACGATAATTCGGTTCACACGCTGTAATAAAACACGGAAAAACCTCTGCACAAGGCAACATGCTACGGACATCATCTGCAATGCCAAACACATCCCGCTTTACATCTGGATCAGAGCTTCCGCGGCCAATTAAGAGAATTTTTGCGTGCTCTCCCTTGTATCCTGCTTCTTCAATCCTTGCGATAACCGCTTTCGTGACTTCTTGGTTCACGCCTATAGGTCTTCCATATGTCACCTTCACTTGTGGGAAACGTTTTTGTACTTTCACAATTTCATCTGGAATATCTGATTTGGCATGCATGGCAGTTAACAGGAGGAGCGGGACGATCGCAATGTGGGTTGCTCCTTTTTGTACACAAGTCTCAAACCCTTCTTCGATTGAAGGGTCCGTCAACTCTAAAAAACAAATTTCTTGGATATCTGCTTCCACTAACGGCATACAGCTTTTCATAAAAGAAATGGCTTTATCCTGTGCTTCTTTTACCCTACTTCCATGCCCAACATAAAGGACAGCTTGTTTCATTTGACTCCTCCTTGCGACCTTAGTTTTATTCAGACGAAAAGACACGATGTCTACACGTGTCTTTTCACCTTTGTTCTCATTTCTCAATCAGTGCTGGTTCAAACCAGTTCAACTTTTGATGAAAGTGAACGACATCTCCTACCACGATTAAACTTGGGTGCTCGATCCCTTCTTTTTTAACCGTTTCAGATAGTGTCGCCACCGTGCAGCAAGTCGTCTTTTGCCTCGTGGTCGTTCCCCAGTGAATAAACGCAGCTGGGGTTTCAGGATTCCGCCCATTTTTCAAAAGCAGCCGCTGAACTCTTTCCACGTTTTTGACGCCCATGTAAATGACAAGGGTATCAATCCCCGTCGCCAGCGCTTCCCACTTTTCTTCAAAATGTTCATCCTTTTGATAATGCCCTGTCACAAACGCAACATTCGAGCTGAATTCTCGGTGCGTGACTGGAATGCCTGCATAAGCAGCGGCTGCAATGCCAGAAGTAATCCCCGGGACAACTTCATATGGAATACCATGCTCAGCTAAGCATTCGATTTCTTCACCGCCACGGCCAAATACAAAGGGATCTCCGCCTTTTAGACGAACGACTATGTTCCCTTCCTTCGCATAAGCAACAAGCGCTTCATTAATCGCTTCCTGTCTCATCGTATGATGATTCGGCAGTTTGCCGCAATAGATCAACTCCGCCTCCGGTTTGGCATGGGCAAGAATCTCTTGATTGACAAGACGATCATATAAAATGACATCTGCCTGCTGTATTGCCTTATGGGCCTTTAGCGTAATTAAGTCTGGGTCACCCGGTCCGGCACCAACAATGTATACTTTCCCCATCTTGCTTTCTCCCCCTGCCATCAGGCGATTATTTCGTTTTATCCTTTACATAATCAACAAGGCGCTGTTTTGACTCCTCGCGTGATAATTCACCTGTATCTAGGACGAGCTCAGGCGCAGCTGGCTCTTCGTATGGTGAATCGATTCCCGTGAAAAATGGAATTTCGCCATTTCGTGCTTTTTTATATAATCCCTTTGGATCACGCTCTTCACACACGTTCAGATCACATTTCACAAACACTTCGTGAAATTCTCCGTCTTCGACTAACTGTCTTACGATTTGGCGGTCTTCTTGAAATGGTGAAATAAAAGCAGTAATAACAATCGTTCCTTGCTCAACAAATAATTTCGCTACTTCACCGATGCGCCGAATGTTCTCTTTTCTGTCGTCATCTGAAAAGCCTAAGTCTTTATTGAGTCCATGGCGTACGTTATCGCCGTCAAGAACTGTCACTTGGTACCCCTGTTCAAACAGCTCTCGAGCCGCTGCGTTGGCGATCGTCGATTTACCTGAACCGCTTAGTCCTGTCAGCCAAATGATCCCGCTTGTATGGTTGTTTTTCTGTTGATATTCTTTTTTAGTAATAGATGAATCATGCCACACGATATGTTCGTTGCTCATGTCATACCCTCCTTTAAGATACCGTCGTTTTTAATCCTTCGATTAATGTTTCAATGACTTCTTTTCGGCTGAACGTGCTCGGTGGTAATTCACCATTTCTCAGCATCGTTCTAACCTTTGTACCTGAAAGAATGACATGTTCGCTTTTATCATGTGGGCATGTTTTTGGTGTTGCCATGGCTTCACATGTATTGCAGTAAAAGCTGTGCTCAAATTTTAATGGTGTGATCCCAATTTCTTCGCTTGTAAATTGTTCAAATAGCTCCTGCGCTTCGTATGTGCCGTAATAATCACCAACACCTGCATGATCTCTGCCGACAATAAAATGTGTACAGCCATAATTTTTACGCACAAGCGCATGAAAAATCGCTTCCTTTGGTCCAGCATAACGCATGGCAGCAGGAAAAACACCTAAAAAGACGCGGTCTTTCGGGTAATAACCGTTCAGTAACACTTGATAGCTTTTCATTCTTACATCTGCTGGAATATCATCAGATTTTGTTTCACCAACAAGTGGATTTAGAAATAGACCATCCACTGTTTCCAGTGCTGTCTTTTGAATGTATTCATGCGCACGATGGACTGGGTTTCTCGTTTGGAAACCAACAATGGTTTTCCAGCCGTTTTCTTTAAAATGTTTTCTTGTTTCTTCTGGCTCATACGTAAATTGCGGGAAAGGTTTTTCACTGCGTTTCGTCAGTGTAATTTTACCACCAATATACGTATCACCGCGTTCAAATAATTTTTTCACGCCTGGGTGATTGCGGTCATCTGTTTTATACACATTCACTGCTTCTTTTTCCTTATCAGGTGTGTATTGATCTTCTACCTCAATGACCCCGTATACTGTTCCATTATACGATAGACGAACAATGTCACCTCGATTGATCTCCGCTGCTTTTTCCTTTGTGACAGGCAAAGTAATCGGAAGAGACCAAACGACACCACTTGCTAGTCGCATACTGCTGACAACTGCTTCATAATCAGCTTTCGTTAAAAACCCTTCAATTGGACTATACCCGCCAATTGCGATGAGTTCAAGGTCTGCAAAAGAGATGGCATCCAGCTCAATTTCTTTCGCAGCTGTGCTTAGATCAAATTCTTCATTTACTCGATTAATTAATACGCCACCATGTGGTGTTAAACTCATTTGTTCATCTTCCTCTCAATGTTCATATTTATTAGATGTTAATAGTCGGATTTATATTTAAATCCCGCCGCCCTGTTCATGAATCGAGCTGCTCTCATTTTTAACTGCCTTCATAAGACTCAGTGCACCTAGTGAAGCAAGCAGTACACTCATCATGATAAAGATAGAGTAATAGTCTCCTTTTAAGAAAAGGCTTACCAACAAATAAGATAGACTAAGTGATAAGAAAGGTGACACAACCCATACCTTCAGCATTTTTTTCACAACATGTTTATGAAAAATGTTCGGTCCACCCTTTGCCATACCAAGCCCAATAATGGACGAGGAGGTAATTTGAGTAAGGGGAACAGGGAGTCCGAATATAGAGCTGACGATGACAAGTCCTGCACCGGTGCTCGATAATAGAATGCCTTCACCCGTTTGATAGCGTGTAATTTTCTTTCCGTTTGTTTCTAGTACCCTTCTTCCTAGAAGCAGCGCCCCAATGGCCACAAAGATTCCGCCGTAAAGGGTTCCTTGCCCGACTGATAAAACACCTGATGCGACAAGCGGGCCGACCGCATTGGCGACATTGTTCATGCCGGCTGAAAACGCTTCTAAAAACCCACTGATAATCAAAACAACAGATAAGATCAATGTACCTTTTTTGGATAATGTCCGTTTAGGGAACAATCTGATGATTTTGACAACAGCAAAGGTAAAAACAAAGGCAACAATCGGAATAATCACCCAAAAAGAGACAATGACTAAGATCGATTTCACATACAGCACTTTATATGCGGCTGCCACACCGACCACAGCTCCTACTGTGACCTCACTTGTGGATAAAGGAATGGCCAAGAGGTTCGCTATGAAAAGTGATAATGCGGCCGAGCCAATGATGATACACACAATTTCAAGTGTGATGACAGATTCAGGCATAATCCCGGAGCTGATCGTTTTGACGACCTCGCCGCCGCCAATCACTGAACCTGCTAATATTCCAACTGCACAAACGCTGAGCGCGTATATTGGCTTTTTGATCGCACCTGAACCATATGCGATGCCCATCGAAGCGGCTGCTCCGCTTGCGCCAATATTTAAAGCAAAGAATAAGCTAAATAAAATTGCGGCGATTTCCATACATTATGCTCCCTTACTCATGTAATCCGCACTCAGTCTTTGCTGTCCCTGACCATCTTCCAGAACGCAAATCATCAGCAGTAAATGCCGGCTGTGTACAAGGTGCACACCCGATGCTTGGATATCCTTGGTCATGCAGCGGATTATAAGTAAGATCCTCTCTAGACGCATATCTCCATATGTCCTTCCACGTCCAGTGAATGAGCGGACATACTTTGACTGATTGGAATTTTTCATCCTTATTTAAGAAGTTCGTACCTGCTCGTTTAGGCGACTGCTCTCTTCTTAAACCAGACAGCCATGCCGGATAGCCAGATAGTGCCTCTTGCAATGGAATGACCTTTCTCATATGGCAGCAGCTTTGAGGATTCGTTTCCCATAATTTATCACCATGCTGCTCATTCTGCTCTTCCACCGTCAGCTCAGGTGTTTTCAGCACGATGTCTAACCCGGGATATCTTTCCCTAACTGCATCAATGGTGTCGTATGTTTCCTTGAAATGCAGACCTGTATCTAAAAAGACAATTCTTGCATCTTTTTTTACTTTCGCAATAAGATCGATCAGGACAATGCCCTCAATGCCAAAACTGCATGCATAAACGAGCTGATCACCATAGTGGCCGTACGCCCATTTCAGCACAGATAGGGCCCCTTTATACAAATCGTCCTCTTGAAATGTAATGGACGGCTCTTGCCAATTTTCATAAGTTAACATTGTTTCTCCCCTTCCGGAGTACTGCTTCTATTGCTATTCTCCGCACTACTTTAATCTGATTTTTTCATTTTTTTCCACTTGAATCACTTGACCGTCCTGAACGATCAACGTAATTGAACCGAATTTCATATCCCCAATCAGCTCTTGCATATGCTTCACTAAGTCCTCATCCTGGTTTTGTTTCAGTTCCATCTCCTCTTCCTCCTCACCGTTAAAATAAAAAAACTTTCTTTCAGTCCGAAAGAAAGATGAGGAAGCTCACGATTTCCTTATCTTTCAAAATAGAATCATTTTGCAGGAAGTAGCACCTTGCAAATCGCAGGTTGCCGGGCTTCATCGGGCCAGTCCCTCCACCTCTCTGGATAAGAGTTTTAATTTGTATTAAATATTAACACAATTCAAACAAAAGTCAACCCGACTTTATTGATAGGATTAGTTTTTATTTAAATTTGAGTCTTTTTTACTATTTTTAACCAAATAAAAAACTGTGCAGCGCAGCACAGCTTTTTTAAAACAAGACAAGCTTTTTAGACCGTTTCTTCCATCCAAGATTCAGACGAAGGATCCTGTCTCCAACGTTTTAGTTTATTCATAGCAGAAGGCTCAATTGCTTTTAGCTCAAGTGCCACTTCTGTCAGTGTGTCATAGTCTGTCAGCGTGACATAGGGAATGTTTTTCTCTTGAAAAGCCGCAGCTGCTTTTGGCAGTCCATAAGTGAAGATCGCAACAACTCCGAGTACGTCACAGCCTTCTTCTTCTAGAGCAGCCACAACTTCAAGAACGCTGCCTCCAGTTGAGATGAGGTCTTCTACGACAACCACCTTTTGTCCAGGTGATACGGCTCCTTCAATTTGATTTCCTTTTCCGTGTGCTTTTGGTTTACTTCTTACATAACACATCGGTACATTCAGACGATCAGCTGCTAATGCCGCATGAGGAATGCCAGCTGTAGCTGTACCTGCGACAACTTCCGCTCCTTCAAAATGAGTGAGAATCAAGTCTTTTAAACCTTCCGCAATGTCCCCTCTGACCTCAGGATAAGACAAGGTGAGGCGATTGTCACAGTAAATCGGTGATTTGATACCGCTCGCCCATGTAAATGGTTCGTCTGGTTTTAAAGAGACAGCTTTGATTTGTAATAAATGCTTCGCGATTTTCGTTTTCATCCGGCAGTCACTCCCACTCTTTCAAAATTTGTTGATAAGCTTCCACTGGGTTTGTGGCTTTTGTGATCGATCTTCCCACAACAATCTGCGAAACACCCTGTTCTTTGGCAAAGGCAGGTGTCGCCACACGCTTTTGGTCATCCGTTTGATCATTTGGTAAGCGAATTCCTGGCGTCACAGTGAGAAAGGAAGGAGAGATTTGTTCATGAAGCTGTTTTGATTCATGAACAGAGCACACCACACCATCAAGTCCACTTTCATATGCCAATTGTCCATAATGAAGCACCGCCTCTTGCAATGGGCGGTCAATTAGTAATTCTTTTTTCATCATATCTTCTGACGTGCTTGTCAGCTGGGTCACTGCAATAATAGCCGGGCGATTTTGCCCGGCAGGGGTTCCGCTTTCAAGCCCCTCTACGGCCGCCTGCATCATTCTCTTCCCGCCGGCTGCATGCACATTCACCAAATCAACACCAAGTGCAGCAAGCCTGTTCATCGCTTTTTGCACAGTTGTTGGAATGTCATGAAGCTTCAGATCAAGGAAAATACGGCAATTTTTTTCTTTCAGTGCGTCAATAATGGCAGGACCTTCTTGGTAAAACAGCTCCATGCCGACCTTTACGAATAATGGAGCGCCTTCAAAACGATCTATAAAGGCGTGCGCCTCCTGTCCTGATGGAAAATCAAGCGCGATGATGGGCAAGTGCTTCATGTTTCCAGCTCCTTCCGATGCATTCCTCTACAGATGAATACCCATAAGCCGCTAACACATTCGGCAGTTCATCAATGATTTCCGGGCAAATAAATGGGTTCACAAAATTGGCTGTCCCAACAGCTACCGCACTTGCGCCAGCTAGTAAAAATTCAAGTACATCTTCAGCGCTTTGCACCCCGCCCATCCCAATAATCGGAATAGAAACGGCCTGACTGACCTCATGCACCATTCGGATGGCAACAGGTTTTACAGCAGGACCTGATAATCCGCCTGTTTTATTGGCAAGAATGGGTTTGCCTGTTTTTAAATCTAAACGCATCCCAATCAAGGTATTGATCATGGTGAGTCCATCCGCTCCAGCCGATTCAATCGCTTTAGCAATCTCAACGATATTGGCTACATTAGGTGACAGTTTCACATAAACAGGAACGGAGGAAACTTCCTTAACGGCTTTTGTCAATGTAGCTGCCATTTCTGGATCGGTCCCAAAGGCAATTCCGCCTGTTTTCACATTCGGACACGAGATATTCAGTTCAAGGGCGTGAACATTGCTTGCTTGACTAATTTGCTTTGCTACTTCAACATAATCATCAACTTGTGATCCAGCAACATTGGCAATAATAGGGGTATCGAACTGCTCAAGCCAAGGTAATTCATGTTCAAGCACGCCTTTTAGACCTGGATTTTGGAGACCAATCGCATTCAGCATACCGGCTCCTGTCTCAGCTACCCTCGGTGTCGGGTTGCCAAATCTCGGTTCAAGGGTCGTGGCTTTAATCATGATGCCGCCCAGCAAGGAAAGGTCATATAATGATGCGAATTCTTTTCCAAATCCAAAACAGCCTGATGCAGGAATGATTGGATTTTTTAAAGATAAGCCGGGTAATTCGATGTTTAGCATGATAGCGCCACCTCCTCCGCTTTAAAAACAGGTCCATCCAGACAAACTTTAACATACGGTTTCTCGTGCTGATCGGTATGACAGACACAAGCAAAGCATGCACCGATTCCGCAGCCCATTCGTTCTTCCATTGAAATATAGACAGGCTTATCGGGATAAGAGTCTTTTAGTGCTTTTAACATAGGTGTCGGTCCACAGGAAAGCAAGACATCAAAGTCCAGCTCATTCTCTTCAATGACATTTGTCACGAAACCTTTCGAACCATATGTCCCATCAACGGTTGCGATAAACGTATCTCCGAGTGCTTGAAACTTCTCCTCATAAAATACATCCTTTTTCGATTGAAAACCGAGAACATGTTTTACGATGACGCCTTTTTCCGTTAACCGCTTAGACAGTTCATATAACGGAGGCACACCGATTCCTCCACCGACTAATAATGCGGTCTGTCCGGCCTGAACTACTGAAGGGTCATAGCCGTTTCCAAGCGGACCTAACACATCGACTGCCTCTCCCGCCCGCTTTTGGGAAAGGAGCTTTGTGCCCTCTCCCTCTGCGCGGTAAATGATGGTTGCTTCTTGCTTTTCGGCATGAATGTTGGCAATACTGATCGGTCTTCTCAGCAGCGGTGTCATGGATTCACTGACCTTTATATGAAGAAACTGTCCAGCTGTTTGAAAGGATTCAACAAGATCACCCTTTAATGTCATTTCGTAAATATGATCAGCGATCTCTCGGTTTGAGACGACCGTCAAGTATGCTTTTTTCATATCGTTACTGTCACCTCAGCATTCGTTTTCACTTCTGGCATTTCATCTGCTCTAAATGTCATGCTCTCTAGCACTCTTAAAATCGCTTCCGCTGTATCTAGTGACGTTAAGCAAGCGACACCATTTTCAACAGATTCACGTCTAATTCTAAAGCCGTCTCTTGCCGGCTGTTTTCCTTTTGTTAAGGTGTTGATGACAAATTGGGCTTCACCATTTCGAATGACATCCAGCAGATTCTTTCCTTCTTCTCCTATTTTGCCGACAACACTTGATGGAATGGAGGCTTGTTTTAAGTAATTCGCTGTTCCTTCTGTTGCTAAAATATGATAGCCGATGGAATGGAATCTTCTTGCAATTTCAAGTCCTTCTTCTTTATCTTTATCAGCCACTGTCAGGAGAACCGTTCCGTCTTTTGGAATTTGAATGCCTGATGCAATCAATCCTTTGTAGAGGGCTTTTTCGATTGTGACATCTTTCCCCATGACTTCACCTGTTGATTTCATTTCAGGCCCTAGTGTAATATCTACTCTTCTTAGTTTTGCAAAAGAGAAGACTGGAACTTTCACATATACGCCTTCTTGCTCAACATGAAGCCCTTCTTGGTAGCCATAGTTTTTCAGTTTTTCTCCTAAAATAACCTTTGTAGCTAAGTTCGCCATTGGAATGCCTGTAATTTTACTTAAGAATGGGACAGTCCGGCTTGAACGCGGATTCACTTCAAGTACATACACTTCACCTTTTGATAGCACAAATTGAATGTTCAAAAGCCCAATGATGTTAAGGCCTTTTGCGAGTTTAATCGTGTATTCTGCGATTTTCGCTTTGATGTCCTCAGACAAAGTTTGCGGCGGGTAGACCGCAATGGAGTCTCCAGAGTGAACTCCGGCTCTTTCAATGTGTTCCATAATGCCTGGTATGACAACCGTTTCTCCGTCAGACACAGCATCTACTTCAATTTCTTTTCCTGTCAAATACTTGTCAATGAGCACTGGGTGCTGCGGATTGACTTTCACCGCATTCTCCATGTAGTGAAGGAGCTCAGCTTCTTGATACACAATTTCCATTGCACGGCCGCCTAATACATAGGAAGGACGGACAAGCACGGGGTAACCGATTTGATTCGCAATCGCTACTGCCTCTGGCACAGACGTTGCTGTCTTACCTTTTGGCTGCGGCACGCCGAGAGTTTCTAATGTTTGTTCAAACTTGTCACGGTTTTCCGCACGGTCAAGGTCTTCAAGCGATGTTCCAAGTATCTTAACCCCTCTATTTGATAATTCATCTGCTAAGTTAATCGCTGTTTGTCCGCCAAACTGAACGACGACACCTTCTGGTTGTTCAAGGTCGATGATGTGCATCACATCTTCTACAGTGAGTGGTTCAAAGTAGAGCTTATCTGAAATACTAAAGTCTGTTGAGACGGTTTCAGGGTTGTTGTTAATAATAATGGCTTCATAGCCTGCTTGTTTGATTGCCCACACTGAATGAACGGTCGCATAATCGAATTCAACCCCTTGTCCGATTCTGATTGGACCTGAGCCTAGCACGATGACACTTTTCTTATCTGTTCGTTCGGATTCATTTTCATCTTCATATGTGCTGTAGAAATATGGTGTTTCTGATTCAAATTCTGCCGCACATGTGTCCACCATCTTATACACAGGAACGATGCCTGCTTCTGTTCTTAGGTTATAGACATCTGCCTCATTCATATTCCATTCGCGGCTAATATAAATATCTGAGAAACCTTTTTCTTTCGCTTCTTTTAAAACGTCTACATTGCCTTTGTTTTCTTTTAGTGTCTTTTCAAATGCGATAATGCCTTCCAGCTTATGAAGGAAGAAATAATCAATTTTCGAGAATTCATGAATCTGTTCGACGGTATAGCCTCTTCTTAGCGCCTCAGCGATATAAAACAGACGCTCATCTCCTGCTTTGATAATCCGCTTTTCAAGCACTTCGTTTGTAATGTCCGCTTCGTCTTTTAATTCAATGTGATGCACATCCGCTTCAAGTGAACGAACAGCCTTTAAAAGAGACTCTTCTAATGTGCGGCCAATCGCCATGACTTCACCCGTTGCTTTCATTTGTGTTCCAAGTCGTCTGTTGGCAGATTCAAACTTATCAAACGGCCAGCGCGGGATTTTTGAAACGATATAGTCGAGTGCTGGTTCGAACGCTGCATATGTTTTACCTGTGACTGGGTTCATCATTTCATCAAGTGTTAGGCCGACTGCGATTTTCGCTGCAAGTTTTGCAATTGGATATCCAGTTGCTTTAGACGCAAGAGCAGAAGAACGGCTCACGCGCGGGTTTACTTCGATAATATAGTATTGGAAGCTGTCTGGATCAATCGCCAGCTGTACGTTACATCCGCCTTCAATGCCAAGTGCACGAATCAGCTTGAGTGACACATTACGAAGCAGCTGATATTCACGATCACTTAGCGTTTGACTTGGTGCCACAACGATACTGTCACCTGTGTGGATGCCGACAGGATCAAAGTTTTCCATGTTACAAACCACAATGGCATGATCTCCGCTGTCACGCATAACCTCATATTCAATTTCTTTAAAACCTGCGATACTTTTTTCAAGCAAACATTGTGTCACCGGACTTAACTTCAGTCCATTCTCGACGATTTCTTTTAATTCTTGTTCATTTGTACAAATTCCGCCGCCTGTTCCGCCTAGTGTATAGGCTGGTCTAACAATGACCGGGAAACCGATTTGATCTGTGAATGCCATCGCTTCTTCAAGGTTATGGATGATTTCACTTTCTGGTACAGGTTCATTTAATTCATTCATTAGATTACGGAATAAATCTCTGTCCTCTGCTTTTTGAATAGCTGACAGCTTTGTGCCTAGTACTTCAACACCGCATTCAGCGAGTACACCAAGATCTGATAATTCAACAGCAAGGTTCAATCCAGTTTGTCCGCCAAGTGTTGGCAGAATCGCATCAGGACGTTCTTTTCGAATGATTCGTGTTAAAAATTCTGGTGTCAGTGGTTCGATGTATACCTTATCGGCCATTTCTGTATCCGTCATGATCGTCGCAGGGTTAGAGTTCACAAGAACGACTTCATAGCCCTCTTCTTTTAGCGCTAAGCAAGCCTGTGTGCCTGCATAGTCAAACTCCGCTGCCTGACCGATGATGATTGGACCTGAACCGATCACTAAAATCTTTTTGATATCTACGCGTTTTGGCATACTTCTTCCCCTTCTTTCTCAGTTGTATGAATCATGTCCATGAACTCGTCAAATAAGTAGTTCGCATCTTCTGGACCCGGTGATGCTTCTGGGTGATACTGGACAGTGAATGCTGGTGCTTCTTTATGTTTTAATCCTTCAATGGTGTTGTCATTTAGCGCAATATGTGTGACTTCAAGCACGTCTTCATTAATGGCGCTAACCGTGTAGCCATGGTTTTGAGACGTCAAGGTTACCTTGCCAGTTGCTAGTTCTTTGACTGGATGGTTGGATCCTCTATGCCCAAATTTCATTTTTTCTGTACTTGCGCCGCACGCAAGCGCGAATAACTGGTGTCCTAGGCAGATACCAAAGAGTGGTACCTTTCCAATCAGCTGCTGAATCATTTCAACTGCTTCTGGTACATCGACTGGGTCTCCAGGTCCGTTTGAAAGCATGATGCCATCTGGTTTTAACTGTAATACTTCATCTGCCGTGATATTGTATGGCACCACAATGACATCACAATCTCGCTTATTGAGCTCGCGCAAAATGCCGTGCTTCATGCCGAAATCGACAAGCACAATTCTTTTGCCTCTTCCTGGGCTTGGATACGCATTTTTCACAGATACTTGGCTTACTTGATCTGTTGGCAGCTGCATCGTTTGAAGGCGGCTTACAACGTCTTCTACTTGTTCATCCGGTCCTGCAAATGCTCCTCTTAATGTACCTGCACTTCGAATCATGCGCGTGAGCTTGCGTGTATCAATGCCGCTGAGACCCGGAATATTTTTCATTTTTAAATACTCATCAAGTGAGTATGAAGAGCGCCAGTTTGAAGGCTTTTCACAAAGCTCTTTCACGATCAGCCCTTTCACAAACGGTGTGATCGATTCAAAATCATCACGGTTAATGCCGTAGTTGCCGATCAGCGGGTAAGTGAGTGTGACAATTTGTCCGCAGTACGACGGGTCAGACAAAATCTCTTGATAGCCTGTCATCCCTGTGTTAAAGACGACTTCTCCGACTGACGGTTCTAAGCTGCCAAAGCCTGTTCCTTCGAATACTGTTCCGTTTTCTAGCACTAAGCGTCTCTTCATTTTACTAGTCTCCCCTCTTCATAAACGACTTTCCCAGATGCAAGTGTCATGACCGGCCATCCTGATACAGTCAATTTGTCAAACGGTGTATTTTGTCCTTTAGATAAGAAGCTTTTTTTGTCAATTGCCATTTCTTTGTTTAAATCAATCAGTGTGATATCAGCGATTTGACCTTCTTCCAGCTTTCCGTATGGAAGAGCAAAGGCTTCTGCTGGTTTGATGGTCATATAATCAACAAGTTCTTTTAATGTCCATTCCCCTGTTTTCACAAAACGTGTGTACAGAAGCGGGAACGCTGTTTCAAGTCCAACAATCCCAAAAGGTGCCCTCTGCATCGTTTCGTTCTTTTCTTCTTCTGTATGCGGTGCATGGTCTGTGGCGATAAAATCAATCGTGCCATCTAAAAGCCCCTCGATCAGTGCCTCGCGATCTTCTGCTCCTCTGAGCGGCGGATTCATTTTATAGTTTGTGTCAAGACCTGGGATGTCTGTATCACATAAGAGCAGGTGATGTGGAGAGACCTCAGCCGTCACACGAATGCCTGCTTTTTTTGCATCGCGTACCACTCGGACGGATTCCTTTGTACTGATATGACATACATGATAATGACAATTCGCTGCTTCTGCTAAGAGGACATCTCTTGCAATATGCACCGATTCACAAATTGACGGTATCCCGTTTAACCCATTTGCTTTTGAAAAGTCTCCTTCATGAACGCATCCTCCATAAATGAGTGAGTTATCTTCACAGTGCGCCACTATGGCTTGATCAAGGCTTGCTGCTTTTTTCATTGCTTCGTACATCATGCCTGCGGTTTGAATACCAACACCGTCATCCGTAAAGGCAAATGCGCCCGCTTCTTTTAACGCTGCAAAGTCTGTCATCTCTTCGCCAATTTGTCTCGTCGTGATGGAAGCGTATGGCAGTACTCTTACAGAGGAGGTCTCTTTGATTCGATTCATCAGCCATTCCATTTGTTCTTTTGTATCTGGAACTGGTCGTGTATTCGGCATTGCTGCAATGGTCGTATACCCGCCTCTTGCTGCTGCCTTAGAACCTGTTTCAATGGTTTCTTTTTTCTCGCCGCCTGGCTCTCTTAAATGCACATGCAGATCAATCAAACCTGGTGATACAAATAGCCCTGCTGCATCAATGACTTCTTCTCCGTCTTCTCTTTTTAAGTGACCCATTGCTTGAATCACTTTTCCTTCTACCCTAATATCCTGCTGCACTCTTTCCCCTGTGCTTGATAAGATAAAACCGTTTTTAATGAGATATGACATAGACAGAATCTCTCCCTTTTTGATGTAGTCTGCTATTTTGAAAAGCCCTTTTTAACACAGCCATTCGGATATACACACCATTTTCCATTTGTTTGAAAATCCTTGACTGTTTTGACTCTACTAATGAATCATCTATTTCAACACCTCTATTTACTGGTGCTGGATGCATAATAATCGCTCTTTCTTTCATTTTGCTTGCCCTGTCTACTGTTAATCCATAAGTCGATAAGTAACCCTCATTGCCCATCTTTTCTGAGTGCCTTTCATGCTGAATTCTCAGCAGCATCACCACGTCAGACCGCTTCATGGCTTCGTCCACTTCGACATACGTTCCATGAGGATTTTGTTCATCTTGGAAGGAAGCTGGTCCTGAAAAGAGCACTGTCGCTCCTAGTCTTGCGAGGACTTCAGCATTGGACCTTGCCACCCTGCTATGTTTGATATCACCATGAATCGAGATGGTTAAGCCTTCAAAACCGCCAAACTCTTCGAAGATCGTCATCAAATCCAGCAATGATTGGGTAGGGTGCTGACCGCAGCCATCTCCCGCATTAATGATTGGAATCCCGACCTTCCCAATCAGCTCTTTGTAATATTCGTCTGTACTGTCTCTGATGACACATGCCTTGACTCCGATGGATTCAAGTGTTTTCACTGTATCGTAAAGGGTCTCTCCCTTTTGAACAGAGGTACTTGCTGCGTCTAGGTTCAGCACATTCATTCCAAGTTTTTTCTCTGCCACCTCAAAGCTAAAACGCGTTCTTGTACTTGGTTCAAAGAAGAGGTTCGCTACAAATTCACCTGCTAAACCATGTTCCTGTTTCCCTTTTTTCAATGCACATGCTTCTTCAATCAGCTGTAAAATTTCTTCCTTTGACAAGCTACTCATTGTCGATAAATCATTCATTTTTTCTGCCCCCTCTAGTTTTTCATCACTTTCAGGTTCAAAAAAACCCTAAGCCTCGGCAGCTTAGGGTTCTCCAAAAGAAGCAGGGGTGCTTTCGCACGTTCTGCTCCGTTTAGAACCCTTGTTAGCCTCACTGGACTTCTTTTAAAAGGTTTTCGGTATTCGATTCATTTGACTCATCATCTTCTGCCTTTTGATGCGGCAGAATCAGGTTTAGCAGGACGCCAGTAATAGCAGCGAGTGCCATTCCTGACAGCGTCAGATTGATTTGTTTCACCTCAATGAATGCCCCGCCAATACCAATGACTAAGATGACTGATGCGATAATGAGATTGCGCTTTTCTTCAAAATTCACTTTATGATCAATCAGGATTCGCAGTCCGCTTGAAGCTATGATTCCAAAGAGCAGGAACGAAACGCCTCCCATAACCGCGGACGGTACTGTACTGATTAATGCTGAAATTTTCCCAACAAAGCCGAAGCAGATCGCAAACACCGCTGCTCCGCCGATGACGAAGATACTGAACACTCTTGTGATGGCAAGGACGCCAATGTTTTCTCCATAAGTCGTTGTTGGAGGTCCGCCAATGAGTGATGCAAAGATCGTCGCTGCACTGTCTCCTAAAATGGAGCGGTGAAGACCTGGTTTTTTAATAAAATCCTGCCCGACCACCTTGCTTAACACGACTTGATGGCCGATGTGCTCAGACATGGTCACAAAGGCAACCGGCACCATCACTGTGAGAATGCTTAAAGTCACAGCAGGTGTATAGTCGACAAATGGTACAACAAAGTCTGGTACAGCAAACCATTTTGCAGCAATGACCGGCTGGAAGTTCACAATGCCTTGTGTTAAGGCAAAGAGGTAGCCGCTGATAATGCCGATTAAGACTGGAATCAAGCTAAGGAATCCTCTTAGGAAGATCATACTAATAATGGTGACAGCGAGCGTGAAGCCTGCAACCATTAAGTGCTTCAGGCTGTAAACAAGCTCCTTTGCATTCGGATCCACGTACATCGCCATGTTAACAGCTGTTCCAGCGAGTCCGAGCCCGATGACCATAATGACGGGTCCTACAACGACAGGCGGCAGAAGCTTCATTAGCCAGCCTGTGCCGAGCCATTTGATAAATAATGCGATGAGTGCATATGCCACACCAGCCATAAAGGCACCTACCATTGCGGCTCCAGGACCGCCGGTGGCTTTTACATTCAAGATAGGGGCGATAAAGGCAAAGGATGATCCAAGATACGCCGGAATCTGCCCTCTTGTGATGATTAAGTACACAATGGTTCCAACCCCGCTTGAGATGAGCGCAACGGCTGGGCTCATATCAATGATCTTTGGTACAAGAATGGTTGCACCAAACATGGCAAACAAGTGCTGCAGGCTGAGTGACAGCCATGTGAACGGTTTTGGGATATCTCGAATGCCTAAATTGGCTTTTTGCTGACTCATGATTTTCCTCCTAGATGTGTCCTTTTTCATTAAAAAAGCCTCTTTGCGAGTATGCGCAAAGAGGCCTAGAAAAACCGTACACGTCACTTTAGTCGTGTGCTCGGTGTCCCTGTTATTGCCCTCTTTGCAAACTCTCTGGAATGCATTTAAAAAGGTTATTTTTCATATATAGCGACAAGGTCGTTTTGATCTACTTCATTGAGCTGAACCATGACTGTCTCTGCTTTTGATGTCGGGATGTTTTTCCCGATATAATCTGCCCGAATCGGCAGCTCCCGGTGTCCCCGGTCGACTAGAACAGCTAGCTGAATGGAAGATGGTCTTCCTACATCCACAAGCGCATCCATAGCTGCTCTCACCGTTCTACCTGTGAACAGCACATCATCAACGACAATGAGTGTTTTGTCATTAATGTCAGCTGGGATGTCTGCACCCTTAACAAGCGGGTCTTGGTTCTCTGTCTTTTTTGTCAGGTCATCACGGTATAGCGTAATATCAAGTTCACCCACAGTCACTGGGTTTCCTTCAATTTGCTCGATGCGCTCTGCAAGGCGCTTTGCAAGATGAATACCTCTTGTCTTGATCCCGGCTAGGATGACATCCTTCATCCCTTTGTTGCGCTCAATCATTTCATGTGCAATACGGGTAAGCGCTCGTCTTATCGCTTGTTCATCAAGAATGACTGCTTTTTGTTCCATCTTTTACACCTCTTTTTGACAAATAAAAAGCCCCTTCTGCAAAGGGCAGAGAGGGGCGCTCATTTGTGCATACTCGTGCACAAATTGATCCGTTATCCTTCTCAGCCTCTCTGGACTGTCTTAAAGAATCTCAATTTCTTCGTTTATTATTTCAAAAAAAGAACGGCCTGTCAATCGTTATTTCTTAATGAATCGATAAAGCCCCGCATATCAGCTGGAATTGGAGCTGTAAACTCCATATATTCTCCTGTTCTAGGGTGATCAAATCCTAACACGCCTGCATGCAGCAGTTGTCCATTGAAATCAACAGTTTTTCTCGGGCCATATTTTGGATCTCCGGCAAGCGGATAGCCAATGTATTTCATATGAACACGAATTTGGTGGGTTCTTCCTGTTTCAAGGCGGCATTCTACAACGGTAAAGTCTTTAAAGCGCTCCATCACATCAAAATGTGTGACTGCCTGCTTTGCATTTTCTTTTGTGACCGTCATGCTTTGGCGATCTTTTTTGTCTCGACCAATTGGTGCATCAATCGTTCCAGTATCATGCTGAATGATGCCATGAACAACGGCTGTGTATTTTCTAGTGACCGTTTTCGCCACCAGCTGATTGACGAGTGATTCATGCGCCATATCATTTTTTGCGACCATTAAAAGCCCTGACGTATCTTTATCAATCCGGTGGACAATTCCTGGTCTCATCACACCATTAATGCCTGACAAATCATTGCAATGAGCCATGAGGCCATTGACAAGAGTACCTGTCACATGTCCTGGTGCTGGATGAACGACCATTCCTCTTGGTTTATTGACCACTAGTACATCTTCATCCTCATAATAAATATCAAGATCCATTGATTCCGCTTCTACATCTAGTGCTTCTGGATCTGGAATCTCTACTTTGATTTGATCTCCAGCTTGTACTTTATAATTGGCCTTCACTTGTTTTCCATTTACTTCGATGAGCCCATCTTTCACCCACTGCTGGACTTGGGTTCTTGACCATTCTGGTTCAGTTGTGCTTAAAAATTTATCAAGCCGTTCACTCGTTTGTTCTTCTGAAACGGCAATGTTTACTTGATTCATGTAGTTGACTCCTTATTTTTCTTTCCATCTAAAAGCATTTGAATAAAGAGCAGAATGACCCCCACACATAGAGAGGAATCTGCGATATTAAAGATTGGATAATGATAATCCCCAAATACGAAATGAGCAAAATCAACCACTTCTTGACGGAAAATACGGTCAATAAAGTTTCCAATCGCTCCGCCAAGCATTAAGGCAAGCGCTACGCCAAGTAGCTTGTCCTTTTGTCCATGTTTTTGCAAATAATAAACAATTCCTGCAATAACAACGAGTGTGATCACATAGAAAAACCACATTTGTCCTTGGAGAATCCCCCATGCGGCTCCTGAATTTCGGTGGGATGTGATGTAAAAGAAGCCATCAATCACAGGAATAGAATCACCGAGCATCATATGTTTGACAATGAGCCATTTTGTTAATTGATCTAAACAAATTATCACGAATGCGATTATGTAATAGAACACACACGTTCCTCCATCTTCATACTTTGGTCTTTAAGCATTTTATCAAGAAAACAGGATGGAGTAAAGAAACTTTAGTTGACAGACAAAAACCTCCCTACATGTGGAAGGCTTCAAAATGAGAATCATTTGATTCATAAGGATAAGGGGTGAATGCTTTTTTCTCGTATTGCTTATGATATAAAAAGTCGTCAGTCGTACGAGCAGTCGGAAGAATACTCATTTGTTCAATGGGCATTGTATGCCCAGTCGCCTCACATATGCCATAAGTTCCTTGTTCAATTTTTGCAATCGCGAGCGAAACATCTTGCAGTTCTTCTTTGATGTGATAAAGAAGCGTAGTCGTTTTTGCTTGATCGAACGTGACATGTTCAGCGGGTGAACGCAATGATGCATATTCAAACAGTTTCGATTGCAGTTCTTCTCTCATTTGAAGGAGTTCCATGTAAATCGTCTCTAGATCGCCATTCATGTCGCTGTTTCAACTCCTGCCCTGTCGTGATAATCATATTGTTGCCCCGCCTGTTCACTTTAAAGCCATAAGATTTTTCCTTTCGTTCTAAACGCTGTCATTTTCTCTATATCAAAAACGCCCCGCTATATGCGGGGCGCTAGTTGGTGATATTGTGCTGTTAATTCTGGTAATATTTCTCCACAATTTCAGCATTTTTGAGCGACAATGTTGGGTATTTTGGATTTGCGCCAACATCTTTTGAAATAATGCGGGAGCGTTCGCACAGTTCGCCTTCTGCTTTTTGAACAACAATACGTCCTGATGTGTATTCAGGCGCTGATGCGTCTGCATGTTTCTCATCTTCTACTGTTAATTCAGAAATGATGAAGAGCTGCTTCACATCTTCTTTAATGGATGCAAGAAGGTTTTTCACTTCCTCTGTTGCATAAAGGGTCACACTTGCTTCAAGTGAACGTCCGATGACTTTCTCATTACGCGCAATTTCCAGCGCTTTTAGCACATCGTCACGTACTTCCATAAAGCGGTCAAACTTCACTTCTGTCGCTTCTGCTTGAGGAACAGCTACACCTTCTGGCATATCTGTTAACTGAACACTTGGCTCTTCAACAAAGCTTAAGTGGCTCCATAGTTCATCTGCTGTATGCGGAAGAATTGGTGCTGTCAGCTTCACTAACGCCATTAATGTTTCGTAGAAGACCGTTTGCATGCTGCGGCGGTCTGGATGATCCGCATGCTCAATGTATACCACATCTTTTGCAAAATCGAGATAGAAAGAGCTAAGCTCAATCGTACAGAAGTTGTGGATGGCATGATAGACAACCGCAAATTCGTAATCATCATAAGCTTTTTTCACTTTATCAATTAATTTGTTTAATTTGATTAAGATATATTGGTCCACTTCGCGAAGCTCTTCGACTGGTACTGCATTGACTGCTGGATCAAAGTCAAACAGGTTACCATGCAAGAAGCGGAACGTGTTACGGATTTTACGATAAACTTCTGCGACTTGTTTTAAAATGTCGTCAGACACTGGATGATCGGCTTGATAGTTGACAGAAGATACCCAAAGTCTAAGAATCTCCGCACCAAGCTGCTTCGCCACTTTCGTCGGATCGATCGTATTGCCTAATGATTTACTCATCTTGCGTCCTTCTTTATCAAGCGTAAAGCCATGGCTGAGAACACCTTTATATGGCGCTTTTCCAGTGACAGCAACTGCTGTAGATAAAGATGAGTTAAACCAGCCGCGATATTGATCAGAACCTTCAAGGTAAAGGTCTGCCGGACGAACAAGGTCATCTCGTTCTTCTAATACCGCTTGGTGAGAAGAACCAGAATCAAACCATACATCCATGATATCTTGCTCTTTTGTAAATTCACCATTCGGGCTGCCTGGATGTGTAAAGCCTTCAGGCAATAATTCTTTTGCTTCTTTTTCAAACCAAATATTCGAGCCATGTTCTCTAAATAATTGAGAAACGTGCTGAATCGTTTCATCTGTGATGATTGGCTCACCATTTTCAGCATAGAAGACCGGGATTGGAACGCCCCATACACGCTGTCTTGAAATGCACCAGTCACCTCTGTCACGCACCATATTGAACAGGCGCGTTTCGCCCCAAGCTGGAACCCATTTCGTTTCTTTAATATTATCTAATAGTGCTTCTCTGAAATCTTTAATGGAAGCAAACCACTGAGCAGTTGCACGATAAATTGTTGGTTTTTTCGTTCTCCAGTCATGCGGATAGGAGTGCGTTATAAAGTCGAGCTTTTTCAATGCGCCTTTTGCTTCAAGCTGTTCTGTGATGGCTTTATTGGCATCCTCGTAGAATAGTCCTTCAAAACCAGGTGCTTCTTCTGTCATCACACCTTTTTCATCTACTGGACATAACACATCAAGACCGTACTTCATACTTACGATAAAGTCATCTTCCCCGTGACCTGGCGCTGTGTGAACACAGCCTGTTCCTGCATCTGTTGTGACGTGATCGCCAAGCATCACAAGAGAATCTCTATCGTAAATTGGATGTGCTGCAACGACCTTATCTAATTCTTTACCTTTTAACGTTTTCACAACTTCGTACTCTTCAAAGCCAAGTGTTTTTGCCACTTGTTCAACTAGTTCAGATGCGATGACATATCGCTCAGCACCCACTTGAAGCACACTGTACTCTAGGTTTGGATGTACACAAATGCCAAGGTTTGCAGGAAGTGTCCACGGTGTTGTTGTCCAGATGATGAACTGCTCGCCGTTTTCAAGTACGCCTTTGCCATCTTTCACTTTAAATGATACGTAAATCGATGGTGAACGTTTGTCCTTGTATTCAATTTCTGCTTCAGCAAGTGCTGATTCACTTGATGGAGACCAGTTAACAGGCTTAAGACCTTTGTAAATATAGCCTCTTTTCGCCATTTCACCAAAGACAAGAATTTGCTGCGCTTCGTATTCGGGCTTCAATGTCACATATGGATTGTCCCAGTCTGCTCTTACGCCCAAACGCTTAAACTGATTGCGCTGACCTTCGATTTGTTTCCAAGCATACTCCTCACATAGTTTACGGAATTCTGCTGTCGACATTTCTTTGCGTTTGACTTTTTTATTTTTCGTAAGGGCTGTTTCAATCGGTAAGCCATGTGTATCCCAGCCCGGTACGTACGGTGCATGGAATCCATTCATTGATTTAAAACGGACAATAAAATCTTTGAGGATTTTATTGAGTGCGTGCCCCATATGAATGTCACCATTCGCATATGGAGGTCCATCATGCAAAATAAAGGTTGGGCGTCCTTTTGTCCGCTCTAAAACCATTTGATAGATGTCTTTTTCTGCCCATTCCTCTTGGATTTCAGGCTCTTTGTTCGGCAAGTTCCCTCTCATCGGGAATTCTGTTTTTGGCATTAATAAGGTGTCTTTGTAGTTCATACCTATTCCTCCACATGCAAATTCGTATTAAAAAACAATAAAAAAAGCCCTCTCATCCCATAAGGGACGAGAAGGCTTGTCTCGCGGTACCACCCTTTTAGACAAGCGCTTTGAAATTGCCGCTTATCCACTCTAAAATCGTAACGTGATCTGACGCCTTTTCTTACTCATTCATTTCAGAAAAGGAACTAAAGGGGTGATCTCATTGCAGCGTCCCGTAATGTCAGGCTTCCACCGTCCCTGATTCGCTTTATTACGCATGTGACAACTGCGAGTGTCCCTTTCAAACGTTTATCTCTTGTTAATTTATGATGGTATTATATGCAACATGAGCACGTCATGTCAAGGTGATGCACTTATTCTTTTTCGTCAAAGACAGCGTCAACTTCATATTCCAGCAAATGATCCCAATCATCATTTTTCAGAAGATCAAGCTGAGCTTCGATGAGCATTTGGAAACGAGTTCTAAAGACTTTCGACTGTTTCTTGAGCTCTTCGATTTCCATTGCAATCTTTCTTGATTTTGATAACGCTTCGTTGATAATACGGTCTGCATTTTTCTCAGCTTCACGAATGATCAATTTCGCTTCTTTATCAGAATGACGCTTCACGTCTTCTGCTGCTTCTTGCGCCACAAGAATGGATTTGTTTAATGTTTCTTCAATTGTTGCAAAATGGCCTAGTCTTTCATCAAGCTCGTTGACTTTGTCTTCAAGCTCGTTCTTTTTGCGAAGTACGATCTCGTAATCTTTACGTACTTGGCTTAAAAACTCATTTACTTCATCTTCGTCATAGCCGCGAAAACTTTTTGTGAATGTTTTATTATGAATATCATTAGGTGTTAATGGCAATCTTGCCACCTCCAGATTCAAATTCGTTATGTCAGAAGCTCAAATGTTACTTTGAATTTATCTTTTTTTGTCTTCCCATCAATTGTTTTTAAGCTAAAGCGGCCAAATCCCCTGACAGAGAGCTGATCACCTTCACCAATTGTAAAGGAAGGGTCTTCAGTGACTTTCCAGTTGACTTTGACAAGACCATTTTTGACCAAAAGCTGTGCTTTTTGCCGAGACTGACGGCTGACAGCAGCACATACAGCGTCAAGCCGCAGTGAAGAAATCGTATCTTCTTTGATATCGGTTTTGCTGATGACTGGCTGTATATCTGCCTTGCTAATTTCCTCTAATGAAACAGACGCTCTGCCGACATGCGTCAGCTGAGCCAGGACAAAATCGGCGACATCGCTTGTACAAATAAATTGCACGTTGTCCTCTGAAAACAACAAATCACCGAATTTTTGACGCTTCAGGCCTGTCCCAATGAGCGAACCGAGAAGGTTGGGGTGTTCTATAGAAATAAACTTTTTCGCATAGTTCACCTGAAAATAAGTCAGTTCAAAATCCTGTATGGTCGGTGCTAAATAGTCAGGATAGATCAAAGCCCTTTTCCGTTCTGCTTCCTCATACCCGCCAAAAAACATGAGACCCAGTTCATCAGAATGCTGAATCACGGACTGGGTAATGAACTGCTCACGCGGATCAAGAAAGTCTGTTAATTTCATTCGATATTGATCGAGTGCGATGTTTTTCCAGCCTAATACTTGGTCGACAAATGGCTGTTCGTCTTTTCTAAAATGTTGATAAATATCGCTCATTTTGTTCCCCTTTTATGTAAAAGAGCCTGGCAGATGCCAAGCCCGGCAGCCTGTTTACATGAATCGTACAATCATATTATAAAGACCAGTTAGTCCATACGATGATGCGAAACGAATCACAAGCAATGCCACAATCGGCGAGATGTCAATCATGCCAATTGGCGGAATAATTTTACGGAATGGTTCTAAATACGGTTCGCAAATGTTTGTCAAGAAGCGGCCAATCGATGTTTCTCTTGCAGATGGCACCCATGACATAAAGATGTAAATAATGATCGCGAATGAGTAAATCGTTAATACCGTACCCAAAATATTAAAAATGAAATTTAGAATAACTATGATTTACCACCTCTGAGGTTCTTCCTCTGTCAATAGCTCTGATATTGTGCCAGATACATCCACATTATCAGGAGTGCAGAGGAATATATTCGAGCCAATACGCTGAATGTCTCCACCGATTGCATAAACCGTTCCGCTTAAGAAGTCGATGATTCGCTTTGCTTGATCGTGCTGAATGCGCTGCAAATTGACGACGACTGCACGACGATTTTTAATATGATCTGCAATCTCTTGAGCCTCTGCATAAACACGCGGCTCACTTAACACCACTTTAGAGGATTTTTGCACGCTTTGCAAGCTGACGACATTTTGTTTTCCTGCCTGAGGACGCTCTTGAAATGCCGCTTTATCTTTTGTGTTTTTTTCTTCTTGTGCTGGTTCTCTTTCTTCATCAATATATTCGTACTCATACTCTTCATCATCGAGTGTGAAGAAGCTTTTAAACTTATTTTTTATGCTCATGTCACGCACCTCCTGTTTCATTTCCAACAAGTGAAGAGCCAATCCGAACAAATGTCGCACCTTCTTCAATTGCGATTTCAAAATCGTTTGACATGCCCATCGATAAATGCTGACAAGGTGCATTTACTTGGTTCAGTTGTTTTACCTCTTGTTGAAGGCTTTTTAATGTTTTAAAACAGTTTCGTATCACAGTATGATCATCTGTAAATGGAGCCATCGTCATGAGTCCAGCAATTTCAATATGTTTGAAATCAGCGAGCTGTTTGACAAATGGAATCACGTCTTCGCTTTGTAAGCCGTGTTTTGACTCCTCAAGTGATGTGTTCACCTGTACAAAACAGCGAACCGTGTGATCCGCTCTTTTTTCAATTTCATTCGCAAGGGACATTCTGTCTAGCGAATGTAAGTAGTCAATGGTCTGAATGACAGATTTCACTTTTCGCGTCTGTAAACTGCCGATGAAGTGCCAGCTAATGTTTTCATCGGTTATAGCTGCCTGTTTTTCAAGTAACCCTTGGTCACGATTTTCACCAAAGTGCAAAATTCCGGCATCCTTTGCTTCTAATGCTCGTTCAATCGAGACATATTTTGTGACAGCGACAACCGATACATCGTCTGGATGTCTACCTGCTCTTTTACATGCTTCGTTGATTTGTTCATTTATTTGTCTGAGATTCTCTCGTACATTCAATTGCAGTTATGCCTCCTTAAACCCGACAAAAGACATCATACGTCCTGTTTTCCCTTGATCACGCCGATGTGAGAAGAAATGCTGCTCATTGCAACTTGTGCACATCGAACTGACATGTATGTTTTCTTCTTTTAATCCTGCATGAAGTAATACGTTTTTGTTTAATGTTTTTAAGTCAATTTTGTATTGTCCTTGTGACATCTCGGAATACACATCCTCTGTTGAAAAAGGAAGCTGTTTCACTTGATCTATGACAACATCATCTACTATGTAGCAGCAGCTGCCAATGGATGGTCCAATGACGACTTGTATATGATCGGCATCAGCGCCTTCTTGGCGAACCCATGCATGAACCATGTTGGCGCCAATTTGTTTGACGGTTCCTTTCCAGCCGGCATGAGCCGTTCCAATCAGCCCAGATTGCGGCGCTAGAAAATAAAGCGGAACACAGTCAGCGAAACAAAGAGCGAGCATGATGTTTGGTTCAGAGGTGTATAAACCATCTGTTCTAGAGAGCGCCTCATCATACTGAAGACTTCCTCTTCCCTTTTGTTCCTTTGTGACTTTCATGATGCGATCCTCGTGTGTTTGGTCAGCAAACACCCAATTAGAGAGCGGCACAGCAGTAGCATCTGCAATGACTTGACGATTCATTTGGACACTAGAAGCATCATCTCCTACATGGAGTCCAGTGTTCATTGATTGATATGGAGAAAGGCTAAAGCCGCCATTTTTTGTCGTAAAACCGGCCAATATCTCTTTTCCAGAACATGTCATGTTCGTCCAATCATGAATCAGCATTGCATAAGGTGATTTCTGCTGAAAGGGGTCATATTTGTCTATCAAAGCTGCCTCCCACCTTTCATTCATCTCTCTTTATATCGCTCCTATTTTACCACAAGACCTGCTAAGACAGTTAGTGGGATTCATTAAATATTACACTCAAATGTGCCCTTTCTACAGGTTTTTTTTCAAATTGATATGAAAACGTAATCTTTTTACCCGAAAAAGACATTGATTGCTGAGAATGGAGAGCTTATGTTAAGGATCATTGAATGATTCATTGAGGAGTTATACGAATTTTAAGAAGACAAACGGACAAGTATCACATCTTCGCCAATTTTTACTATATTTCGCCACGGGACAATCATTTCCTCTTCTTTTCCGAAAAATCCCATCATTTTACCTGTACCGCCTATGATAATCGCTTGTATTTTACCGCTCGTGACATTGATATCGATGTCTCCAATAGTACCTAATTTTTTTCCGCTCGACACATCGACGACATCTTTGATTTGGAATTCAGAAATACTGATCATCTGTCCTTCCCCGCCTTTCGTTTTCTACTATAATATGTATGATGGAAAAGCAGGGAAGCAGACCAATAGTTTCTCTTATCTACAATTTACTTAAGTGAGGGCGGCCGTTTTGCCACATGACTTCAACTGGACATTCAAAAAAGGAAGAAAGCAAGTCACTTGTCATCATCTGCTTTGTCTCCCCTTTATGAAAAACAGTACCTTCTTTTAATAATAAAGTGTGCTGAAAAATCGGGAGAATCTCTTCTGCATGGTGGGTCGTATAGAGCAATGTGGGCGCATCTGGTTTTGATGCAATCAATGAGATCGTCTCCAGCACTTGTTCTCTTGCTAAAAAATCAAGACCCGTCACAGGTTCATCTAAGATTAGAAGCTTCGGATCATTCATTAAAGCTCTTGCGATGAGCACTTTTTGTTTCTCCCCTTGCGACAGGGTTTCATACGTGCGATTGGCATATTGAAATGAGCCAAATGTTTTTAATAAATCAATCGCCTTCTCTCTTATCTCATCTGTCGGTGTTTCATAAAGTCCGATGGAAGCAAATGCCCCGCTCAAAACAATTTCAAATGCATTGTCATCTCTGTGCAGCTTCTTTTCAAGACCAGCAGAGATGAGACCAATTTTCTTCCTTAGTTTTTCACCAAGCGCTTCCTTGCCAAACACATGGCCTAACACCGTCATCTCACCTGACGTTGGAAAATAATATGAGCAAAGCATATTTAATAAAGCCGTTTTCCCAGCACCATTTAAACCATAAAGCACCCAGTGTTCCTGGTTTTTCACCTGCCAGTCAATAGAACGAAGCAGCCATTTTCCATTTCGTTTTAAAGAAACATCCTTCAAGTCAAGCGACACATCTTTTCCTCCTGAATAAAAATTCTGAATATACAAATAATAACGTCTACAGCATATCGCAAATGTTTCAATCAGTAAACCTAACGCAAAAAAGCTGCTCCCTATAAGGAACAGCTTTTTCCATGGTTACGAAATTTCAATTCGTACGCCTTCTTTAATATCAGGAAACGTATGCGGGGATGCAAAGACAGCTCCCGGTAATACATCATCAAACGGCTCTTGGAAGTAGATCGAAATATGGCCGAGTTCCTTAAAGTTGTCATTTGCTTTATTGCCTAAAGCAGTAATGGTATACGTTTGGTCGCCCACTTGAATCGTTCCGCCTAATTTCAGCGGCTCTTCTTCTAAGTGTTCAAACTCATGAATGACAGACATATCTCTTAATTCCTGCGGCGCTGCTGGTCCAAATAAAACAATCAGCTTATCTTCTTTAAACTGCGGGACTAAGATCCCAATTTCTTTTACGACAGATTGTGTTACCATGTATCTCGATTCCTCCTTTAATACGTTTAATACATACCGAAGCTGGCAACGTATGCGATCACAACAGATAGAACGCCTGTAATGAGACGGCTATACAAAACAGCTGGTACCCCATATTGTACCGTTTCCGGCTTCGCTTCACCAAGTGATAGCCCAACCGGGATAAAGTCACACCCTACTTGACCGTTGATCGCAAACAGTGCTGGAAGAGCAAATTGAGGCGGAATGTTCCCTAGTGCAATTTGACTACCAATCAGTACACCGATGACTTGTGCGATGACTGCCCCAGGTCCTAAGACAGGCGATAGGAACGGTAAGGTACAGACAACAACGAGTAGTAAGAGCCCCCATAAAGATCCTGCCAAAGGTGAAAGGAAATGGGCAATAAGATCACCGATTTTTGTATAATTGATAATTCCAATTAACATACTGACAAAGGCCATGAATGGAATAATGTTTTTAAGGAGCATATCAACAGAATCACGACCAGCTTGATAGAATGTGCCGGTTACTTTTCCGATTCCTCTTGAGAATCTCATGAGGAAATTCCCTTTTTCTTGACGTTCGATATTTTCCTCTTTCAATTTTGAATAGGTTTCTTTGAAATTCTCTTTGTCAATTGGGCCGCTGCTTTCTTGACCTTCTACATTTCCTTCACTATCAGATGCTTCCGCAAAGGAAATATCTTTTTCTGTGACACCTGATACGAAGATATCCTCTGTAATGTGTTTTGCAAGCGGTCCAGAAGGAGAGGATGCCAGCACATCGACAGTTGGAATGCGTTTCATTGGATAAAGCCCAATTCGCGCTGTTCCTCCGCAGTCAATGACAACACACATCATTTCATCTTCTGGTATAGAATTTTTAAAGCCATCACATGCTTCTGTCCCTGTCATTTCTGCAATTTTACGTGCAACTGGGTGAATGCCTCCTCCTGTAATGGAAACGACCTTTCTTCTTTTACCGGTTGGTTCAAGCTCTAATCCTTTTCCCCATCCGCCAGCACCTTTTGCAACAAATACTTTGTGGTTTGTCATGTCTAACCCTCCCCTATTGTGAATTCGCTTTCATTTTTCCTGCTAAGTACTTTGTGATCCATTCCGTAATGATTCCGCGAAGTAAAATGACAACGATCCCGACTAAGAAGTAACGAACAGCCAGCTCTGACATAGAGTATCCAGCTTCTTTAATCCCGTTCGCAATTCCTAAGTAGACAAACAGCTCTCCTGCGTTGGCATACGGGAACAGTGATGTTACCGGATGAACAAATGAAACAGCTGAATCATAGAATGCTGGTTTTTGTTTTTCAGGTAAGAAGCGGCCAAACGTATAAGCCATTGGGTTTGTCAAAATAAGAACGGATAAGATCGGCATTAACGTATAGCGCAAAATGGTATATTTCGCTGCAAACTGAATCGCTCTATTCACTCGCTCTTCTCCAATAAACTTCATGACAGCATAAGTGAAAGTAAGTAACACAACAAGCGTTGGAACGATACCTGTAACAAGACCCATGAACTGCTTTCCGCCGGCTTCAAACATCCCGATAAAGTGCTCTCCAAACCATTGAATCCATTCCATGTTTCATCTCCCCTTTCTTAGTTCACATTTGTTATATTTTTTTTAGAAATCGAGACAAGCGCCTGCTCCGCTGCCATGGAAAGTGCTTGCATGACAGCTGGTCCCCTTTTGCGCTTTTTCAATGTTTGTTTCATCATGTGATGCTCATCAAGCACAGCCCCCACATGTTTTCCTTCATAGGAAGGCAGTTCCTTAAATTTAGACAAAATCGAGACGCCACCCAGCACATGACACTTTTGAATGATGTATGATTCATCGACAATGATGAGCGCAATGGCTCCAGGACCAAATTTGCGCCGCTCCATTCCTGAAAACAAGTGATAGCCTTGTTTCCCTTTATAGTCGTCAATCAGTGAATCCATGCTTTTGCGGTAGTACTTGATTTGAATAAACGATAAACCATACTGCACAATTAGAATGATACAAAGTACGATTGCTAATTTTTCCATAGCCTCACGTCCTTATGATTGAAATAAGTGATCTTGTAATGAACGCAGCTTCCAGACCGTTGTGTTTGCATCAAGTTCTACATCATCATGAGATAAGAATTGCCCCAATTTGATATCTTTTTTCGCTACCACTTTTCCGCTGATTAAGCCAATTGGGATGTGGCCGTTCGCTTTCATGTCTTGATGTGTTTCAAGTACACCTCTTACGGAGTATCCGCCAATACCATCAAGTGTTTCTCCTGCTTTAATATCTCTTTTCGCCACAGCGACAGTTTCTGATACTGGTACACCAATTGGATGGATTGAAGAATCGTGTTGTAAGACTGCTTTTGCGATCGTCACTGGTGTTTCAAGACTTGCTAAGTGGAAAGGACGATACAGTGTGTAGTGAGGACCTTTTCCAACTTTTAAGTAGCGAAGTTCTTCATCTACTGGCTCAAGATCACTCTTGACGATGACAAAGACACCTGGTGCCAGTCCGTTTACATATTCAACGACTCCGAAGTTATCCAGTACGCCGCCTTGCTGTTTTTGATTTAATTTATCTGCTACATTTTCTAAATTCGCTTCTACTCCGTGCATGCCGACTTTATCAGGCAAAAGTCCTGTTGCATTACTTAATAGGTTCATTTCTGCCATCGTTTTTGTTCCGTCTTGGAATGCTGCCAGCATGTGGGCACTCATATGTTTACTATCTGCTTCAGCTTTACACGTATCTGGGTTTGCTTCTGGGAAGAATGGGTTGTTCTTACCTTTTCCAGCAACCAATACTTCAAGCCCCATTGTTTTTGCAAATTCATATAGTTCTAGCGTTGCTGCTGGTTCATCTCCAGCTGATCCAGAGTAAACAAGTCCTGCATTCGTGAATAATTTATGCATGACCAAACCGATCGTAATATCGACTTCTACATTTAAAAGAACGAGATGTTTTTTTGAATTAAGCGCTTCCAAAGAAATGTTTGCTCCGACCTCTGGAACACCTGTTGCATCCACAACGACTTCCACAGAATCTGATTGAATCACTTCTCTGTAATCATTTGTGACGACCATTTGATGTGGTTTTGCATGCTGCTTGTAAAAATTCGCTGCTTTCTCAGCTGCACTAAGATGAATATCACAAACACCTGCGACAATCATACCTGGAATTTTAGAAATTTGTGAAATGAGTCCAAAGCCCATTTGGCCTGCCCCGATAATCCCAACTTTGATTGGATCTCCGCTGCGTTCTCGTGCTAACAATTGTTGATAAATTGACATCTAAATCATCCTTTCAGGTTTTCTTGCTTCACAATAGATTGCTAGAAAAATAATCTGAAACTTTTAACAAATGTTATAAAAATTAACAAAAATCTGTTTCTTGTAACATTTGTTATTTTATTTATCATTTGTTATGAACTTAGTTTATATGATGTGTCAACTTTGTGTCAAGATAAAATCGATAAAATTTTCAATCTTTTTGAGTCTAAAGACTCAAAAAAACTACCTAATCGGCTTAGGTAGTTACTTTAATAGGGCATCTCCGGTTTGTTCATCTGTAATTAACACATGAATTAATCCACCTTCTAACGCTGCCCTGATCGCTTCAATTTTTTCTTCTCCTCCAGCGACACCAATCACAAGCGGGATCTCTTTCAATTTTTGAGGACTGATCCCCATCACCCGGTCGTTCCACGGATGCGGATACACTTCACCTTTATGATCAATAAAGTTATAACAAATGTCACCCGCGACATCTTTCGCTTGCAGGATATCTTCCTCACCACTTGTCATATAGGATTTCACCATCGTTGAATGTTGCGGAACCCCGCCTATTCCTACGACTGCGATATTTGATGATTCTCCTAATTCAATGACTTTTTTGATCGACGGCTGTCTAATGAGTACATCTTTCGCTTCTTTCGTATCAAGCATGACAGGCACATGTAAAAACTCACATTTGGATTTGAGTGCTTCTGAGCATCTTCCAATAATATAGTTGGCATGAATATCAACATCTTCATTTCCGACGCCTCCGACTAGCGGAACAAATGTTACAGACGGAAAATGCTGAACAGACGTAAGCGCTTTCGCCATTTCATGCAAGGTTGTCCCTGATGAAAAACCGATGACTTGTCCATCCTTCATGACTTTTAATAAAAAGCCCGCAGCCGCAGCTCCTATCCGACTTTTTGTTGTTTCTTGACTGAGAGATTCCACACACACGACTTCTCGCAGCCCGTATTTTCGCTCTATTTTTCTTTCTAACGAACCATATTGTTGATTTACTTCATCATGAATAATGATTTCCACGATTCCTGCTTCACGTGCTTTTGCCAAATATTTCGATATGAGCGAACGGCTAACCCCAACAGCTTCTGCAATTTTAGATTGAGTGGCGCCTTCTTCATAGTACATATGCGCAACCTTAATGAGCAGCCTTCTTTCATCATGGAATGTCATAATAACCCTTCTTTCCGCTTCTCTATTCCCTCACAAATGATATTTCAAATAACATTTGTTAAAAACAGATTAAATGAAAAAAATAACAGAGTCAATACTAGAGATGGGTTCTCTAAAAAGAATGAAAAAAGCCGCACATCAGCGGCGGCTTTAAAAAATATTTTTATTCATTTGTTTGATTGCTGCTTTTTCAAGCCTTGATACTTGTGCTTGAGAAATGCCGATTTCTTCTGCCACTTCCATTTGTGTTTTGCCTTGGAAAAAGCGTTTACGAAGAATCATTTTTTCTCGATCATTCAATCTGCGCATTCCCTCTTTTAAGGCCAATTCTTCTACCCATTGTGTATCTTTGTTCCGTTCATCACTAATTTGATCCATCACATAAATCGGATCTCCTCCGTCATTATAAATCGGTTCAAACAAAGAAACAGGATCTTGAATGGCATCTAGGGCAAAAACAATTTCCTCATGAGGGACTTCTAACACTTTGGCAATGTCTTCTGCCGTTGGTTCCTTGCTTGTCTCACTAATTAGTCTCTCACGGACTTGAAGCGCCTTATAGGCAATATCTCTTAGTGAACGAGACACCCGGATAGGGTTGTTATCGCGCAAGTATCGACGGATTTCTCCTATGATCATAGGGACCGCATAAGTTGAAAATCTGACATTGTGGCTTAAATCAAAATTATCAATTGATTTCATTAATCCGATACAGCCTACTTGGAAGAGATCATCAACATACTCGCCTCTGTTGTTAAAACGCTGAATCACACTTAAAACCAACCGCAAATTGCCATTAACTAGCTTTTCTCTTGCTGTATCATCACCTTCATCTTGCAGCTGTCTGAATAATTTTCTCATCTCGTCGTTTTTCAGAACAGGCAGTTTGGAGGTGTCGACTCCGCAGATTTCCACTTTATTTCTGGACACTTTTTTCCCTCCCTACAGGAGCTGTTGTACAAAGTTCAGTATCTCCGTGGGATGGAAAAATATGCACGGTCTACGACGAGAAAGATGTGAAAAAATGGTGATCCCTTTGACAGTACAGGGATAAAGCTTTCAAAAAATTTTTTTTAGACCATCTTATTAAATTCTTTTTGCAATCGTTTAATAATTCTTTTTTCGAGCCTTGAAATATAGGACTGAGAAATACCAAGCATGTCGGCAACATCTTTTTGGGTTTTTTCTTCACCGCCAACTAAACCGAATCTCAGTTCCATAATTTGTTTTTCACGATCGTTTAATTGTTCTAGCGCCTTTTTCAGTAATTTTTTATCGACATTTGCTTCAATATCTCGGGTGATAATATCATCATCTGTCCCAAGTACATCTGATAAAAGCAGTTCATTACCGTCCCAGTCGATGTTAAGCGGTTCATCAAAGGATACTTCTGAACGGATTTTATTATTTCGGCGCAAATACATCAAAATTTCATTTTCAATACATCTAGACGCATATGTGGCCAGTTTGATCTTTTTTTCTGGATTGAACGTATTTACTGCCTTGATGAGGCCTATCGTTCCGATACTAATCAAATCCTCAATGTTAATGCCTGTGTTTTCAAATTTTCTTGCGATATAAACGACCAATCGCAAATTTCTTTCGATCAAAATGGCTCTTGCTGTTTGATCACCTTTAGGTAATTTAACGAGCAATTCTTGTTCTTCATCCTTTGATAATGGCGGAGGCAGTGCCTCACTTCCACCAATATAATAAATTTCATCACTCTTTAGCCCTAGCTTCATGAGGAGTTTATACCAGTAGTAAGTGAGTTTAAATTTTAATTTTTTCATCTTCTTCTCCCTTCTAAATGTCCAGTTGACTTCGTAAGATAAAAGACATCACAAAAAAACTACGACACCCCTTGTATCATTTTTCCGTCTAACATCTCTGGATGAATGATGGATTGAAATTCCTGATCTGCTGATAATCCACTTAGACTCATCCCAACAAAACACTTCGCTGGCTGGATCATATGCGTTTTTGTATACAGGACGACCGTATCTGGTTTAAAGCATAGTAGAAACCCGTGATCATGACCGACTGCGCGATATGGAACGAGTCTTAAACGATCAAGCAGCGGAAAATCATCAAGCTTTTGCATCACTTCAACAGGATGAAACTGTTTCATTTTTTCTATAAATGGCTCTCCGAAAATAGATGTGAGCTGATCGAGCTGGACGATCATGACAGGTGTTTTCGTCAATGGATCATACAGCTGATTTCCAGAATCGACCAGACCATTTAAGCGGATCGTTTCTCCTTGAATGTGGATCTCCACAAGTACTTGTTCGTCATATTGTCTTTTTTTCGCACCAACCTCTCCTAATCGTTTCTTTGAAAACAGCCAAATGGCCGGAAAGCCAGTGAGAACAAAAAGCCAGCTAATGGGATCACCAAATCCATCATTTTGTGAAATAAGCAGTCCATCTTGAATAACTGTATTTGTCTGCAAAAACGAATGAACCCCGATCATGCCCCCTCCCATCAAAAATGTGACAAAGTAAAAAGCAAACAGATTTTGAAAAAAGGAACGAAATCTTTGAAAGCCAAAGGTTCCAAGCACGATCAAGACAGAAAAAAGCAGTTTGCCTAAAGGGTGCGACACAATCATTGCAAATGGCGTAAAGAGCAAGAGAACAATGCTCGATCCAATGAGAGCTCCTAACATATATCGCCTTTTTTTCACTTGTCGTTTGAGAATAAATGCCGTGAGTAAGAGCAGCAATAGATCAAAACAAAAGTTTAACAGCCAAATGACATCTAAATAAATGACCACCTTCTGCTCCTTTCATCTGAAACAAAGAATCAAAAGCAGTACTTGCACTTGTTTGTACCAGTATAAAACAGTCATCGGATGGAAGTCTGTCAATTCTTGTAGGGGATGATAGAGAACTTTTGGTGGATTGTTATCGTTTTTGTCGACGTATGAAACAGAAAGAACATCGGAATGATTTGTTGGACAAGTGTCTCCTCTATCAATTGCACAAAAAAAGACACGCTCCGAAGAGTCGTGTCTTTTTCGCTGTCATTCTTTCTCATTGATGGTGAGTGTTCCTTCTGCCTTCTGTCTTGTGACATTTCCATAATCATCTTTGACAATGACTTCAATCACTGCACCTTTTGCTTTCGCAATAGATGTCGCCGTCCAGTACCCTTCATACGTTCCCGGTGCTACTTCACGAATCGGCAGTTCGGTTGTGTTTTGAAGTTTTGATCTAGCATTTGTCAGCGGCATATGAAGAACAAAGGTGGCATCTAGCTTTTCCCTGCTTTTAAATGAAATCTTAACCGATTCACCTGATGATAGATTCATATTGTCTTTTGGCGTTAATTCAGAAATGACAGGTGCATCATATTGTACATCGATGTCGACCTTTTTAGTCGTTTTGTTTCCAGCCGCATCTTTTGCTGTCACTTTGATTGTATTTTTCCCGTTCTCAAGCAGCACCCTTGCAGAATATGCCCCATCCTTTACAGTCGCTTTTTTTCCATTGACTGTGACTTGATCTAGATAATCATCCGCTACTTTCCCTTCCACCGTGAGTGATTCTCTATTAGACTTGTCGCCATTTTTCGGTGTATCAATGGTCAATGTCGGTGCTGTTTGATCGATGATCACCTTGACTGGATTGGAATGTTTTGTTGAGCCTTTATCCGTTACAGTCGCCGCCGTGAAGACATGCTCTCCACTTGGAACAGATACATTTTCTTTGAAAGTACCCGACTCATCTAATTTGACGTTGGCCACCTCTTCATCATTCTGATAAATGGCAACATCGAGACCCGGAGAAGCTGTGCCTTCAATCGTCAATTCACCTTGATTTGTTATGGTTCCTTTCTTTGGAGAAGTGATTTCTGGTACATCTGCTTCATAGTTTACGAGCGCACGAATCATATAATTCCCCTCTTCTTTCGGAGAAGGAGAGAAAGCACCGCTCGTCAGCTGCCAGCTTCTTTCAGCATTAGGGCCATCTTCATCTGTGGCAAGTCCCGGAGATTCGGTATTCTTTTTCGTTTGAATATAAACAAGATAGAAATCGCCATCCACTGTAATGGCTTGATCTTCTAAATCTACTTTTGTCCATTCACCATTACGCAGCGCATTTGCTTTTAAAGGTCCTGCGATTTTCTCACCTGGTGCGCCACCCTTCCCAGAAGCATCATATACTTCAACAGCAAATTCATCGCCTCCAGGAGCTGGCCATTCTGATGTCCAAAACCGGAAAAGACCACCTGTGACTTGTGCTTGTTTCTTTCCTTTTTCTAATGAAAACTTCACAGCCCAGCCATTGCCAGGATCGTAGAAAGCCCGTGCATTCTCAGCCGTTCCATCATCGTAGCCAATCTCCCCCGGAAAACCGATAAAAGGCTCAAGTTTCACTGACTTTTCAAGTGGCTTTTCCGTCACATCCGCTGTAAACGTATGGCCTTTAAACCCCTTCGCAAAAATTTTGACTGTATAGACACCGCTTAATGCCTCTAGAGAAAATTCACCGGATTCATCTGTTTTCACCGGCTCAATTTTTGCGTCCTCCACAAGATAAACAGTTGCATTCTTCACCTTTTCACCAGTTGTTTCATTGACGACCGTGCCGGAGATCGTTCGTTTCTCTAGCGGCTGTAAGGAGAAATTCGCTTCTGCTGTTTCTTTTGATGCCACTTTGACTTTTTGGGACCGTGATTCAAAGCCGTAAGCTTCCGCTTTCACTGTCCATTCTCCTGCTCCTTGAGACAGCTGATATTTCCCTGTCGCTTCATCGGTGGAAGTTGATTTTCCGCTTTCTAGAACACTGATTTGCGCTCTCATTGGAAGAGCTTGAATAGACGGAGCATCATGACTGTTTTGCTTTTGAATGTGTACATGTTTATTTTTTACTTTAGCAGGCTTTGCCTTTTTTGGATCAACTGATTTCTTATTCTGGCTTGTGGATTTTTCTTTTTTGATTACACCTAGCTGGTTCTTGGCTTGTTGAGACAAAGCCTCATCTGTGATTTTCACATCATCTAAATAAAAGCCATCTTTAGTGACACTGCCATCTGTTCTTATCTGAAACAGGACTCTCACTTTTTGACCTTTATAAGCAGATAAATCAACTTCGCCTGCTGTCCACGCATTTGTTTTCCCCGTATAAGCTGTCACTTGAACGGCGTCTTCACCCTCTGGCTGTACATAGACATGCACATAATCATAATTGGCTTCGAGATCATGCCAGTATTGATATTGCAGGTAGGAAGAACCTGAATCTGGTACAGCAATGAGCGGCATAGACAAATTGGCGTCCGTTTTATTTTCATAAGGACTGTCTAAATTGGTGGCGTAGACATGTTCCCCGCTAAATGCTTGTTTTGGACCTGTGGACGGTTTTCCCCACTGCCACGGATCTTTTGTTCCACCACTGAACCATCCACTTGGCCATGCTTCAAAATCTTGTGAGTAGCCAGTGGTGATGGATGTTTTAATTGGAAGTGTATAAGAATCTGATGCCGCTTCATTTTCTCCAAAATCTTTCACAATCCATCGGTATGTCACGTTTTCCCCCTCAAGTTCAGGGAGCTGCACCGTATAGGTTCCTTTTAAATGATTTCCATCCGTGCGGTTGGCTTGCAACGTCTCCCACTCACCTTGATCTACTCGGTAAGTCAAAGAAACATTTGTCACTGCTATCCCATCTTCTGCAGTGATGGTTAATGGGGTTGGCGTTGCAGCAAAAATTTCATTCGGACCTTTATGTGAAAAAACAGGTGGTTCTGTATCTTCTCCTTCTTTTGTCACCTGACCTTCAATCGTACCGATTCCATTGGTTAAAGCAGTAATCGCCTCTCTTGCATCAACTAACCCTGCCCCATAACCGTTGTTAGGGGATTCAGGAAATTGCTGATCTGTCAGTGGTTTCGCTGTCTCAATGAGAATTTGCTGAATTTCATCAACAGAAAGGTCTGATTGCACTTGGCGAAGAAGAAGAACAACAGCTGAGACATGCGGACCTGCCATCGATGTACCATTCCACCCATCCTCATATCCTTTTCCCGGGATCGAAGAACGAATGTTTACTCCCGGAGCCGCAATATCTGGTTTCATTACGCCATATGGAGAAGGACCCTGAAGGGAGAAAGACCCTAACTTGTTGTCATGATCTGTTGCGCCTGTAGCAAAGGCTTCTTGATAGTTAGCAGGATTTGCAATCGAACCCGCACCACCTGGATTGAATAAATCGGTATTACCGGCTGAAAATTCTGGAAAGATGTCTGCTGCTCTCCAAGCATTCACTACATCTTTATACCAATCATCAAGACCCGGCCCACCGCCCCACGAATTATTCACAACATCGGGTGCCTTTTCTGGGTGAGGATTTCCGTTTTGATCTTTCGGGGCTAAAATCCACTCACCGGCATCTAACAGATCAGCATCTGTACCGCCATCTTCTGAAAAAGCTTTCACTGCAATCCATTCTGCTCCCGGTGCGACCCCAATTTGATTTTTTCCATCTGGCTCAGAACCAACCATTGTGCCTGTCACATGGGTCCCGTGCTCCAAGTCATCATAAGGGACTTCAGAGCCTGTCGTGGCATCATACCAATTCAGTTCATGAGATGGTTCGTTCGGACGAGCAGGATCAAACCCGCGGTATTTTTCTTTTAGCGCAGGATGATCCCATTCGACACCTGTATCAATACTTGCCACAACGGTTCCGGTCCCGTCATAGCCTAAATCCCACGCTTCTGGTGCATGCACCTGAGCAATATTCCATTCGATTCCATCTACTGCTTTGATTTGTTTGTTTGGCTTAGCATGCTTCAAATCAACAGGACGATGAAGTTGACGAGTTTCATTCGGCAGCACTTGAGCTACTTCTGGAAAAGAAGCAACCTTTTCCATCACTTCTTTTGTTGCCGTCACAGCTAGACCATTCACAATATAGTAGGAATGAATATCTTTCACTTGCTTATTCTTTTTTTCCTTTTGTAAATACGCTAGGAGCGCTTGCTGCGTTTCATCAGATGTTGCTCTCAGCTCAGATACAACGGCTGATCTTTTTGTGTACTGCGTTTTAGCCGCAGTTAATTTTTGTTTTTTTGCTTTTGATACAGCTTCTTTTGCTACTTTTTGTACATTCGTTTGTTCCTTCATTTTGACTAAGAAGGTCACCTTATCTTCCTTTTGAAACTGCTTCTTTAATCTCGAAGAAATCTTGGCTTTTGTTGTCTTAGAGGAAACGGCTTCCTCCTGATATGAGGTAGAAGTCGATTTTGCTTGAACCATCCCAAAGCTTGTCATCGTTAAAGTACCTATCACCAAAAGACTCATGAAACGATAGACGGCGGTTTTGCGAAACTTCACTTTCAATAAAATCCCTCCTCCTCAAATGGTCAAACAGTGTGTATCCTGGCCCTCCCCCTTCTTTTTGATCATGACAAGTTTCATGGTGTTCTCATTAATGTAGTCAAATAAAGTTCAACATTTTGTCGTTTTTTGTAAAGGGAATTAAAAATGATTCTTTTGACTTAAAAGGCTCAAACCAAAACACATACGATAGTTCCAAATAACACGTCGGAAACAAGACTTTTATATCAATCAGGCTCAGGATCTTCTCACCATGCAGACATAAAAAAACCCCTTCCAAAGGAAGGGGATGAATCGTGCTTGCTTATCGTTTGTTGCGGTTACGTAAGAACGTTGGGATATCCAATGTATCATCACTTGACTGTGTATTTTGTCTTGGTTGTGATGATGTTTGCTGATGTTCCTCACGTTTTACTTCACGCTTTTGTGGAATGGATTGATTTTGCTTTAATCCTTGTCCTAATGGATTTCTTTGAGGTTTTGTCACTTCCGGCTCTTGCTCAATAAAACCGGTTGCGATGACTGTGACCACAATTTCATCCTTCAAGTTATCATTAATGACAGATCCAAAGATCATGTTGACATCTTCATCAGAGGCTGATGCAACAATATCCGCTGCTTCTTGTACCTCATAAAGACTAAGGTTCGTACCACCAGTAATATTCATGATAACACCTTGTGCTCCATCAATCGCTGTTTCAAGAAGTGGTGAAGAAATGGCTTTTTTCGCTGCTTCAGCAGCACGGTTTTCGCCTGTTGCGACACCAATTCCCATAAGAGCTGAACCTTTGTTAGACATGATCGTTTTCACGTCAGCAAAGTCAAGGTTAATTAAACCTGGTGTTGCAATGAGATCTGAGATCCCTTGAACACCTTGTCTTAACACGTTATCTGCTGCACGGAATGCTTCAAGCATTGGCGTGTTTTTATCGACAATTTCAAGCAGGCGATCGTTTGGAATCACGATTAACGTATCAACTGCTTCTTTCATAGAAGCAATCCCTTCAACTGCTTGAAGCTGACGCTTTCTTCCTTCAAATGTGAAAGGACGAGTCACAACTCCAACTGTCAAGGCTCCAGAATCTTTTGCGATTTTCGCAATGACAGGTGCAGCACCCGTACCAGTTCCACCGCCCATACCTGCTGTCACAAAGACCATGTCAGCGCCTTTTAGGACTTCTTCAATTTGTTCTTTGCTTTCTTCAGCAGCTTTTTTACCGACTTCAGGATTCGCACCTGCTCCAAGCCCTCTTGTCAGCTTAGCACCGATTTGCATTTTTGTTTCTGCTTTTGATAAGTTTAAAGCCTGTGCATCTGTATTCACTGCAATAAAATCGACACCCTGTACGTCATTTTCAATCATTCGGTTGACAGCGTTATTTCCGCCGCCACCTACACCGATTACTTTAATTGATGCTAGGCCGTCTATATTTGTTTCAAACTCCAACATGCTGAATCCTCCTAATCCGTCGAAAATCTAGTTCTATTCCCAGAACATATTAAATAGTTTTTTCATTTTGCCCGGTTTTTTATTTGTCTCTTGTTGCGCTTTTTGTTTCACTTTCGTTCTTGGCTGAGCTTCTTTTACTTGTGGTGTAGAAGAAACCGGCTCCATGGACGCGCCTACTTCATGAAATGCTTCATCCGGCATTTGGAATCCAACCTGTCTGCCCTGAATCTTTGCATTGCGATAAGCAAAATGGATCAGGCCCACTCCTGTCATATATTGAGGTTCCCTGACCCCAATATAATTAGGACTTGCGATTCTTACATTGTTTTGTAAGACCGTTTGTGCCAGAGAAAGGATACCTGGTATAGCTGCCTGTCCACCTGTTAGAACGAATCCGCCAGGCAAATCATGGACACCCATATTGCGTAATTCCTCTGCCACAAAAAGCAGAATCTCTTCCAATCGCGCTTCGATGATATTGGCTGCTTCAAGTTGTGTATACGTCTGTTTTTGGTCCGTACCGATGACGGAAACTTCAAATGTCTCCTCAGACGATGCCTCATCATAGAATGCATGCCCAAATTGCTTTTTGATTCGTTCAGCTTCTTCAGTGGAAGTTCTAAGTCCTATAGACAAATCTTTTGTAATGTTCTCTCCGCCCAATGGGATACTGTGAGTAGAATAGAGATGCCCGTTTTCAAATACGGATATCGTAGTAGAGCCGCCGCCAATATCGACAAGAGCTACCCCTAGATTTTTTTCATCTTTCGATAACGCTGCTGAACCCGATGCGAGTGGCTGCAAGCAAATATCCATAATTTCAATACCAGCCCGCTCTACACATCGGAGCCAGTTATGTAGAATCGTTTTAGAACCTGTGATTAACGATCCATCCACTTCTAGCCGTACACCTAGCATTTTTTTCGGATCTGTGATCTCATCTCTTCCGTCGACGATAAATTGTCTCGGAATGACGTCTACTACGAGATGTTCTTGCGGAATAGATACTACCTGTGCAGCATCCAAGACACGTCTCACATCTTCAGCATGTATTTCTTTATTTTCACTAGACACTGCGACCACGCCGCTCGTATTTTGAATATGAATGTGGTTTCCGTTAATTCCGACTATCGCCTTTTGTAAAGGAAAACCTACCATTCTCTCAGCCTGTTCAAATGCTTGTCTAATAGAATGAACTGTTTCATCTATATCAACAATCGATCCTTTTTTTAACCCCTCTGAAGGGACATTTCCAACACCTATAATGTTAAGCGAATCATCCGCCATTTCTCCGACGATGACTTTTATATTGGATGTACCGATGTCAAGGCTGACGTAAATTTCATTGTTGTTCATTCTATGGCACCTCCTCACATATCAATACTTTCTATTCTATTATTTGCTGAACAACAATACAATGAATGTGTTTTTACAAGTGTGTAACAAAACTTAAAAAATCAACATTTTTTATTAGGATTACTGAAAATATTCGTTACATCATATGTATATCCTTTTTTATGACTCACTTTTTTTCTTTTTTTCTCTAGAAATTGTCCATTTTGTTAGTAGAATTCTTCGAATAACGGCGATATTTTGAAACAATCTAACACCGAATGCAAACATTCCGACTAAATACAAGTCTACACCAAGATGGACGCCCAGAAAAGCTAAACTTATTGCGAGTATAATATTAAAGAAGAAACCTGATACAAACACTAGTTCATCGTATGCCCCTTGCAGATGTGCTCTGATTCCACCAATCAATGTATCAAGCGCAGCAAGTACAGCGAGGGAAAGATAGTTAGAATACTCATTCGGTATCGTAAAATTCGTTAAGAAACCGATCGCAACTCCTATGATTAAACCAAGTACAGGAAGCCACATTAAGATTTTCCCTCCTTTACATCGTCAAGAGGCTTCAATTCATTTAATTGAATTGTACCGTCAAATGCTTTTAAATGAATTTTTTTCTTCGGCGGTCTAATACTCAAACTGAAATTTTCCTGAGCAAACAAATCACCAATATCTGATACATTTAAACGGCTGTATAATTTATCGGCCTGCTCGCTGACCATCTTAATCGTGACTGTATCACCATCTATGCTGTAACCATCCATTTTCGTCGTACCATTAATATCTCGAATAACACTGGTGTTAATCACCCGGTGTTCATTAATGGAAATATGTTTTGCCCCAAACATATTGGCTTCGTTGATTAATTTTTTCAGAAGATCAGGTGGTATATTTTTGACTTCTTCTCCGGTAAGTTCCTTAGAAAAAAGCTGAGTAATTTCTATTTCGACTCCTTCACCCGTTACCTCTGTAAAACCAGCCTTTTCTTTCAAATCCTTCAACGTTTTTGTTAATTGTGATTCTTTGGATTGATCTTCTTGGTTGCCATACTTTTTTAGCATTTCATCATATTTATCAATTTCTTTCAACAAATCCAGTTCCTTACTTTTAGATGCAGATAAATCCTCTCTTAATTCCCAAACGTCTCGAGTATCGCGAACTTTAGGCTTTTGTAGAGAGTTAAACTGGATGGAGACCATGATGCCAAATATGACCATCAGGACTGTCAAACTAAGTAATGGCTTCTTTTTCCTCAACACCACTCACCTTTTCACATTTAATCTTTGTTTCTTAGAAGAGGATTCATACGAATATCCTTCTTTTCAATCGTCATGGAAATATGATCACTTGTCAGCTGATCAACCACCCCGCCTGCAATGTTTAATGCAGGAATTAAAACAGCTGGATCTCCAATAGCAGAAATGACAAATGGTGCTGGATGTTGAACACCATCAACCGTGACGACTGGACCGTTACAATGTATGTATGATTGGTGTGTGATTCTTTGTCCGTTTATAGCTACAGCAGATGCCCCTGATATAAATAGTTCGTTTATCACATGGAAAATGTGGCTCTCATGCACAATGTAATTATTGACATTTTGTCCACTCGGGATATAAGATGCATCTTCAAGAGATACTTTTACCCCTTTCCCTTTTACACCTATTTCTCCTGTAAACATTCTGTATTTCTCAACATCTTCCAAAACATTGAAATACTGCTCTTTTTCATTTTTCAAACCAAACTCTGTTTCTTGGACTTTTGATTGAAGACGATAAAGTTCTTTTTCAAGTTTTTGATTCGCCTTTTCTTGTTTTGTTAGCTGACTTTTCAAAGAATATTCTTTTTTCCATTGTTCGGTTCGATTGACATCTGCTTGATGCTGCTTCGTATATTGGTATGAAAAAGAAATCAGAAATCCAAGAACAAGCATTACAATTGAGAATATGACGGTTTTGCCTCTCAACGTTCATCTTCCTTTTTCTTAGATTTAAAAGCTTCAAAATACGTAGCTACTTCCATATGAATCGTACCTTTCTCAGAGGACGAAAGCTCTTTGACAATGGCAGGGTACGTCGTCATTTTATCTGCGAATGTTTTAATTGATGCAATAACGGTGTTTCCATCATTCATATAAAATTTAACGAGCCACTGATTGGAGCTAGTCGGTACGTAATATACTTCTGAGATTAGTTCCTGAATAGAAGCCGGCAGTTGATTCAGAGCTCTCACTGTTTGCTTCAATTTCTCTTTATTGTCCCAATCGACAAAAATAGGTCCTGCGTGACTTGGCGTTACTTCATCTGGCAAAGCCGTCCCGTTTTCAAGAAGCTCATAATAAAAATGTCCCTTTTGCAGATACGCAATATTTGCATACTCTTTGACAGCAATACTGACTTTATTAGGGAAATGTTTTTTGATATTGACACTTTTAATCAATTTATTTTGCTTTATATGGTCTGCTGTCATATCTTTATTTAAATTCCAAAACTCTGTCTCGCCTTCTTTAATTTGCGAAAGTTTAACGAGCTGTTTTGTTGGTACATGTTCATTACCGGTAATGGTTAAAGAAGAAATTTTACTGATTGGTGTTTGCAAATAGACAATAATTAAAACCATGATAAAAAACAGCAAAATAAAAGAGATTAATCTCCGATTCGCTTTCTGCTTCCTTTGTTCTTTAATTTTAGGGATTCGCTCTTCTATATTGACGATCTTTTCATTTTCATGATCAGGCCGCATATATACTCTTCACCTCATTCAAAGCTGCTTGTCCGCACCTTTGGATCATTCTTTATCTCATATTGATTAGAAAACAAACGGCATGAAAAAATGCCGTTTGTTTTCCTGTGATACCATCATTCATAAGTAGTAGCCTTTAATTTGCTTCACCAATAATTTCTACTTCTGTATGCATCTCTACATTGTAGTCATCTTTGATTTTCTTTTGAATGTACTGAATTAAGTCGAGCACATCTTGAGCCTTCGCCCCACCAGCATTGACAATAAAGTTTCCGTGCATATCAGAAATTCTAGCGCCGCCAATCTGATATCCTTTTAAATTCGCCTTTTCTACAAGCTGTCCTGCATATTCAGGTAGTGGATTTCGGAAAATACTGCCGGCGCATGGTTTATTATACGGTTGTGTTTCCTTGCGGTAATCTTTATTTTGCTGCATTTTCTTTGTGATTTTCTCACGTTCGTCCTGTTTAAGCTTGAACACTGCTTCGAGAACAATTCCAGGGCGTTCCTTTTGAAGCACAGAAGTTCGATAGCTAAAGTTCATTTGCTCATTAGTTAACCACTCGATCGTTCCATCTTCAAATAAGACTCTCGCTTTCACAAGAATCTTGCTGATGTCAGACCCATGTGCTCCTGCGTTCATATAAACAGCGCCACCAATAGATCCTGGAATACCAGCTGCGAATTCCAATCCTGACAACCCCTGCTTACTAAGAGACGTCGCGAGTCTTACAACTGAATAGCCTCCGCCAACTGTAATTTCTTCATCCTTGACAGTTAAGTGATCAAGCCCAGCACCCAGCTTTAAAACGACCCCGCGAATTCCTTTATCAAGAACAAGTAAATTGGACCCTCTCCCAATGACCGTCCATTGAGTATCATGTTTTTTCACCTGATCCATAATTGTTTTGACAGCATCGACATCTTTAGGGATGACTAATAGATCGGCCGGTCCGCCTATTTTCATTGTCGTATGATTTGCAAGCGGTTCATTTTCAAGTACTTTACCAACTTGCGCTTTTAATAATTTATTCTTCAAGTTCTCCATATTACCCTCCGCCTTACCTCATATCATTCATCATGAAGTCGTAATTTCTTTTAACACATTATATAAACGTGTGGCCGCATCTGGTACTCCGAGTTCTTTTGTTAAACGGCTCATTTGATGTAGTTTCTCGTCATTACCAGCAATTTCATCAATTGCATGAAGCAAGCGATCTCCAGAAAGCTCTGATTCTCTTAAAACGATCGCAGCATCATGTTTTTCAAGTGATCTAGCGTTAATTTCTTGATGATTTGCGGTCACGTATGGACTTGGAATGAAGATGGTCGGAATTCCAAGTGCCGTCACTTCAGCAATCGTTGTGGCTCCCGCTCTTGCAACAATGACATCAATTGATTTTAAATACTCCGGCATTTGATGCAAGAAAGGCTTTGTGATCATATTCGGTGCTTCACCTTTTTCTTTTAATTCGTTCAGCACTTTTTCATAATGAACCTCACCTGTAATATATAAAAGCTGATAGTTCTTTGCCTTTAATTCATCTTGCATGTCAATCACTGCTCGATTGATTGGAGCTGCACCTCTGCTCCCGCCAAAAATGAGAACCGTTTTTTTCTTCTCATCCAGTCCGAACTCTTTAAGAGATTTTCCCTCTTTAATAGAGACGACTTCAGAGGCCCTTGGGTTTCCCGTAAAAACAACCTTTTCTGAAGGAAAGTGTTCCTTTGCTTCTTCAAAACAGATGGCTACTTTATTCACATACCGTGCCAGAAACTTATTTGTGATGCCTGGTAGGCTATTTTGTTCGTGAATGATCGTTGGGATTTTTAGCTTAGACGCAGCATAAACAACTGGACCACACACATAACCACCTGTTCCAATAACAGCATCCGGCTTAAATTCTTTTAAATAAGATTTACTTTTTTGGACGCCCTTTAGAAACCTCATCACTGTTTTTACATTATCAAAGGAAAGCTTTCTTTTAAAACCTGAAATTTCAATTGATTTAAAAGGGATATTTTCTCTTTCTACAATTTTCTTTTCAAGCCCATTCTCAGTGCCAATATATAAAAATTCCACATCAGGATGCAGTCTTTTCACTTCTTTAATAAAAGCTAGAGCAGGATAAATATGCCCGCCTGTTCCGCCTCCACTAATAACTATACGCATTATACCATTTCCCCTCAATTTTTTTCTGCTCTGAACAAAGTATAAACCCTGTTTTAAACAACAGGGCTCCGTCAAAACCTGTAAAGAAGAGTCAATCATCATGTTTTCGAAACAGAAACTGCCATTTTCACTCTTCAAATCATTTTTTCATACTTTTGCAAAATAAAAGTCTATATGGTTTCATGAACTATCAGCACATTAATATCTAGCATACCTGCTTACATTCAAAAGTACGCCAATTGCCATCAGCATTAATGTCAGTGATGAACCGCCATAACTTAAGAATGGCAGTGTGATGCCCGTCACAGGGATGAGACCAGTGACAACTGCGATATTAATCATTACTTGAATGGCAACCATTGAGATGATACCCACTGCCAAGAAACTTCCATATAAATCTGGTGCCCCGAGGGCTATTCTAATGCCTCTCCACAATAGAACACTAAAGAGCAGCAAAATGAGTGATCCACCTATAAATCCAAGTTCTTCAGACAATATAGCAAAGATAAAGTCTGTTTGAGGCTCAGGCAAATAGAAGAATTTTTGTCTACTCTGACCTAGCCCCATTCCAAACAGACCGCCTGGACCGACAGCGTATAAGGATTGAATAATTTGAAACCCGCTGCCAAGTGGATCCTCCCAAGGATTTAAATAAGATGTAATTCGTTTTATTCGATAGGGTGCTGATAAGACAAGTGCGGCAAATCCGCTAAGCCCTAAAAGACCGAGAAAGATAAAGTGAGCGATTCTCGCACCTGAAACAAATATCATAATAATACAGGTTCCAACCATAACCGTTCCTGTACCTAGGTCCGGCTGCAGCATAATGATGGCAAATGCAGAAAACACAATGCCTAGTGCTGGGGCGAAACCTTTACGAAAGGATGTGATATTCTTTTGTTTTTCAGATAAGAATTTTGCAAGAAACGCAATCATCGCAAGCTTCATAAATTCAGAGGGCTGAATACTAAACGCACCGACACCAATCCAGCTTCTTGAACCATTTCTCTCCATACCGATACCAGGAATCAAGACAAGCACGAGGAGGAGAAAACACACTGCAATCAGTATCTTTGACCAAGTCCGCCACGTCCAATAATCGACCCGCATAATGAAAAACATTGCGATAACTCCGATTCCGGCAAACAAAAGCTGTCTTTTTGCAAAATAAAACGAATCATCAAATTTATACGATGCCCACACAGCACTTGCGCTGTACACCATAATTAAACCAATCGTCAATAAAAGTAACGTAATGACAACAAGCAAAAAATCCGGAGAAGTTTTCTTATTCGTCAAGAGACCGACACCCCAAGCATAATTTCATTTGGGCTGTCAGTCATATGAGAGACAAGCCCTTATTTAAGCATATGCACGGCGTTTACAAACATGTCTCCACGTTCTTCAAATGTTTTATGCTGATCCCAACTTGCACAAGCCGGAGACAATAAAATCACGTCTTCTTCTTCAGATATGCTAAACGCCGCAGGTACTGCTTGTTCAACATTATCGACATGTTTTACGTGATGTATTCCCAGCTCTTCACCAAGCTTCACAAACTTAGGCGCAGTCTCACCAAATGTAATCATTCCTTTTACATTCTTCATAAAAGGTTTTAATTCATCAAATTCATTGCCACGATCCAGTCCACCTGCTAGTAAAATGGTCGGCTGCTTGAAGGCAGACAAAGCTTTACTTGTTGCCAGTATATTGGTCGCTTTACTGTCATTATAAAATTTTCTATTTTGAATCGTCTCCACAAATTGCAAACGATGCTTCACTCCACTAAATGTAGTAAGAACTTGTGCAATCGCTTCGTTTGAGCAGCCTGCATTTTTTACAACACAAATAGCTGCTAGAATATTTTCTTGGTTATGCTCACCAGGAAGAACAACATCCTTTAGGTCAATGACATGTTCATTCATATAGTAGATGGCACCATCTTTAATAAACGCTCCATGTGCTACCGGCTCTTTAACTGAGAAAAACACTTTTTGCGCTTTCGAATCTTCTGCTAGTTTGACAACAGATGGATCATCTAGGTTAACCACAGCTATGTCATCTTCCAGTTGATGTGCATACACTTTCTGTTTTGCTTTTTCGTATTCTTCACGCGTGTGATGATAGTCTAAATGTGCGTCAAAAATATTTAATATTAAGCTGATTTTAGGTCTGAATTCAACGGTTCCCATTAACTGAAATGAAGAGAGCTCAGTTACGATCCATTCATCGCCCGCTGCACGCGCGGCAACTTCACTTGCGACCGTTCCGATATTACCTGCTACCAATGTTTTTTGGCTGTCTTTTTTCAACATTTCATAAATCAAAGTAGTCGTGGTCGTTTTTCCATTTGATCCGGTAATCCCAATAAAAGGAGATGAGGTCAAATGATACGCCAATTCTATTTCAGTCCAAACTGGAATTTTTCGGCGAAGCGCCTCTTGGACCATCACATTCTCATAAGGAATTCCAGGGTTCTTAATTAAAATCGTAATTTCTTTATCGTCGAACACACGAAGAGGATGACTGCCACAAATGACATCAATCCCCTTTTCAGAAAGTAACTGAGCAGGCTCGTTTTCTTCAAAAGCTTTTTGGTCATTGACCGTCACGTTTATTCCGTGCTCGTGAAGAATTGAGGCTGCCGCATATCCGCTTTTTGCAAGGCCTAGTACTAGTACATGTTCGTCTTTTAACATTTGCATCCTATTCAATTATAACCACACCTCGATGTAAATTCCTAAAACAGCAAGCAATAAACCAGCTGTCCAGAAGGTGACAACTACTCTCCACTCAGACCAGCCAACTAACTCATAGTGGTGGTGAAGCGGGCTCATCTTAAAGATTCTTTTTCCAGTTGTTTTGAAGGAGATGACTTGAAGGATAACGGATAACGTTTCAACAACAAATACTCCTCCAATAATGACGAGTAAAATCTCAAGTTTCGTTAAAATGGCAATGGCCACTATGGCACCGCCTAAAGCAAGCGATCCCGTATCACCCATAAATACTTTTGCAGGATGCGCATTAAAGACAAGGAACCCAAGGACAGCGCCTGCTACTGCTACCGAAAAGATCGCAACATCATACTGAGATTGATTCCAAGCCAATATAGCAAAAGCTCCGAATGCAATAGCAGCTGTTCCAGATAATAAACCATCAAGTCCATCCGTAAGGTTTACCGCATTAGAACCACCGACAAGCATGAAAACGACGAGGATAAAGTATGCCCATCCTAAGTCAAAGCTGACATCTGTTCCTGGAATGCGAATAGTCGTTGCAAACTCATAATAATGGAAGACTGCATAGAAAATCACAGCAATCACAATTTGCCCGATCAGTTTTTGTTTCGATGTTAAGCCAAGATTTCGCTTCATCGCTACTTTAATATAATCATCTAAAAATCCTAATAATCCGTAGCCAAGGGTGACAAATAACAATAAAAACATTTCTGGACTAATCTCAGAGAATTTGTTAATCATCACGATCGTTGTAATTGTAATAGAAAAGATAATCATAATTCCACCCATTGTTGGGGTACCAGATTTCTTTTGGTGAGACTGAGGTCCTTCTTCTCTAATACTTTGACCAAATTTAAGTCTTCTTAAAAACGGAATAAAAATCGGGGATAAAAGAACACTGATTAAAAATCCCATTATGATTGTAAACAATATCACCTGTTCAAGCATTGTTCTTTACTCCTTCCGAATTTCCAAAGCCGTTTTCCATTAGAAAATAGCATTCATTATTATGATATTCATTCGTGTCTTTCGTATGTTGTTTTTGTACAAAATGCTTCATTTCATTACACTCTTTTCATCATTTTTAAGATTTGTTTAGATCTAAAATAGCGTCCGCTGCCACCTTGGCATCATCAAAGTCATAGACTTGATCACCAATGATTTGGTACGTCTCATGCCCTTTTCCAGCTATTAAGACTGTATCGCCCTTTTTTGCATTGGCAATGGCAAAAAAGATGGCCTGTTTCCGGTTCACAAAGCTGTGATAATAGGCGTTTGGCACGCCATTTTCCATGTCTTTCAAAATGGCTGATGGATCTTCACTTCTTGGATTATCTGATGTAAAAACAGGCTCATCTGCATATTTCACAGCGATTTGGGCCATCTGAGGGCGCTTGGTTTTATCACGGTCGCCCCCGCAGCCAACTACACAGAAAATTCTACCTTCTGTTAATTCTCTGCACGTAGTCAGTACATTTTCTAAACTGTCAGGTGTGTGTGCATAATCAACGATGACTGGGAAGTCTTGATCAAAATTCACAAGTTCGAATCTTCCTTTGACTCCCTCAAGTTCTTCAATGGCACTAACGATCGTTTCAAACGTTAAGCCTGATACAATTCCTACTGATACAGCTGCTAGAATGTTATACACATTGAATTTTCCAATAAGGGCAACCGTCACGTTTTTTGTGCCGATTGGGGTAATCAAATCAAATTGTGTTCCCTTTGGTTTGATTTGAATGTTCTTTGCCATTACATCTGCTTCTTGCTCTAAGCCATACGTCATAATTTCAGCAGCTGTGACTTTTTCAAAATAACTAGACGCTTCATCATCTGCATTTAAAATGGCATGCTTCGGCTTATCGTGCTGAAAGGCACTTCCGAGCTGGGAAAAGAGCAAGCTTTTTGCATGTTTATATTCTTCCATTGTGTTGTGGTAGTCCAAATGATCTTGGGTAAGATTTGTAAAGACGGCAATATCATAATCACATCCATGAACACGCCCAAGATGCAAAGCATGTGATGATACTTCCATAATGGCCGTATCTACGTCTTGATCAAGCATCTGCTTAAAGGTCTTCTGAAGGGTGACACTCTCAGGTGTTGTGTTTTTCACTTCGAGAATTTCATCGTTTACCTTCATATACATCGTACCGATTAAACCTGTTTTTTTATCGGCTTTTCTCATGATTTGCTCAATCATGTGTGTTGTGGACGTTTTCCCGTTCGTTCCTGTAATACCAATTAGATTGAGTTGATGAGTTGGCTGTTCGTAAAAAGCATCTGCTATTCTTGCAAGTGCTCTTTGAGAGTGTTTTACAATAATGACTGGTACATCTGTTATGTGAAGTGGGTGTTCTGCTACAATCGCTGCAGCCCCGCTTTTCACTGCTTTTTCAGCGTAATCATGTCCATCTACTGTATAGCCTTTTATACAGACAAAAAGACTCCCTTTTTTCACTTCTCTTGAATCCATTTCAATGGAAGTAATCTCCGGATTTTCGTTTATCAGTTCATTGTTTTCACTTTTAAAGTATGTAAGGAGTTCTTGTAATTTCATTTCATATCAAACCTCTCAAATTCGTTCACGTGCATGTCTTGTGAAAAAAACACACAGTCTATATTTTATCGTAAAAAAAAGGATACATCCAGCGTATTCCTTAAGTTTCTCTTGGAAAAAGCACACTTTATGCTCTTTTTTTAAAGCGACCCTTCTCTTTCAACAAAAAGAGGCAGCCGAATGAGTGCGGCTACCCTCTGTTCATTCTTTATTATTCATCATTTAAGTATAATCGGATCGTGGAACCTTCTTTGACCTTTGTGCCGGCAGCAGGCGATTGCTTCACCACTTTACTGCCAGTTCCTGAAGCATCAATCTTTAGATTAATCAGGAGTGATTCAAGGTCAGAAACAGATCCTCCTACAAGATTCGGTACCTCAATGGTTTTTGTGTCCAGCCATTGATACTTCTTTTCAATTTGTCCTTTTCTTTTTTTCACGCCCATTTCAGGCAGACTGTCTCGCATAATATGGCCCACAATAGGTGCTGCTACTGTCCCACCAAATTGAATCGTGCCTTTTGGGTTATCTACTGCTACATATACAACAATGCTTGGATCATCCGCAGGTGCAAACCCGATAAATGACACAATGTGGTTATTTTCCATGTACTTTCCGTCTTTTACTTTCTGTGCTGTTCCTGTTTTTCCGCCCACCCGATATCCTTCAACGAATGCATTCCGACCAGTTCCTTGAGCGACTACACTTTCAAGGGCATACCTGATTTCTTTAGACGTCTCCGCTGAAATGACTTTCTTCTTGGCAATTGGTGATTGCTTTTTCACTACCTCTTTTGTAATTGGATCGATCCATTCTTTTGCAATATACGGCGTGTAAAGCGTTCCTCCATTTACTGCGGCTGCCACTGCAGCTACTTGTTGAATCGGCGTAACAGATACACCTTGACCAAATGCTGTTGTTGCCTGTTCTACAGGACCAACACGATCAAGCGGGAACAAAATTCCTCTACCTTCTCCTTGAAGGTCGATTCCTGTCTTTTGACCAAAGCCGAAATTTTTAATATAAGAAAATAGTTTATCTTTTCCAAGACGGTCGCCTAGCTCGACAAATCCTGGGTTACAAGAGTTTTGTACCACTTCTAGAAACGACTGTGATCCATGTCCTCCCTTTTTCCAGCATCTGAGCCTTGCGCCATCCACTGTCACAGATCCGCTGTCAAAAAAATGATCACGTTTTAAATTTACTTTATTTTCTTCCAGGGCAGCTGCCAGTGTAATGATTTTAAACGTCGATCCTGGCTCATATGTGCTCCACACCGGTAAGTTTCGGTTAAATACTTTTGAATCAACTGATTGATAGTCAGCCGGATCAAAGTCAGGTCTGCTCGACATTCCCAGAACCTCACCATTTTTCGGATTCATGGCAATGGCAATCATACCATCTGGGTTATATTTTGCCTGAGCATTGTCTAGCTCTCGTTCGATGATGGTTTGTACTTTTGAATCAACGGTTAATTTCATATCAAGCCCATCTTTAGGCGGTGTATAATCATCTGCTTCATCTGGCATTTTCTGCCCTTTTGCATCAGAATAAAATTTCACAGAGCCTTTTTCACCTTTTAGGTCATCATCATAGTACGCTTCTAGCCCAAGTAAGCCTTGATTATCAATTCCAGCAAAACCTAATACATGAGATAAGAAACTTCCAAACGGGTAATGTCTGATGCTGTCCTCTGCTACATAGACTCCATCTAAATCAAGCTCTCTGACTTCTTTTGCTTTTTCATGAGATACTTTTCTCCCCTCTGGGGAAATTCGTTCTATAGACGTTTTCTTGGTGACATGCTTGTACGCTTTCTCCTCAGACATATTCAGTACTGCTGCTAATTTCTTGCTTGTTTCTGCTGGGTCTTTCACCTGCCGCGGCACGACTAAAATAGAGGGAGCACTTTTGTTCGTCGCAAGCTCCACTCCATTTCGATCCAAAATATCTCCTCGTTCTGGTTCAAATGGGAGGTTACGGCTCCATGAATCTTTCGCTAAACTTGTCAGCTTCTCGCCCATAATAAACTGCACATATCCTAATCTAGTATCTATGATGAAAAAAATGATCACCCCAAACAGCAGCACGAAAAGCAATCGTTTTCTCACTGTTACACTTGACACTCGCACGCCCGGTTCACTCCTTACATATGGCTTGTTTTCATCATATGCAGGCTCGTCTTTTTATAGAACGATCTCGTCCATCGCTCAAGCAAAAGAAAAAAACCTAGCAAATGATTTGCTAGGTTTTCAAGTTAATTTGGACTTTTGAAGGTCACTGTGACGACTTTATCTGAAATCTCCGCTCCACTTTTCACGCTTTGTTTGACAGCATATCCTTGTCCATTTGTTTCAATATGCACACCTGAAATAGACGCATATTGAAGAACTTCCCTTCTGGACCAGCCTGTCATATCAGGCATTTTAATGGTTTTCCCTGCTGTTTTCAAAAAGACTTTCTGGCTTTCAGAGAATTCAGAGCCCGCATTTGGCCATTGGCGTTTAATGGATAGACCGTCACCAATGACAACAGGTGATAACTTTTTGTTTTTTGCTTCTGTTTCTGCCTGTTTCACTTCTAAATCTAGGAATGACGGCATTGTTTCTTGTTTTATTTTCTGTTTGCCAGATTTTTTATCGTCTGTTTTTGTTGGTGCGATATTTAAATAGAGCAAACTATTTTTCATCACAGGGTTAAAGATTTCTGAAACAGGGGCAGAGCCTGTTTGTGTTTCAGATAGCTGAGGCTGTTGGACAGCGACATAAACGAGTAGCTTCGGATCATCTTTTGGTGCCATTCCCATGAATGAAAAGACGTAATCGTTTCTCCCTTGAAGGTAGCCGCCAGCACCGCCAATTTGTCCTGTACCTGTTTTCCCAGCGACATCAAAACCTTTGATTTGATATGGCTGTCCTGTGCCAATTTTTGAGGAAACGACCTCACCTAAAATGTCACGGACTTGCTTCGCTGTATCAGAAGAAATTGGTTTTCCTGCCACGGTTGGTTCGTGCTGTAAAATTGTTTTGTTTGTGTTCGGGTCTGTAATATGATCAATTACATATGGCTTCATCATCGTTCCACCGTTGGCAATGGCTGTCGCCGCTTCAATTTGCTGAATTGGGGTAATCGCGGACGCCTGACCATACGCAGTCGATGCTTTGTCATATTCGTATCTGAAATTAATTTTACTAGACGCTTCGTTCGGCAAGTCTATGCCTGTTTTGTCATAGAAATGGAATTTTTGTAAGTATTGTTCGTAGCGTGTGAAACCTAATTTTTCTTTTGCCAATTTCGCAAAAGCTACGTTTGATGAACGTAGAACACCTTCATGAAAATCAATTTTTCCCCAGCCATTTCCGTTGTTATGGTCTCTAACAAGACCGCCGCCTACTTTATAAGTACCAGACTGATACTTGTCACTGCCTTGGTACACTCCTTCTTGGATAGCAGCAGCGAGTGTAAAAATTTTCATCGTTGAACCTGGTTCAAATGCGTAAGAAATGACATCGTTGTTATAATTCGTAATGTCGAGTTCATTTAAATTAAAGCTTGGCCGCTGTCCCATTGCAAGAACTCTTCCAGTTTTCGGATCAACGACTGTCGCAATGATTTTCTTCGGCTTATATTTTTTAGCGACCTGCGTCATACTTTCTTCAAGAAATGCTTGAATTTTTTGGTCGATGGTCAGTGTGACGTTTTTCCCGTCTTTCGGGGCAACGATGTCTTCTTTACTATTCGGAAGTGCCCATCCGCTTCTGTCGCTGTTATACGTTACATAGCCATCTTTTTCTTTTAAATATTTATTCAGAGCCTTTTCTAGACCCATTGCGCCTGACATGTCCTTCGTTGCTTCATCTAATCTAGCATAACCGATTAAGTTCGAAGCAAACATGCCGTTTGGATAATACCTCTTTGTATCTTTTTCAAAGGCGATCCCAGGAAGTTTTAGCTTTTCAATTTTTTCCTTAGTTGAAAAACTAATATCCTTTCCGGCTTTACCAAACTCGACTTGGAATGCATCTTTTGTATTCAGACGCTTTAAAATTTCACTCTCACTCATATCAATGACCTTTGACAGCTCTTTTGCTGTCTTTTCTTTGTCAACGACATGCATCGGATGCTTTGGATCGACCGTCATTTTCTTGCTCATGATCGCAATCAGCTTATACACAGATGTATCTTCCGCAATCACATTTCCGTTTCTGTCTAAAATGGACCCTCTTTTGGCTTCAAGTGTTTTTTTCGATTGATATTGTTCATTGGCTTTTGCAGCTAACACTTGTCCATCAACGGTTCCCGTAATCTGAATATAAATAAAACGTGCAAGGATGATAAAGAAAAACAGGGCGAAGCAAATACTCGCAATTGCCGCGCCTCTGTTCATCATTTTATTCTTTTTAGGCATCGCCATGTTAATCGACCTTCTTAACATCTTTCGATATGCTTAAGCCCGCTTTTTTAGCGGCTTCAATGATTCTCTCTGGTTCACTTAGTAAATCTTTTTCCTTTTGCAGTTCGGTGATCTTTTTCGATTCTAATGACACTTGCTGTTCTAGCTTCTGCACTTCGATATTTGCGTGATAAACAGCAAAGGCTTTCGAAATGATGAGGATCGAGCTGCACATGAGAGCCATGACAAACATGACAAGTAAGATTTTTTCACCAAGTGTAATAGAACCTCTTCTTCTAATCACAACCGATTGACCTTGTTGCTCGGTTTGATGTTGCTTTACTTCTCTTTGGTAAGCCAAATTACTCATAAGAAACCTCCTTTTTATCATCATCTATGGTGTCGTTTACTTTTTTTCTGCAATTCGGAGCTTCGCTGAACGGGCACGGTTGTTATGTTCCAGCTCTTGTTCTGATGCAACGATTGGTTTTCTCGTGATCAGCTTCAGTTTTGGTTCAAGTCCTTCTGGAATCACTGGTAGTCCGTGCGGAAGTTCTGGAAGAGAAGACATTTCTTTAAATGTACTTTTACAAATCCGATCTTCAAGTGAATGGAATGTAATGACAGAAATTCTCCCCTTCGGATTGAGTAACTCTATTGCTTGTTCTAGTGCTTCTTCAAATACTTTCAATTCGTCATTTACGGCAATTCGGATCGCTTGAAATACTCTTTTCGCTGGATGTCCGCCTTTTCGTCTTGCAGGTGCGGGAATTCCTTCTTTAATAATGTCGACAAGCTCACCTGTTGTTTCAATTGGCGCTTTTTTTCTGGCTTCTTCAATTTTGCGTGCGATTTGCTTGCTGAATTTTTCTTCCCCATATTTGTAGAAAATCCGAACTAGATCTTCAAATGGCCATTCATTCACCACTTGTTTTGCCGACAAAGCAGCGGTTTGATCCATTCGCATGTCAAGAGGTGCATCATGGTGATAACTAAAGCCTCTCTCTGGTGTGTCAAGCTGAGGTGATGAAACCCCAAGATCAAAAATCACACCGTCTACGCTTGTAATTCCTTGTTCATTCAGACGTTCTTTTAAATATCGGAAGTTGCTTTTTATGAAAAGAATGTTCGCTTTAACATGTGCGAGCTTCTCTCGTGCATGATCCAGTGCAGCATCGTCTTGGTCAAACCCAATCAATGTACCTTTTTCTGATAATTGAGATAGTAAATATGAGCTATGACCTGCGCCGCCTAGCGTGCAGTCCACATATGTACCGTCTTCTTTGACGTTTAAACCGTCAACTGTTTCTTTTAATAATACTGTCTCATGTTGAAACATGATGATATGGTCCCACCTTTTTCAAATAGAAATGAATGTGTAGAAAGCTTGCTGCACAAGGGATTATTATATATCAAATCCAATCATGTTTTCAGCAATTTCAGCAAAAGAATCTTCTTGCTCTTCTGTATATTGTTCCCAGATCGACTTACTCCACAACTCAATTCGATTTGAAACGCCGATGACCACACATTCTTTTTCGAGTTTTGCATATTGGAGTAGGTTGGATGCGATGTTAATGCGCCCCTGCTTGTCCAGATCACATTCAACTGCGCCGGAGAAGAAGAACCGGGTAAACGCACGTGCATCTTTTTTCGTTAGCGGCAGTGCTTTGAGTTTCTCTTCAATTAGTTTCCACTCACTCATAGGGTAGCCAAATAAACATTGATCAAGCCCTCTCGTCAGCACAAACTGTTCTCCGAGACCGTCTCTAAATTTAGCAGGGATGATCATGCGCCCTTTTGTATCAATCGTATGTTGGTATTCACCCATGAACATGATATCAGAGCCCCACTTTCTCACCCATACTCTCCACTATCCACCACTTCTCTCCACAAAACTTATTTTACACTGTTTCTACATAAAAAAAAACCCTGAACTAGTCAGGGTTCATTAAAACTTTATTTCAAAGTTTGACAATTTGTTGCTTGTTTTGAAATGAAAATGGCAGATTTTTGAACGTTTTGAAGAATTCTGGACCATATTTGTTTAAAAAGTACATGATATTCCAAATTCTTTCTTGTGGTGCTTCGAGTGGTTTTAAACTATTTTCAATTCGTTCAAAATCTCGAAGGATGTATCCTTCCTTCTCTTCCACACGCTTTGCAACCTTTTGATAAACAAATTGAAGCTGGTCTTCTATAAATTTGGCATTTTTATCTAATAGCTGTTCAAAGCTTGGTTCGATCTCTAGCGCTTCTTGTCTCATGGCCTCGTGAACATTCGCTAATTCACGTTTGGCATGTTGAACTGATTGAACGAAGCTGTCTGGAAGACTTTGCTGAAAGTGCGCATCCTTCTTTTCTTTCACGCCTTTTGTCAGCACTTCTTCAACCGACAATTCTCTTATCGGCAGCTTCTTATCAATGTGACGTTCAAGAATGGTGACGTGCAGTCTCGGAAGAACGGGTGCCATTTTGACATCGAAGTACTCGAAGATGCCTTTCAGCTCACCCCAATAGTTCACTTCACCGTGTCCAGCCATAAAAGCAAGCGTTGGAAGAAGGGTTTCCTGCATCAATGGACGTGTCACCACATTATTGCTAAACCGCTCTGGGTGCTCCTCGACTTCCTGTAATAGCTCATCTTTTGTCCAAGTAAGCCCCACTTCTGATATAGAAAATTGGCCATTCTCTTTTTCAATGAGGAAACGCTCATCATCATATTCGTAAAACAAGTTGGCTTGTTGGTCACTAGCTTCAATAATCGGCTGATACCCTGCTTGTTCCATGGCAGCCTGCGTGTTATTTAAGCGAGCTACGATCGCATCACTTGACTCCACAATTTGCTTGAATAACGTACGTTCAAGTGGCTTCACGCCGAAGTCTCCTGAATTCAATAACAGCAGTCCATCTTCTTCAAATAGATCGCAAACAATCCACTCAAAGAAATCAGTAAACGTTTCTGATTTGCGTAAACATCGAAGAAGCTGATCAAACAAGTCATTGGTGTAAGCAGATTCCTCATAGGTTGAAAATACATCACGAAGCCATCTCTCTGTTTTCTCTTGGTGGAGAGGTGTTCTTTTCGCAGCTGTTTTTTTCACATGATGTAATGGAAGCTTTTGTTTGACTGGGCCTTTTTCGCCAGACGTGTACACAAAGTTAATTTCGTTTACGTCGTGATCTTCACCCGCTACCCAAAAGACCGGAATAACAGGAACGCCAAGCTCTGATTCTTTTTCTTTGGCAAACTGAATAATGGAAATGATTTTATGTATGGTATAAAGCGGACCTGCCAGTAAGCCTGCCTGCTGTCCTCCAACCACCATGACGCTCCGTTCATCACGGATCTTCTCAATATTCTCACGCATCGCAGCCGAATCAAATTTCGCATGATATGCGCTCATATAATCCGCTAAAGCCTCGCGCGGGAAGCTCCTTTCCATGAGATCGTCGTATCTCTTTTTCCATGTGTGCTCAGAATGTATATCATAATCAAAAAAAGCAGTCATCTCTTTTTTTTCTTCTATATAATCACGTATGAATAAATTCTGACTTCGGATGGAAAGTTCAGTCAATTGCATGTTTAGAACTTCCTTTCTTCAATAAATAGTTAGTTTCCCGAAAAAAGTATAGCATGTAAATGAGCTCACTCAAAAGATTTTGTTTGCTTTTTTTCCAATACTTCCAAGCTTCTATTCAAGAAAGTGAGGAATGGCGGCGTCATCCCTTGACCTTGAGCTTTTTTTAAAAGGTAGCCAATGATTGCTTTTCTTTCAGTTTGGCGGCCTTTGACGATATCTTGCAGCATCGACGATTGATTGGCAGCCGTTTGATGACAAATTGATTGCACATGAGCCCATAGACGATCTTTCTCAAGCAATCCTAGAATGGAAACCGCTTCTTCAAATGCACATGTCATCATATGTTCATATGACGGGTTCGATACCAATTCCCCATTATTCACATGTAATAAAGCCGTCAACGGATTAATACACACATTGACGAGCAGTTTTTCCTCCAGTACTTTCTTCCATTCATCTGTATAAACCATTTGAAAATCGCCCGTTAACAGTTCACTACTCATAGGTCCTTTTTCCTCATGCAGAAATGCTCCCCACTTGATGACACCAATTCCTGTATGGTTTACTGCGCGATCAGACACCTTCATTGCGCCATGCTCTACTACACCAATATATAACTGATGTGCCGCTTTCCAGTTCTTTAAATCGAATAAGTGGGCCATTCCGTTCTGCAAAAATAAGATCCGCTGACGAGGCAGTCCTGATAATTCACTTAGAACATCTTGCAGGTGATGATACTTCACTGTCACAATCAGCAAATCAAATATTCCTTTGACTCCCGTATCGGCCCCAACAGCTGATTGAATGGTTTCCCCTCTTACCATTCGTTCAATGCCTAATGCTCGAATTTCTTCTGCCTGCTGTTTTCTTCTTGTAAAGACGGTGATGTCATGATGCTCTGATAAATAACTGGCACAAAGCAGACCAATCGCACCACCGCCAATGATTCCAATTTTCAATTGCCGCACTTCCCTTTTTCTGTTTACTTCATGTTATCAACTATTTTACCAGTTTCGTGCTACGATGCAAAAAGCAGATAACGCGCTATGATTGAATTTTTTTAATTAAAAAACTATAATAATAAGTGTAAAAACTTTTTTAGGCGGATGGGATGAAAACGCCTTCAATGACATCACTGTCGACATTATGTGTGTAAGGGGGAAGATCACATGACACAAGTAAAACGTCTTCTGATTAACTACAAAACATTAGAGGAATTTAAACAATTCAAGGAATATGGCATACAAGAACTTTCCATGCTTGAAGACCTAGAAAGTAATATGATTGAAAATGACAGCAACTCTCCATTTTATGGGATTTACTTTGGAGATAAGCTTGTGGCACGTATGAGCCTCTATCAAGTAGATGGCTCGACGACGACGTATTTTGACCATAATCATGATTATCTAGAGCTGTGGAAGCTAGAAGTGCTGCCAGGATATCAGCGTAAAGGATACGGCGAAGCACTTGTTGATTTCGCAAAATCTTTTGGCCTTCCAATTCGAACGAATCCACGCGTCAAATCTGCCGGTTTTTGGGATAAAATGGGCTTTGAAGCGGTGAAATATGATATGGAACGCGATAAAGGAGAAAACCCACTCATTTGGGAGCCTGCACATATTCAAAAGAACACAGGTGAGTCCGCTTAATCATTTTAATCAATAAGAAAACGCCCCTCTTTCCATCTGTGAGGGGCGTTTTCTTATTTTGCGTAATCTTTTAAGCTGATATTCTGTTTGACTCTTTCAACAATACCAATAAGTGCCCGGTAATCTTCTTCTGTCATTTTTAATTGACGTTTCAGCTGTTCATTTTCTTCGGTGAGTGATTTTAATTGATGCTGTGCATCTTTAAGCTCCTCCCGTAAATAAGCTGGACCAGATGGTTCTTTCTCAAGCTGCTCTAGAAACCGAATTACTTCTCGAAGCGTCAGTTCAGTCTGATCAGAAGATGCCTTCTCTTCTATGGTGAACGCATGCTGCGGTAAACCCGAAGAATGGATACCAATTTTTTTACGCAGTTCTTTTCGCTGTTTTTTGGCAAGCTCAATGCCTGCCTGGTACTGCTTTCTGACGTAAGAATTCCACCTGAATCCACATGCTGCTGCTGTTCTTGACAATGCTTTTCCAACCTCTTCAAATGCTGAAAGCTGGGTACCTCCATCTCGGATATGCCTTAAGACAACTTCTGCTAAAAGTAAATCTTCATCTTGTGTCCATGCGTCCTGCCGTGTAATCGTCAACTCATCATCCCCCCTGAATCTGAATACCACATCATATGCGCTTACTAGAGTAGATAGACTATTTGCAGGAGAGAAACCTAAAAAATAGATCAATAAAAAAACGCAAGGGAAGATTCCCTCACGTTTTTTTATCAAGCATTAGTTGCTTTTTACGTCTTTGCCTTTGTATGTTCCGCAAGATTTGCAGACACGATGAGAAATTTTCATTTCACCGCATTCTGGGCAAGCTACCATACCAGGTACTTGTAGTTTGAAATGCGTACGACGCAATCTTTTTTTCATTTTAGAAGTTCTTCTAAAAGGTACAGCCATTATTCCCACCTCCTTAAAGAGTTAAGATTCATTATTTTCTTCTAAGAGCTTCTTCAAGCCTTCCAGACGAGGATCAATTCGGTTTTGATGTGCATCTTCCGAAATGACCGCCCAGTCATTCCCTTCCTGTGGTGCAGCACCTTTTACATCAGCTTGGTCGCAAAAGATTTGCATGGGCACTTCAAGAAGAATTTCTTCCTTGACTATAGGCGTTAAGTCGATGATATCGTCTTCTACAACAGATACGTCTTCATCTTCTATATCGTCTGTCTTATGAAGTACAAATAGTTCTTTTGTTGAAATCGCAAATGGATAATTTACATCAACAAGCGTTCTTGAACAAGGCAATGTCATTTCACCTGTGATGGTTAAATCAAATGCGACTTGCTTTGATTCGATCACTCCAGTCCCTTTCACCTCTACTGGTGAAATACGACGTATATCTGAATGAAGGCTAGTAAGTTCATTTAAGTCAACCGTCTCATGAAAATCGAAGCTGTTTTTAGCTTTTTGATGTAACTGATAAACTGTCCATTTCAATTGTATCACCTCTAAGAGCAACAAACATGATTATAGCTTTCATCATGCTATTTGTCAATATTTTTTCTTTACAGTCCTTCATGACGTCAAAGGGCTGTTTGACATCAGTTCTCGGAATGCCTAAACTGAAAAAAATGGTCTTCATTTTTCCCTTATGCTACTGTAGCACAGACCATTTAACCATAGCAAGAAAGGCGGAACATCTATTGAAAGCAGTGGGAGTCGTTGTCGAGTACAATCCATTTCATTATGGGCATGCCTATCATGTGAATCAGGCGAAAAAACAAACCTCCTCAGATGTTGCCATTGCCGTCATGAGCGGTTCTTTCCTCCAGCGCGGGGAGCCTGCCATCGTCTCAAAATGGGCACGCACAAAAATGGCACTGCAAAACGGCGTAGACATTGTGTGTGAGCTTCCATACATATATGCCGTACAAAAGGCAGAAACCTTCGCCAATGGCGCTGTGTCCATCCTTGATGCATTAAAATGCCATTCTCTTTTTTTCGGCAGTGAGGATGGAGAGATCAACGCATTTGAGCGCACAGCACACGCTTGGTATGAAAAAAAGGCAGAGATTGACCTTTTCACAAAAGAAAAGGTGAAAGAAGGTCTTAGTTATCCCGCAGCAGCAGCAGGTGCGTTTCAAGAAGTCATTCATTCTGAACACTTACTGGATTTGTCCAAACCAAATAACATTTTAGGCTTTCATTATGTTAAAGCCATCTTAGAGAGAGCTCCTCACATGCAGCCTTTTACGTCTCAAAGAATTGCATCTGATTATCATGATGAAGAACTACCTGACAACCAAAAAATCGCAAGCGCCACAAGTATCCGAAAAGCTTTAAAAGAACAGAGCTCATTTCAAGCAGTCACGCCCTACCTCCCGGACGCTACTTTAAAGCAATTACACGACTATCATTCTTCATATGGTCTTTTACATACGCAAGAAGCCTATTTTCGCTTTCTGAAACATGTCTTTCATACAATGGATACGAGTGAACTAGAGGGCATCTATGAAATTGAAGAAGGCATTGAACACCGCATGCAAAAAGCCATGACACATGCGTCTTCCTACGAGGAGTATCTATCACTTGTCAAAACAAAACGATATACGTGGACAAGGTTACAGCGGATGAATACGCATCTATTAATGAACGTGAAGAAAAAGACGATGCACGAGCTGCTTGAAGAGAAAAAAGCGCCCTATATTCGTTTACTTGGAATGACAAGGAAAGGACAACAGTACCTGTCTCTTGTAAAAAAAGAGTTGGATGTACCACTTGTGAGTAAACTGTCTTCCTTTTCACATCCCGCCCTTGATCTTGATATTCGCGCTTCAAGGGTGTTCAGCCTTCCCATCTGTGAACCCATGCAAACAGAATTAACGAAAGCAGAGTTTAAAACATCACCGATTCGATATGATGAAGAGAGCGGACTCTTTTCATCTTGATAGAAAAAAGCAGCCTGATTTGCAGGCTGCTCTTTTTTATGATGCTTTCTCTTTTAATTTGTTTAAATAGTTTAGTGCGTCCTGCATGGTATCCACAGGAACGATTTTCATATCACTTTTAATATCTTTTGCTGTTTTGACTGCATTTTTGTAGTCAGAGTTTGGGTCACCTTTATCATTCGGTGCAAAGAAGATGTCTTTCCCTGCTTTGTCTGCTGCAACAACCTTTTGATCAATTCCGCCAATCGGTCCGACTGTACCATCTGCATCAATCGTTCCAGTTCCTGCGATCGCATAGCCATGTGTTTCATCTTCTTTTGTCAGCTGATTGTAAATTTCAAGTGACATCATTAAACCAGCCGATGGACCGCCGATGTTTTCAATATCCACTTTCACAGAAGGAGACACTTTCACATGACGGTCTGTAAATAGTGATACGCCAATTCCCACTCGTTTTGGCTCTTCTTTAAATGGTTTTAACGTCACGTTCTGCGTGATTTCTTTGCCATTACGTTCAAGTACAAAACGGACAGTCGTGCCTGCTTTTTTACTGCTGATATACGAAACCATTTTATCTGCTGACTCGTATGTATGGCCGTCGACACTTTTGATCTTATCACCAACTTCAATCTTCCCATATGCAGGCATTCCTTTCATCACATAGCTCGCATATACCCCATTAAACGTATAATCTACTTTTTTTCCCGCTTTTGTATAAGCGGCAATCATCGCATTTTCTTGAGAACTTTTCATGAGCTGCAGCTGCCGTTTCATATAATCCTCATCAGACTCTCCGTCCGCTTTAATATTTTCTTCTGGAACGATTTCGTCATACTTGTTCATTTTTGCAAGCAAATACGTATATGGATTGGCTGGACCTACTTTAATGGTCATAAGAGAAAAGCTGCCCTTCTCGCCATATCCTCCGTCTACTTGAATGTGTGGCGCAATTTCTGTGGCATCACCTGGCTTTGTGACGTAATAGGGCAGTTTCACAAAAGTTAAGCCAAATAAGACTAGAACAACAGCAAAAAAGCTGAGCCAGCGAATATTTAATTTTTTCATTCGATTAACACTCCCATTTATCAATGACATCTTTCAGTTTTCCTTTTAGTTGGTCGGCGGCGAGTTCACCTGCTTCAATCATTTCTTGAACCTGTGTAAACGCACTAGAGCTAAAGGTCTCGAGCTTCGGCCGAATCATGAGATCTGCATGAATGGTTTGGTGACGAACCAATTCATTTTGAAGGATGTCCAAACTTTGCATAATGACATCCGATAATCTCGTTGCCTTTTCTGTTTTTTTCACCCTTGATACATCAGAGGCGATAATGAGATCTGCCCCCATTTCTTTGAGAACAGAGACAGGAATGCGGTCCACTACCGCTCCATCCACCAATTGCCTGCCGCCTATTTCATGCGGAACAAACACACCCGGAATGCTAATGCTTGCCCTGACTGCTTGTGAGACAGACCCTTCTTTGAACACAACCTTCTCCCCTGTCTGAAGGTCACAGGCGACAATCGCAAGAGGCACGCGCATTTCTTCAATATTCTTCCCATATGTAAACGTGTGAATCAGCTGCAAAATTCGATTTCCTTTTAACAGACCGATTTTTGGCAGTGTATAGTCAGCATAATACTTTCTTCTGAAGACAAGTGCAAGTTTTTTCATTTTTTCTACGTCTTGTCCTGCCGCATAAAAGCTCCCCACAAGAGCACCAATACTGCTTCCTGCGATCATATCCACCTGAATTCCTTGTTTCTCAAGACTAGATAAAACCCCGATATGCGCCATCCCTCTGGCACCCCCGGAGCCCAGCGCAAGCCCGATAATCGGTCGTTTCATGAATCCACCCTCCTCTTTCTATGCATATATACGAATCTATAGGTCTAAACATGCCCCTTCTCATCGTATAGTAATAGAAGACAGGCTCGGCTAGCATCTCTTTTTCTTTAATCACGAGCTCGCCAATAGATTATAACGGCAAGGGGCGACATCTCCATGAAAAAATGGAACACTCTGTTCATCGCTGCTTTTTTTATCTTTTTAACAGCCACTGTGATAACACATCCACAAGCCTCTTTGCAAGCATCGAAAAATGGACTTGCAATGTGGTGGGAAGTGGTTTTTCCATCGCTGCTACCTTTTTTTATTTTGTCCGAGCTATTAATCAGTTTCGGGATTGTCAGATTTGTCGGCGTATTATTAGAGCCATTTATGCGGCCTATCTTTCGGGTGCCTGGTGTCGGCGGTTTTGTATTAGCGATGGGAATGGCCTCTGGTTTTCCTTCTGGCGCTAAATTGACGACAAGACTTCGGCAGGAAGGACAGCTGACAAGAATTGAAGCAGAACGCCTTGTGTCATTTACCAATTCTTCAAACCCTTTGTTCATTTTTGGAGCAGTGGCTGTAGGATTTTTTCATCACCCAGCTTTAGGCATTGTGTTAGCCTGTGCACATTATTTAGGAAATCTCGCGGTTGGGGTGACGATGCGCGGATATAAAGCACGTCATGATGCGCACCTCAGAAGCCGAAAAGGATTTTTATTGCCTCCAATTCGAGAAGCATTCAGCGCTCTTCATACGGCAAGACTCGCAGAAAAAAGACCACTTGGCCAAATATTAAGTGACGCTGTCATGTCATCTGTTCAAACGCTCTTTATGATTGGCGGCTTTATCATTTTATTTTCTGTCTTTAGTAAAATGCTCGCTGTCGTTCATGTAACAGATCTTCTCTCTATCGGGATCGGCTCTATACTGAAAACGCTGCACCTTCCGCCGGAATTAGATCTAGCCATGATTGCGGGTCTATTTGAAATCACATTAGGAAGTCAGCTCACAGGGTCACAAGAGGTTTCCCTGCTCGCTAAAACAATTGTGGTCAGCTTTATTTTAGGATTTAGCGGATTCTCCGTTCAAGCTCAGGTAGCTGGGATTTTGGCAGCAACCGATATACGCTTTAAACCGTTTTTCTTCGCCCGTTTGCTTCACGGTATTTACGCAGCCGTCTTTGCCTTTTTGTTATTCAAACCCCTTTATGTCTCTAAAGCAGACATGGCGCTTCCAGCAGGGGCATTTGAAACAAGCGAGCAAGTCGTGATGTTTAGCAGCGTGTTATGGAATCAGCTTGTATCTGCTGGTCCTCTCATCACCTTGTTCAGTCTGATCGTGTATATTGCACTCTATTATCAGAAATTAAAAAATGGATGAGTGCACAATGCACTCATCCATTAAATTTCTCTTTCAGCGCAGCTTCGACCTCTTGCGGTACAAGCTCTTTGACTGATCCATGATATTTCGCTACTTCTTTAACAATGCTTGAACTTAAGAAGGAGTATTGATTATTCGTCATCATAAAGAACGTTTCAATGTCATCATTCAACACTTTGTTCATTGATGTCCCTTGCATCTCGTATTCAAAGTCCGTCACCGCTCTAAGTCCGCGTAAAATGACTTTCGCCTCTTTTTGTTTCGCATAATCAACGAGCAGTCCATGAAAGGATTCCACTTTGATATTTGGTAGCTCCTTTGTTGCTTGACGAATGAGTTCACATCGCTCTTCAACAGTAAACAACGGCTTTTTTGACGAATTATTGAGGACGCACACATATACTTCATCAAAAATCTTCGCCCCTCTTTTGATAATATCCAAATGGCCCAATGTGACTGGATCGAAGCTACCCGGACAAACGGCTATATTCCCCATGCTTTAATTTCCCCGCTTTCTATAGATCGTAATGCCAGTCATTCCGTACATTTCCTGCCTTGAGATATGCAGCTGTCCTGCTTCCTCTGGCAGTGTCACATCTTTATCATGCTCACACACAATGACGCCATCATCTGCTAATAAGGAATGCTCATCAATCGTATCAAGAAGTGCTTTCAACTTTTGATCTTTATACGGCGGATCAAGGAAGATGGCTTGAAAAGATTCTTCTCGCTTCACTACAGCGGCGAGTGCACGGTTTGCATCATTTCGAAACACTTCACTTTGATCCATCAGCGACAATTGATTCAAGTTGCCTTTAATCGTCTGAATCGCCTTCATATCTCGATCCACAAATATACAATGATCGAATCCTCTAGAAAGCGCTTCAATTCCTAAACCACCACTTCCAGCAAATAAATCAAGGGCCCATCCCCCATCAAAATACGGTCCAATCATATTAAAAATGGATTCTTTTACTTTATCTGTTGTTGGTCTTGTTGATTGGCCGGGTACGGCTTTCAGCGTGCGGCCTTTTTTTGTTCCAGAAATCACTCTCATTTTTCCACCACTTTTTCTGCTTGCATCTATTGAATATTGTTTGATGACAAAAAATTCAACATTATCTTACCATATCCACTCCACATGGGACAATGCACTGAATTCCATTCATTTTCTATGTATAGATCACAAAAGAGAGGGTCATACTACTGTTAACAGCATCTGATGTGGTGCTGTTGCCAACCGCGGAGAAGACTTACGTTTCCCCATAAGTTCTTCCTCCGGTTTCTCCTCTCCCTTTGCCTTCTCCTTAATGAATCATTAAGAATAGAAGGACCCCGCGGGTGATGCCGCGGGGGTTTTTTTGTGTCTTTAAAAGCCCACCTTATAATCATACTCTTTTGCTTTGTCCAATTTCGATTCGTACTCTAATTTAATAAAAGGTTTATAGGAAGGCTCAACACGTTTTACAAATGGCAATGAACTGAGCTTTGCCATGTGGCGCTCAAGATCATTCATATCACAATAAATCACTGCATATTTCATTTTCCTTGAAATATAGTGAACATTCCCAAATTTCCTTAGCGCTTTTGACTGCTTTAACGAATGCAGCCAAACGACCATCCCTTGACGTTTGGTATCCATCTTTTCACCTGCCGCTTTTCAATTCTTTCCGTTCATTATGTAAAAGACGAGACGTTCAAGTCTCGTCAAGATACTTTACAGCCACAGCTGCCTCCTGATCCACAGCCACCGCCGCATGATGATAGACCATCAAAATATGGGTTTCCTGTTGGAACTTTAATATATGCTGATACAGCTTGCCCGATTTCAATACTAATCTCATCTAAGATGGATTGAATCGCTGTTTCTGCTTTTTTGAAATCAACCACTGTATCGTGAAGATCTAGCTTTCTTTTGACCTCACGCATTTCTTTTGAGATCGTTCTATAGTCCGGATGGTATTTGCCGAACCGCTGCACATCTTCATATTGCTCTTTTACTTTTGTAAAATGGGCAATAATTTGTTGGGCTTCTTCGTCTTGCTGGAGACGCTTAAAGCAGTTGCGGTAATGTTCAGCCTCCTCCGACTGAAGAATCATGGCAGCCAATTGATTTGCTTCCTCTTGGAGCTCCACGAATTCGATTGTCGCATACATAAATGTTGCACCTCCAATTCATAGTTTACCACGAAACCTATGGATCAGAAAATGCTTTTACGTGACAAATACATCCCACGTCTCTCTTTTCTGCTTATATTCAGGGTGACGAGAATTTAGCACAACGGTCATTTTATGCTTTCCTTTTGAAAGGTGCTTGACCACAAACGCCGCAGTATACTCATTGCCTGCCCGTTTCCCGTCTACATACACAGTAAAATACCCCGCCTTCTTATCCTTTTTCAGTGGTGAAGGTTCAAGGTGAAAATCTTGAAGTGTACTTTCTATATACACAACAGATCCCTGCACTTTGTATTTTAAAAAGCCTTGCTGCTTCATTTCACTTTGCGTCTGCTGCATGACTGGTATTGCTGGTTCTTGCCTAGTTACTTGCTCTTGATCATGTTGACTTTGACATCCGGTGAGAAGAAAAAGCAATGCGCATATTGACAGCATCCATTTCATGTTCTGATTCTCCTTTCGTCTACTTTCATAGGATGCTCATGAAATAGACATCTTAATCAACTCAAAAAAAGCCTCACCCGGCTCCATTTTGATTGCGCATTGCTTGGAACATCTGAATCATCATTTCAGCCATTTGGACACTATTGCTCAACTGGCTCACACGATGAGGAATGGTTTTTTCGTAAAAGTTCATTTTATCTAATTCAAACGAAGTGACATTTTCAGGATGCCGCGTTAACTGTCTATACCAGAGTGGGCGCTGCCTGATGAATTTGATTCGATCCTCTTCGGCCATGACAAACTCTTGTACTTCTCTCCGCACCAAAAGCATCCCCTTTCAATTAATCTTTCCTGAAGGAGAATGGGTGCTGGCTGCCTCCAGATGAACCCTTCTTTGAGCCATTTGATGAAAATTGACCGAGTAAGCTTTGTAAAGAGGAAATAGACTGGCTCATTTTATTAATTTGTTCATTCATTTGATCAGCGTCCATTTTTTTCACTGCAGAAACCATTTTAGACATAAAATCTGCTTTTCCCGGTTCACTTTGCTTAGCGGCTTTTTCTTCTTTTGCTTCTTCCTTTTGTGTTTGCCGGTAAGGAGACCACATATCATCTTCCTCACCAAACATGACCCAATTCTCGTATAAACTTTGCCAGCTTTTTTCTTGCGTCTGCACTTCTTGGATTAATTTCGGATGGCGTCTGACGAACTGTTTAAATTCATCAATGGATGTTTGCTTTTGCTTATTTGTCATATCCTCACCCCCCATACAAATGCCTACTATACTATATACATCTGGGTCTATTTTGGTGAGCCCTTTTCATAAAAAAAACAGCCGCCATCTGTGCGCAGCTGTTTAGAGGATTAAGACGTTTTCTTAATGAAGTTTTGTGTATAGTACTTTTCTTTCACACCAACGCCAAGGTGCGTGTAGTCTTGATTTAACAATGCCTTCCGGTGACCTTCGCTATTCAGCCAGCCTTCTACAGCTGCAGGGCCATCAACATAATTATACGCAATGTTTTCCCCCGCAAGCTGAAATGCGACCTCGCCTCTTTCTAACCGATCTTTCAGCGTGCCGTACTTTTTAGATTCATGGGAGAAATAATGATGATCTTTCATGTCCTCACTATGCATGAATGCCACTTCAGAGGTTTCATCGTCCCACTTTAAGGTCGGTAGTTTGTACTTATGGCGGATAATATTGGTCATATCAAAAATTTGTTTTTGACTCGACGCTTCAATATCCTTCCACTTTTCGCCTGATATCGCCTCAGGTTCAATTAATTGACCTCGATAAACGACTTCATACGGCTTTTGTTTGACAAATGTATCTGCGTTAAAGGCTCTAATACTCGAAAGAGTGCTTTCAAACTTATCCATGTAGAGCTGGACATACACATCATCTCCCACTTTCACCGTCGGCCTGGTATTCATATCATCTTCTGAGAATTCAAAGCGATATGAATTTCCCTCGTCCTCTACATGAATGTAAGGAGCGATTTGTGTTTTTTTAAATACTTCACTTGTGGCTTGACCGATTTTAAACGGCTCAACATTCAGCCCATCCCCTGTCGCAAACAAGGTCACCACTTTACTGTCCTTTACCCCTACTTGAATATAGTGTTTCTTCGATTGATTGTATATCCACCAGTCATAATCATATGCGGAAGGATCAATGCGATCTGGTTCCCCTAGCTGTTTAAGCACTTCGTTTGAAGACTTCCCCATAAAGGACATGAGCCCTTTTTTCGGAATGTTGATCGGCTTATCGCTAGATGTTTCTTCATTAGACACCTTCGGCTCATTGCTGTTTTCTTTTTCTGGTGAAGATCCATATTGAATAAACAGAACGTACGTTCCAGATATAATCAGGAGGATGAAGAGTGTTTTCAGCACAGTTTTCAAATAAACACCTCCGTTAAATTGGCAAGGTACAAAAAGTACCTTCTACTGTCATTTAAACAAAACTTGCTCCATTTATCAACGACAATACAGCCTATTTAACACGAATTTAAAATATGCCCCTCCTAATGAAGAAATCCTTGGCCATGATCCTGGTCTTGTTGAGAGATTTCCGTCAGAGCATCACCTGCACGATCGTTTGATAAATCTTCAACTGATAAATCCCCAAGGGCTACGATTCCTGTTAGTGCCCCGTTTTTGACAACCGGGATACGGCGGAGCTGATGTTCTGACATCAACCGGACAATTTCTTCTAGGGTTGCATCTTCTTCAGCTGTCAAAACTTCCTTCGTCATGATGGCACCAACCTCTTGTGAGTTCGGCTTTTTCTCAGCAATACCTCTAAGTACAAGGTCGCGGTCTGTGACAATACCAACAAGCTGATCCCCATCGACTACTGGGATGGCACCAATGTCAGCATCTTTCATTTTGACTGCCGCTTCATACGCATTGTCGTCCTTTTGCAACGTCACTACTTTTTTCGTCATGATATCTTTGATTTTTTTCGTTTTCACGTTGATTCCTCCATCCGTTATTTTCTTTATTACTGTAACCAGCTTATAAAAGAACATACCTTTCACAGTTGAAAGTTTAACGCTTTCATACTATGATTGTCAGTAAAGGGAATTTTTATAAGGAGGGGTTTTGGGTGAAGTTTGAAGGTACGGGGATTGAAAAGGTATCAGCTGACTTAAATAAATTGGATTTCATTATGGAAAGTGAAGGATTTGTACGAGCCGATCAATGGGATTATGAGCGTGTGACGTACGACAGGAAGTATAACATGGTTGAGGGGACGTTTTACTTACGGATCTCTGGCTACGCCACTGAGGGAGATGTCGGCTCCAAAAAAGCCCACATCCAGCTGCTGACACCTTTACTTGGAAAACACTATTATCCGCATGGTGTTGAATATGGAGAAGGCGAAGATTTCCCTAAATCTCTTATTCAATCCAGCAAAAAAACGCTGAACCAATTAAAAGAAAAACTAGAAGCGATAACTGCTGAAGCATAAAAAGCACAGCCCCTGCGGCTGTGCTTTTCATTTATTCATATTTCGGAATGAGCGCATCTGGTACGGCATCTTTCGCTCTTTCTTTTCTCGCCCAGTCAAAGAAGACAACAGCAAGAATCGATCCGTATACAATCTCTTGAATGATTTTCATCAAAATAGCACCTAGCTGCTGATCTTCTAGCAGCGGCAATGTATGAAACATGTCAGGTCCTGTAAGCGCAAGACCAGCAAGCATATCACTCGGTACGCATAGGTGCAGTGCTTGTATCCATGCGCCGGCATCTGAATAAGTGGCATAGATAGGCGCTTCACTAAACATAATGAGTGCGCAGGCAGGTGTCATTAAAATCCCATCTGCCATAATATATCCAAGCTTTAAAATGCCCGTAATCTGCGGCTGACTTTGCACTTTATGGACAAGCGGCCACCACATGAAAAAGGCAGCGATAAAAATGACAACCGTCATCAATGCGTGATAAAACGGATCTGTTTTGACAAAATCGAACACAAGCGGAATATGATACAGCGAAAACAACCCGTTAAATCCGAGCAAGGCAATCAACGGCTTAGAAAACAAGCGGAAAATCGGCTGAATGCCCCGTGTTTGAATGATCCGCTCCCAAATCGCCGCAGGTAAACCTGTAATAAGAAGCGGCGGGATGACCAAATAGAGCACTGCCATTTGCGCCATATGCGCACTGAACATAATATGCCCCATTAAATCAATCGGGCTCCCCTTCACTGCATAAAGCAACACAAGCCCCGTGAGAAATAGCGTTTTCTCTTTCACCGTCGCACGGTGCTTGCCCTTCGTCACGAGAAGCAGATAAAAAGCGGCTGCTACTACAATACATGTCAAATAGTAAGGACTCCATAATGCACGAAATCCAAATATCTCTAAGTTTTCCATTGCTGCGCCTCCTTCAAGGGCAAAGCGAGCTTACCACCAAATAATGGTCAAAAAGGCTAAAACGGTAATAAACGCGACAAACACACCTGAGTAAAGAAACAACGCGGGTGTTTCATGCCCTTTTTGGTTCATGTGCATAAAATAATAAAGCTGAAAAGCTACCTGAATCACTGCAAGCAGTAAAATAAAAGGGACAGCGAACCAATTTCCGACATCTTCAGAGGCGATTGTTAAAAAGGCAACAAACGTTAAACCAATCATCAAGCCGAAAGAAATGAGCTGATGCTTCATTTCTTCGGCATTTTTCTTTTTCCGATAGACAAGATCGACTTTGGACTGATTTGTGTTTTTATTTCCCATTCTTATCCCACCATTCCCATTAAATATACAACGGTAAAGATGAAGACCCACACAACATCAATGAAGTGCCAATAAAGGCTCGCCACATAATATTTTGGTGCATTGTATAAATCGAGTCCGCGTCTCATATTCCGAATCATCAGAGCGGTGATCCAGCAAAGTCCAAATGCGACGTGAGCCCCGTGTGTTCCAACAAGCGTATAGAAGGAAGAGCCAAGTGCAGAGCTCGTAATGGTAAATTCATACGCATGCACATAATGATAAAACTCATAAATTTCTACCCCTAAAAATCCAGCACCTAAAAGAACGGTTACACCTAGCCAAAGCTGCATTTTTTTAAAGGCAAAGTTTTTCATATGATACATAGCATACACACTCGTTAAACTGCTCGTTAACAGAAGCATTGTGGCAATAAAGACAAGTGTGAGGTCAAACATTTCAGTTGTTGTTGCGCCGCCTGCATTTGAATTTTTCAGCGCCAAATAAGTGGCAAACAAAGATGCAAACAGGACCGTTTCTCCCCCAAGAAACAACCAGAACCCGACGAACTTATTCTTTCCTTCTAACGTGGCTTTCTCAGGAGAAGCCGGAAAGGTTTCCGCTGTCATTTTTTGTGGTTCCATTATGCTTTCACCCCTTTGTCATCGTCATCCGTCAAATCTTCTTTGTGAATATGGTATCCATGATCATCTTTAAGAGAGCGAACGAGCATGGTCGCAAACGTGATCCCAAGACCAATGAAGATCACCGGTAGACCCCAGCTGTGTTCTTGACGATACATAAAACCAAACGCTGACACAAATAGACCGAATGAGATAATGATAGGCAAGATGGAATTATTCGGCATGTGAATATCATCGAGCGGTTCAGATGCTGTCATTCCTTTTTTACCATCCATTTTCTCAATCCATAATGGATCAAGTCCCCGTACAAGAGGCAGCTGCTTAAAGTTATATTCTGGCGGAGGTGAAGATACTGCCCATTCAAGCGTTCTTCCATCTCCCCAAGGATCGCCCGATACACGCTCTCCTTTTGCTGTCGTCCAGATGATATTAATCAGCATGATCACAACTGCTACAAACATGAACAGTGCCCCAATCGTACTGACCAAGTTCCCAAGGTCTAGACCCTGACCTGGCAAGAATGTAAAGACTCGGCGCGGCATGCCCCAAAGACCGAGAAAATGCTGGATAAAGAACGTTAAATGGAAACCGACGAAAAACAGCACAAAGCCAATTTTCCCAAGCTTCTCATTCAGTATTTTCCCAAACATCTTCGGCCACCAATAATGCACACCAGCTAAAATACCGAAGACCACACCACCGATAATGACATAGTGGAAATGCGCCACAACAAAGTACGTGTCATGGAACTGATAATCCGCTGCTGCTGCTGCAAGCATGACGCCGGTTACACCGCCAAGTAAGAATGACGGAATGAACGCAACTGAATATAGCATCGGCGTTGTAAACTTCACATTACCGCCCCATATGGTGAGCAACCAGTTAAACACTTTAATTCCAGTTGGCACCGCAATCGCCATAGTGGCTACGGCAAAGATCGCATTGGCAATTGGACCAAGTCCTGTTGTGAACATGTGATGCGCCCACACCATGAATCCAAGGAAACCAATTAATACAGTCGCAAACACCATGGACGAATAACCAAACAATCTTTTTCTTGCAAACACCGGAATGATCTCAGAGAAAATCCCAAATGCCGGCAAAATCAAGATATACACTTCTGGGTGTCCAAAAATCCAGAACAAATGCTCCCAGATGATTGTATTTCCGCCGAGCTCTGGATTAAAAAAGCTCGTATCAAACATTCGATCAAGCATCAGCATCGCAAGTCCTGCTGTCAGCGGCGGGAATGCGAATAAAATTAGTGCAGATGCCACAAACGTCGTCCAGGTAAAGAGCGGCATTCTCATATACGTCATACCTGGCGCTCTCATATTAATAATCGTTGCAAGAAAGTTGATTCCGGCAATTAGCGTACCAATACCCGCTATCTGCAACCCTAAAATATAGAAATCCATGCCGTGCCCTTCTGAATTCAGCGTGAGCGACGCATAGGCAGTCCAGCCTGCATCAGGTGCTCCGCCCATAAACCATCCAAGGTTTAAGAAAATTCCTCCGAAAAAGAACAACCAAAAACCAAGTGAATTCACAAATGGAAACGCTACGTCACGTGCACCAATTTGAATGGGTACAACCGCGTTCATTAATGCAAATAAAAGCGGCATTGCTGCAAGGAAAATCATCGTTGTTCCATGCATCGTCATGACTTCATTGTAAAACCCTGCACTCACAAAATCATTTTCAGGGATGGCTAGCTGAATACGGATAATCATCGCTTCCAGGCCACCAATTAAAAAGAAAAATCCCCCTGCCACTAAATATAGTATGGCAATTTTTTTGTGGTCAACCGTCGTTAAGTAATCCCATAAGACAGCGCCAAACCCCCGCTTTTTAGCTATTGTACTCACCATGAAATCCCCCTCTTATCTCCCATTTGCCCCTTTTCATATCAATGTCTATCTTCACGTTCTAAAAACAGACTATATCTGACAGATGACTTATTCTTGGATGTAGAGACTTATTCGGGAGCTCTTAACAAAAACTTCACATAGATCGTATACCCTTTTGAATGTGCGCAACTTCAAGCTGCTCAAGGCATTTACTGTATTTTAAGACCTTTTAAATACTCGTAGAGTGCATCTGCTTCTGAATCATTTAGTTTAGGGTACGTCCCTGTCATCTTATTACCTGGTTTAAAGCTCTCTGGATCTTTCAGCCATGCTTTGACATTTTCTTTGTTCATGTCTTTAATTCCAGCTACTTTTGTCCGCTCTCCGAAGGTTGCAAGGTTTGGTGCAGTCCTTGCCGCCTCTGGTCGTTCATCTCCAGGCTCTACCGCGTGACAACTTAAACAGTTTTTCTCTTTAAAGAGTTTTTCACCCTCAAGGGCTAGATCTGACGTAGATGCAGGCTTTTTATAATCTGTCATCTTTTTCGTCCAGCCTAAAAACTCATCTTGAGAAAGCGTTTTAACTTTAAAGTCCATTAAAGCATGTGATGGACCACAAAGCTCTGCACATTTCCCATAGAAATATTCTCCAGCATCTTTCGTTCGTTTTGAGTCAAATGTTAAATAAAACTTGTTCTCGTTGTCTGTATTTGTATCAATTTTACCCCCAGCTGATGGAATCCAGAATGAGTGTTTCACATCAGATGCTTTCAGCTTAAAATAAACCTTTTGATCAGTTGGAACAATCAATTCCTGACTTGTCACAATCCCATAATCAGGGTATTCAAATTCCCACCAATATAAGCTGGCTCTTACATTCACAACAAGTGTTTTTTCAGGATCTCGTTTTTTCTTATCCATAGCGCTTGTATCCCCTAGCTCAAGCGTGTATGCCACAACAGGTACAACGAGAATAATGAGTAGAAGTATCGGAATCGCTGTCCACGTAATTTCGAGGTTACGGTTCCCTTCTACCTGTTTAGGAATCGTATCTTCTCCCACTTTAGAACGTTTGAATTTAATGATGACGTAAAAGAAAATGATCGATACAACAATAACGACAAGAACCATAATAAGTGTACTCAGTACCGTTAGGAAAAACTGTTTATCTGCTACTTCCCCAACTGGCTTGAGTGTTGATAAGTATGGTTCACCGCAGCCCGCCAAAACGAGCGTCAGTAAGAGAAACAGTGAATAAACACGCCATTTTCTTATCATAATTTGTCCCAACCCCTTTTGCTTGATCTCCTTTGCCTTTCGCTTTTACCTCTTATTTATAAAATCACCTTTCACCCATCCATAACCCCCGCCTCTTATAAAAGCACTTACATTTCCTCTTTTCATAAAAAAATGATGTTTTTACTCAAAATACCATCTATGTATAAACAGAAAGCCGCCTAAATAGAACTGAATATCAGGCGGCTTTCATAGTTGTAAGAAAATGTTGTGTTATAAGATATAGCCATTGTTTTGATGTGATCAAAGTGTATTTCACTCTAGAATAGTGTAATAATAATCATCGCAACGAAAAAGATCGTTAAGTAGTTTAATGAATAAACGAACATGAGTGTTGACCACTTCATGATATCTTTCATTTTAAAGCCCATAAGACCAATGACGAGCCATCCAATGTTCAGCAATGTGCCAAGTGCGACAATCGGCCATCCTAATCCACCTAAGAAAAATGGAAGCGGGAGAAGACATGCTGTCCAAATGATGATTTGGCGTTTTGTGACTTCAAAGCCGTAAACAACTGGCAGCATTGGAATACCTGCTTTGCGGTAATCTTCCGTTTTCTTAATCGCAAGTGATAAGAAATGCGGAATTTGCCAGATGAACATAATCATAAACAGGACCCAAGCCGTTGTGTCGATGGTGCCTGTAACAGCTGTCCAGCCAATTAATGGCGGAACCGCACCAGATACACTCCCAATGACTGTATTAATGGTGTAATGACGTTTAGACCACATCGTGTATAGAACTGCATAAGTAAAGACACCGATAAATCCAATCACTGCTGATGTAACAGTTGTCATCAGAAGCATAATCAGTCCAAGTACAACAAGCAGAATACCAAATGCATACGCTTGACCCGGCTGAACTTTACCTGTCACCGTCGGTCTTGTTTTTGTTCTTTCCATTAGTATATCAATATCACGGTCAAACGCATTATTAATGGCGCATGAACCGGCAATAATAAGAGAAGAACCAATCATTGTTAACAGCACAATATCAAGATTCCCAAGAAAACTCATATCTGTAAAATAAAAAGCAAGCCACATTCCAGTAAAAGTTGTAATGAAATTGGAATTGACGATGCCCATTTTAATAAGAGCAAGAAAATCTTTTAAAGCGGTTGTTTCTTCTATTTGTCCATGAATAGCTGCTTCCGCGGCTGTTTTGGAATTTGCCAATGTGTATAACCTCCCTTGCCCAAACCTTCAAACGAACGAATAAAACGTAAAATCGTTACAACTCTATCATACAAGATAAAGAGCTGTAAAAAAACATCCTATTAAATAATAAACGACAAACTTGAAGTTATTTGTGAACTTTTCGTGAATTTATTAGGATGTGCGTTTCAGAAGGCGGTGCAAAATGAAATATTCTCTCCTCTATTTCTATCAGACTGTCAAAGAAAGATCAAGCACTCTAAATCTGTAAACTTTGTGAACTAACATATCATTTTTTTGTGAACTTTGGTCATTATGAATTGCAACAGAACACGCATTTGGCTTAAACTTGAGAGCATGTGAGGTTTTCATTTAGATCAGAAGTTATTTAGAGAAGGTGAAATCATTTGATGAAATTTGCTTTAAGGTTATTGAGCGTTGTCACAACATTTGTGATGCTGATCGTTCTGATTGGCGGTGCGCTTGTGACGAAAACTGGCTCCGGTCTTGGCTGCGGCAGACAGTGGCCCCTTTGCCACGGTCGTTTCTTTCCAGAAATGAACCCTGCTTCCATTATCGAATGGAGCCACCGCATGTCAACAGGAGTTTCCACCATTCTTGTACTGGCACTGGCGGTCTTATGCTGGAAAAAAATCAGTCCAGTATTCCGTGAAACCAAATTTTTGGTCATCATGTCCATTATATTCTTACTGCTTCAAGCGCTGTTAGGGGCACTCGCCGTTGTGTTTGGTTCTAACGCACTTGTCATGGCACTGCACTTCGGTATTTCACTGATTTCTTTTGCTTCCGTTTTACTGCTGGCACTGCTTGTGTTTGAAGCCACCAGATCTGAAACAAAGCTTGTGAAGCCGCTTCATATCGGCAAAAGAATGCAGTTCCATATTTATGGGTTGATCACATATACGTATATTGTGGTGTATACGGGCGCCTATGTGAGACATACAAAATCAAGTCTTGCATGCTCTGTCTTCCCATTTTGTTCAAAAGACGGCGCACTTCCAGCGTATTTTAATCAATGGGTTCAAATGTCTCACCGAGCAGCAGCCCTTCTTTTATTCGTTTGGATATTTGTTGCGATGTTCCATGCCCTTAAACATTATAAAGAACAAAAGCAGCTGTATTATGGATGGATCATTTCAGCCATTCTGATTACACTTCAAGCGATCTCTGGTGTCATGTCTGTTTATTCTCATCTCGCACTCGGTTATGCGCTTGCTCATTCATTCTTTATTTCTTGTTTGTTTGGGGTACTATGCTACTTCTGCTTACTCATTGCCCGGTTTAAATATGAAAATAGAGAGCCTTTCAGATAAACATACAATCCCCCTTTCATCCGAAAAGGGGGATTTCTTTTATGTTTGTTTCGCTTCTTCGAATAGCGAAATGGCCTTTTTTCGTCTTTCTTGATGATCGACTGTAGGCAGAGGATATGTATCCCCCAGCATGCATCCCGATTTCATTTGCTCATCTATCGGCATTTTACTCGGTTCATGAATCCATTTTTCATTCACATGCTTTAGTTCTGGTACATACCTTCTAATATATTCTCCGCTTGGGTCAAATCGTTTCGACTGGGTCGTTGGGTTAAAAATACGGAAGTAAGGAACAGCATCCGTTCCGACAGAGGCTGCCCACTGAAATCCTCCAATATTCGAAGCCTCATCATAGTCGACAAGTTTTCTCGCAAAATACGCTTCGCCCATTCTCCAATCGATGAGATAATCTTTTGTCAGGAATGAAGCCGTCACCATTCTCAAACGGTTATGCATCCAGCCTTCTTCATTTAACTGTCTCATCCCAGCGTCAACGAGCGGGAAGCCTGTTTGTCCTTTACACCAAGCTTCAAAAAGTGTCTCATCATCATTCCATTTTATATGTTGAAAGGAGGCATTGATTTCTTTTTCTTTCATCTCTGGATAATGCGCAAAGATCATATGATAAAAATCACGCCATGCCAGCTCTTTGATAAATGTTTCCTTGCCCTCATCTTCAAAAAGTTCTTCCTCATTGACCGCATGAAAGATTGTGCGAATAGAAATGGTCCCGGTTTTTAAGAACCGAGACAGCTTGCTCGTCCCAAAAACAGACGGAATATCTCGTTTCTCGTGATAACGCGTCAATCTTTCTTGAATAAAGCCGCCTAGCGTGCTTCTCGCTTTGTCTGACCCAATCTGATCGAATTTCCTTGTACATTTCTTGATGATGTCCCTTAGTTTCTCATCTCCCTTTTCAGAAAGTGACTCATCACAAATCGTGTGCTCACTGCTCAGAAATGATTTGTCAACTTTTATCACAGACTGCTTCTCCTGCTTCCGCCACGCTTGATAGTATGGAGTAAACACTTGATAATGAGACCCATCCGCTTTTAAAATATCTCTCGCCCCATGCAGATGCGTATCTTGCCACTTTGACACATGAATGCCCTTTTCTTCTAAGAAACGGGTCACTTGCTCATCACGTGTTCGACCATTTCCTACTTCGTCCTCATTAAAAAAGACCGCATTGATGTCATAAGCATTCATGAGCTTTTGAAAAGCGGACAAAATATCATCATGAATGAGATGAACATACATGTGAGATTCTCTCGCTTCCTTGACGAAATTGGCCAAGTTTTGAAAGAAATGTTCGTTGTTCAAATCCAGTTCCATTTCTGTAAAAAACGGATCTAGATGATAAAAAGCAAATAATCGGTACTGATGTTTTTTTGCATATGTGATCGCTTTTGATAAGGCGATATGATCATCCAATCGCATATCTCGGCGAAACCAAATCACGACAATTTCCACTCTTTCTTCACCTCATTCTATAGTGTAATCACTCTAGCGGGCGGCTGCACATTTTAATGCGCTCAAAAAAAAAGACACATCACAGTGGATGTGTCTTGGATTGTTGACAAAGGGCTAAAATGCTCTTTATTTTAGCCCTTTGTTTTCTTTTCAGCGTGATAGAAAGCCCTTGAAGTCTAGGAAAAGAACGAGTACTGGAGCGGAGCGAATTTGACATTCGTGAGCACCAGCACGCAGGACTGACAAAGAATGCAAGGGTTTGTCTACACGCTGAGACACATCGCAGTGGATGTGTCTCACTCATTATTCAGGCTTTAAGACAATCAACAGATCTCCAGTTTGAATCCCTTCTCCATTCGTGACATGAATTTCATCCACGACTGCTGAGAACGGTGCTTGTACCGTCGTTTCCATTTTCATCGCTTCATTGATCATCAAATGCTCACCTTGAGAAATTTTCTGTCCTTTTTCAACAAGCACTTTGATCACAGTGCCTGGCATCGATGCCGCAATGTGATTTGGATTTGAGCGATCTGCCTTCATTTTTTCTTGAACGGAGGATTTGATGCTTTCATCCTTAATGACCACTTCACGCGGTTGTCCATTCAGCTCAAAGTAAAGCACTCTTGTAGCGTCCGGATTCGGTTCTCCAATTGACACGAGTTTGACAATGAGGGTTTTCCCTTTTTCAATTTCTACCTCAATTTCTTCACCAAGTCTCATGCCGTAGAAGAAGGTTGGTGTGTCAAGAACAGAGATGTCTCCATAGCTTTCTGCTGTTTGAACAAATTCAGAAAAGACTTTCGGGTATAAAGCATATGCAATGGCATCTTGTTCTGTTAACGTCAAGTCATGCGATTCTTTGAACTGCTTTTTGATTTCTTCAAAGTCCACTGGTTTCAGTTTCTCACCTGGTCTGACAGTAAGCGGCTCCTCCCCTTTTAAAATCAGCTTTTGCAATTTTTCTGGGAATCCGCCATGAGGCTGTCCTAAATAGCCTTTAAACAATTCAACAACCGAATCTGGGAAATCCAGTGTTGCTCCTTTTTCATAAACATCCTCTTCTGTCAGATCGTTTTGCACCATATAAAGTGCCATATCTCCGACCACTTTAGAAGACGGTGTCACTTTCACAATGTCACCAAACATGTCATTTACACGTCTGTACATTTCTTTTACTTCATTCCAGCGGTCGCCAAGGCCGACCCCTTTCGCCTGCTGTTGCAGGTTACTATACTGGCCACCAGGCATTTCATGCTCATAAATTTCTGTATGCGGTGAATTCATTCCGCTTTCAAACTCATGGTAATATTTTCTGACGGAATCCCAATATTGAGAAAGACGTTCAACCGCTTGAACATTCATTTCGGGCTTTCTTTCATGTCCGTCTAAAGCATAATATAATGAGCTCGCACTTGGTTGTGATGTGAGCCCCGCCATAGAGCTGACTGCAACATCAACAATATCAACACCTGCATCAATCGCTCTTGCATAGGTGAAGAGTCCATTTCCACTCGTATCGTGTGTATGAAGATGGATTGGAATCGTGAGCTCGTCTTTTAGAGCAGATACAAGTTCATAAGCCGCCTGCGGTTTTAATAATCCCGCCATATCTTTAATGCCTAAAATATGAGCGCCTGCGGATTCAAGCTCCTTCGCAAGAGAGACATAATATTTCAAATCATATTTCGGACGTGATGGATCAAGAATATCACCTGTATAACAAATCGCTGCCTCTGCCACTTTGCCTGATTCACGAACAGAATCAATGGCAAGCGTCATGCCTTTGACCCAGTTTAGGCTGTCAAAAATACGGAAGACGTCAATGCCTGCCTCTGCCGATTCCTTTACAAATGCTTTAATCACATTATCCGCATAGTTTGTATATCCGACAGCGTTTGATGATCTTAATAGCATTTGGAACAAAGTGTTTGGCACTTCTTGACGAAGCTCTTTCAATCTTTCCCAAGGATCTTCTTTCAAGAAACGATATGCCACATCAAATGTAGCGCCGCCCCACATTTCCATACTGAATAACTCTGGCCATAAACCTGCTGTTGGCTGCGCAACTTTCTTTAAGTCGTGTGTTCTAAAGCGTGTTGCAAGCAGGGATTGATGTGCGTCTCTAAAAGTTGTATCCGTTAAAAGTACACTGCTTTGCTCTTTCACCCAATTGGCGAGCCCCTCAGGTCCATGCTTGTCTAACAATTGTTTTGTTCCAGAAGGAATCGTTTCATGGACAGCAAGTTTCGGCACATTTGGTTTATCAAAATGAGGCTTCTTATTTTCCGAAATACCAGGGAACCCATTAATGGTAACGTTACCAATATAAGTAAGCATTTTCGTTCCGCGGTCTTTTTGCTTAGGGAAGTTAAATAGCTCTGGTGTTGAATCAATAAACGATGTATCATATTCCCCTCTTAGAAACTTCTCGTGCTTTGCAACGTTTTCAAGAAACGGGATATTTGTTTTAATGCCACGAATCCTGAATTCTTGTAAATTTCGGACCATTTTAGCCGCAGCTTGATCGAATGTAAGTGCCCAAGTAGACAGCTTGACCAACAGTGAATCGTAATAAGGTGTAATCACCGCACCTTGGAAGCTGTTTCCTGTATCAAGACGTACTCCAAAACCACCGCCTGAACGGTAAGCCATGATTTTTCCTGTATCTGGCATGAAGTCATTCAAAGGATCTTCTGTTGTGACCCTTGATTGAATGGCAAATCCATGTGTAAAGATATCTTCTTGTTTTGGTATCCCGACTTCTTTGCTGTGGAGGTCGTGTCCTTTTGCGACAAGAATTTGGGTTTGGACGATATCGACACCTGTGATCATTTCTGTGATCGTGTGTTCCACTTGGACCCTAGGATTGACTTCAATAAAATAAAACTCCCCATTTGCCACTAGGAATTCTACAGTCCCTGCATTGATATATGATACATTCTGGGCCAGCTGAACAGCCGCTTCACAGATGTTTTCACGCAATTGATCTGACAGGGACACACTTGGTGCAACCTCAATGACTTTTTGATGACGCCTTTGAACAGAGCAGTCACGCTCATATAAATGAATGATATTGCCGTGATTGTCTCCAATCACCTGCACTTCAATATGTTTCGGATTTTCAATCAGCTTTTCAACGTATACTTCGTCATTTCCAAAGGCCGCTTTCGCCTCTGACTTTGCACGGTCATAGGCTTCGTTCAGCTCCTCTTTTGATCTGACAATCCGCATACCTCGGCCGCCGCCTCCAAGTGAAGCTTTAATAATAAACGGGTAACCGTATTCTTCACCGAATTTTTCGACTTCTTTGACCGAATCAACTGGCCCGTCACTTCCTGGAATGACTGGAATTCCAGCTTTTTTCGCTTCATCTCTCGCTTTTACTTTATCTCCAAACATATCTAAATGTTGAGAAGTTGGGCCGATGAATTGGATGCCTTCCTCTTCGCATCGTCTTGCAAAATGAATGTTTTCAGATAAAAATCCGTATCCTGGATGAATCGCATCCACGTCATTTCGTTTTGCAATTTCGATGATCCCCTCGATATCAAGGTAGGCATCAATCGGCTTTTTCCCTTCTCCAACTAGATATGCTTCATCGGCTTTATAGCGATGATAAGAGCCCGAGTCTTCTTTGGAGTAAATGGCCACTGTACGTAAGTTGAGCTCCGTACAGGCCCTAAAGACTCTGATAGCGATTTCCCCTCTGTTTGCAACTAGAACCTTTTGAATTGTTCTCTGTGACATTCTCACTCCTCCATATCCCTTAAAATTTTATATGTACTCTATAATAAAGGAAGAAATGAAAACTGTACACTTTTGTTTTCTAAAGATTCAAAGTTTTCTGCAATCCATTTTTTTGAATCGATGGTTTGCTGATTGATTTTTTCTTTTTATAACGCTCTTTATATTCAGTGAACATGCTGATATTCAGCAATATTCCCATACATCCACTTAATAAAATGATAGAGGATCCCCCGTAGCTGATAAACGGAAGTGTGACCCCAGTGATCGGAATGAGCCCTGAAACACCGCCCAAATTAATACACGTTTGGATGGCAATCATTGAAGAAATTCCTATTGCAAGCAAACTTCCAAACGGATCTTCACACTTTCTCGCAATGTAAAAACCTTTCACGACAATAAAGCCAAGGAGAGCAAGGACAAAAAATACACCGAAAAAACCAAGCTCTTCCGAGATAATTGCCATGATAAAATCTGTATGCGGTTCTGGAAGGTATCCATACTTTTGTACACTCTCTCCAAGACCAAGCCCAAAAAAGCCGCCTGATCCAATCGCATAATATGAATTAATCAATTGATGCCCAGAAGCGCCTGCGTCTTTAAATGGATCTTGGAAACTCTCAAAACGTCCAAGACGATTCTGCGTGAAAATTTTATCCCAAAAAAGAATAATAAACGGTGTCACAACAACCATCACCGCACTAAATAAAGCGAGCAGCTTGGCCAGCGTTTTACCGCTAAACCCTGAGCATAAAATCATCGCAAGGGCAATCATACCAATGATAAAAGCTGTCCCATAGTCTGGCTGCAAAATAATAAATCCGCATAGGATGGAGACAACCACAATTGGAGGTGTAACCCCTCTTAAAATATGGTCAATATAATGCTGCTTCTTTGCATAGACAGCAGCAAGATAAATGATGACAACGATCTTCACGAATTCCGCTGGCTGAAGACTAAAAGGCCCAAATTTGATCCAACTTCTAGCATTCCCTGCAATGTGACCGCCAAAGTACACATAAATGAGAGAAAACACAGATAGCAAAAGCATCACAATTTGGAATCTTTTATTTAAGAGCAGCTGATACGGAATGAGGGCTGTAAAAATCAAGATGACCGCCCCGACAATCATAAATAAAAGCTGTTTCTTGAAAAAATTATCTGGCGCAGCATCATATCTGATCACAGATGTAATCATACTTGAGCTATACACCATCACCAAGCCGAATGCGCTAATTAATATAATGGCGAACAATAATGAGTAGTCATACGATTTTAGCATTCTCTTTAACATATAATCCTCTTCCTAACGTCTATTTCTACTGCTTGATATTCTCTTCTCTTAGCTGTTCTTATTCTACTACATTTTCTCCGTTTGATCCCGTTTTACCTCTTTATATTGTTCGTCTTTCATGAGACAATCAAGTCCGTTTGGCATCAATCAAAATAAAAAGGCGGACAAAAAAACTCAAACTTATGTTGTGGAAGTTTGAGTTTTCAATCATTATTTTTTTGTGAACGCATCATGAAGTGCGGATAGTTCTCTCTCAAGTTTATCGAGTAGTTTTTTGCCTTCATGTTGATCAACTAATCCAAGCCGGACAGCGAAATCAATTTCTCTCGATAATCCGAACATTTGAGTATCTAAAACCTCTTCATAAAGAGGACATTGCGGCATCGTTAAGTTGTCCATTTGCACTTGGATCAATTTTAAAATTTTATCTGCATCCAATTTTAATAAAGCCAGTGCTTTTTGCCGATGATCGACTAAAATTTCTGACGCCAAAAGTATCCCTCCGTTCCCCAGGCGAGTACCTAATTCTTCTATTTATCATAAAGCGAAACGCCCAAAATTGCAAGCAGATTTGTACAGTTCGCTCTGTAAAAATAAAAAGAAGCCATTCGTTATTAAAAGATACTCATCTCATATTTTTCACTCATGAGCTCAAGCAGCTTAATACCCGCAATACTATTCCCTTTTTCATCCAAAGCAGGCCCGAATATACCTATCCCAAAGTCGTATGGCGCCGCCCCCATAATTCCGCCTGAAACACCACTTTTAGCAGGGATTCCGATATTGATCGCAAATTCCCCGCTCGCATTGTACATACCGCATGTGACCATAAACGTTTTACAAATTCTAGCGACATCTTTCGAAAGGATTTGCTTTCCTGTCTCTGGATGCCTGCCATCTAATGAAAAAACACACGCGATCTTCGCCAAATCCAGGCTGTTCATCATGACGGCGCACTGCTTCGTATAGACATCCATCACCTCTTCTACATTCCCTTTAATGATATGATATTGCTTCATATAATAGCACATTGCGCGGTTAATCATTGATGTTTCAAATTCGGATGCAGCGGTTTCTTTGCAATATGTAATGGTGGTGTCATTGGCAAGCTCTCTAATAAAACCAAGCAGCCGGTTCAGCTGATCTTGCGGCGTTGCCCCTCTGATTAAACTTGTAACGGCAAGCGCTCCTGCATTAATCATTGGGTTAAGCGGCTTATTTGGGCTTGCTGTCTCTAGTTTAATCATCGAATTAAACGGGTCGCCAGTCGGTTCTTGTCCAACATATTGAAACACTTTTTTCGGTCCTTCTTCTGAGAGCACAAGCGCCAGTGCTAATACTTTTGAAATACTTTGCAGGGTGAATCGTTTATCAACATTTCCTGCTGAGTGGCACGTATTACTCACATGATAAACAGCGACAGATAAATCCGATTGATCCGCTTTACCGAGTGCCGGAATATAGGATGCTACCTTTCCATTTTTGGCCACCTTTTTTGCCTCTTCTACAAATCGCTGAAGCTCTTCATTGTCACGACATGCCATGCCCAAAATCCTCCCTATTTTTCGTCTAATCGTAGTTTGTACAAGGAGGTGCATGTTTATGAAAGTGACAAAGCGGGCGAAAACTTCTATAATTTATGTTGGAAAGGGGTTGTCTTGAACATGAGCATTATTCAAATCAAGGGGAACGTACAATACAAGATCACCATTGATCCGAGTGTATGGATTTTTGATGACCGTAAATTTTTAATGGATTCATTTTTTGAGAAAAGTGCAGCAAACGAAGAGCAGCAGCTAGATCAGGAGCTTGATCAAGAGCGGGTCATAAGAGAAGGTCAAACACTTCCACCCACATTAAAAACAGAGAAAAAGTACGAAAAAGAAAGACTTGTCACAGGCAGCTTCGGGATGAAACTTGGCGACATGATAAAAAATGCAGAACCGCTCGAACAAGCGGAGACGTGTGAATTTGTCACAGAAACAGAAACAATTGCTGTTCCGCTCTCTAAGGCGATGGATAGCATTGCCCATTTCAGCCAAAATGGAAAACCTATAACAGAAGAAGGACCAATCCACGTTTATTTCGAGGATCAGTCCAACATCACTCAGCCGATTAAAGGCGTCAAAGAGTTAATCATTACATAAGATGGCGGGTCTGGACTATAATAAATCAGCTGCAAGCTGTGCAAGTCCAGACCTTTCTCCTTTGACAAGCTTGACATGTCCAGATATTTGCTGCCCTTTGAAACGCTCAATGACATATGTGAGCCCATTATTTAAGCTGTCTAAATAAGGGTGATCAATCTGCTCTGGGTCTCCCATCAGCACAATTTTACTTCCCTCACCAACCCGCGTTAATAATGTTTTTACTTCGTGTTTTGTTAAGTTTTGCGCCTCATCGATAATGATAAATTGATCAGGGATACTTCTCCCGCGAATATACGTTAAAGCTTCCACTTGAATTGAACCGATGCCCGCTAGTATCGCATCGAGTTCACCAGGTTTTTTTGTGTTAAATAAAAATTCTAGGTTGTCATAGATCGGCTGCATCCACGGTCTGAGCTTCTCTTCTTTTTCGCCTGGCAAATACCCTAAGTCCTTACCGACAGGAACAATAGAGCGGGCCACGATGAGCTTTTTAAACATGCCGAGGTCCTCTGTCTGCATTAATCCAGCAGCAAGTGCAAGCAGTGTCTTTCCTGTTCCCGCTTTTCCGATAAGTGTCACAAGCGGAATATCGCGGCGTAAAAGTAACTCAAGCGCCATCGTTTGCTGGACATTTTTTGGGCGAATTCCCCAAATATGTTCTTGGTCATAAATAAGCCGTTTCACATGCTCTGCTTTTTGATCAAGCATCCCCAAAGCAGAACCACCCTCATTTCCCTTCATAATAACAAATTGATGAGGGTTTAATGGCGTTTGGGTGACGTCTTTTATTGGTAACTGATTTTGCTTATAAAATGTATTCAGCTGCTCAGTCGGAATATAGAGCTCATGATAGCCGTTATCAATGTCTTCATTTTGCAGCACACGATCGCTTAAGAAATCCTCTGCTTGCAGACCAATGGCATCCGCCTTTACTCGCACCAGGACATCTTTGCTGACCAAAATAACAGGCCGGCCATCCGGTTTTGTTTCTTCCTCTAAGCTCAAATTCTTGGCAACAGCCAAAATCCGGTTATCGTTTGTTTTTTCGATGAAAATTTCTTGAAGTTCATGGAAAGAGCGATGATTCAGCTCAATACGAAGTGTTCCTTTTGACTCCAGCGTAATTTTTTCATGCAGTTTGCCTTTCGATCTCAAGCCGTCGATTAAACGTGAGACACGTCGTGCATTTTGCCCAACCTCGTCCATATATCTTTTTTTCGAGTCAACTTCTTCTAACACTACGGCCGGAATCACGACCTCGTTGTCTTCAAATGAAAAGATTGAATTCGGATCCTGTAATAACACATTTGTGTCTAATACATAAATTTTACTCAGGTCCTTCGCCTCCTGATCGGGGTTTCATTCATCCTTGTCTTTCCAAAAACGATTGTTAAAATATATGTTTTCATGAATAAAGTTAGAAGGTTAATTCAACAATAAAATAAATCATGCAGTTTGTGAAGGAGGGAATACACATGCGACTATTTTTGACGTTATTCATGGTTCAAACCATTCTTTTATTAGGCGCTTGCCAACATCAAGAGAAGCCTTTGGCACAAGAACATCAAGACGGAAACAAGCATTTAGTAAGAGTATCAGACTCATCCAAGAAAAACACTGACAAAGCCCGCCCATCAACAGATGTGGCAAAACACCTAGTGAATGTGACTGAGCATGTAGCAGATGTAAATGACGCAACAGCGATCGTCATCGGCAAGTACGCTGTCGTTGGCATTGATGTAAAAGATGATTTAGATAGAAGCAAAGTTGAAACCATTAAATATTCAGTCGCCAAAGCTCTGAAAAATGACCCAGAAGGTGCGAATGCTGTTGTCGTCGCTGATCCAGATACAGTGAGCCGTTTAAAGGAAATGGGCAAAGAAATTCAAGCTGGCAGACCAGTAAGCGGAATTATGGATGAACTAGCAGCCATTGTGGGCCGTGTTATGCCAGAAATGCCTCGAAATGAAATCGACCGTAACGAAACAGATCCGACGAATGATCCGAATCATCAGCTCAAACAACAAGATCAAAAGCAATTAGAAAAAAATCAAAACGATCAATCAAACCATCATATGAATCAGAAGAAATAATGAGAACGGCTTATATCTCTTGTGATATAAGCCTTTTTTATGCTGATTTTAAGTGGCTCAAAAAACATGCTATAATGAAGGCATGACCAAAGTGAGGTGAAAATGATGAGAGTGAAGTGCTCATTATGTGAAAAGCTTGAAACCATTAATGATGATACACTTGTTGCTAAACGGTTAAGAAATCGACCGATTCATACATATATGTGCGATGACTGCCAAGAAAGAATTAAAGTAAAGACAGAGGCACGCATCAAAACAGGCAGATTCTCTCTTTATCAAGATCCTGCGACGAAAGAGAAAAAGAAGAAAAAAGGAAAAAAAGAACAGAAGACATAAAAAAGACCTGACACAAGTTCAGGTCTTTTTTACGTACTCACTGTTCCTTCTTTTTTCGCACGATGCAGCCGTATTTTATAAATAATCAAAATGACAGCTGCCACAACCAGGCCTTCTGCTACTGGCAAGAAGATTCCTAGAAATGTGAGAAACGTGCAGCCAAAAATCAAAAACAAATAAATGACAAGTGCTTTTAAAATCGGTAAACGTCTAGCAAAGCCGAGTTTAAAAACAATAATCGCTAAAACAAGGATGGTGCCATATAGGAGCCACATCCCTGTTTGCGGATTTTCATCGACACGAAACAGCATCGCGAAAAAGGATAGATTCTCACTTACTTCCTGATCATTCAAAAAGATTCCCTCCCCTTATCTTTCAGGGTTCTATCTTTTTAATTCTTCATGGAATTAAGATAATCCTGCTAGCTTTTTCTTCTTCGCAGCTTTCTCACGTTCGTTTTTATCTAAAATTTTCTTTCTTAAACGGATCGATTCCGGTGTAACCTCACAGTATTCGTCTTCATTTAAGTACTCAAGAGATTCCTCAAGTGACATAATACGTGGTTTTTTCATACTAACCGTTTGATCTTTTGTCGCTGAACGTACGTTTGTTTGTTGTTTCATACGGCTCACGTTGACAACAAGATCGTTTTCACGGTTATGCTCACCAACAATCATTCCTTGGTATACTTCAACACCCGGCTCAACGAAAATCACACCGCGCTCTTCAACGCCTTGGATTCCGTAAGCAGTTGCTTTACCTGTTTCCATTGAAACAAGTACACCTTGACGGCGTCCGCCAACTTGACCAGACTGCATCGGCTGGTAGCTGTCAAATGTATGGTTCAAAATACCAAAACCACGAGTTAATGAAAGAAATTCAGTTGTATATCCGATTAAACCACGTGATGGAACTGTAAAGATCAGGCGAACTTGACCGTTACCATTATTGATCATGTCAATCATTTCACCTTTTCTTGCACCCATTGATTCCATAACAGAGCCAGTATGCTCTTCAGGTACATCAATTTGAACACGCTCTACAGGCTCACATCGAACACCATCTACTTCTTTTACAATAACTTCTGGCTTCGATACTTGCAGTTCAAATCCTTCACGTCTCATATTCTCAATCAGAATTGATAAATGAAGCTCACCGCGTCCTGATACAACCCAAGCATCAGGTGAATCCGTTGGATCTACACGAAGACTTACGTCTGTTTGAAGCTGCTGTTCTAAACGCTCTTCAATTTTACGTGATGTCACGTACTTTCCTTCACGGCCTGCAAACGGGCTGTTATTGACAACAAATGTCATTTGAAGTGTCGGCTCATCAATACGAAGGATCGGCAAAGCCTCTTGGTGTTCTACCGGGCAGACTGTTTCTCCTACGTTGATGTCTTCCATACCAGATACTGCGACAAGATCTCCAGCTTTCGCTTCATTGATTTCCACTCGTTTTAACCCTTGGAAACCAAAAATCTTTGTCACGCGGAATTGTTTTACACTGCCATCCACTTTCATTAGAGCAACTTGCTGTCCTACTTGCATCGTTCCTCTAAATACACGGCCAATTCCAATTCTTCCAACATAATCATTGTAATCAAGTAGCGCCACTTGGAATTGAAGCGGCTCTTCATGGTTGTCGACTGGGCATGGGATATGGTTGACAATCGCTTCAAACAACGATTCCATATTTTCATCTTGCTTACTAGCATCGTTACTTGCTGTACCATTGATTGCTGATGCATATACAACTGGGAATTCAAGCTGTTCTTCTGTTGCATCCAATTCAATGAACAAGTCAATGACTTCATCGACTACTTCAGCTGGACGAGCAAAGTCACGGTCAATTTTATTGACAACAACAATTGGTGTTAAGTTTTGCTCAAGTGCTTTTTTTAGCACGAATCGTGTTTGAGGCATACAACCTTCATATGCATCCACAACGAGAAGTACACCATCTACCATTTTCATGATACGCTCAACTTCACCACCGAAATCGGCGTGTCCTGGTGTATCTAAAATATTAATGCGTGTATCTTTATAATGGATCGCAGTATTTTTAGCTAAGATCGTAATACCGCGCTCTCGCTCTAAATCATTTGAATCCATGGCTCTCTCAGCGATATTTTCATTCGCACGGAAAGTACCAGCTTGATGGAGCAATTGGTCAACAAGCGTCGTTTTACCATGGTCAACGTGGGCAATAATTGCGATGTTGCGAAGGTCTTTTCGAAGTTTCACATTTTCATCTCCTAAAATAATTAGATAACTTTCATATTATATCACAATCCCCTTTAAATGCCGATCGTTTTTCTGTAAACTTATATTAACTCTAAAAAAAAGGGATGGAGACAAATGAAACAAATCAAATGGCTTCTATTATTATGTGCATTACTTGCCGTCGTCAGTATGGCGTTTATTGGAGTGTCTGTTGCAGAAAAAAGCATACTGGGAACATGCTTAAGTATTGTGTTCGCCATGATTTTCATGGGTACAGGATTTACATTAAAACGAAAATTAAACGTACAATCATAAAATTTATGAAAAGCCTTTTACATTTTACATGTAGAAGGCTTTTATTTTGGGTAAAAACAAGACTAACCACCTATGTAACCCTAGTGATTCAACTAAAAACTTCATATAGAGTTGGCAAATATAAGCAATCTGAACTCTTCCATTTTTCGACAAGAACTTTTATAGTTCTCCAAAAACAAACACAAAGTTACATTTTTCCTATTCTTCCACAAAGTTTATCATGGTATGCTGTTCTTGCAACAAAATTTAACAGAAAAGGGAGAGAAAAGAAGCATGAAGAAGTTTTTGAGCAAATCGCTCAGCTCTGTTGTATTTTTCGCTTTAGCTATCATTTTTACTTTCACAACAGTAGCTCCTGGGCAAGCAAGTGCTGCAACTTTCAAAGGGATTCCTTTTGAGCAGCAACAAATTATTAAAGATTTATTGGAGAAAAACGAGCGTGTTATCAGCATTCTCATCAATTCATTTGTTGAGGAAGACAACAACTACACATTTGATGTGAAAAAAGCTGTTGAGCTCGGTTTGACTGAAGAAGAAGCAGCGACTGCTGAGAAATTCTTAGATCGCGCAGCTGTTCTTACAATCGTTTTCAGTGAAAGCATCACTAAAAACGAAAAAGGAAAATTAGTTTTTGATGCAGAAAAAGCTGTTGAACTTGGTCTTACTAAAGAAGAAGCAACTAAATTCGAAAAGCTTTTCAAATCAGTGATCAGAATTGTTGATCTTGCTGGTGATGCACTTGTTCTAGACAAAAAAGGAAACGTTGTAATTGATTCTAAAATCGCTAAAGGTCTTGGATTCAGCTCTACTGAATTACTTGTTTTCAACCAATTGCTTAAGAAAATTCCTCAAGAGCAATTAAAAACGTTCTATGATGCAGTTCAAATTGCTAAAGAAAAATTGAACTAAGCTCAAAAAACCCCCATCCGGTTCATCCAGATGGGGGTTCTTTCTTATATCCAATAGATCAAGAGCATGATGAGATAGACGATACTAAAAACGATACTTGCCCGTAATAACAGTTTTCCATAGTAGCGCCTTTCAAACTTTCTTTTTTCTTCTTTTTCATCTATGAACGGTATGAAATCTGTTGACTTTGCAATAGAGACTGGTTCTTTCATTTCTTCATATAGATGAAGGCATTTTTCGCATGAACGTAAGTGCTCATTCACTAATTGATTTGTTTCTTCACTCGTGTCCCCTTCTATATAAAGTGGTAATAGTTCTTCAATCAAATAACAGCTCATTTGTTGAACTCCTCACAATGTAGCTTTCGTTTCAGCTCTAATCTTGCTCGATGAAGGGTTGTCTTCACTTTAGACAAAGTCCAATTCAAAATTTCCGCTACTTCTTCATACGATAATTCCTGAATATCTCTTAAAATGAGGACTTCTCGGTAAGAATCCTTCAATTGATTGATATGGCTCCACAGCCTTTGAATATCAGCTTGAGTTTCTAAATGCTCTTCAGGTGTCAAGAATATCTGCTGCTCTAAAAAATCAGCTTTTTCTACATCCGTAAAAGTTCGTTTTACTTTTCGGCGATAGTCGTTGAATATAATGTAGTGTCCGCTGGTACAAACTTTGAAGCGAATGCTTTCGCACTTGCTTCAGATAAAGGGCGATATTCTTCTGAAAAAGTATCTGTCAGTTCCGTTTTAGTAAATTGAAACATGATATGTGGGAGATTTAGGATCGGGTTCAGCATTAGCGTAAAAAAGACGACAATTCCCCAAGCACCCCACTGTCTCAACTTCCCCTTGTTTTGTAGTAACGCACATAACAAATGTAATGTCATAAAGCTTCCTGCGGCCGCTACTAAAATCACAATGGATTTAAACGAAGATTGTAGCTCATACTTCGAGATAGAAGGATAAAAAATATACAGCAGCGCAGCGAAAATCAGGCCATAGAAAAACAGCAATTCTTTCCACTTCTGATGCCAAAACAAACGAAAGAATAGGTGAAGTACCAAAGCGGCAAAGCCAATCATAAGCAAAATGATGATCAAATCTCTCCATATCAGCTCCGCATCACCGCTGAGAAAGAACTTTTTGCTCTCAACTAACACAATAAATACCGTTTGACATAAAGGCAGAAGTAACACAGATAAATCAAACGCAAAAAACATGCCTTTATTTTTTAAATAAGGAAGAGAAATCACATAGAAAAGTGATGCAAGCAAGACATATCCATAGATGAGAAATTGCATGAAATCTGTCATCACTTCAAATGTTTCGATCGTATACTGTCTAGCTAGCACTTGGTGGATCATCTCAAGTGTCATACTCCCTAGCAGAACTACTCTTAATACGATTCCAGCATAAAATACATAACTACTCTTCTTTTCTTTCCATATGGGAAGTGTAATGAAAAGGACAAATAGTCCAAGCACACACCATTGAATCATGTGGATACTGTACTCATTTAAAATAAAAAACCTTTCAAAATGGAGGGATAAATCACTAAACAAATCAAACATTGCTACACAATCCTTTACATCAAATTAAGGCCTCATTCGTTTAGACATCTGCCTTACCAAAAAGTTTCAGGAAAAACAAAAAATCACTTCATTCTCATGAAGTGATGTTGTTTATTTTTTATTTCCGCTTCCTTTTATGTAATCATGCAAGATTTTTTCACAGACGGATCGATTTCCAGCAACAATGCTATTTTTCTCTAGAAACGTCAAGCGTTCTCCGTGAATATTAGAGTAAACAGCGCCTACCTCATCAAGTAACACACATCCAGCAGCATAATCCCAAGGCGCTAGCCTTAACGTGACATATGCGTCGCTTCTTCCGCTTGCAATATAAGCTAGTTCAAGTGCAGCTGACCCAATCGTTCTTGTTCCTCTCACAGCCCGTACGAGACGGGCAAACGGCTTAGCGTCAAAATGGGGGCTTTCAATCGCCCATGTTGGGTTAATGCCGACAATGGCTTTTTCAATGGCGACATCTTTTAGAGGCGGGAGTAAGATATCGTTCATATATGCCCCTTCTCCTTTGACTGCATGATAGAGCTCGTCATGGATGACGTCATAAATAAGACCGATTTTCCCCACACCATGTTCAAATATCCCAATTGAAATGGCAAAATTTCGTTTTTGATGGACAAAGTTCATGGTGCCATCAATTGGATCAATGATCCATACTATCCCGTCAAGAGAGGTCACTTCTTCCCCTTGGCCCTCTTCTCCTAAAATATGATGATCTGAAAATGTCGACTGTATCTTTTCAATGAAGAAACGTTCTGTTTCTTTATCGATGTTTGTGACAAGATCATTTGGATTTGATTTTGTTTCAATTGATAGACCTTCCTGCATGGATGCTTTAATGCGGCTACCCGCTTCTTTTACCCAAAGCTTTGCAAGTCGGTCAATTTCCACCCAGTTTGTCATCGGACTGTAAACCTCTTTTCTATGTAGTACCTATTTGTATTAGCATACTGATATTATGTACGTAAAAGCAAGAAAAAAGCAGCTTCATACAAAAACGAACCGATGAATTGGTTCGTTTTTACCTCACCTTGTTTTACCCTTGAAGCTGCTCCCATTCTTTTCTTAGGCGCTCAAGCTTTCGTTTGCTGCGTTCTACTTGGATATCGTCTTTTTGCTCGATGGCTTCATGAAGCGTAGAAAGCTCATAATCAACCTCTAATCTCCACACAGCGATGCGATTCTTCTTCTCTTGTCTATACCCATGCTTCACGATTTGCTTCATTGGTCAACGCCCCTTCCAGAGAATGATTCATTCCTTGTCAGTTTTCATTGATAAAAAATACAATCGATAAGAGAAATGGTTCTTGCTTATATCGTATGAAGCGATCGCATAACCGCAACGACATTCTGAAAATTGTGTTTTTACCTATTTGTTATGTACCACAAAATCGATGTTTTTAAACGCCGAACCAAGATCCCTGCTATCTTTCTCTTTAAAGTGCATCTTTTTTTGAGCTTGACCCAAGCTATGATAAAATATGATCAGCGAAAAGATACAGGAGGCATAACATGAGTGAAATGCGTTTTAGAGATGAAGATTTTGAAACATTCACAGTAGACGGTTTAGATGAACGGATGACCGTATTAAAAGAGAGAGTCCGTCCAAAGCTTGAAGCACTTGGTGAACATTTTGCACCGCTGCTTTCTTCTATTACAGGAGACGAAATGTTTGTCCACGTGGCAAAACATGCAAGAAGATCAGTCAACCCGCCAAATGACACTTGGGTGGCTTTCGCTAACAGTAAGCGTGGGTATAAAAAGCTCCCTCATTTTCAAATTGGGCTTTGGAAAACTCATGTATTTGTATGGTTTGCGCTCATTTATGAATCTCCAGTAAAAGGTGAATATGGGCAATTATTTGAAAAAGAGCTGGACACGATCCAAAAGAAAATACCGCAAGACTTTGTTTGGTCTAAGGATCATATGAAACCGGACGTCCTCCGCCACAGCGAACTTGATGCTGAACAGCTGAGAACACTATTTGAACGTGTTCAAACAGTCAAAAAGGCCGAACTCCTTTGCGGCATCCAGCTTCCTAGAGAAGAAGTTGTTCAAATGAATAATGAAGAATTCTTATCAAAAATTGAAGATGCCTTCCGCACAGTAACTTATCTATACCGCTTTACACAAAAAGAATCTGTATAAAAAAACGAGCCTATGTTGGCTCGTTTCAGATTGTTGACAAAGGGCTAAAATGAACTTTATTTTAGCCCTTTGTCTTCTTTTCAGCGTGATAGAAAACCTTTGCAGTCTAGGAAGGACGAGCACTGGCGCGGAGCGAATTTGGCATTCGTGAGCACCAGCGCGCAGGACTGACAACGAATGCGAGGGTTTGTCTACACGCTGAAACGAGCCTATATTGGCTCGTTTTTTACATCCGTATCATAGCTGTTTCTTCAGCCTCTCTTGCGCTTTTTACTGTTCGATAAGGGGAATACCCACTTCCCTTTTCAAACGCCGCACAATGCGTCTTTTCTTCTGCTTTTGATGGTACAACTTCTTTAAATCGTTTATAAGCCTCTAGTAACGCTTGTTTCGCAATTCCTGTTTCATAGGCTTTTTCAACGGCTTGAAAAAATGAAATGACCGCCATCTTTTCTTCAGTTGTCCAGTCGACGTCCATTGGATATTGATATTCCATTTACTTGTCCCTCACTTTAATCCACATTTCTTATTTGAACTTTTATTATAGCATCTGTTTGATCAGAATCCGATTGATTTTATGCTTTACATTCCGATCAGTTCATAATATAATTCTTTTGTTTTATGCAATGAAATCTGCTGTTATTGGGATAATAATAGCAGGTATTTCGATGAAGGTGGGAAAGCAATTGTCACAACATGATACACCCTTATACACTGGACTAAAAAAACACGCTTCAACCAATCCAGTCCAATTTCACATTCCAGGCCATAAAAAAGGAGCCGGAATGGACCCTGAATTTAGAGCATTCATTGGAGACAATGCATTAAGCATTGACCTTATTAATATAGAACCTCTTGATGATTTACATTCGCCTCGAGGAATGATCAAAGAAGCACAGGAGCTTGCAGCAGAAGCATTTGGTGCCGACCATACGTTTTTCTCTATACAAGGAACAAGCGGCGCGATCATGACAATGGTGATGACCGTCTGTGGTCCTGGAGACAAAATTATTGTTCCACGTAATGTCCATAAGTCGATTATGTCTGCTATTGTATTTTCTGGTGCAGTACCTGTTTTTATTCACCCGGAAATTGACAAAGAGCTTGGCATCTCTCATGGCATCACGCCAGAGTCAGCTAAAAAAGCGCTGACTAAACACCCAGATGCGAAAGGGCTGCTTGTGATTAACCCAACGTATTTTGGCATTTCAGCTGATTTAAAAACCATTGTAGACATTGCTCATTCATATGACGTACCTGTTCTTGTAGATGAGGCACATGGTGTGCATATTCATTTTCACGATGAGCTTCCATTGTCTGCGATGCAGGCGGGAGCTGATATGGCAGCAACAAGTGTGCATAAACTTGGTGGCTCTCTCACCCAAAGCTCGATTTTAAATATAAAAGAAGGGCTTGTTTCAAAGGATCGAGTACAATCTATTTTAAGCATGCTGACAACTACGTCTACTTCTTATTTACTTTTAGCCTCCCTGGATGTCGCTAGAAAGCGATTAGCGACTGAAGGAAAGGCACTTGCAGATGAAGCCATTCGATTAGCTGAATCAGCAAGAACTCGTTTAAACGAAATTGAAGGTATTACTTGTATTGGTCAAGAAATTCTCGGTTCACCTTCTACTTACGATTATGACCCAACAAAATTAATCATCTCCATTAAAGACCTTGGACTCAATGGCCATGATGTGGAGAAATGGCTAAGAGAAAGCTACCGAATTGAAGTAGAGCTCTCTGACCTATACAACATTTTATGTATCGTGACGCCTGGCGATTGTGATGAGACGATTGATACACTTGTAACGGCTATGAAGGAAATTGCGGCCACCTCTGCACGTCAAGGCGGCAAACAAGCCGTGACAGAAGTGTTACTGCCTGAAATCCCTTCGCTTGCGATGACGCCCCGTGACGCTTTTTACGCAACAACGGAAGTCATTCCATTTAAAGAAGCGGCTGGCCGGATCATTGCAGAATTTGTCATGGTTTATCCGCCTGGTATTCCTATTTTTATACCAGGAGAAATCATCACAGAAGAAAATATCTCCTATATCTTTAAAAATATCGAAATCGGTCTTCCTGTTCAAGGACCAGAAGATTCCACACTAGATATGATTCGTGTCATTAAAGAACAAAAAGCCATTTTATAAAAAAGAAACATGCAGCCCCAATTGGAGCTGCATGCTTTTTTATTTATTCAGAGGCTTCATCACAGCAATGACAGTGACCACATGTTCCATAAAGTGTTGTCACTTTTTCATTTTCAAATTGATCAATGGTTTCATTGCAATCTTGACAAATAATTGTACCCACTTGTACATTCCCCTTTTCTTTACTCAAAGTTTGAAAGCGTTTAATCTATTTCATATCTCTATAATATGATGTCACATTTAAGTTGTCAACGGTTAATTGTATGACACAATTAATCATTTTTTATAAAAATATGTTTTTTTCTCATCATATTGAGGAAACGTTTCAAATGTATTTTGCTTCATATCAATTCTGTAACAATTGAGTAACAATCGAAAATTGTCAAAAAGGACGTGATACACTAGAGTGACTAACAGGGAACTGGCTCCTAAAAATGTTGGTACAACCCCAAAGGATTTTGAGGTGAATAGATTGAATTTTATGAGGACCCTTCTCATTATATTCCCTATGCTCTTTGTACTTAGTTCATGCTCATTTGCGTATATCATACCGAATCAGACAGACCAGGTCAGTCATATTCAAAAGCCAAGAATTCTCTTTTTTACTGATGCAGAAAATCTTGATAAAGAAAGTCCTTATTATGACGCAGTGCTCGATTTAAAAAATGAATATCCGAAGGAAATGTCCAAGATGATTGTCAAAGAAGATCGTAAAGGCTGGAAAAATGAAGTAGACGAACTGCCGGCTATTTTACTTGTCAATAATGAAAAGGTCATTGTGAAGGTGGAAGGTAATGTCCGAAGTAAAGAGGATATCTTATCACCCATATGCCAAGCATTAGATCGAGTGAATACAAATTAACGGTTCGACTTTGCACTTATATATCCATATGAAAAAAGCCCTCAGCTCATGAGGGTTTTTCGTTTTCAGCGAGGTTTCACATACATAAAAAAACCCTCTCCGTGTGGAGAGGGCTTCAGCGTGTAGACCAACCCTCGCATTCTTTGTCAGCCCTGCGTGCTGGTGCTCACGAATGTCAAATTCGCTCCGCTCCAGTACTCGTCCTTCCTAGGGCTGCAAAGGTTTTCTATCGCGCTGAAAAGAAGACAAAGGGCTAAAATCAAGTTCATTTTAGCCCTTTGTCAACAATCTGAAACCCTCTCCGTGTGGAGAGGGTTTCAACGTTCATTATTTTACGATATGGATTGGGCTTCCGATTGCTACTTCAGCCGTTTCCATTGTGATTTCACCTAAAGTTGGGTGAGCGTGAATTGTCATTGCGATATCTTCAGCTGTCACACCAGCTTCAATTGCAAGGCTAAGCTCTGAAATCATATCAGAAGCGCCAACACCTGCAATTTGTGCACCGATCACAAGACCATCCTCTTTACGAGTGATCATCTTCATGAAGCCATCAGTTGCATCAAGAGAAAGTGCACGTCCGTTTGCTGCGAATGGGAATTTCGCTGCAACGATATCGATTCCTTCTTCTTTTGCTTCTGCTTCAGTGTATCCAACAGTTGCAAGTTCTGGCTCAGAGAATACAACAGCAGGAATACCAAGGTAATCAATTTCAGCTGGCTCTCCAGCGATTGCTTCAGCAGCAATTTTACCTTCGTAAGAAGCTTTGTGTGCAAGTGGTGGTCCATCAACGATGTCACCAATTGCATAGATGTTTGAAACGCTTGTACGGCATTGTTTGTCAGTTTTGACAACTCCGCGGTCTGTCAATTCAACACCAACTTGCTCAAGACCAAGCTCATCTGTGTTTGGACGACGACCAACAGTCACAAGTACGTAGTCAGCATCGACAGTTTTTTCTTCACCTTTTACTTCGAAAGTAACAGTGACACCGTCAGATTTTTCTTCAACGCCTTTTGCAAGAGCGTTTGTGTGAATTTCAACGTTTCCTTTTTTCTTCAGGTTACGTTTCACTAATGAGCTCATTTGCTTTTCAAAACCTGGAAGGATTTCGTCTCCACCTTCAAGGATGACAACTTCTGTTCCAAAGTTCGCATAAGCAGTACCAAGCTCAGTACCGATGTATCCACCACCGATGACAACTAACTTTTTAGGTACTTCTTTAAGCGCTAAAGCACCAGTTGAGTTGATCACGCGGTCTGTGTATTTAAATGTAGGCAATTCGATTGGACGAGATCCAGTTGCAAGAATTGCATTTTTAAATGTATAAGTCTGCGCTGAATTTTCATCCATGACACGTACAGAGTTGCTGTCTACGAAATAAGCTTCACCTTTGACGATGTCTACTTTATTTCCTTTTAGAAGACCTTGAACTCCACCTGTTAATTTGTTTACAACAGAAGCTTTCCACTCTTGAACTTTTGTGAAATCAACTGTTACGTTTTCAGCTTTGATACCCATGTCTTCAGAATGCTTTGCATTCTCGAAACGATGTCCAGCATTGATCAATGCTTTTGAAGGGATACAGCCGACGTTTAGACATACGCCGCCAAGTGTTCCTTTTTCAACGATTGTTACTTTTTGTCCTAGCTGTGCAGCACGAATAGCAGCTACATATCCACCAGGACCTGCACCGATGACAAGAGTATCTGTTTCGATTGGGAAATCTCCTACTACCATGAATTTACGCCTCCATTAAAATTAATTGTGGATCATTCAATAAACGCTTGATGTGGTTAAGGGCATTTTGCGCAGTAGCTCCATCAATCATACGGTGGTCAAAGCTTAGGGAAAGAGCTAAGACTGGAGCTGCAACGATTTCGCCATCACGAACAACCGCTTTTTCAGCGATACGGCCAATACCAAGGATCGCTACTTCTGGGTGGTTGATGACTGGAGTAAACCATTGTCCACCAGCAGAACCGATGTTTGTGATTGTGCAAGATGCACCCTTCATTTCAGCTGGAGCCAATTTACCATCACGTGCTTTTGTTGCAAGCTCGTTGATTTCGTTAGATACTTCGAAAATCGCTTTGCGATCTGCATTTTTCACAACTGGAACAAGCAAGCCTTTTTCAGTATCAGCTGCAATTCCGATGTTGTAGTAATGCTTTTGAACAACTTCATCTGTTTTATCATCGATAGAAGTGTTAAGTACTGGGTACTTTTTCAAAGCAGAAGTTAGAGCTTTTACAACGTAAGGCAAGTAAGTTAACTTGATTCCTTGATCAGCTGCAACTTGTTTGAATTGTTTACGATGTGCAACAAGGTTTGTTACATCAACTTCATCCATTAATGTTACGTGAGGAGCTGTGTGCTTAGAGTTCACCATTGCTTTCGCGATCGCTTTGCGGATTCCGCTCATTTTCTCGCGAGTTTCTGGGAATTCTCCTTCTAGAACTGGAGCTGCTGCCGCTTTTGGAGCTGCTTCTTCTTTCGCACTTTCAGCTGCTTGAGGTGCTGCTTCTTGAGTTGCTGCAGAACCGCCATTAAGGAAGCTGTCGATATCTTCTTTTAGTACGCGGCCATTTTTACCAGTACCTGCAACTTTGTAAATTTCAACGCCTTTTTCACGCGCATATTTACGTACAGATGGCATAGCAATAACGCGTTTGTTAGGATCAGCATCTACTTGCTCTTGTGCGCCAGCACCAGTTGCTGCTGCCGCTTCTTCTTGAGCAACTTCTTTCTTTTCAGGCTCGTTACCAGCTTCAGCAGTACCTTGTACTTGAGCTTCAGTTTTCGCTTCGCCTTCTTCTTCGCTGCCTTTAAATTGAAGATTTTCGTAACCAGGTGCATCAAACGTAATGATTGTTTGTCCTACAGTTGCAACTGTTCCCTCTTCAACTTTTAATTCTAATACTTTTCCTTTAACAGGTGAAGGAATTTCTACAACTGCTTTATCATTTTGTACCTCTGCTAAAACGTCATCTTCATTGATTTCGTCGTTTGGTTTTACAAACCACTTAACGATCTCACCTTCGTGGATACCTTCTCCGATGTCCGGAAGTTTAAATTCAAATGCCACTGTTTTTCGCCTCCTAGATTATGTTAAACCCTTGTTCTGTCAACATTACACGGTCATGTAATTGATAAAGGGGAAGAGAAATAAATTCTTTTCCCCTCTGTCATTTAATTAAAATTCAAGAACTTTCTTAGCTGTTTCAAGCACGTCTTTATGGTTTGGAAGCCATACGCTCTCAGCTTGAGAGAAAGCAAATACAGTATCAGGTGCAGCTACACGAAGTACTGGTGCTTCAAGGCTAAGAATTGCTCTATCATTGATTTCAGCTACTACGTTTGCTGCAATACCAGCTTGTTTTTGTGCTTCTTGAACAACGATCGCACGACCTGTTTTTTCAACAGAAGCGATGATTGTTTCAATATCAAGCGGGCTCACTGTACGAAGGTCAACGACCTCAGCAGAAACGCCTTCTTTTTCAAGTTCTTCAGCAGCTTTAAGTGATTCGTGAACCATTGCACCGTAAGTGATGATTGAAAGGTCAGAACCTTCACGTTTCACGTCAGCTTTACCGATTTCAATTGTGTACTCTTCTTCAGGAACTTCCTGACGAAAAGAACGATAAAGTTTCATATGCTCAAGGAATACAACCGGATCGTTGTCACGGATTGCAGAAATTAATAGTCCTTTTGCATCGTAAGGTGTTGAAGGAATAACAACCTTGATACCAGGCTGTTGTGCAATAAGACCTTCTAAGCTATCAGCGTGAAGCTCAGGTGTGTGAACTCCTCCGCCAAATGGAGAACGGATTGTCACTGGAGAATGCCAGCGTCCACCAGAACGGTAACGCATACGAGCCATTTGTCCAGAAACAGAATCTAATACTTCGTAAACGAATCCGAAGAATTGAATTTCCATTACTGGGCGGAATTCTTGTAGTCCAAGGCCAATTGCAAGACCGCCAATACCAGATTCAGCAAGTGGAGTATCGAATACACGATCCTCACCAAACTCTTTTTGCAATCCTTCAGTCGCACGGAATACGCCGCCGTTTTTACCAACGTCTTCTCCGAAAACAAGAACGTTTTCGTCATTTTTCAGTTCTGTGCGTAACGCATCAGTGATCGCTTGAATCAATGTCATTTGCGCCATGGCTTACTTCGACTCCTTCTGTTTGTAGATTTCAAGCTGTTCAACCAAGTTAAATGGTTTCACATCGTACATGTTTTCAATCAAATCAGTGACTTTCTGCTTAGGCTGTTCGTCAGCTTCTTTGATTGCTTGTTTGATTTGTTCTTTTGCATCTTCGATGACTTTATTCTCTTCTTCTTCAGACCAAAGGCCTTTGTTTTCCAAGAATTTGCGGTAGCGTACCAATGGATCTTTTTGCTCCCACTCATTTTCATCTTCTTTTGTACGATATCTTGTTGGATCGTCACCAGCCATTGTATGTGGGCCGTAACGGAATGTAAGAGTTTCAATTAATGTTGGACCTTCACCATTTACAGCACGCTCACGAGCTTCAGCAGTCGCTGCGTATACAGCTAATGCATCCATACCGTCAACTTGTACGCCTACGATACCAGCTGCAGCTGCTTTTTGTGCAATCGTTTGTGCAGCAGATTGCTTTTCAACAGGTGTAGAGATCGCATATCTGTTGTTTTGGACAACAAAAATCGCTGGCGCTTTGTAAGCCCCTGCAAAGTTAATACCTTCGTAGAAATCACCTTGTGAAGCTCCACCATCACCAGTGTAAGTGATTGCAACAGCATTTTTACCGCGCTTTTTCAAACCAAGAGCTACACCAGCAGCTTGAATGATTTGTGCACCGATAATGATTTGCGGAGAAAGTGCATTCACATCTTCAGGCATTTGGTTCCCAACAAAGTGTCCACGAGAGAACAAGAATGCTTTTGTTAGTGGAAGACCATGCCAGATTAATTGTGGTACATCACGATATCCTGGAAGAATGAAATCTTCTTTCTCAAGTGCAAAGTGAGTTGCAAGCTGAGAAGCTTCTTGTCCAGCTGTTGGCGCATAGAAGCCAAGACGTCCTTGACGGTTCAATGAAATTGAACGTTGATCTAATACACGTGTAAACACCATACGGCGCATTAATTCTTTTAATTGGTCATCTGAAAGATCTGGCATTGCCGCTTCGTTTACGACTTCGCCTTTTTCGTTTAAAATTTGGAACGTTTCAAACTGCTTTTTGATGGCATCGAATTGCTTTTTGCTATCAACAATTGCTTTTTTTGTTTTTGCAGCCATTCTAAAGTCACCTCTTCCTTTCTTTTAACAGTCAATTTGTCGTGAATCCATTTATACATACAGATATAGGATAACCCAAAATGCTCATATGACTCCTGTATATAATAGCCACAAAGATCATTGTCGAAACATTGGATGATCGCTTGCTTTTGAGTTTTTCTAACTGTATTAACGATAGTTCACAAAAAACTAATACAACTTCTGTTAACAAGGAATAGTTTACAACAAGAAAAATAGTCCGTCAATTGATTTAACGGCTTTATTTAAATAAATGTATTCGCTTTACTTTTTATGGTGACCTGTATCAATCTGTTTAATCAACAGCACAAACTGTACTAGTATAGAGTGGATCACTGTACTACAATAGCACATGTTTGTTTTTGTCGAAAAATAAAAAAAGAGCTATTTTTAGCTCTTTTGATCGTGATGGACAAAGGGCTAAAATGAACTTCATTTTAACCCTTTCTCTTCTTTTCAGTTTGATATCTTGGAAAAACGAGTAACGGCACGCAGGCACTTTGTGAGTAGCAGCGATAAACAGAGCTAGCAAATATGCAAGTACTGTTTTTAGCTATTTTGTGATTCTTTCTGAGCTGTTTTGTATAAAGCTTGTTTATATTCGTTCAATTGATCTGTATATTGATTGAACTTCTTGCTTTCTTTTCTCACTTTACTATAGGAACGATTGACTGTTTTCAGTTTGGATTTCAGTTCAGCGTATCCTAAGTCTTTTCTTTTTAAAGATTCATACAAGTGCTTGTCTTGTTTCAGCGCCTTTTGATACTCACGGTAAAGCTGATCATACGATGCATATCTTTTTTCAATTGATTTGACTGTTTGTTCTGCTTTGTCTTTTACTTCCGCATCTTTTATCTGTTCAGCGAATTCCTTTACAGATTGAAATTCTTTTTTCGATTGATCCATGCTGTCTTTTTCTGTTTTTAAATGTTCTTCACGCTTTTCTGCCGATGCTAATGCTTGATCAGACAAGTTTGAGACTGTTTTTGTGTGGTCTTTTGTTGTTTGAATCATTTTTTTATACAACTGCTGCTCTTTTTTCTCATAGCTTTGCAGTGCACCTTGTTCTTTTTCAAAGGATGCTTCTTTTTCGCTCATTTTCGTCATGGCATCTTGCATCTCATAAAGCGGATTTTGACCTCCGCAGCCCGCAAGCAAGAGGGTACATATCCCCGCTAAAGCTGCACCTGCTTTTATTCTTCTTTTCATCTGTTTCAATTACAAGGTCCCCCTTTACATCTCCACATACCACTATAATTTTTCAGGGCGGTTGTGACAAGGAAAGAGGTTGGTTTTTTGAGGGGAAAGAAGATTTTTTTCATGCTCTAGGCTCATGACTATACAAATAGTGCATTCATACATAGTTTATATTACACGCTTCGCCTTCACTTATGAGAGGCCGAGTGTATTTCCAAAGGAGGTCAAAAGTATGTCTAATTATAGTCATGGAAGTATGTATGGTGGATACGGCGGTTACGGTTATGGATACGGCGGCGGTTGTTGCTATCCAAGTTATGGTGGTGGATACGGTTGCGGTTACGGTGGTGGACGTACATTCGCTTTAATCGTCGTCCTATTCATTCTATTGATCATTGTTGGCGCAGCATTCTTAGGCGGCGGTGGCTGCTGCTAATGGCTGAATAAGCCTCTGACCGGTCTCATACGACCGGTCTTCTTTATTTCATTGCATATGTTGTGTATCATTTTATATACTTTACATACAAAGGAAATAGGAGTGAAGTTTTGTGATTACCATGGATGATATCGTACGAGACGGGCATCCCGTCTTAAGACAAACAGCTGAAGCGGTCGAACTCCCGCCAACAGAAGAAGAAAAACAGCAATTAGCTGACATGATTGAATTTGTCAAAAACAGTCAGGATGCAGACATTGCTGAAAAATATGAACTTAGACCCGGTGTTGGCCTAGCAGCTCCGCAAATCAATATCAGTAAACGAATGATCGCTGTTCACTGTGAAGACGAGGGCGGAGAACTTTACAGCTATGCATTATTCAATCCTCGCATTGTTAGCCATTCAGTCAAAAGAGCTTATTTAGCTACTGGTGAAGGCTGTTTATCTGTTGATGAAGCCATCCCTGGATTCGTCCCGCGCTATGAAAAAATCAGGGTGAAAGGTACAACGCTTGAAGGTGAAGACATTGATATTCGACTAAAAGGGTTTCCGGCCATCGTTTTTCAGCATGAAATTGACCACTTAAATGGCATTATGTTTTATGATCATATTCAAAAAGATCATCCATTCGCCGAGCCAGACAACGCGGTTGCGATCGGTAGATCATAACATAAAAACAAGACCCGTCCATCAGCGGGTCTTGTTTTTTATTCATCAATAAGGCCTAATTCAGTCACAGCGTGGAATATGCCATCCTCATCTACAGGTTTGGTGACAAAGTCAGCTAATGTTTTTAATTCATTGACTGCATTCCCCATCGCAACGCCTGTTCCAACAAACGAAATCATTTCTCGATCGTTCAGCCCGTCACCGAAGGCAATTGTGTCCTTTTGATCGTACGGGAGTCTTTCAATGACTCGTTTAATTCCTTCAGCCTTTGATCCACCTTTTGGCAGGACATCCGTAGACAGCTCATGCCACCTGACGAGATCAATTTCTTCACGGAACGCTTCATATAGATGTTCCTCTTCTGCTTTACAAAATAGCAGCATTTGATAAATGACGTTTTCTTTAAAGAATGACAAATCGTGCTCGGGATGCTCTGTTTTTAAAGTGCCAATCCCTTCATGGATAAATGGATGGTTCGGCACAGACGCCTTCATCGTCTTCTCTCCCATGAAAACAAGCGGATGATCATGTTGATCCGCTGTTTCATAAATTTTATCCATCAGCTCTTGCTTAAGCGGATTGCCATAAATGACTTCTCCTTCGTACATGACATACTGACCGTTATAAGCAATAAATGAGTCAAGCCCTATTTCTTCTAAAATAGGCTGGATAAGAAAAGGCGAACGGCCAGATGCAATGAAGAGATGATGCCCTTTTTCTTTTAATAAACGAACAGCTCGCTTCGTTGATTCAGGTATTTTTTTATCATGGTCATATAAAGTACCGTCGATATCAAAGAAGATGACTTTTTTATTCATATCTCGTCTCCTGTCTCTTGTTATGTATACCCTCTCCCCTTCATCATACAGAAAGATCTTCACTGACGAAACCACTTCCTCTTAAAACGCCCATTTCCCACATATAACCATGTAACATTAAGTGGAAACATCATATAATACAAGTATATAGAGAGAACGGAACAAATGGCTGAATGAAACTCATACCGAAAGGAGGCGATCCGTGATGCTTCGTCGTCTGCGCAAGAAAATTCGAAGACAATGGAAGGACATGCTTCGTAAAAAATCGATTGCTTAAAAGGATCTTCCGCACATTTGCTGAAGGTCCTTTTTTCTCTGAGACTTTTCTTATGCGCGTTTTTTTAATATAATAGAATAAGCGAGTGTAACATACGGTATTTAAGGAGAGATTTGGATGATATATAAGGTATTTTTTCAGGCAAGTACGACTGAGGTACCTGTGAGAGAACACACAGATTCACTATACGTTGAAGCGGTTTCTGAAAGAGACGTACGCGATAAGTTGAAAAAACATAACTACAATATTGAATTCATTCAGCCTGTAGACGGTGCTTTTTTAGACTATGAACGAGAAAGTGAAAATTTTAAAGTATTGGAGCTATGAGAGGAATGAAATTTGTAAAAAACGATCAGGCGGCAGTTTTTGCGCTCGGCGGATTAGGCGAGATCGGTAAAAACACGTATGGCGTTCAATTTCAAGATGAAATCATTTTGATTGATGCTGGTATTAAGTTCCCTGAAGATGAACTTCTTGGAATTGATTACGTCATCCCTGACTATACGTATTTAGTTAAAAACGAAGATAAAATCAAAGGTCTTTTTATTACTCACGGACATGAAGACCACATCGGCGGTATCCCTTACCTTCTCAAGCAAGTGAATATTCCAGTTTACGGAGGCAAACTCGCAATCGGCCTACTTCGTAACAAATTGGAAGAGCATGGTCTTTTAAGACAGACCAAACTTCACATCTTTGAAGAAGAAGATACGATCAAATTTAGAAAAACAGCTGTGTCTTTCTTTAGAACGACGCACAGTATCCCAGATTCTTATGGAATTGTCGTGAAGACACCTCCTGGTAACATCGTACATACAGGCGATTTCAAGTTTGACTTTACTCCTGTTGGCGAGCCTGCCAATTTAACGAAAATGGCTGAGATCGGGAAAGAAGGCGTTCTTTGTCTTCTATCTGACAGTACAAATAGTGAAATTCCAGAATTTACGATGTCCGAAAGACGTGTAGGTGAAAGCATTGATGACATCTTCAGAAAAGTAGATGGACGTATTATCTTTGCTACATTTGCATCTAACATTCACAGACTTCAGCAAGTCATCGAGTCAGCTGTTGCCAATGGCCGAAAAGTCGCTGTGTTTGGACGTAGCATGGAGTCTGCCATTGATATTGGACAAGAGCTCGGATATATCAAATGTCCAAAAAACACGTTCATTGAACACAATGAAATCAACCGCCTTCCAGCAAACAAAGTAACCATTCTTTGTACTGGTAGTCAGGGCGAACCGATGGCCGCTCTTTCTCGTATTGCCAACGGTACGCACCGCCAGATTTCAATTAACCCTGGAGACACTGTTGTCTTCTCGTCTTCACCGATCCCAGGTAACAATATTAGCGTAAGCCGGACTATTAACCAGCTTTATCGTGCTGGTGCTGAAGTCATTCATGGCTCACTCAATAATATTCATACCTCTGGACACGGCGGGCAGGAAGAACAAAAGCTAATGCTCCGTTTAATTAAACCAAAATTCTTCATGCCGATTCACGGTGAGTATCGCATGCAAAAAACGCATATTAAACTTGCGAATGATTGCGGAATCCCTGAGGAAAACTGCTTTATCATGGATAACGGTGAAGTTCTTGCACTGAAAGGTGACGAAGCAAGTGTCGCTGGCAAAATTCCATCAGGCAACGTGTATATCGACGGTAGCGGTATTGGTGATATCGGCAACATCGTGTTAAGAGACCGCCGCATTCTTTCAGAAGAAGGTCTTGTCATTGTTGTTGTCAGCATGGATATGAAAGAATTCAAAATTTCTGCAGGTCCTGATTTAATCTCAAGAGGTTTTGTCTACATGAGAGAATCTGGAGACCTCATTAATGACGCGCAAGATCTCATTTCAAAGCATCTTGAAAAAGTAATGGAACGCAAGACGACTCAATGGTCAGAAATTAAGAACGAGATTACTGACACTCTTGCTCCTTTCCTTTATGAAAAAACAAGACGCCGCCCAATGATCTTACCGATTATTATGGAAGTGTAATGACGTACAAGGAGACACAGCCAATTGGCTGTGTCTCTTTTTTATGCGCAATAAAAAAAACCCGCATATCTGTACGATACGTGCGGGTTCAATCATTGTTTTACGATTGAATGGGGAGATGCTGAAAACTTCTCACATCAAACAATCCTTGTGTTGTCATTTTCACATCAGGAATGACTGGCAGTGCTAAGAAGGATAATGTCAAAAACGGATTAAAGTCTAAGGCAAAGCCTGTTTCCTTTAAAGCATCATAAAGTGCATGAAGGCTTTCATTGACCGTATGTGCAGGTTGATCTGATAACAAACCGGAAATCGGTAATGGAAGCGTATGAAGAACTTCTCCGTCTTTTACAACGGTCAAACCGCCCCCTGCTTCTTTTAACGTTTCAATGGCTTTGATCATATCAGCATCATTTGTTCCAACGGCAATTAAGTTATGCGAGTCATGGGCAACTGTTGTTGCAATTGCCCCCTCTTTTAAGCCGAATCCGCTGACAACCCCTATCCCAATTTCAGATAGACCTTTGTGGCGTTCGACAAGTACTATTTTTAATACATCTCGATCAATATCACTCGTAAATTGTCCATCGCTTCCAGATGGAGATATTTGTTCTAATTTCGTTTCAAGCTGATTCGGTATAATGCGAATGACATTCATCTTTTGATGATCTGTTATAGGCAGCGTTAAATCTTTCTCTTGAACGTCCACTGCATGTACCGATTGCATGAGCGAAGAATTTGGCGTGATCTTGTCGACACTTGGCAAATATTCTCCATGTTCAGAGACCAATTCTCCTGCGATAAAGACGCTTGTAATTTTTACCTCATGTAAGTCAGAAATGAGCATAAAATCCGCGTCAAAGCCTGGTGCAATCGCTCCCTTTGTTTTGAGACCGAAGCACTCCGCTGCGTTTAAACTTCCCATTTGATATGCTAAAAAGGGGTCCAATCCTTCTTGTATCGACATCCGTACTTGTTCATCAATACTTCCTTGAGCCATTAAATCATCTAAATGCTTATCATCCGTACAAAAGAAAAAGCGTCTCGCATTCTTCTCATTGACAGCAGGTAATACGTTTTTCACGTTTTTAGCAACAGAGCCTTCTCTGAGCATAACATACATGCCTCTTTTGACACGTTCAAGGGCCTCTTGAGCTGTTGTCACCTCATGATCCGTTTGGACATTAGCTGTTCGGTACACATTAATTAATCGTTCCGTTAATCCTGCTAGATGGCCATCAATGAGTTTATGTTCATGGTGAGCATCAAGCAGTTTTTGAAGCATATCTTCTTCCGCTTGCTCCACCGCAACATAATCCATCACTTCGGCAAGGCCAAGCACTTCTTTCTCCTGATAAAGAGGCTTTAAATCTTTTGCTTTTAGTGTAGCACCTGATCGTTCAAAGCTGACTGCCGGTACACAGGATGGCAGCATGAAATATATATTTAGAGCAGCTTTTCTCGCTTCTTCGAGCATAAAACGGATACCTGCAACACCGGATACATTGGCAATTTCATGCGGGTCTGTTACAACAGTTGTCACTCCGTGAGGAACGACAGCTTTGGAAAATTCAGCAGGAGTCACCATCGAGGATTCGATATGAACGTGGCCGTCAATGAAACCGGGAACAAGCATTTGACCTGTTGCATCCAGCTCCTGTTCTCCCTCATACTCCCCAATTCCTACTATTTTTCCATTTTCAACAGCGACATCAGCGTCTATCCATTCCTGGTTAAACACGTCCATAACCTTCGCATGTTTAATCACTAGGGCTGCTTTTTTTCTCTTTGCAGCTACCTCAATTTGATGTCTGAAAAGCTCCTTATCCAACGACACTGCCTCCTCCGAGTAAACAATATAATGTTTCTTATCGTAAACGAATCTGTTTGTCCAGTCAATGACATTTAGAGAAAATCAACCATATCAAAAGATTGATTTTTATTTCTGAATAGTGATAATTGGCTGAAAAATAACCATGTTCTATTTTGCTGTTCTTTTAGAAAGTAAACGGCTCTTTTCCACTTTGTTCTCTCCCACAATGTCCGCCCCATATGTACACTTCTAAAGCAAAAAACACCCCTTCTCGGAGTGTTTAATAGTCGTTCTGCATTTCCCGTTTTTCAAAGCGCCCGATATCTGCCACTGCCCCAATGACAATGAGAATATCTTCTTTTTGAATCATTTCATCTGCGAGCGGTGAAACGATCACTTCTTTCCCGCGCTTAATTGCCACGATATTGATCCCGTACCTTGCACGAATGTCGAGATCTAACAAAGAGTGCCCAGCAAGTCTGCTGTTGGCTACGATTTCAATAAGGCTGTACTCATCTGACAGCTCTAAATAATCAAGCACGTTGTTAGAAATAATTTTATGTGCAATCCGTCTGCCCATGTCTCGTTCAGGATGGACAATACGGTCCGCACCAATTTTATTCAAAACCTTTTCATGGTAGTCATTTTGAGCTTTCACTGTGACCATTTTGACACCAAGTTCTTTCAGCATAATCGTTGTTAAAATACTCGCCTGAATGTTTTCACCTATCGCAACGATCACATGATCAAAATTGCGAATGCCTAGGTTCTTTAAAACAGATTCGTCCGTCGAATCACCAATCACGGCATGTGATGCAATTTTAGCATATTCGTTCACACGATCTTCATTCATATCCATGGCCATGACTTCAAGTCCTTCTTCGCTTAGCGCCTTGCAGATACTTCCGCCGAAGCGTCCAAGACCAATGACTGCATATTCCTTTTTCATGTTCAGACTCCTTTTATATCACTTACCATGCATTTTACTACGGTTTGATTAATGAATCCATATGTGACCGTATTTTTTTACGGAATGCTTCACTTAAGTAAAGGTCTGCTCCTTTTTCGATTTCACTGCGATAATGACCAGGAGGCGCAATTTCTTCGCTCTTTTTTAAAACGAGAAACGTTAAGCAGTCCTCATACACTTGATCACCTACTGTGACATCGACAAATGCTGGACGATAAGTCCCTTCATTTACACCTTCTCGTTTGTACAAATAACGAATGGCATCAAAAGGTACTTCATATAGAACACCCTCTGTTTCTCCGCCGTCTTCTACCATATCTGCTCTTGATCCATCAGGACGCACCAATGTAAACCTTGTGGTAAAACGATCAAGTGTGCCGCCGCCGATGATTTGTTTGAAATAATGATCCACTTTCGCAAGCTTAAACCTTGCATCATCCATGCAGGACCCATAGGCAAAATAATAGAAGGAAGACGGTTTGCGCTCCCATAATTGATATGACTTCCAGCAGCCGCTTTCAATCTCCTTTAGGCTCGAAGCCTTCTGCTTACATATTGTATAAGCAACGGCTGACCTTGGTCCCTGGTCTGTCATAACCTCTATTTCCTGCTGGTCATACCCTTCCTCTAGCTCATCTATCTTATGCAGCGTTTCATCACTGACCTCATACAATTCTCCATATACTGTGTTTTGTTCCGAGACAACACACACAGGGTAACCCTCACCTGTATCGTACAGTCTCCCTTTTATCCAAGCAGATGCTGCTAATGGACTGCTTTCTTTCATCAATGTCTCGTGATACTTTTCGTGCTTTAAAAATGTCCCATACACAAATAACGTCTTTGTCTCCTTCGTCATCACACATCACATCCTCTCACCTTGCTACTATCTGCTTTTTTGATACACAGGTAAGTAAATATCAAAAGCCGTCCCTTTGCTAAGCTCGCTCTTTACATCCATTCTTCCATGGTGATCTTTTAAGATCGTCGCACAGATCGTTAAACCAAGTCCTGTACCTTCTTTTTTAGTCGAAAAGAAAGGATCATATATTTTCAGAATGTCCTCTTCGGACATTCCTTTTCCTTCATCTTGAATCGTGATTTTCCATTCATTCATCACTTTTTCTGTTGATATGTATATATTGCCGCCTTCAGGCATCGCCTCGATCGCATTTTTGATTAAGTTAATGAACAGCTGCTTCATTTGATTGGCGTCTGCTAATATCGTGCCAGCATCCTGCTTTTTAAATGGCTGTTTGAGATCAATATTTGAAAGAACGGCATTGGTCTTTAATAAGGTAATCACCTGCTCTAGCAAATCATGGAGCTGTACTTCTTGAAATTGAACCGATTGAGGTTTTGCTAAGACAAGCAGTTCACTTAAAACAAAATCAATGCGTTTAATTTCAGAAAAGATGATATCAAAATAATCGGTTCTTTCAGGATATTGCGTTTTCATCAGCTGCAAAAATCCATTGACTGAGGTGAGCGGATTTCTGACTTCATGGGCAATGCCAGCGGCTATTTGTCCTGCAACAGCCAGCTTTTGTGCCTGCATTTGCAATTGCTGATTTGATCTTTCAAGTTCAAGCTTTGCCTGCTTTTGTTTCGTGATATCTGCAACCGTTCCAATACCTCCAGTAAACTGGTGCTGTTCATCGAAATAAAGCTTATAATGCACATCTCCCCATACCTTTTTTCCTTCTTTATGGAGAAGCTGCAGCTCCACCCGTCCCTCATCCTTATGCTCTTTGATCACAGACAACAAATGCTGAACGACATGCTCTTCTTGATCAAAGTACTGATTGTACATCGTACCTAGACACTCCTCTATGTCGTAACCCGTCATTTGTTTCCATGCTTGATTTAAAAAAATGATTTCACCTTTTTCATTGGTTTCAAAAACGATTTCTTGCAAGTTATCTGTGATTCGATTCAGCCGCTCTGTCAGTTCGTGTGCTTCTTTTTCTCGTTTATTTAAATCTGATACAAGCAAATTCAACCGGTCCACATAGCCTGAGATGCTCCAAATACCGGCCAAAACAACGACTGTAAAGGCTAGATCGAGCGGCCAATTAATGTGATAGCCGCTAAGATAATAAAAGAAATCCCAGCTCAAAATTAATATAAATGCAAGAACGGATAACAGGATCCGTACTTGATATGTTTTGTTCAAATAATTCCACCTGCCGCCCTGAGATTCTTTGTCAATTGTACCATTTTCCACTTATTTTTTGAGGAAGATGTGGCATTTTTAAGGAACTTTTTTAGAAAAAATAGCCTGCTCTCAGCACAATGGGAGAGAACAGGCTATTTTTATTTACTGCTGAAGGGCTTCTTGAAGCTCTTTTAGCAGTAGTTCTGCGCCTTCAGCGCTTAATGTAATTTGACCATTTCCATACTCGTGGTTCTCAGAAGTAATCTCACCAGTCATCAGGCAGACGCCCTCTGGCTGATATTTTTTCAAGACGATTTTATCTCCATCTATAAAAAATTCCATACTGTCTTTAATAGCGATATCAAGTGCTCTTCTCAATTCGATTGGCATCACAATACGCCCTAGTTCATCTACTTTTCTTACAACTCCGATAGATTTCAATTTCGTTCCCTCTTTCTTTCATTAGCTCAAGATCAATCTGTTTTTCACCAATTGATATATCGTAGACGTAAGAGATTCTTAAAAGGTTTCTCCTGCATAAAAATTTTTTTCAAAATCGAAAAACCAAAGGGAAAATTTATTGTGAATGTCAAAATGAGACTTGAATTTTACAGATTCATTTCAAGGTGATCACACACCCCCACAAATGACCTCAACCCTTTGAACTTTTAAATGTAAAATTGTTTAAAACAGCAAAAATAGAGATTGGGTGAAAACATGTTTCAAAATGCCGAAATTGGAATTGATTTAGGAACAGCTAACATATTGGTTTACAGTAAAAATAAAGGAATTATTCTCAATGAACCATCCGTTGTGGCAGTAGATACGGAAACAAAAACTGTCCTTGCAGTGGGGTCAGAAGCAAAAGAGATGATTGGGAAAACACCTGGAAAAATAGTAGCGATCCGTCCGATGAAAGATGGTGTCATCGCTGATTACGATATGACAACCGATTTACTCAAACAAATTATGAAAAAAGCAGGAAAAAATATTGGGTTTACCTTTAGAAAGCCGACTGTGGTTGTTTGTACACCATCAGGTTCAACAGCTGTCGAACGCCGCGCGATCAGCGATGCTGTCAAAAATTGCGGGGCAAAGCATGTGCATTTAATTGAAGAACCCGTCGCAGCTGCAATCGGTGCTGATCTCCCGGTGGACGAGCCTGTTGCCAACGTCGTTGTAGATATTGGCGGAGGAACGACAGAGGTAGCGATCATTTCATTTGGCGGGGTTGTCTCTTGCCACTCGATCCGAATTGGCGGAGATCAACTGGATGAAGATATCATTACTTTTGTGAGAAAGAAATACAATTTACTGATCGGTGAACGGACAGCTGAACAGGTAAAAATGGAAATTGGTTATGGACTCATTGAACACGAACCTGAGTCATTAGAAGTACGTGGACGCGACCTTGTCACAGGTCTTCCAAAAACAATTACACTTGAATCAACAGAAATTCAAGGTGCTATGCGTGAATCACTTCTTCATATTTTAGAGGCGATTCGGGCTACATTAGAAGACAGCCCTCCAGAACTGAGTGGTGATATCGTAGATCGAGGCGTCATTCTAACTGGCGGTGGTGCACTATTAAACGGCATTCAAGAATGGCTCTCTCAAGAAATTGTCGTCCCAGTTCATATCGCAGCAAATCCTCTTGAATCTGTCGCAATTGGAACGGGTCGTTCATTAGAAGTCATCGACAAATTGCAAAAAACATTAAAATAATCTTCATGTTCTACTTCTTTTTTCATCATTTCGATCATATCGTGATGAATGGATAAACGTGAAGGAGGAAGAACATGTTGCTTGATTTAGGTAAACGGGTCGTTGTCACAGTCATTTTAACCGGTATTATTTTAGGAGGAATGAGCCTGTCGTTTTCACATATGCCCCCTTCTAATGCACAGCCTGTGAAACAACTGAACCGCTAAAAAAGCCGCACGAAAGCGGCTTTTTTATTTTGCTTCGGGACGGCTCCCCATTTTCCTTTTCGGTCTTAAATCTGATATGATGAACATGACTAAAGGAGGGTTTTTTATGAGTTCATTCGAAAAACAACTAGATCAATATGCAAAAACCATCGTTGAAGTAGGTGTAAATGTTCAAAGTGGTCAAGAAGTGGTCGTATCTGCGTTCACTGAATCTGTAGACCTTGTCCGCCTTGTGGCAAAACACGCATATGAGCGCGGAGCGAAAAACGTACATATCCGCTGGAGTGATGGTGTTCTGACCCGTTTAAAATATGAACATGCCCCACAAGATGTGTTTGAGCAATTTCCAGAATGGGAAGCACAGATGATGGAAACCATCGCAAAACGTGGCGGTGCTTTTATTACGATCTTGTCAGAAAGCCCTGATCTTCTAAGTGGCATTGACTCGAAAAAAATTGCTTCACAGCAAAAAGCTGCAGGTTCAGCACTTCATACATATCGTCAATACGTTCAATCTGACAAAGTTGCATGGACAGTCGTCGGTGCTGCATCAAAAGATTGGGCGAAAAAGATTTTCCCTGAGCATGCAGATGCAGAAGCTGTTGCATTATTATGGGAACAAATCTTTAAAGTCGCCCGCGCTGATCAGCCAGATCCTGTTGAAGCGTGGAAAAAGCATGATGAATCACTAAATGAAAAAGTAAAAATATTAAATGAACGTCACTACCACAAGCTGCACTATGAAGCACCAGGTACAGATTTAACGATTGAACTTCCAGAGCAGCATATTTGGGTAGGTGCTGGCAGCGTGAGTGAACGCGGCGTATCATTCATGGCCAATATGCCGACAGAAGAGGTCTTTACCGTACCTAAAAAAGATGGTGTAAACGGAACTGTCTCTAGCACTAAGCCACTTAGTTATGCAGGAAACATTATCGATGAATTTACGTTAACCTTTGAAAATGGGCGTATTGTAGATGTGAAAGCAAAAGAGGGCGAAGACATTTTAACCTCTCTCGTTGAAACAGATGAAGGCTCACATTATCTAGGTGAGGTTGCCCTTGTACCAGATGATTCACCAATTTCTAACTCAAATATCCTCTATTACAATACACTTTACGATGAAAATGCATCCAATCACCTTGCCATCGGCAGCGGTTATGCATTTAATATCGAAGGCGGTAAAGAGATGAAACGAGAGGAATTAGATGCAGCTGGTGTGAACAGCAGTATTACACACGTCGATTTCATGATTGGTTCAAAGGAAATGAATATTGATGGGATCACAAAAGATGGTAAACGTGAACCGATTTTCCGAAATGGAAATTGGGCTTTTTAAAGAAAAAAGACATCCTCATGTGGATGTCTTTTCTTTATGTTTATGCATACAGCTCTTGTAGTCTTTTTTGAATCTCTTGATCTGATAAGAACTCATCATAAGTTGTTTGTTTATCAACGATGCCATTTGGCGTCACTTCGATAATACGGTTTGCAACTGTTTCAACAAACTGATGGTCATGAGATGAGAAGAGCATAGCCCCTTTAAAGCTCATTAGACCGTTATTTAGCGCTGTGATGGACTCTAGGTCTAAATGGTTCGTCGGCTCGTCTAACAGCAAAATATTCGCTCCAGACAGCATCATTTTTGATAACATACAACGAACCTTTTCTCCACCTGATAAGACGCTTGCTTTTTTCTTCACTTCTTCCCCAGAGAAAAGCATACGGCCTAAGAAACCACGCAGGAAGCTTTCACTTTGATCATTAGGAGAATATTGACGAAGCCAATCAACAAGATCTAAATCGCTTCCTTCAAAATATTCGCTATTGTCTTTAGGGAAAAAGGCTTGAGATGTTGTCACGCCCCATTTAAACGTCCCGCTGTCTGGCTCCATTTCACCAGCAAGGATTTTAAATAAAGTAGAGACAGCAAGTTCATTACGACTTAAGAACGCAATTTTATCCTCACGATTCATAATAAAGCTGACGTTATCCAGTACTTTTACACCGTCAATCGTTTTTGATAGACCTTCTACTTGAAGGACATCATTTCCGATTTCACGCTCTGGCGCAAAATGAACATAAGGATATTTACGAGAAGATGGTTTAATGTCATCTAGCGAAATCTTATCAAGCAATTTCTTTCTTGATGTCGCTTGCTTCGATTTAGATGCGTTCGCACTGAACCGAGCAACGAATTCTTGAAGCTGCTTAATTTGTTCTTCTTTTTTCTTGTTGGCATCCTGGCTGAGTTTTAATGCCAGCTGGCTTGATTCATACCAGAAATCATAGTTTCCGACATACACTTGAATTTTTCCAAAGTCAAGGTCTGCAATATGCGTACATACTTTGTTTAAGAAATGACGATCATGCGATACGACGATGACGGTATTTTCAAAGTTAATGAGGAACTCTTCTAACCACTGAATGGCTTGTAAGTCCAAGTGGTTCGTTGGCTCATCGAGAAGTAGAACGTCAGGCTTACCGAATAAAGCTTGTGCTAAAAGCACTTTTACCTTTTCAGATCCGCCAAGCTCAGACATTTTCTTCGATTGCAAGCTCTCTGGAATACCAAGACCTTTTAATAGGATCGCAGCTTCACTTTCTGCTTCCCACCCGTTTAACTCAGCAAACTCACCTTCAAGCTCTGCTGCACGAATCCCGTCTTCATCTGAGAAATCAGGTTTCATATAAATCGCATCTTTTTCCTGCATCACATCATATAGACGTTTGTGACCCATGATGACGACTTTTAACACTTCAAACTCTTCGTATTCAAAGTGGTTCTGTTTTAAAATCGCTAAACGTTCACCTGGGCTCATATGAACATCGCCCGTTTGAGCCTCAATTTCTCCAGAAAGAATCTTTAAGAACGTTGATTTACCAGCTCCATTGGCACCAATTAGTCCGTAGCAGTTGCCAGGAGTGAACTTAATATTTACTTCTTCAAATAATTTACGATCAGCAAATCGCAAACTAACATTATTCACTGCAATCATTTATTAATCCTCCATCACTCATTCATCAATATGAAGTATAACATGAATAACGATTGATAGAAACGTCTCTCGCTAAGAACAAAGGCTTTTTGTCCAATATGGTATAATAAGTGGGAATGTTTTTGTTGAAGGAGTTCGGGCGATTTGAGATTACTCACACTCATGGAATACTGTTTATTAATTTTCTTTATGGGCATTTATTTATCGGCAACAGGCTTTAATGCAAGAGACTTTGGCCTTTATATTGGGCTTGTCCTCATTTACACACTGGTCCATATCTTTTCAAAACGCTTTTTACAAAAGCGCGGAAAAGACAATGTGAAAATTGGATTATTCCGTTCTGTTTTGGCGATTACCGGGTCCGTTTTCGCTTCTGTTTTGGCCATTGTCATCATTGTCACGATGCTCACACCAAATTAAAAACGACCCTACATGAAGGGTCGTCCATTCAAGCACCTTTCTTACGCAATGAGAAAGGTGTATTTATTGTGTTTGTCGAATATCGCCAAATGGGAAGAAAACAAATTCTGATGTGCCGACAATCCGATCCTTTTCAATGAGTCCGAGTCCATTTCGACTGTCCATAGAATTCAGTCTGTTGTCACCCATAACAAAGTAATCGTTTTTCGGTACTTTCACTGGACCAAAATCTCCTGTTAAATGCACCTCATACTCTTTAGCATGTGCCTTGTTCTCTTTTAAATAAGGCTCATCTACTTTTTTACCATTAATGTAAAGCGTATCATCCTTCATTTCAATCGTGTCGCCTGGAAGGCCGATCAATCGTTTGACATAATGAATTTTCTGACCGTCTTTTCCATTAATAATCACGATGTCACCACGTTTGACTCCACCGAGATAGTTGATGGTTTTGTTAACAAACAGCTTTTCTCCATCATGAAGGGTTGGTTCCATTGACTCTCCTTCCACCACATACGGCTCAAAAATAAACGTACGGATGATGAGGACGAGGGCAAGTGCAATTAAAATGGCTTTGATCCATTCAAACAGAGAACTTTTCTTCTCTTTTTTGGCTTGTTTCTCATCAGATTGAATGTCATTTTCGTTTTGTTTGTTTTCTTCGTTCAAAATACTGCTTCCTCCTAAGACTTTCTGCTAAAAGACTTGAAACGCGAATTGAATAACTTTACTTTATCACATGTCATTTAAAAATTCACAAGACAACCATTCAATTAGATATTTTTTCCTAATTTGCTGATGATTAAACAAAAAGAAGCACCGCTCTTCACGATGCTTCTTTTCAAATTAAGCTTCTTGTCGGACTGGTTTTTTTAAAATTCCGAGAAGTAGCGCTGTAACAATGGCACCGATTAAGATGCTGATGATGTAAAGAACTGGATGGTTTGTTACCCAGAAAACGAATAGTCCGCCGTGCGGTGCAGGAAGCGTCACTCTAAAGAATTCTGTTAATCCACCTGCAACTGCTGCACCAATCACAGCCGAAGGAATGACGCGCAGAGGATCTGCCGCTGCAAACGGGATCGCCCCTTCCGTAATGAACGCAGCTCCCATGAAGTAACATGTAATACCTGCTTCACGGTCACGTTTAGAGAATTTGTTTCTAAAGATCGTTGTCGCTAGAGCAATTCCTAGCGGCGGCACCATTCCACCTGCCATAATCGCAGCATGCGGTGCATAGTTGCCAGCAGCAATCATCGCAAGACCAAATGTGTAGGCCGCTTTGTTAATCGGACCACCCATATCAATGGCCATCATACCAGCTAAAATAATCCCCATTAATACAAGGTTTCCAGTACCAAGTGATTCAAGCCAGTGTGTTAATCCGTCCATGACCATTTTAACAGGCGTGTTGACGATGTAATGCATGATAATCCCTGTAAAGAAAATACCGAACAATGGATAGAGCAGAACTGGTTTAATACCATCGAGCGACTGTGGTACAAAAGTGAATACTTTTTTGAGCAGCACCACAATGTAACCAGCAAGGAAACCAGCAATCAATCCACCTAAGAATCCAGCACCTGCTGCAGAGGCCATGAATCCGCCAACCATACCTGGTGCGAAACCTGGACGGTCTGCAATACTCATTGCGATAAATCCAGCTAATACAGCAACGATTAAGGCAAGTGCATTATCTCCGCCAATCCCTTTTAATACAGCTGCAAATGAATTGAAAGAAGGATCTTTAGGGTCAGCTGAGTTAATTCCCCAGAAGAATGAAATCGCAACGAGGATACCGCCCCCAACAACAAACGGAAGCATGTTGCTTACACCGCTCATTAAGTGCTTATAGAATCCACTTCTTCCCTTACCTGACGATTCATTTTCATCTTTGGAAGAACTGCCGCCTGAACCTTTATAAATCGGCGCATCTTGATTGATGGCTTTTTCGATCAATTCTTGCGGACGGCGAATTCCAGCTGTCACAGGTACTTCAATGACATGTTTGCCTTTAAAGCGTTCCATTTCAACTTGTTTATCAGCTGCCACAATAATAGCTGGCGCTTCTTCAATTTCTTTTGCTGTCAGGGCATGTTTAATTCCACTAGAGCCGTTTGTCTCAACTTTAATGTCAACGCCCATTTCTTTTGCTTTTTCTTTCAAAGCATCTGCGGCCATAAATGTATGCGCGATGCCTGTTGGACAAGCTGTCACCGCTAAAATTTTAGCAGGTTTTCCCGGTGCAGCCGGTTCCTCTTTGACTTCCTCTTCTTCTTCATCGTCTTTATCATGTGTATTGATAATTTCAATGATTTCATCTTCAGTAGCCGCTTCAAGAAGCTGCTTTCGGATCTCTTCACGCATGAGAAGTGTGGATAAACGAGAAAGTGCTTCTAAATGCGTGTTGTTTGCGCCTTCAGTTGCTGCAATCATAAAGACAAGATGACTTGGCTGTCCGTCTAATGATTCATAATCTACACCAGCTGTTGAACGACCAAATGCAATGGCAGGTTCTTTCACACTTGCTGTTTTCGCATGAGGAATCGCAATTCCTTCTCCGATTCCCGTAGAGCTTTGTTTTTCACGATTAACAACAGCTGCTTTGTAGCCTTCTTTATCATTTAATTTACCAGCTGTATCTAATACAGTGACCAGTTCTTCAATAACGGCTTCTTTTTGCTGGCTGTCTAATTGAAGCTTAATCGTATGCTTCGTGAGTAGTTCTGTAATTTTCATGATGACTCCTCCTTTAAATGCGTGTGACTTTTACTTGTGGCAATAATGTATCGACAAGCTCTTTTGTTCCAAGTTCCTCAGAAAATGCTGTAGCACTTCCTGATGTGACGCCAAGCTTAAATGATTCTTCTATGGAAAGGCCTTTAGAAACGCCAGCTAAGAATCCTGCAACGACTGAATCCCCTGCACCAACTGAGTTGATCAGCTTGCCTGTTGGAACATTAGATTGAAAGATCCCTTCCTTACTGAATAAGAGAGCGCCGTCTCCAGCCATAGATACAATGACATGTTCAGCACCTTGTTCCAACAGCTTTTTCCCATAAGGAATGGCTTCTTCTGCAGATGAAATACTGGTTTCAAACATTTCACCTAACTCATGATGGTTTGGTTTCATTAAGAATGGTTTCAGATCTGCTGCTTTTTTTAAGGCTTCTCCAGAAATATCAAGTACTACTCTTACCCCTTGCTTCGCACATACCTCAGCAATGCGCTCATATGTGTTATGAGGCAGTGAAGAAGGAATGCTACCTGCTAATACAACGACATCGCCTTCTGTTAATGAAGTGAATTGGGATAAAAACGAATCGAACTGCGTTTCAGTAATACTTGGACCGAGCCCGTTGATTTCTGTTTCTTCGCCTGTTTTTAGTTTCACATTGATACGTGTATCTTCTGACACCTCATGAAAGGCTGTTTGTAATTGTTCGTTTTGTAAAAAGTCTTGAATATATTTGCCTGTAAAACCGCCAATGAATCCAAGTGCTTTTGATTCAACACCGTGCCGTTTTAAAAGCCTTGAGACATTGATTCCTTTACCACCTGGATATTTTTTGTCATAGGTTGAACGATTTAAACCACCGACCGCAAAATCCTCCACGTGTACGATGTAATCAACTGATGGGTTTAAAGTAACTGTATAAATCATGTTTTCACTACCTTTATAACCGTTTTTTCATGGTAATTATCGAATGAATCCTCTTTTGCGTCGTTTGTGATAATGGTGGCTTCCTGTAAACTAGCAAAGGTTGAAAACGATATTTCGCCAAACTTTGAGGCATCTGTTAAGATGTAGGTTTTTTTCGCCTGCTTTATAGCTCTTTTTTTAATGAGCGCTTCTTCTGGATCAGGTGTTGTAAACCCTGCCTCGGGATGAATGCCGTTCGTCCCAACAAAGCTCTTGTCAAAACGGTAATTTTCCATAGCTGTCAAAGCTGCGGCTCCCACCATGGCTCCTGTTCGATGTTTCACTGATCCGCCTATCAGGTAAAAAGAAATGCCTTTTCTCATGAGTGCTTCAATGTGCATGACACCATTTGTCACCACCACGATATCTTGATCTGGATCGATAAAGTCAATCATTTGCTGTGTTGTCGTACCAGCATCTAAGTAAATACAATCGCCTTGTTTTAAAAGTGATGCAGCTGCCTCTGCAATCAATGACTTTTCATGAAGGTTTTTGGCAGATTTCTCAAACACATCTGGTTCAAGACGAATACTAGATATTTTAGCTGCTCCTCCGTGAACTCTTTTAAGAAAGCCTTTTTCTTCGAGGGCTGACAAATCTCTTCTAATTGTAGATTCAGACGCATCCGTCATAATCGTTAAGTCCTGTATTTTGATGACATCGTTTTCTTCTAAATAGTCGATAATGAGTTGATGTCTTTCTGGTGTTAGCATTGAAAACACCCCCTTTTGAAAACGTATTCATTTTGCGCGCACCTTTATTGTAATCGCTTTTTTCAACATTATCAATACAAAACAATCAAATACATTCAATAACTATCAAAATCTTTCACAATGGTCATCTTACCTTTATATGTACCATTTGTAAACTGAAAAATATGTGACATTGAGAAGAAAGTCATGATATTAGCATTTCTATCATTTTTCATTTCATTCAATTGAACGAAAAAAAGCCTTTATGCGTTTTGCATAAAAGCTTCAGGTGCGGAGCAGCAGGCAATATATCTCGTTCTACCTTCTTGTCAGCACCTCGTACGTTAACTTTAGGATTATTCATATCTAAGTGATTCAATCGGATCGAGCCTCGCTGCTTTATTGGCAGGAATCAGTCCAAAAATAATACCAATGAGCATACTAAATAGGACGCCTCCACATACGATTTGCCACGATACAAGAGAAGGCCATCCTGCAAACAGTGACACAAGTGAAGCACCTCCTAAGCCAAGAGCGATTCCAAGTAACCCACCGATCAGTGTCAGGACGACAGACTCAATTAAAAACTGAACGAGTATTTGAGCCCTAGTTGCCCCAAGTGCCTTTCGAATTCCGATTTCTCTTGTTCTTTCTGTGACAGATACGAGCATAATATTCATGACACCAATGCCGCCAACAAGTAATGAGATTCCAGCAATTGAGCCAATGATTGTTGTCATGACAGACGTAATTTGACCAATGCCTGCTGCAATCTCTTCCAGATTGATCATTTCGTAAGCATCGTCTGTATGGTGATTTTCATTTAAGCGTGCAGCCGCACTCTTTCCCACTTCTTTCATTTGATCAGCATGTGCGACTTGAATAGACAACTTATCATATTCTTTCACACCAAATGCAGTTGTCAGCATTGCAAAAGGGACATATATTTCATTCATATCAAATGAAAACAGCCCTTCCTGTTTTGCTAAAACTCCGATCACCTCAACCGGCTGTCCATTCATCCAAATCAACTCGCCTACTGCCTTCTCTCCATTAAACAATTCTTTTTGTATCCCTTCTGAAATAACAGCTGCCCTTCTTCCGCTCCTAAAATCGATTTCACGTAAGTCCTGTCCTTCTGCTATATGTAAAGAATGTACATTCGTGTAGCCTTCATTAATCCCATTGACCGTTGCATCTATTGTTGTATCTTGGAATCTTAATTGCATGCCTTGTGCAGTGGAGGAGGCAACCTGTTTAACCCCATTCAATGCTTGAACACTTTGAATGTCTTCTTCAGTAAATGTGGCTTCAAATAACGCATTAGGATTCGCATTTAACTCCTCATCAGAGGGTGTATAGGTCATATCAATGGTATTGTTTGGCCCTGAAATTGATTCTTTCAGCATTTGCTCTCCGCCTTGACCGATGGCAACGACTGCAATCACTGATCCAACCCCAATAATAATGCCAAGCATTGTTAAAATAGACCGCAATTTATGAGCTAGGACAGAATTCAGCGCTATTTTGATATTTTCAAAGAGTTTCATTCATTGCGTCTCCTTGTATCAATCTATCTTGAACGAGGCGTCCATCTCTTACAACGACTATCCGGTTTGTATACGCAGCTATTTCTTCTTCATGAGTAACGAGCACAACCGTTGTTCCTTCCTCATTGAGCTTTGTAAACTGTTCCATAATCGAGCCGCTCGTTTTTGAATCAAGAGCGCCTGTTGGTTCATCTGCCAAGATGAGCTTCGGCTCATTGACAATCGCTCGTGCGATGGCTACTCTTTGCTTTTGACCCCCTGACAACTCGTTTGGCATATGCTTCATTCGATCTGCCAAACCAACCTTTTCAAGTGCCATTTCCGCACGTTCTTTTCTTTCCTTTTGACTGATACCAGCGTAAATCATCGGAAGTTCAACATTTCGCCTCGCATTTAATCTAGGCAGTAAATAAAATTGTTGAAAAACAAAACCAATGGATCGATTTCGAATCACTGCGAGTTCTTGATCCTTTGCTGCCGACAGCTCCATACCTTGAAAATGGTACTGTCCGGAGGTCGGGTGGTCCAAACAGCCAATGATATTCATTAACGTTGATTTTCCAGAACCGGACGGGCCCATAATGGACATATACTCGCCTTTACCAATGACAAGGTTCACATCACTTAATACATCAAATGTCTCCTCAGCGACTTCGTAGCTTTTTGTCACATTTGAAAGCTGAATCATTCAGCATTCACTTCCATTCCGTCATACATATCATCTGATGGCTCTGCAATGATTTGATCTTCTTTTGTTAAACCTTTCGTCACTTCAAGATCTTGACCTGACGTTTCACCTAATGTCACTTTTACTTTCTTCAGTGCATTCTTTTCAACAACATAAACGTATGATCCATCTTTCTCTTTTTTCACGGCTGTTTCAGGAATTGTGAGCACTTGACGCTTGTCCGTTTCAATTTCCATGATCATTTTAAAGCCTGGTTTTGCATCCGGCTTTTTCCCTTTTATTTCAATTTCGACTGGATATTGTACCGTTTGATCACTAGCAGCTGTTTCTGCTGTTGACTGGGCAGGCACAGCGCCCACTTTTTTCACCACTCCTTGCCAGCTCTTTCCGCGAATGACATCAGACGTTACCTTTACTTTTTGTTTCTTTTTGACTTTCATAGCGTCATACTCAGTGATTAAGCCTCGTACGATCATTTTTTTCTCATTGCCAATATGGATCACCGGCTGCCTCTCTTCTAGTTTCCCTGTGCCAGCATCTTGCTCGATGGAGATGACTGTTCCTTCAATTTTGCTATGTATCGTTAAATCTTCTATTTGTGCCTTTACTTTTTCTTGGTTAAGCTCCGCTTGTTTTTGCTCTAATTCAGCGGCTTTGAGTTCGAGTTCAAGCTGATCTCGCTCGTTTTTCGAATCAGAGCCCGCCTTTTTCCCCTGATTTTCATCTAATGTATTGAGTCTATTTTGTAATTGTTCAAGCTTTAGTGTATTTGATTCAGCCGCAAGTGCTTGCTGCTGTTCTTCAAGCTCCAGTTCCTTATTTTCATATGTAAGGAGCGGTGTTCCAACTTTCACCTTTTCTCCTTCTTTCACAGCGATATGATTCAGGCTTCCCTTCTCTTCTTCTGTATAAATGAATTGCTCCTCCGAGAATGAAAGTGTTCCAGGCGTCATCACCGTAGAAGTTATTTCTTTTGATGCAAGTTGGACTGTTTTAAATGATGCCGTAGAGGCAGGCTTTGATTGGTTTTTTGCAATATTAAATCCAATGAATAGACCAATCACAATAATGATAATGGATCCGATAATGATTTTCTTTCTCATAAAAACATTCTACCCCCAGCTTACTGCATGTTGATGGTGATTGTGGTTCCTACATATTGAAAAATTAAAGATAATACATAAAAGACACTCACAATAATCCAAGATATTCTTGGCGAAATGCGGCCGACTTTGATCAATAAAAAGCCTGTTAAAACAAGATTCCAGATCACAAAAAGATCGATATTGGCTAACACGGCATGCCATGGACCAGACATTCGAATGAATGCGTTTAATGAGGTAACCGTGATATCTTTTGGCACATGAAAAAAAATGATCGCCAAATGAGAAATAATCGTACCAATGATCGTAATAGGCGTGATATACAGTACACCTGAAAACAGCTGATGAAATGTTGCATCACCTTTTGCTAAAAAGACGATGAACTTGTATACGGCAGTATTAATGACAATCCCAATGACCAGACCAATGAGCGTGATCACATAAACGAAAGGGATTGGTAAAATTAAATCTGCCCACAATCCTTCATTCACTAGCTGAGACAAATAAGTGACAACAACTGTTAATACAAGCACACATGATAAAGGCCACCAAACGAATGGCTGCTCCCACACTCTTTTTAAATGCTCTGATGGTCTTGTGCTTACTCCAATCATTGTGGGTTTTGGCGTTGTTTCTTTCATCAAATGTCATCCTCTCCATGTGCTTGTAAGTATCGAAACGTTTTTTCATACTCTTGTTGTTTCTATTTTATCAAAAGATTGCCAATAAGTGATAGATCATTTGATTTTCTTATTTTCATAGTGATAGGATTGAATCTATTATTCTATTTTCATGAACGACATCCTTCAAATGATACCTTGATCCGACCATATTCATATGAAAAAATCATGATTTTACTGACTGAAAAACAGTTTATGAAGTAAACAACATGTCTTTCGGAATAAATATCCTTTTCCTTTGGATTCAGATGGTCTCAGTTAGACACAACAATTTTTTATTAAAATATTCCTAGTAATTTCAATGAATCCCGGCTTTATAGGACTATGTTTAGCGCCTTTTATAGAACAGATGAGCCTTTAGTATCAATACTTTCATATTAAAAAAATAAAAATAAAAGGATTTTACTTGATCAAATGTTATTTTTTCATATAATGTAAAATAGAGGTAGGTTAAATGATAGTGGAAATGGAGTCAAGTGAATGTTAAGAGAAAAATTGAAAATGCAATTGATTTTACTTTATGAAAAGGAACAAGAAGCATGGCAATACTTTAGAAAGGAAAGAGAACTGATTTATCATGAGCTCAAATTACTTGATATGAAAGAGAGCAGACCTTCTAATGACAAAATATACTACGCAGCAAGGTGTGTAGATATTATTAAAGAAAAAAAGGGAAGCATCGTGAGCACAAAAGAACTAAAAGAACAGCTTCAAGCTCAAACAGATTTCAATGTGAGACGAATCAGCGAATTGTATGATCTCATTCAACAGCTCGATCCTCACATTTCTAAAGCACGCCGGGGATGTTTTATTTACGAAGATCATACCCAAGTACCTCTACAATCTTTTCACACATAAAAAAATTGGTTACAGCCGCTGGCCATAACCAAATCCTCTAATATCTATTATCCACCACTTACAGGAGGAATGAGTGCAACAGTGTCCCCGCTACGCACTTCAGCATTTCCCCTCGTATATATTTCGTTGACTGCAACCATCACGTTTTGTGCAGTATCAACACCATATACCTCCTGTAATTCTATTTTAATCTCATCAACCGTTGTTTGATCTTTTTGAATGATGATTTGTTGTTTACCGGCCTTCTCAGCAAGGCCGGCGAACAATAATACGCTAATCATGCCGCTTCCCTTCTTTCTCGTTAAGTTGGAGAGTACTAGGTTTTCCTTCCGGGTATGAAACGGTTTCAAGCTGATCACCTATCCAAGCCTCTCCATCTTCCCAGTATTCCTTTTTCCATATAGGAACTATTTCCTTTATTCGTTCAATCGCATATTCATTGGCTTCGTATGCAGCTTTCCGATGAGGTGATGAAACAGCTATTGCCACTGCAATGTCACATATCTCAAGAGTGCCAATACGATGCACAATAGCAGCTTCTGTATCGGGCCAGCGTTTTTTAATTTCTTGTCCAATTTGACTCAACATATTTTCCGCCATTGGTATGTATGCTTCATATGTTAAACGCAGCGTTTTTTTGCCATTTGTCCATTCTCTTACCGTGCCTATGAATGTCGTAATGGCTCCCGCTTTGCGTCTTGTGACATGCTGAATCAATTCATTCACATCAATCGGCTCTTTTGTGATCTTAAAAAGTTCATTCATACGAGGCTTCCCCCTTCAATAAATTAAAAGCAAATGTGATCCCGCGCTTGTCAAATGCTGAAAACACAGGAAACGGGTATTTCTCAGTGAATTGTATTTCTTTATTGAAATAAATGGCTGCTTGTATATGAGAAAGTGTCGAAAGATCAATGAGTTCCTGTTCGTCTTTGACACACAGGATTTTGCGGTAAGGCGCCTGTTTGTATCCTTCGATCAAGACGGCGTCTAAAGGAAGATGCTGACACATGTTGATTAGTTGTGTGAATGTCATGTGCCGTATGAAAAAGTGACATTCACCTTCTCCCTCCACACCTGCGGCAAATGCACCCGCTTGAACATATCGGTCCGTATCTTTTTGTTTGAACAGACGGTCTGGCTTTCCACCATGTCCGTGATGTTTGAAGCAGCCTAGCTGCATTTCTTCTTCATCCGCCAGCTGACATAATTTTTCGATCAGCGTCGTTTTACCACTATTTTGATAGCCCACGACTTGTAGAATGTTTAATTTGTCATCCAACATGGAGCACCGCCTTCGTGGTGAAATAGCAGAACGCTGACCTGGTCACCTGCACTAAACCCTCTTGTTCCTCCTGGCAAAACAATGAAACAATCAGCATGAGCAATAGATGTCACCGCACTAGATTTATCAAGACCGGTTGGCGTCACACTCAGCTGGCTGCCAGTGAAATCAAGTGATGCTCTAACAAATCGTGTGAACGGATTGGCTTTTGGAAAATCATGTGTCAGCTTCGCCTCAGCAAAAACGGGGAATGGATTTTCTTTCAAACACCATTTATAAATGATCGGTTTGACAAATAGTTCAAAGCCAACAAAACAGGCAGCCGGATTTCCTGACAGCCCATAAAGCAATTGACCATTTGACAACGCAGCAACGGTCGTCACACTTCCAGGTCTCATGGCGACTTTATTAAACAACACCTCTGCACCTAGTTTTTCATAAATAGCAGGTAAAAAGTCAAAATCACCTACCGATACACCACCTGTTGTGATGAGCATATCAACTTTGCTTAAGGCTGATTTTACGGCTTCATAGCTTTGATCAAAATCATCGGATACACCGCCTAAATCAAGCGGTTCTCCTCCAGCTTCAAGAACCTGAGCGTATACCATGCTTAGGTTACTATTTCTAATTTTACCGTCCACCATGGCATCACTTACTTGTAGGAGCTCGGTACCTGTTGAGATGATACCGATCACCGGTTTTTTGACGACTGGCACAACCGCATACCCGAACGTTGCCAATATCGCCGTCACGCCTGGGGTAACTTTTGAGCCTTTTTTGATCATGACGTTCCCTTTGAGGGTCTCTTCTCCTTGCCGAGAAATATTGTCCCCCTTTTTCAGCGGTCTTTTAAGTGACATCATTGATTTACCGTCTTTTTCAAACGTTTTCGTCAATTCGAGCATGATCACAACATTTGCTCCTTTTGGAATCTTTGCTCCTGTCATGATGCGAATCGCTTGAAAAGGACCGATCGTTTTTGCAGAAACAATACCTGCCCCTATATGATCAATGACCTCAAATTCAATCGGATGCTCGCTCGATGCTTCCTTTGTATCTTCTGCTCGAAGTGCAAAACCATCATACGGAGAACGATCAAAGGCAGGAACATCGTGATCTGCTAAAATATCCTCTGCAATCCATCTTCCAAGGCTGTTCTTTAAAGGAACCCATTCGACTTGTCCATGTTTTTGAAATTGGTGGACTTTCTTTACTGCCTCTTCTACTGGAATTGGCTGTCGTCTTTCCATCACTTCTCACTCCTATATGCCTAGCAGTCTTGCTAGTAATGAATTGGCTACTCTTTCATCATTTGTCCCATGGATTAATACACGTCCTCCTTTAAAACAAACGATACGGTGTCTTTCATAGCGTATATGAATTAAAAAATCGTTCACTTCCACCTCACAAATAGAGGACAGACGCTCTTTTACATGCTGAAATGAAAGGTTTTCTAAATCCTTCGATATGATCTGAATGGTGTCACGCCCGCAAAGAATCGCTGTTTTTTTTCGCTGTTCATCTAAATATGGATACGTTCTATTTATGCCGCAAGATGGACAGCTCTCCTGCTTCGTACGAGATACATCCATTTTAAACGAAGACGACTGCCACAAATCAAACGTGACAAACTTTCGCTCCATTTGCTCTTCATGCCCTGTTAAATATTTTAATGCCTCTGTTTGCTGATAAGCCGACACCATTTGGACAGCCGGAGAAATAATACCAGCTGTATCACATGTCAAACCCCCAACAGGCACTGAGGTAAATACACATGATAAGCAAGGTGTTTTGCCTGGCAAAATGGTCATATACATTCCCTGACTGCTCACACAGGCACCGTAAATCCAAGGCGTATTTGTTTCTAATGATAAGTCATTCATCACCATTCTTGTCTCAAAATTATCAGTCGCATCAATGACGATATTTGCTTTTCGGAATAAAGGTCTTAACAGCTCTACTCCTGCATCTTCAATAAGAGCGTGAATGGTCACTTCATGGTCGATCTCTTGGAGACGTTTTTTAGCTGCTGCCGCTTTTGGCACATGCATCTTTGCATCGTGTTCAGTGTACAGCTGCTGCCGTTGTAAATTTGAGAATTCGACATAATCACGATCTACAATCGTCAAAGTACCAATTCCAGATCGGACAAGCCCTTCAGCAGATGCTGTTCCAAGTGCACCAGCTCCAACAATAAGGACATGACTTTCGGCAAGTGCAGACTGCCCTTTTTCGCCTACCGGAGGGAACAAGATTTGCCTTGAATATCGCTCGTTCAATATTGTTCTCTCCTTCTCGTTTTTATGTATCATATCATACCGTTTTCAGGTAAATCGCTTCTTTTATTGATATTATGAAATTCATTTGGTGCCACGTTCAGTTCGTCGGCTGGAACAACCTGGACGTGAAGTTTTTGTAATAAGTCTTTGATAGCTAATTGATTCTCTTTTAAACACGCAGAAATAAACGGAAGACTGCGGCGGTGATAAAGCGCAAATAACGGCTGTAATCTTCCCTGCACCATCGGAACCACAGCATCTACATTTTCATGGCAATAAGAAGATAAAGCGACGGCTGTCTCTTTTCGTATGAATGGCATATCACATGCCGTCACTAAATACCACTCTGCTTCTTGCTTTTGCATAGCGGTATATATACCTGCAAGCGGGCCATACCCACGCACCTGTTCATCATCTAACCAAACAGCTTGTTCCCCTCTTGCTTTGAAAAAAGGCAGAAGCTTAGGGTGACTGATGATGACGGTTTCCCCTTTCAAAAGTTGCTCTTTCACATGTTCATATAGTGGTTTCCCCTGATAGACATGACTTGCCTTTGGCTCTCCAAAACGCCTAGAAGCACCTCCGGCTAGTATCACATTCACTATTCTCATCATCTCATCCCCTTTGATATGGTTGTTCTAATCGCACACATTTCGCATACTTTATTGATAACATGAATAAGGAGGGTCTACCTATGAACCGGCGCCATGCTTCTCCCCTATTCCATGATCTGTCTCAAGAAAATCTATTTTTAAAAGCTGAAACGGCCAAATATCAACAGATAATTTCAGATTTACAGTCCACGTATACCTATGCTAAAAACAAGAAGCTATCTCAAGAATATCATGAGATGAAAAAGGATTTCACTCAATTAAAACAACAATTGGATGAAATGACCATTGACCAAGACGAAGCATCATCTAAAATACAAGATCTCTCTTATAGCAAATCGGAATTATTACATAAAATCGTCCTTCTTCATGAAATGCTGCAAAAGGAAACCTATCATAGACGAAAAGAAACAGAGGAAAAGCACCGATTGCATTTGAAGGTTGTAAAATATAAGGAAATGTCTCAGCAACTACAGGAGCGATTACTAGACCAAGATAAACAGCTTGCAAAAGAGGAGAAAAAAGGAAATACTTTATCCGCTGTGATTGAAAAACTGCAGCAAACTCTAGGCGATAAAAACGCAGAGCTTCATTTATTACAAGAAGGCGTCCGGCATCTACAGGAGCGTTTTTATGAAACACAAGAAAAATTACTGCAAATCGAAAAAGCAAAAGAAGCCATTTTTTATGAAACGCTCACGAGCTACCAAAAACAGTTGGCCGAAAGCGAGGAATGGATCGCTTCTCATTTTGCTGATATCGACCAGTCAGCCCAAACAAATGCCGAGCCGTTCTCACAAGACCCTATTTTACAAACAACCGAAGAAATAGGACCGATTTTGAAGAAACTAAACGAACAAGTAGAAACGCTCCAGGCAAAAGTTGATGCGGTGCAGCGGAGTGGAGAGGTCATGACAGTGAAGATCGATGGATTTAAAAAACAGCGCGACAACATGCCCAAAGAACGAAAGATTGTCTATACAGTTGATCAAAAAAAGTGATTCATTCATCACGTACGCAAGAAAAAACTGCTGGCATTTACGCCCAGCAGTTTCTTTTTTATTTATTCGTCTTCTGTTTGAATGTCGCCTTCTAAAATATACTGTCCGCGATAAGGTTTCTTCACTTCTGGGTACATTTTAATTAAGCTTTGCATAAACGTTGTCATATTTGGAATTTCAAGACCGCTCTCTTTTTCAATCTCTTTTTGAAGTTCAGAGCTTTTAATCGCCGCATTATGACGCTTTAATGTTTTGATTGCAGCTTCACGAAGCTTAGCTGCCTTTGATCCAGGTCTAGCTGTGCCTCTTCTGCGTCTTGTAGATCCTTCAGGAATACCTACAGGTGCACCATTTAGCTGACCTGTTCCTAAAGATGATGTAACGTTTGACTGCGTTTGCGCAGGCTGATTGTAGCTTCTCATTTCTTGTGCAGCCAGCTCAGCTAATACAGGCAGTGAATCTGTTTTTCTCTCTGTACGTACTTCTTTTTTTGTATCTGTGACGAGACCTGTACCTTGACGGTCTAATTCTCTTAGTTTTGCGTAAATCGCATCTCGTTCAATTTGATATTCACGGATGACCTTTACTTCTGCTTCATTTAATTGTTCCAATCGTAAACGTAACGCTTCCCTCTCATTAAACAATGGATTTCCCCCTCATCATATAAAAAATATTCTATAGTAAATATTAGATTAGAAAACTAATTTTATCAACTATTTTTTTATCATTTTACAGTTTGCTATCAGATAGGTATTTCCAACTAAAATTTTGCCAAAGAAGAAAAATCGGCACCCATTTCATTGCCACTATAGGCTTTTGACCACCTTTAAAATATTGTAAAAATTTTGAATAAATGCTTATACTACTTGATTTATATAGTTATTTACCAAACTGAAATTTCTTTTGTGCAAAAACGTTCTGAATAGTAAAAAGTTAAAATCTTTACATTTTCATTTCAAAATAAAAATGTAAATAGGTCATAATACCTTTTTATTTTAGGAAATTTTTTTAATGAAATCCCTCATTTTCTCTTTTCTTAGGCATTCCACCTACAATCATATTCATCCAGTGCAATATGTCTCCTATTTTTCCCCATGAAAAAACCCCCATTCATGGGGGGAAAGCCTATTCTGCAGCCTTTTCAGACTCAGAAAGAACTCGATTGACACGTTTTTCAAGCATTTTCATACCGCTTCCGCCAGCTTGGAAGTGGCGTAAAGCACCTGTTTTATCGAATACATAGTAAGCTGGTACATATTCGTTCTCAAATGCTTCTGTTAATTTATGGTCGCTGTCTACAAAGATTGGCTGTGTGATTTCATGCTCATTTGCAACCTCTTTGATTTTTTCTAGATCTAGGTCATCCTCTGAACGTGGCATATGAACTGCGATCACGTTTAGTTGATCCTTGTATTCATCACGGAATTGGTTCACTTGCGGCATCGCCTCTTTACAAAGGTGACAGCTAACTGACCAGAAGTGGATCAATGTTGGTTTATCACCAATTAATTCTTCTCTTGTTACTTCTCCATTTAACCATTCTTTTGCACCAGTTAGTTCCGGCATTGGTTGACGTAATTTCATTTTGAAGCGCCTCCATCCATTGTATGTCTCGAAACAAAAAAGTCTAACATCAGTTAGACCCCAGCATGTAGACAAACCCTCGCATTCTTTGTCAGTCCTGCGTGCTGGTGCTCACGAATGTCACATTCGCTTCGCGCCAGTACTCGTTCTTCCTAGACTTCAAAGGTTTTTTATCACGCTGAAAAGAAGACAAAGGGCTAAAATCAAGTTCATTTTAGCCCTTTGTCAACAATCTGAAGGTCTAACACCAGTTAGACTGTTTCTTCAACTATCAATTAAAGTGTTTTTTGACCAGGCTTCCAGTTCGCTGGGCAAAGTCCACCAGTTTGTAATGCTTGAAGAACACGTAGTGTCTCATCTACATCACGACCGATATTGTTGTGGAATACTGTTTGATATTGAAGTTCGCCTTCTGGGTTAATGATGAATAGACCACGAAGTGCAATTCCTTCTTCTTCAATTAAAACACCGTATTCTCTAGATACTGTGTGGTTTGTATCAGCAGCTAGTGGGTATTTTAATTCTCCAAGACCATTGTCTTTACGATCTGTGTTGATCCAAGCAAGATGCGTATGGATTGTATCAGTAGATACACCGATGATTTCTGCATCTAAATCTTCAAACTCATCATAACGATCGCTCATTGCTGTAATTTCAGTTGGACAAACAAAAGTGAAATCCATTGGATAGAAGAAAAGAACTGTCCATTTGTCATTCTTGATGTTTTCCTCTAAACTCACTTTACCAAATTCCTTATTAGCAAGTACTGCTTCCATTTCAAAACGTGGAGCTTGTTTTCCTACAAAACGCTCTGCCATATGTAAATCCCTCCAAAAATAATATCTTTATACAGACTTCTTAGCTGTATATAAAATGAGAATCAACAGGTTGAATTCTCATTTAGTTAATAACTTCACAAATATAATTATAATACTTAAGCGATTTTTAGTCAATATTAATTAATAATAAATTTAATTAACGATTTGTCACAATCTCTCGCTCCAACTATTAAAAGTTTAACATGACTTGCATAAGGGAACAAATGATTAGCTTCTCATTTCGCACATACATAGAAAGGTTTTGAAGATCATGAAAGCACTTGAACAAGTAGATTGGGTTTCCATCATCATGAATATCAGTATGATTTTGCTAAAACTCATTGCTATTTTTGTGATTTATTTTATCATCAGAGCGATTGGAAATAAGATGATTAAGCGTGCCTATTCAGCATTCTCTGAGAAGCACGATGTCTCTTTATCACGAGCTCAAACGCTGCAAAGTCTTACCTTAAATATTTTCGCCTACTTGCTGATTTTTATTCTAGTTGTGATGATCCTCGACTTATTTCACTATAACCCAACCGCCTTGCTGGCTGGCGCAGGTGTTGTAGGACTTGCCATTGGATTTGGCGCTCAGGGATTGGTGAGTGATATTGTGACAGGCTTCTTCATACTGCTCGAAAAACAATTTGATGTCGGCGAGTATATAACGGTTGCTGGTTTCGATGGGATCGTTGAACAAATTGGACTGAGAACAACACAGCTTAGAAGCTTTGATGGCACTCTTCATTTCATTCCGAACCGAAGTATACTGAATGTAAGCAATCATTCACGAGGGACGATGCAGGCACTCGTTGATATCGAATTATCCCCAGATGAAAATGTGGATCAGATGATCAGCACTTTGCAAACAGCCTGTGATGAAGTTCGTGAGAGCATGCCGCAAATCATCGAAGGTCCTCAAGTCGTTGGAGTGGAATCATTTGGCTCCTCATCCCTCGTCCTTCGCATCATTGCAAAAACTGAAACGATGGAGCAGTGGCGTGTCGAACGAATTCTGCGTAAAAAAATGAAAGACGTACTCGATCTAGCCAAAGAGCAAAAAGAACCAGGATATTAATATCCTGGTTCTTTTTTGTTAGTTTTATTGAACACGCTGTTCTACTTCTTGACAAATTTCATCAGCCGTCATACCTGACGCTGTAATAACAGATGCCTTTGTCGTTGTGTCTGAAATGCCAAGAACATTTGAATCTAACCCTGTGACCACATAACAGTCACACTGATCCATTTGCTGTTCATTTTGAATTCGTACGACATCATACCCTTTTTGCTTCAAAAGTTCTTCTACATCGGATAAAGATGGTTCTACACCAATTCTTGTCATAATCAAGAACACCTCCTGTTCATAAGGTGTACAGGAGACCATTTGATTATTCATTCACCTGCTTGCTTTTTAAAATAAGCCGTCATGACGTTCACAGCTGTTTCAATCGCATTTTCGTCAGGCGTGAGTTTTGCATGGTGCAGACCATATTCTGAATCTACCCCTAGCCAAAACATGAACCCAGGGTATTTTTTCAGCATGTAGCCGAAATCTTCTCCTGTCATCGCTTCTCTGCATTCAATGACGTTCGCAAGACCTTCTTCGGCTACATATGACATAAATTCTTCTGTCAAATCCTTTGAATTGTCCACTTCGTAATAAGATGAAGGGTATCGAACTGTCGCCTTGCATTCATAGCCAATTTCAATTCCCTTTGCAAGTGCTTCAATTCGTTTTCTCACCTTTTCCATAGACTCTGGCGAGAGCGTGCGAATGGTTCCATCAAGCTTTGCGTGCTGCGCAATGATATTTTGAGCAGTGCCACCTGTAATCGTGCCAACTGTAATGACGGCACTATCAAGAGGGTCCACATTACGTGAAATCACCGATTGCAGCTGCCCTACTAGTGCACTTGCAGCCACCACCATATCATTTGCTAAATGAGGGTATGCGGCATGCCCGCCTTTTCCTTCAAGATCGATCACAAGCTCACTCGTATTAGCAAATAATAGGCCCGGCTTTGTTGCAATCGTGCCGACTGGATATTCAGGTGCAATATGCAGCGCTGTAATAAAGTCTGGCGTCCACTTTTTTAGAACATCACTTGCAAGCATTGGTTCAGCTCCGCCTGGCCCTTCTTCTGCCGGTTGGAAAATAAATAGCAGATCTTCTTTGATTGGCTGATGCACGAAATGATCAATGATACCAAGAGCAATGGTCATATGAAGATCATGTCCACATGCATGCATGTAGCCTTCATGTACCGATTGAAATGGGTAGCCCGTTTCTTCAGGGATAGATAATCCGTCCATATCTGCACGATACGCAAAGACACGCGCAGGATTTGTCCCTTTTACTTTCACAAAAAGTCCAGTCCGCCATGTTTCCATCTCAATTCGATCTGTTGGGTACGATTCGAGATGCTTGATGAGGTAAGCTTGTGTTTTAAATTCCTTAAAACCAAGCTCAGGAATTTGGTGCAAATCTCTTCGAATGGATATTAATTGCTCACGATTTAACAAGTGAACTCGCTTCCTTTCCTCTATACGAATAAGACGTGGATATATCATCCACGTCTATGTCTTCAGCTGCGAATTGTGTCAATTAAAGCTGACGCAGTTCTTGTTTGATTTCAGTTTTACCTTTTGTTTTTTCATCAATGTCTTTGATTTTCTTTGCAGGTGTACCTGCTACAACCGTGTAAGGCTCGACATCGTTCACAACGATCGCTCCAGCTGCTACAACTGCACCTTTTCCAATTGTCACACCTTCTAAAACAACAGCGTTTGCACCGATGACAACATCATCTTCTACTACAACTGGCTTAGCAGAAGGCGGCTCAATAACACCTGCAAGAACAGATCCCGCACCGATATGACAGTTCTTACCTACTGTCGCACGGCCGCCAAGAACAACGTTCATATCAATCATCGTACCTTCACCGATGACTGAACCGATATTAATAGAAGCACCCATCATGATGACTGCATTATCGCCAATTTCCACTTGATCACGAATGATTGCACCTGGCTCAATACGTGCTTTGATGTTTTTCAAATCCAACATAGGAATCGCAGAGTTACGACGGTCATTTTCCACGACAACATCTTCAATTTTGTCTTTGTTTGATGCTAGAGCTTCTTGAATTTCGCTCCACTCACCGAAGACAACACCAGTGTTACCTGTGATAAATGTTTTTGCATGTTCACCAAATTCAATACCTTCTAAGTCCCCTTTAATGTAGACTTTCACAGGTGTTGATTTTGTACTATTTTGAATAAATGAAATAATTTCATTAGCGTCCATTTGTTTCATGTATGTATGTCCTCCTCTTAATTTATACTTCATTACTGTACCAAAGGAGAGTTTTAATGACAAGTGAAAGAATCGTCTGCGCCTTGGCAAATAAAACAAGCGGGCCTCTTTATCCCGCTTCTTGCTGGTGAAGATGAACAAATTGTCTACCAAAAGAAATCAATTCCTCTTCCTCGTTTCCTTCTGGATTCAGCTCAATTTTGATGGATGGTAGGACGATATCACCGCCCAGTTCTTTCACTTTTTCTTCAATTAAATCCACAGCTCCGCAAAAATGTTCATAAGATGTATCTCCAGAACCGAATACAGCAAATGCTTTACCCGTCAAATCCAGCTCTTCCATTTCCTCATATAGATCAATAAAATCATCTGGAAGATCACCATCTCCCCAAGTATATGCACCTAACAGAATGTGCGAGTAATCATGAAGAAGTTCAGCATCAATATCCATCGCTTCATGCCGGTCCACGCTAGCCCCAGCTTCCTTTAACCCTTTTTCGATTAAATCAGCCATTGCTTCTGTATTTCCTGACATTGTGGCATACACCAATAAAACTTTTTTCGTCACTTTTTCTTCCTCCTTATTAATGAATCAGTGCAGGTTCCTCATAAGGCCTGACAAACTTACTTTCATATAAACCCGCACAGAAAAAATTCTCCTTTTGATTGGCGACACGAAAACCATGCCCTTTGATCGTATCAAACCACTTGAGCTCTTTTTGCTCTATATCAAGCTGATACACCTTAGAAAATCCATGCTCGTCCTGTGAGGTGGTCACGTACACAATGCCGTTATCCTCTGACACATCCAAAAATGATTCCTCTCGCGCAAAAGCTTGTGATTGAATATCATGCAGCATATTTGTATGTAAGTCTAAAATTTGAACAGATCCTCTTTTCCCTTTTTTAGAGCCCATCGCACAGACAAGGAGGTGTTCCCCGCAAAGCAACATAGAAGCAGTCATTCGGTGCTCTTCTCTGTTTAGGAGAAAAATCTGTTCACTTTGCAAGTCATACACCCATATTCCTCCATGCACCTCATGAATCTGTGTTCCAATATAAAGATAATCACCGGCTACACATAATGAGCGAATCACAGGGGGCTGATTTACATGAGCAAATGGCTTCATAATTTCCCAGGAAATTCCGAAATCGGTTGACACATAAATACTATGCTTTCCATGTGCGCATACAAACCCATCTTTGCGTCCTGTAATAGACCAAACAACTGCATTTGTCGGAAAAGATGATAGCGCCCATGTGTGGCCCTCATCTCCTGATCGTATGACAGTTCCATTTTCACCAACACCGAACAAATACGGACCAATATAACTGATAGCGTGGATTTTATGCTTAAGCTTAAAAAGCTGCTGCCATCCGCCCTCCACACTGTAATGAAAAATACCTTCTCGTTTGACAGCAACAAAGTAGCCGCCACTTTTAGACGCAGCAACAGCTGTCGCACCTTTATGAAACATGATTTTCAACTCTTTTCTCAGACAATGATGCCCACGTTAAAAAGCTCGTTGCAAACTCCTCACAGCACGCCACATCTTCATCTGTATCTGGCGCAAGTTCCATTTTCAATGTTTCAGGAAATACGGATGCACCTGTCGATTTCAGCATGTCATGAAAGGTATGAACAGCCTCGCAAAACTTCGGATAACTGTAATCGCCTGATCCAAATACCGCCGCTTTGATGTGAGAAAGTTCAAGGGATGAGACCTCTTCATAAAAATCTTCAGCTTCATAAGGTAAATCACCGTCACCCCATGTGTAAGAGCCGATCATGACATAATCGTATGAAGAAAGATCTTCTGCACTTGTGTCGTCAAATTCCATCATCTCTGTCTCTATCCCTTTTCCTTCAAGCGTTTGTTTTAAGATCGCTGCCATATCTTCCGTATTGCCAGACATACTCGCAAATGCAATTAGTGCTTTCATCTATTGGTCACCTCATCTAAATGATAATCATTTTCAATTATTATATGTACACTTTAAATGATAATGATTTTCATTGTCAAATGTTTTATGAAAAGGTGCTGTTCAAAATACACATGACGTACATCAAAAAACCGCTCATTCCAATTGGAAGGCGGCTTTAATTGATCATCACTCTATCTCTTTGTGATGTACTCTTTTTTTATTTCTGAATAAAATATGGACCGCAATCGGTTTCGTGCGTCATCACAAATGTCCAATTTTCTTCCCAATCCATGACATACAGATCGCTATAGTCCATGTGTCCGTCTGTATATGGCAATTCCTTCACTGACAGGTCAGCGGCGTTTTCAAACAGATACGCTTCTTGAGTAAATTGATAAAAAAGAGTACATGTATGCTTTGATTGCTGATGAAAGGCGTTGATCGCTGCCTCTTTTTCAAGGCATTCAACTTTTCCCCAGCTACATAAGTGCCATAGGAAGCCATCCATCCCAATCTCTTTTTGTTCTTCTAAAGAAAGATGACTTGCAAAACGTCCACGCCATCTCTCGCGTAAATAAGTTCCCCACTTCGGTATATCCGTCTTCTTTTTTCGTTGATTTCTCATCATTTCTTCCAGCTTTCTGTTTTTTCAGTATGAAACAGGTAAATCTATTAGAAACCTAATCAAACTACTTATCCTAAAAAAGCACCTCCTCTTCCAGAAGTACTTACACTGCCTCACTTTCAAGCATTTCTTTCACCACACCAACAAATGCTTGAACTTGTTTTAACTGAAAAGAGGCTTCATATCCTAACAGCCACGTGTCACGTCCGATTTGCTCTCCATTTGCGTCTACGAGCGGGGTTTTGTGTACGCTTTTCTCATGATCATATAGGGTGACCGAAGGCAAAATGGCGTAGCCGATACCGTGATAGGCCATTTGTTTACATGTCTCAATCTGGTCCACAAGAATCGTCTGTTTTGGCGACACTTTAAACTTTTGATGCCACCAGTGCTGAATTTCTTGATAATAGGTGCTATCACTTTTAAATTGAATAAACGGGCGTTCTGTCTCAATTAACTCATCCACGTCCTTGATGACAGAATCGACTAAATATAAATGATCGGTCATTAAGTATTCCTTTGTGCCCTTCCAATCAGGATTCCCGCGAATGATGCCGATGTGGACATGGTCTTCATACAGACTTTTAAGCATCTCACTGCTCCAGCCTGTCACAAGAGATACTTTGGCATTTGGGTATTTCTCGACATACCGCTTCAACACCTTTGGCAGCCAGTGCTGACCAATAATGGACGCAACTGCAAGCTTGAGTGTACCGTGAATGTCTCCTTCAAGCTCGTCAATTCTCTCTCGCACTCGATCCTGCTCAGTCGTGACCTCTTTGGCGAATTGAATGATCTGTTCGCCAGCTGAAGTGACTGTCAAGCCTTTTTGTGAACGAAAAAAGATTTTGGTTCCCCACTCTTTTTCAATCGTTTGCAGCCTTTGAGATAAGGCAGGCTGAGAGACAAAGAGCCGCTCTGAAGCCTTTCTCATATTCAATTCCTCACTAAGTACAACAAGCATATGTAACTCTTGAAGCTGCATGGGCGCCCTCCTTCTCTCGATAAGTTTTTCTTATTTTATATAGTCATTATATAAATAATAGCTTATGAAGGCAAAAAAAATAAGCTGGGCTGCAGCTCATTTTTTTGCGGAATGAATGACTTCATTTAAGCGCTTTAATACAACACGCCGAGTGAAAATCCCTTCGAATACTTGCTCTTCATTTTCCACACAAACAAATCCATTATTCGTCACAGCGTGAACACCTTTTAAAACAGGATCGGTCGTTTTCAGTCTTGGAATATCTGATAGCATGACCTCTTCTACCTTCAATTGGTCGAGCTTTTCAAATTCAATTCGTTCTAAGCCAAAGATTTTATCCATAATCATATTTGTTCCAATTAACCCATGAAGGTGATAAGAAGCATCCAGAACAGGTATGGCTGTATATCCTGTTTTTGTCAGGACCAATAGGGCGTGCTCAAGATTATTTCCAATTTGAACGTGTGCCACTTTATCTGCATCAATCATATGCTCAGCTACTGTTGACTCAAGTAATTGAGCCGGTTCTATCTCTATCATGTTTCTTCGACCCCTTTTCTCTCAATCATCAATCATACATTCCCCTTTAACATTAAGCATAAACTAAAACGAATTTTGTCGAAAGATTTTTTTCTGCATAAAAAAGATACTCAGCGTAGAGTATCTAATAGAATGTTCAATCGATATTAATTCTCAAACCTTACTCTGTCATACAATGTGATCAATTTCTTATACGTATTGTCGTCGACATTTTTTGTTCCACATTCTATATCATTGATCTCACTGCTTAGTAATTCGACAGCATATTCCTGATTCAGTAATACGTTTAATAATAGCTTTTTCTCTTCTTCATTAAAACGATTTTCGATGACGCTCATTCAACATCAGGCCCCCTGTTTCATATATGCTTTTATATTGATTAGCAGGCGTTTGAATGTCTGCTTCCTCTCTATACAGCTAGAATAAGGAACTAGAATCGAATCGTCAACCGCACGTTTCGACAACGTTTGGAGAAAAATGACGGAATTTATTTTGTGTATCGATTGGCGTAGCAAAATGCTGCGTATGAGTCGGGTTTTATTTTTGCTTCAATTCCCATGGCTGTGATCATTCCGGTCATTTCCTGGATCAGCTCTTTTGTACTTCCTTTTTTGCCAATATCTAGATGGACTTCAAAACGAAGGTCTGCCCCTTCCTCAGCAAACGGAAGAAGCAAATCCATCAGTTCTGTTAAAGGTCCCTCAAGGATGTCTGCACATACCTTTTGGCTAAACGCTGTCTCTAATGAAATTTTTTCTCTAAGACTTTGTACAGGCCGATTCAACACTTGCTGCGTGAGACAGCCCCAAGCTCCTTTGCCGATCCGGTGAAGATGAATTGCAGTCATAAATGTTGTGACATTCTGATTGACCTGAGAGTCCGTACCAATTGATAGTACATAAACAGATCTCGGGTCTTTTTGAATAAAGTCTTTCATTCTCATGACAACATCAGAAAACGCTAAATGCTCTTCAGAAAGATTAAAGAAAAAAGAATCACTCACAGAAAGGAACTCCTTTTTAATGGTCTCTTATCCGAATATTGCACTGAATGATCATCTTCCATTTGTTCATCACTTATGAAGTGTATGCTTCCGCAATCAACGAAGGAATTCTTAGAAAAAACATTTCATACGATTCAGCTTAGGATTGTAGAAGCTCAAAAATCTCAATCGAAATCATATCAATGTTGTCAAATGGGAAAGTGTTAGGCTTATCCCCTTGTTGAAAAACAGTCAATTCAAACGTTTGATTCTTTTCGAAATACTTAACACTACAGATTTTCTCACCGTTCACTTCGAAATAACGCTGTGCCGGCTCGTTTGCAGCTTCTGCTGTCTCTTGAAGACTTTGCAGCCTTGTAATGATACCCATTAATTGTGACATTCTAAAAAAAGACTCCTTTCAAAAAAACAACTCAAGATGAACCCGTATTGATTATACACAAGTCCTACAAAGCATCATACCATAAAGTGTTCTCAGATGATATTTTTCCTCTTGAATTCAAAAAAAGAAAAAGAATCTGTTTTTTTATTTTGAGTCTTTTTTCTTATCTCATGCATCTTGTTTTTTATAAACCAGCCGATCTCATCAGGCGTTTTGCAATTTCGTCAAAATCTTCTTTTGAAATACCTGGAGCAAACTCTTCCGGCAAATCTCTATAATCTGGCACGGGTGCACCTTTTGGCGTACCCTCAATAACTGTCAGCGGCTTTCCATCAATTGGATGGTTTCCTTTCCAAATTTGATTGATATCTTTATAATCTGTGTCACTAAATGTATACAGCTTTGTATGAACATTTTGATCTTCAAACTTTCTTGCAGAATCAAAGTATTTATTGTCGAGATTTGGAATCGGCAGCATCTTCCCAACATCTACTCCTGTCGCTACCTCAAGGGCTTTTGCATACGCCACAACATGTACGCCGCCTCTGACAAGTAAATAACCGATCATTTCTCTTGCCGTAGGGTGATCCGTCATTTCATATACGCGCATTTTATGCGTACGAGCTCCGCACTCTAGGAAGAAGTTATGAAGAAGATCCAGAATCAGATTACCACTTGAGAACACATTCTCACCTGTCCACGGCTTTGCCATGGAGTCAAACGGATAGCCTGTTTGTGCCGTTTGGATAAAATGCTGCGTATTTCGTTTATCAACAGCCGCTTTCATCGGGGTCGTATCTGGATCGCCCCCATGGGTGGTTCCCGTAATCATGAGATTGACTGCAGTTGTCACAAGCTCTACATGACCGAATTCTTCAGCTGTAATACTTGATACAAGATCATAAAATGGTTTGAGCTTTCGTTTCCCTCTAAAGTTAAACGATTGAAACATGTAGTTATTTAATGTGGACATTTCACCAAATTTTCCGCCGAGTAATTCTTGCACAGCCGCTGCACCATTTGCATCTGGGTGATCAGGCATTGGTAAATCAATCAGCAGCCGCTTGTCACGTTTGATCATGACTTTTCCCTCCTACTGTCTAACTATCATCATTTAAGGTGTATGGATGAATTGGGATGTCCTATGCATGAAGGGAATGATTGGCGCACAAAAAAAACTTGGCGGGGGTAGCGCCAAGTTTTTTGGATCTTGATCTGATAGAGGGGTTGGGGAACAGAGAGTAGCTTCTCTCTATAACTAAATGATAATGATTATCAGTTTCATTGTCAACCATTTTTTCTATCTTTTTTCTAATAAAAAAACAGCCATGACGGCTGCTTTTAAATTAATCCTTCCTGCTCATATAGATACGCATACGGAAGATCTACAAACAAATACACGTCTCCCTCTAACGGATAAGAAAACGTACGTATTCGTTCTCCAGTTTCTAAATCACTGTAGATATCGCTGAAAAATCCTTTTCCGCTAATTCTCATTTGAAGAATATTCGCTAGAAAATAAGGGCGCCAGCTCCAGTTTTTCTCTATATACTCTGGCTGAAACAGCCATTCTTTCTCTTTCTTAAACACATTCCCAGTGATTTGAAACCCTTCTTCATTACACATATAAATGCGAAAGCTGCAATCGGTTAGTTCATGTGCCAGTTTTTGTATAAGTTCATCATTTGTGCTGCATGATTTTTTTAACGTACTGACGGCTTGATGTATTCGCTTATAAAAGGTTTCAGAATGTTCATAGACAGCTTGGAGTTTCTTTTTCTCATGGGCAATGAATTGCTGAAATTCTTCTTTAAGCTGTTCTTTTCGTTTGTTCCGGTCAATTAATTGTGCCGCAGGCTCGTGAAGGTAGAAGCCTTGAAAATATCTTCCGCCATTTCTCCATGCATATTGCAGCTGAAAATTCGCTTCAATGTCTTCATAGATTAAAGCCGCTCCTATTTTTCTTGCAAGAAGTGAAATGCTGTATAACACATATTCATAGGAAGGAGATGGAGACGAAGCTCTTAAAGCCTGTAGATCTATTTTTAATAGATCAGGTGAAAGCAGAGCAATCCGGTCAAGATTGCTGCTTTCTTTTCCTATATTAGATACGGCGATTTTGATCCCATATGTACGATAATACGTTAACGTATGGTAAAGCTGTTCAATGTCGCCGCTAAACGTATGTTCAGTAATTTCAATGACAAACCGGCTAAGCTGAATACCCTTTGCTTCATATTCTTTTAAAAGTTCTAAAAAACTTTCGCCATGATCAAGCATGAGGACGTTCGCATCATGATTAATAAAGATGAGCAAATCTTCATCTGCGGTTGTGAAGAGATCAAGCGCTTGACTTAATACTTTGTGATCTACTTCCAATTTATATTCGTCAGGAATAGATGAATCCGTAAAGAAGGAGCCTAGACTAACTGTTCCCGACTCAAGCTTCATTCTTCCAAGAATCTCATAGCCTATCACTTTTTGTTCCTCCGCACTGAAGATCGCTTGATAGTGCGGGAAAACATCTTCAATATTCGTTAAAATATCCAATGGATCGACCATTTTCATCACCTGCTTCTCTCTTTGTGTGATTATACCATATCAAAAGCAGGTCTTACACGGTCATTCAAAATGGTGATTGGTTGAGCCATTGCCCCCCATCCATCGTGATACAATCTCCATTAATATAAGATGCATGCTCAGATAATAAGAAACTCGCAAGTTCTGCAATTTCTTCTGGTGTGCCAAGTCTACCGAGCGGAACACTATCTAATGTTCTTTGGGCAGCCTCTTCAGATTCCCACAGTTTATCAGCACCACCTGTTCTTTCAATGGGCCCCGGCGCAATGGCATTTACGCGAATGCGATATTGCTTTCCCCATTCGACTGCAAGCGTTCGGGTAAGTGATAGTACGCCTGCTTTTGCGGCTGCTGAATGCGCTACACCAACACCAGCCCCCCATGCATATGTGGCGACCATGTTGATCATACTTCCGCTTTTCTTTTGACGAATCCAATAGTTGCCCACTGCATGGCTGCAAAAAAAGGTGCCATTTAGCACAATATCAATGACCGCTTTCCAGCCGTTAGGAGACAGTTTTTCTGCTGGAACTAAAAAGTTGCCTGCTGCGTTATTGATGAGTGCATCCACATCACCAAATGTATCTACTGCAAACTTTACCATTTGATCAGCATCTTCTGGATGTCGCACGTCCATTTGAAAATAAGCGATCGAACCACCTTGCTGTTTGATTTCATTTGCCGTTGTTTCAAGGGTCTCTTCTGTTCTTCCAGTAATCACAACATTCCAGCCCCCGAGTGCCAAATGAGTCGCCATCGCCTTCCCCATTCCGCTTGATCCCCCTGTGACAATCACTGTTTGCTTCGTCATTTGTTCTCCCCCTTTGTGGTTTTGAATGACTATTCATTCATTATCCGTCTATCATATCATGATTTCCCCTCCATACACCATATGGGAGATTCATCAAAAATCATGCTATACTTAATTTTATTTTTAAAGGAGTCTTATATGAAGCAACTTTCCCGTAGGCAGTTTTTAAAAGGAGCAGCTGGTGCGAGTATTCTCGGACTTTTGGCGACCACATCCGGTTATGGCTATGCTCGGTACATTGAACCGCGCATGATCGACACCGTATCACTCACTATTCATGATGCTCAGCTACCGGCTTCTTTTGACCAATTTAAAATTGCGCAATTTAGTGACGTTCATTTAAGTGATACATTCCCGGCAAAAGATTTAGAGACTGTTGTCCAAAAAATCAACGCTGCATCTCCCGATCTCATTGTGTTTACAGGTGATCTTGTTGATTTTGAATCATCGATTGAAGAACATGAAAAAGCCAAAGCCTCTTTGTCTAAGCTTGATGCTCCGTTTGGAAAGTTTGCCATATGCGGAAATCATGACTACGGACCATTTGGCATCGATCTATATGAGGAAACGATGAAAGCCTGCGGTTTTACATTATGTAAAAATGAAGTGTTTCACTTAGAAAAAGAAGGCAGACGCATACAGATCGCTACACTGGATGACCTCATGATGAGTATGCCTGATTACCATTTCATCAAACGAGAAGTCTCTTCTGATCTCTTTACGTTATTGCTTGTGCATGAGCCTGATGCCGCACTAGAGCTTGAAACAACACCTATTAACTTGCAGCTTTCTGGGCATACGCATGGTGGTCAAATACAGCTTCCTTTCTATGGACCGATTCTCACAGCACCTTTTGGGCGTACATATGTCGAAGGCTTATACGGTAGCTATCAGCACCGTATCTATGTCAACCGCGGGCTTGGGACAACTAGACTGCCGCTTCGGTTTTTAGCCAAACCTGAAATCACTTTTTTCACCTTAACATCTCACGTGTAAAGAGAAGCCAAATCACCTTTTCCTGCATATGTATAAACAAAGATCATTCTCATGACAAATGTTAGGAGAAACCTTACTGGGCCTGATCCCGTCCATATAGTATATGTGAGGCGGGGATCATGGCTTCTTTTATTTGAGTAAAAGGAGTGTGCTTTCGTGCTGCGATACACGGTAAAAAGTGGAGAAACACTTGCTTCAATAGCACTTGATTTTCGAACAACGACAGATGCTTTAAAGGCTGCAAATCCGTCACTTCAAACCCGCGAGCCAGAACAAAATGAAGTCATCATCATCCCTGGGTTACCGGATCCTAACACGATCCCTTACCGTATATCTGTGTCAATTTCAGCGAAACGTCTCGTACTGTTTTCTGGATCACAGCTCTTGCGCTCATACCCGATCGCAACTGGCAGAATATTAAACATGACACCGACAGGTTCTTATTATATTGTCAACAGACAGCCAAACCCAGGAGGTCCCTTTGGCGCCTATTGGCTGAGCCTTTCAAAAGTTCATTACGGCATCCATGGAACGAATAACCCGTCTTCAATTGGTAAAGCTGTGTCTAGAGGGTGCATTCGCATGTACAATCAGAATGTCATCGAACTTGCTTCAATAGTTCCAAATGGAACACCTGTGACCATTAGCCAGTAGGAGAAATCAATTGTACGAATGGTTAAAATTTTATATGATAGAAAGTGGGATCTTCAGGTTAAGGAGCGTATTTATGGATATTTTTAAAAACAGAAATTTTGTTCGTCTCTTTTTTGCAGCACTTGCCTCGCAAATGGGGACAACAGTAGGCAATATGGCGTTTGCCTTTTATTTGCTCGATCATTTTAGTCATCAGCCCGCTTACGCCACTTTAGCAGAGCTAATGTATTCACTGCCTACGATCTTTGTCTTTTTTATGGTCGGTGTGGTCGCAGACCGTTTTGATCGTAAAAAAGTCGCAGAGAATTGTGATTGGATACGAGCTGGGCTGACGATCGTTTTATTTATCGTCATTTATTTTAATTCACTGCCGCTTATTTTCTTGATCTTGTTTATACGAAGCGCCATTACGAAGTTCTTCTATCCAGCTGAAGCCTCTCTCGTTCAGGCCATTTTAAATAAAGATCAATATGCAAAAGCTGCTGGTTTAAATCAGATGCTGTTTAGTTTGTTTATGGTATTTGGTGTTGGAATTGGTGCCATTATGTATAAAACGATTGGACTTCACGGTGCCATTACCATTGATTTGGTCAGTTTTATTATTTCCGGTATTCTTATTCGATCATGCAATATTCCAATTGAAGCACGACAGCCTAATGGACAAGCAGGCTGGAAAGGCATGACCGTTAAGACGTCTCTAAAAGATTTTAAAGAAGGCATTCTCTATATTTTAAAAAATAAATTATTGGCTTCTTTAATTTTTGGCTTTTTTGTTTTTGGTCTTGTGAATGGCGCATTTGCCGTTCTTCCGATGTTTACAATGAAATACGGTCTTTCACCGGACCATTTTGAACTGCATACATCCTTTTTTACGATCGCAATCGGTGCCGGACTTCTAGTTGGAAGCTTACTTGGCTCTATTCTTGCAAAAAAGGTAAAGATGCAATATCTCATGTCGATTCCAATTCTAGTTGCAGGTATTTTAATTTTTGTCCTTGGTTCTACCCATACATTATGGTTATTTTATGTCACATCATTTGTCATTGGTACATGTATTGGTCCAGTCAACATTGTCATTGGAGGCTGGCTCCCAAGAATTGTTCACCCTCGTCTGATGGGACGCGTATCAGGGTGGGTTGATCCGCTCACCATGTTTGCACAATCAATGACGCTAGGTTTAATTGCCGTGTTATTTCCAAAGCTCATCACCAATGTTTCTTACATTTATTACGGAATGGGTATTATTATTTTACTCGTCTTCCTTTTTTACTTCATTACACTGCCAAAGTTCAGCAGAGAAGCTGCCGATTTAGATGTGCAACGTGAATTAAAAGGACAGGGAGTACAATAGATGAAGCAAAAAGGGCTAAAATAATGTTTATTTTAGCCCTTTTTCTTCTTTTCAGCGTGATAGAAAACCTTTGCAGTCTAAGAAGGACGAGTACTGGCGCGGAGCGAATTTCACATTCGTGAGCACCAGCACGCAGGACTGACAACGAATGCGAGGGTTTGTCTACACGCTGAGGACTTTCTTCTATAGAAAGTCCTTTTTTCATGGAAGTAACAAGATAAACGACGATTATTTTTTCTGCTCATCGAAATGATTTGAAGCAAAATGAACGATTCTATCGACTGTATAAATGCTAATAAATAAGATGAGAAAAAGAAGAAGAGGATGAATCGGCCGATCATCTACCATGTACACAATGCCTCCAACCACAAAAGCGACCAATAAAGGCGTTAAAATACCTTTCAATCTAAACCGTCCTTTCTGTTCTCATTGACTTTGATCTTCTTATCTTACAACAAATTTTTCTTTTTATGAAATAAAAGGGATGTGTATAAATGCAACATTTTTAATAAAAATTCTTTACAATATTGGAAGTTTTATAGTAATATAGTCAGGTTGGAGGTGAGGGATATGCTAAAAAGCTATTATTTTATTCATTCAAAAAATGAACAAGGACAATATGTTGTACATACAGAAGACTGCGCATTTTTAGGTGATGCAGCAAGCCGTACGTTGATTGGTCTGCACATGAACAGTGAAAGCGCCATGGATGAAGCCAAAAAAATGACGAGTGAAACTGATTTTAACGGCTGTTTTTACTGTGCTTATTCTAGCCATACGAAATAGTCCATGTTTTTAAGCCATATGTTCGACTTTGATTGTCTTGCATATGGTAAATTTTACATGATGAATCATCTATACATTGATAAACTACCCATTGATTCAAATAGGTAGTTATCTTGTTATAATAGTTCACTTTGTATACATTTCACTATATCCTCTAATGATCGAAAACAAACCATCTTTTAACTTATGCACCCCTACTGCATCTTCTACCAATGCTCAGCCAATTCCTACCACTTGAATATTTAACATAATGGTATGCTTTTCATCTAAAACAGCGAGACATTCATCATAAAAGTGATAGAAAGATGTGTCGACCTCTTCAAATTTCAGCAAGGTTTCAACATTATGATTTTTGGCTATTTTAAATAATAACCATGTAATCTCATTGCTTTTTACAATAAGACTATTTGCAATTTACTAATAAAAACGTATAATTTATACTAAGCACAGGAAGACGAAAGACAAAGGAGAGAAAAAATGGACGATTATGCTCATACTAAAGACATAGAACCTACAGCAGAAAACATCGCAAAAGCCATTTATACTGTTAACCGCCATGCTAAAACCGCACCAAATCCCAAGTTTCTTTATCTTTTGAAAAAACGTGCGCTGCAAAAACTATTGCAAGAAGGTAAAGGAAGAAAAGTGGGCCTACATTTCTCTAACAATCCCAGATATAGTCAACAACAGTCCGACGTGCTGATTGAAATTGGAGATTATTATTTTCATCTGCCACCAACTAAAGAAGACTTCGAATTTTTGCCACACTTAGGAAATTTAAATCAATCATATCGCAATCCAAAAGCGAATATGTCATTAAATCGAGCGAAACAAATACTTCAAACGTATGTCGGTTTAAAAGAAAAACCTGCCGCCACAAAACAAAAATCACATTATACAAAACCCGTCTTCAAACGGCTCGGAGAAAGTTATTTTTAAACAGAAAAACCACTCAAAGCGAGTGGTTTTTTCTTTAGATAATAAAATGATCTACTTTTTCAATCAGCTGATGAATTTCTGGTTTACTAATTTGATCATCTGCACCGATGGTTTCCCCTTTATGACGCAGATCGTCCGTAATTAATGAAGAGAAAATGAGAATTGGAATGGACTGTGTTAAAGGATTGTCCTTCAGCAGTTTTGTTAATCGATGTCCATCCATTTTTGGCATTTCTATATCTGTAATAATCATATCAATTTCTTCTGTCACACTAATGCCTTTACTGACAAGATCCATGACATGGTCATATGCTTGTTTTCCATCTTCAAAGGTCACAATGTTTTTATAGCCTGCCTCGGTTAATTCATTTGTTAATAAGCGCATAAGAAGCGGAGAATCTTCAACAACATACAGCTTCTTCCCTGTTCTTCTCTCGTCTTTCTCACCGTCAAACATATGATATGTGTCTACACCAGATGCGGATTCAATATCATAGATGATTTTTTCGTAATCTGGAAGGAAAATCATTTTCTCGTCAAGCTTGATGATCCCTGTTAAATGACGGTCCATTCCTTGATTGAGTGCAGTTGGTTTTTCAATCTCTTCCCAGCTGACGCGGTGAATTTGTGATACCGTTCCTGTATGGAACACAAATTTCCGTTGGTTGAATTCAGTCACAATGTATTTCTCTTGTTCTGACTGATCTGACTCGACATTAAAAAAGGAAAATAGATTGATGACTGGTAAAATCTCGCCTCGTAAACTAATCATCCCTTCTACATCTTGGTGAGAGTGCGGTACAACTGTCACCTCAACTGGCTGAATAATTTCTCTTACTTTCATGACGTTAATGCCGAATTGATTTGAACCAATTTCAAACTTCACAATTTCCAATTCATTAGTACCAGAGTCAAGTAAAATTTCTTGTTTGTTTAAAGCCACGGAAATCCCTCTATTCTTCAATATAAGATTGTACTTTTTATATCGGCAGCATGGGTAAAAAGTTGACGTTTCTTTACGCTTTCTCTCGCACGAATTGATGAATCACAAGTCCTATGGCTGCAAGGATGAGCAAAGACCCTAATGCAAGACGGCTTGCGAGATTCCCATGTGCTGCAAATAGAAGTGTGACGGAGCCATAAATGATGGGACCGACGATTGAAGACACCTTTCCCGAAAACGCAAAGAGACCAAAAAATTGTCCTCGTTTTTCTTTAGGCGTCAGCTCAATAATGAGGATTCGTGATGATCCCCAGCTTGCGCCAAGTGAAATGCCGAATAAACTGCCTGCTACCCAGAAGACCCATTCCGTTGTCGCTGTCACAGCTAGAATGAGCGCCACAATTAAAATGACATACACGACTGTAATCGAGCGCTTTGCCCCGATGGCCTTTGTGACATATCCGAATAGAAACGAGCCAATGATACTTGAAATCGTGGACACAAGATACAGCAAAATAAATTGACCTGCCGTAAAACCAATGATAATTTTTGCATAAACAGCCATCATCGCAATCGCTGTCTGCAACGCATCATTCATAAAAAAGAAAGCGATCATAAAAATAAAGGCCGGTTTGTACTGCTTCATCTCTTTAAATGTACGAATAATCTCTTTATACCCGCTGAAAAAAGACGACTTTTTCTCTTGCTGCGGGAGAGGTTGAGGATCTTTTATAATAAAGAGAAAGGGCAGAAAAAAGAGAAAGAATAAAAGGGCTGTCGGAATGAATGCTTCATGAAACTGGTCATTTCCTACAAGTAAATAAACAGAAAGGCCGACAAGTGTACCTAAATAGCCGACAGCAATACCGAATCCAGAAATGAGGGGGATTTCATCCTTTGTCCCAAGATCGGGCAAAATGGTGTCATAAAAAACAAGACTAGAGTGATAGAAAAATTTGGCGATGACAAACAAGGTAACCACCACCAATAAGGAGACAGGAAGACCAAACCATTCGCTTGAGAAATCAATCCCAGCAAAGATCCCCATCATAAAGGTACAGGCAATACAAATCAGGGTAAACACCGTGATATACCGCTTCTTTTTCCCTGTACGATCAATCAGCACACCATATAAAGGCGTAAAAATGACGAGGAAAAAGCTTGCAAGTGCGTTCGCATAAGAAATAAATGTACTAGCGATTTGATCCATCCTCGCACTGTCGCCTATCGTCTCCTGCAAGTAAAATGGGAAGAAAATGGTGATCATATTCGATGAAAATATCGTATTTGCAAAATCATACAATGCCCAGGCCAAAACAGGTGCGGTGAAAAAGAGCCCGAAGCTTACCCCTTTTTTCTGAACGGTCATTTTCCCTCTTTTCAATAGATTGACTCCCTTCTCTGCTTTTATTTTCACTATCATTCTACTTTATGTGACGTTTCCCTCTTCCATACAAGCAATCTATACAAAAAGCACCCCTTACTATTTAGCAGAGGTGCTTCTCTTCATTATTTCTTTACGACAATGGTACTTGCAATCAAGTCGTGAAGTGCTTGTTTTTTTTCTGTGAAAAACGCAATGATGTAGCCAATGAATAAGATTGGAGACAAAAAGCCTTTTGCAAAAAAGCGGCCTGTCGCGCGCCCGAATGTTATTTTTCCACCCGTTACTTTTGTCACTTTGATGCCAAGAGCCATCTTGCCAAGAGTTCCTTGCAACTTTGATGATTCCATGATCGCATAATAAAGCCAAGTCACCGCGATACCGATTAAGGTCGTTACGCCATAGAAAAAGAGAAGGCCCACAATGACTGCCCATTCTTCATCCGTGATCACCGTTGAAGAATAGTAATAGCTATCATCATACATTAAAAATGCCGCCTCAGGGCTTGAGACAAAAAAGAGTGTTGCGAGAATAAATACAATGATTGAAAATGGTACACTAATAATGACACCGTCTAAAAGATGAGCAAGAAAACGATAACCTACTCCAGCTAGTTCAGGATGTTTTTCTTCTTGAATAGGTGCTTCTGACATGTTTGTTTCCATCCTATTTCTCCTTTATTATGTATGTTTTCTATAAATTTCTTATAATCATTCGTTATTATATCTTATGAATATCGCAAGATCAATGGAGCTTTACATTTTTACATGAATTTTAGATCATTTTTCAATGATGATTTATGTGAATAAATACTGAAAATTCACGAAAATTATGGCACATCTAGTTCTTTCAACGCCTGATTTTTTAACATTTTGTGATATTTTCCTCTCATTTCGATTCTTCTGTTGACAATCACGTTTCACATGGTACAATAGTCAAGGATTTTTTAAAGAAAGGTGTTCATGATGGGAACTGTCGTACTATTAAAGAACAACGAAATGACTGTGATTGAAGATATTTGCGAAGCTGATTTTTTAGATATGAAACATGGTTTATCTAATGAAGATGCTGCTTATATCTCTTGGTATGAAGATTACGATACTGCTTATGGATATTGATTTCATTTCATAGATGAAGCGTAAAAAAAGGCGATACAACCTTCAAAGAGGTGGTATCGCCTTTTTTACGTTTGTGTGCTTCTTTCACTTTCAGGTTCTACATGAATAAAGATTTGTGCATGCGGAAACGCTTGCTGAATGTTCTCTTCAATTCGATCACATAATTGGTGAACATCTTCAATGGTTGTTTTTCCATGAACAATCAAATGAAAATCAATATATTCTTCAGCACCGGATCGTCTTGTTCGAAAGTCATGATATTCGATAAACTCTTGACTGAATCCTTGAATGATTGATTCAATCGCTTGTTCTTCCTCGGGGGTTAACCGGGCGTCGACAAGCGGCGGGAAGGCTTCCTTCATGAGTTTAAACGCTTCACGCATAATATAGAGCGCTAGCACCATTCCAATAATCGGATCGAGGAAATACCAGTCCGTTAATGCAACAAGCAATAAACTAATGGCGACCCCTAGTGACGTAAACACATCTGTTAAAAGATGCAGTGCATTCGATTTCATAGCAACAGAATGTACTCGCTCTGCCTCTTTGTTCACAACTCTCGACACAACAAAATTGATAAGTGCCCCGATCAGCATGACCACAATACCAAGTACCGGCAGTTTAACAGGCTCGGGATGCATTAATTTATGAACACATTCATAAATGATCCAAATCCCAGCAACAAAAATCAACAAAGTTTCAATCGTTCCAGAAATATTCTCAACTTTCCCATGTCCATAAGGATGTTTTGAATCTGCCGGCTTTCTTGAAATACGAACAGAGATAAATGCAATAAAAGAGGCCATTAAATCGAGAAAAGAGTGAATGGCTTCTGATAAAACCGCAACAGATCCAGTTAACACCCCTACAATGATTTTAAGGACCACAACAAACGTATTACTCATGACGGATAAAAAGGCTATTTTCGATGTCTTTGCTGATTGATCCATCTATTATCGTCCTCCTTCAGGAGATCGTATGCCTGTGAAAGCAATTCCCATGACTTGATTCTCTCGTTCTTTCAGTTTATACCGTTTTGCCTTATTCTAATCATCTTAAGCAGCGCTGTATTTTCCGAGCAGGTTACGCTATAATAAATGTTGCTCTTTCTTCATATATCACTCATGCTGTGATGGATAGGAGAATAGACTACATATAACGATATCCGAAGCCTTTCCGCAGGTGACATTTATGCAGTGAATGGTAAAATAGGATAAAAACATAAATTTTTAAGGTGATGAGAAATGGAGCATTTGCTGAATCCAAGAGTAAAGGATATTGAAATTTCAGGCATTCGAACATTTTCAAATCTCGTATCTTCATATGAGGATGTCGTTTCATTGACCATAGGTCAGCCCGATTTTTATACGCCGCATCATGTCAAAACAGCTGCCAAAACAGCCATTGACGAGAATTTCACCTCGTATACTCATAATGCTGGATTTTTAGAGCTAAGACAAGCGATCCAGCAGTACATCAAAAAGAAAGTCCATCTTGATTATGATGCAGAGACAGAAATCATTGTGACAACAGGTGCGAGTCAAGCAATTGATGCTGCGTTTCGAACCATTTTGACTGAAGGCGATGAGGTCATCCTGCCCGGCCCTGTGTACCCTGGCTATGAACCGATCATTCGGATGTGCGGTGCGGTGCCCGTGCATATTGACACAACAAATGCCGGTTTTAAATTAAACGCCAAGCTGATTGAAGATGCATTAACGGAAAAGACAAAGTGTGTTGTCCTTCCATACCCTTCAAATCCAACTGGGGTCACGCTATTAGAAGAAGAATTGAAAGAAATTGCACAGCTTCTTGAAGGAAAGGATATTTTTATTCTATCTGATGAAATTTATAGTGAGCTGACATTTGATCGTCCGCATCATTCCATTGCTTCTTTCTTAAAGGAACAGACGATTGTCATCAATGGACTGTCAAAATCTCATAGCATGACCGGATGGAGAATCGGCTTTTTATTTGCTTCCGCTCCTATTGCTAAACATGTATTAAAAGTACATCAATATAACGTGTCTTGTGCCTCGGCTATCTCACAAAAGGCGGCACTTGAAGCAGTGACAAATGGTGTGGATGATGCACTGATTATGAGAGAGCAATATAAGAAAAGGCTCGACTATGTATATGATCGACTCATTTCTATGGGGCTTCCGGTCATTAAGCCTTCCGGCGCTTTTTATATTTTCCCTTCCATTGAATCGTTTGGGATGAGTTCATTTGATTTTTGCATGGAGTTGTTAGAAAGTACAAAACTTGCGGTCGTACCTGGTTCTGCTTTCTCTTCACTCGGAGAAGGATATGTGCGCCTTTCCTATGCATATTCACTTGAAACGTTAAAAGAAGGACTTGACCGTCTCGAACAATTTGTACTTGAAAAGCGTTCCATACAATCAACAGACGGATGAAACAACGGCTCTCTTGCCGTTGTTTTTATTTTGCGGGAAACATGATGTGAAACACAGTCCCTTTCTCTGGGTGGCTATCTACCCGGATGGTTCCGTTGTGATTTTCTAAAATATTAAATGTCACCATGAGCCCAAGCCCTGTTCCCTTTTCTTTTGTCGTTAAAAAAGGTTCACCGATCCGCTTCATGACCGATTCAGGAATACCAATTCCTTCATCTCTAATCGTGACAAGTATTCCTTCTTTTTCGGCTTTGGCGGTAATGTCTACCTTCCCTCCGTCCGGCATGGATTCGACGGCATTTTTGATTAAATTGATAAACACCTGCTTCAGCTGGTTTTGATCCCCATTCATCAGGAGATCCTCCTCAATATCACTTGTGTTCATCAAAATTCCATTTAAGTTCGCCTGTGTTTCTAACAGAGCGGTGACTTCGCTAATGATTTTTTTCAAATCAAGCGTCTGCATTGATGCCGTTTGCTGCGGCTTCGCAAGCATTAGTAGCTCACTTAAGATGATTTCAATCCGGCTCAGCTCAGAGAAGACAATTTCAAAATATTGATCACGGTCTTTTGTTTTTGGTTTAATGAGCTGTAAAAAGCCCTTAATCGCCGTCAGTGGATTCCTTATTTCATGTGCAATGCCTGCTGCCAATTGACCTGCGATTGATAATTTTTCAGAGCGCAGCATGAGTTCTTCTGTCTGTTTTCGTTCAGATATATCTCTTAAAATAATTTGAACGGCTGTTTCACCAAAAAATGTGGTAGGGATACAAACCATTTCTGTATAAATCAACCGGTGTTTAAACGTATGGCAGCTCATCGTCACAATCTCAGAATCTGATGCTCTTTCGATAATACGTGATAAGCTCTTTTTGACTTTTTGCTGATCACATGAATGGATTTGATGAAAGATATCTTTTCCGATTAATTTATCGTAATGTTCGGCTTCAAATAATTTAATACCTGATTCATTCATAAATACCCATTTATGATCGTGGATGACGGCAATGGTATCAATCGAATTTTGGATAAGCAGTTGATACCGCTCTCTGCTTTTTTGAAGAACGGTTTGAAATTTTTTACGGGAAGAGATGTCCACTAAGAGTAAAAGTTCTGCCCGTTGATTTTGATAAATTGCCGGAGATGACTTCACCTCAATATGAATCATGCTCCCGTCTTGTCTTTTCCATATTTGTTCAATCATTCCGACTGGAAGGCCTTGCTGCAGTCTGTTGATTCGGCTTCTCACAATGTCATGGTACTCCTCGGCAATAAAATCAAACGCAGACTTTCCGATCATTTCATCTTTTGTACATACACCCATTAATTGCAGCATCGCATCGTTGGCATACACAATTTTCCCAAGCGCCGTAATACATAACGGATTTGGCAGCATGGCAATCAGATTTTCAGCTTCACTGACATCTTGGAAAGCCGGTAGACTGCCTAACGACTGTTCTGACACTTCTGTTGGTTGAAATGCTGCTTTTTGAGGCTCTGTATTCATTACCCTCATTTTCAGGATCATTTCTCTACTCAAATCGTTGTCTAACCCATCACAAGCAACAAAATCAATGCTTGCTTCTACCCATACAGCTGTAAGATCACTTCTAAGCAGTCTAAAGTGGCAAATCTCTAGCATGTGCTGATTATAGAAATAACTTTCGACGAGAAATTGATCTTCGGTATGAACAAAGTCTTTCAAAAAACACCCTAGTAAATCCTTTTGTTCATAGAGCAAAAGCTGCTTACAATTGGAAGAAATGTAGAGAAAGCGGCCATTAGAAGAAAGAACGGCATGTAAATCAATATTCGAGTACAGCTGATTCGAATCTTTCATTTTTTGTTCCATCGTCGTCCGACCCTCCTTTAATTTTTTTAGGGTTGTCCTTAGTTTGATGTATAAAAAGGATTCGCTAGAAAAACCGTATTTTCCTCCCAATCTCGTGTGAAACGTCCATATTTTCAGCAAAAAGGGAGCACTTTCTCTTGCTGTGCTCCCTGCTGTTTATTGCTTTTCATATTTCTTTTGTAATTCAACGTACTTATCAACAATTTTACTTGGAATGGTTTTAATGACAGGATCTTTATCTGATACATACGGTGTGACGACACTAAATGCCACTTTCGGATTGGAAGAAGGATAATATCCTCCAAAGGTTAAGTTGTACGTGGCATTCCCCCACCAGCTCCGGTTGGCACCATAGTAGAAGGTTTGGGCTGTACCCGTTTTCCCTGCGACATCATGCTGACCGAACCGGCCAGCGGCAGTCCCGCCTGTTGATGTGACCATTTTTAGTCCCATTTTGACGCGGTCGATATCTGCTTTCGAGTTGTTAATGGTGTTTAGCACCTTCGGCTCATATTTCTTCACAACAGGACCTACTTCTTCCTTATTCGTTGGAAAGTGAACACTTTTCACCACTCTTGGCTGAATACGGTTACCTCCATTTGCGATGGTCGACATGTATTGTGCGACTTGAAGTGGTGTATACGTGTCATACTGACCAATCGCTTCATCAAGCAAGAGTCCGCCGACTGTCTGAGGATGCGTCTGCATTCCGCTTGATTCCTGCGGCAAGTCGATGCCTGTTTTCACGCCAAGACCGAATTGCGCATAGTAGTTTCTCATTTTTTGTAAGTGTTCAGGTCTTGCCGGTAACGGGCCATTCTTTTGGTAGGTGATTCCTGCCATTCTCATCGCTACATGAAACATATAGACGTTTGAACTTTTTTGTAGCGCTCGAAGATCATTAACCCAGCCAAGATTGTTATATGATTTCTTCGGTTTTCCATTTCCCGCAAAATACAGCGGTGTATCCATATAGGATTGGTTGTGTGACATGCCATCTTGATAACCAGAGAGGACAGTAGCTCCTTTGACAACAGAGCCCATTTCATACTGTGTCGTAAATGTTCCGATCGCATAATCTGTGACGTCCCTGCCGTCCATTTTCTTCCCTGACATCGCGAGAACATCACCTGTGTTAGGGTCCATCATCACAACAAAGGCACGGTCCATCATATAGTTTCTTGCACTAGCGGATCTTAGCTCTGATTCAACGATTTTGTCGACTTCCTTTTGCAGCTCCATATCAAATGTGAGTGCAAGGTCAAGTCCTCTTCGTCCTTCTGTCCGCTTGATTTCATCAAGCAGTTTGCCGCCGACCTGTGTATATTGAACAGTTGCTTTTTCTGGATTGAGAAAATCCTCATATTGATATTCTAAATAACTTTTTCCTACTCGGTCATTTCTCGAGTAACCTCTTGCCATATAGTAATCTTCACGCTCTTTTATAATGCCTTGCTCTGGGGTGGTGACACCGCCAAGGACATTATAAAGGGTTTTTTCATACGGATATTTCCTTGTCCAGTCATTGATGACATTTACACCAGGCAGTTCATCAAGATGCTCTGATACAAGTGAGATCTCTTCGTATGTCAAACTTACGGATGATGTCTGTTTTGATTCTTTTGTTTCATCAAGCAGCGCAACTTTTTCGTCCCCTTTTTTCTCTTCGTTCGGGTCCATCGCTTTCACGATTTGAGGTTCAAAGGCATATCCGCCTGTAAACCTGCGGTAGATCGCTGCAACTGCTTTTTCCTCATCATCTTTTTCGATCGCCTTGACTTCTTTCTTAGGCACACGCTCTACTTGAAGTGGATAGACATCTTTTGCTTTAAGATTCTTTTGCTCTGCTTTTGAAATGAGCTTATCCGCTTCTTTCGGGTGGCTGGCCAGCCAAAAATCTCGAATGTCACGCTCTCTCAAAAAATCTGTATCCATTTTTATATAAGTCGCAAGTTTTCTTGCTACTTTAATCTTATCCTCCGCTTTCACACCGCTTTCTGATGTATAAACGATGGCAGGTACACTTTCGTTATCAACAACGACCCTTCCTCTCGCGTCATACATTTTTCCTCTTGGAGACGGGTATGATGCTGTTTTGACCTCAGTTCGGTTGGCTTGCTTTTTATAATCCTCACCATTGACGATTTGCAGCACGCCGAGCTTGATGACAAGTCCAGCAAATAAACTAAATACAGCGAAGAAAAAGAGATTAATTCTCCAGGCGTTCCGGCGCTTCATTTTTTTCTGCTCGGCAGCACCTTGATGCTGTTTCTCTCCCACTTATGTAGCTCCTCTCATCCTTTCAATCTTTTACAATTACCACTCATTATTGTAACACTTTTGTAATAGTTGTTACAGCGAAACAAGTGAAAAAAAGCTGTCAATCCCTATTCTGCAAAAAAATATACTAACACTTTAAAATATTGGTATGTTTATGTCGTTTTCTTTAAATAGAAAGATTCTCCATTCATTGATATGAGGAGATTCTTTCTATGACTTTAACAAAAATGACAAATGGGCGTTGTCAATGGAGGATGCTGGTACGTTTATAACAAAAAGTCCATGTTATGATTTTCTGTGAGAAAACAAAACAAAGATTTTAGGAGGAGTTACAAAATGAAAAAGAAATCATTCATTTTTTCAGCGCTGACAGCTGCTGCATTGATCACGTTCACTGGAGGGCATTCAGCTGATGCGAAAGAGCTTAACCTGAAACAAGTCATAAACGTACAGCATCAAGCCATTGATCTTCATACATTAGCTGCAAAATTACATATCTCTTCAGATGTAAACAAGCTAAGCACTTCAAATCAAAAAGAGATCGAAGCTCTATTAAACAAGCTGATCAAAAGTGGTCAACCTGTTACTGGAACAAAAGTGGTGAAAGAAGTAAACAAAGCAAAAAATGAGCAAAAACAAGAATCAGTGAAAAAACCAGCTGCTTCTAAACCAAGCACACCAGCAAAAGAAAACACAACGAACAACAGTTCAAAATCTGATCAAAAAGACACAACTGCAACAAAAGCAGACAGCAGCTTAAATGCATTTGAACAAGAAGTGGTTGAACTGACAAATAAAGAGCGTGCAAAACAAGGCTTAAAAGCTCTTTCTGTTGATTCTAAATTAAGCAAATCTGCTCGCGCTAAATCACAAGATATGAAAGATAAAAACTATTTCTCTCATACAAGCCCAACTTACGGATCTCCATTTGATCAAATGAAGCAATTTGGTATCACGTACAAAACAGCAGGTGAAAACATTGCGCAAGGTCAAAGATCACCTCAAGAAGTAGTAACAGCTTGGATGAACAGTGAAGGTCACAGAGCGAACATTTTAAACAAAAACTATACACATATCGGTGTAGGTTATGTGAAATCTGGTAACTACTGGACGCAGCAATTCATCGGAAAATAAGATCAAAAAAACCTGTCTCTATTTGGGACAGGTTTTTAGTTTGTCTTCTTTTTTCAGCCATGTGAGGGCTTGTTTACACGCTACAAACTGTTCCACCTAGGCGGGGCAGTTTTTTTATTTCACCCATAATTTATAGATGCTTTGTGTTCCGCTGTTTTCTTCGCCCTGTTCGCTGAGTTTTTCATATAATGACTTCGCTAGTGAAAGGCCTGGCATCTCTTCTCCCATCAGCTCTGCTTCTTCAAGTGCAATGCCCATATCCTTGATAAAATGCTTCACATAAAATCCTGGCTCGAAATCACCTTTCAGCATTCTTGGCGCAAGGTTTGACAAAGACCAGCTGCCGGCTGCTCCTGTTGTAATGCTTTTAAGTACCTGCTCTGGATCAAGTCCTGATTTTTCAGCATAGGCCATTGCCTCAGCCACACCTACCATCCCTGCTGCGATAGCAATTTGGTTACACATTTTTGTATGCTGACCACTTCCTGCAGGTCCTTGATATTGAATATTTTCTCCCATTTGCTGAAATAGCGGCAGGCACGCTTCATAGGCTTCTTTTTCTCCACCAATCATAATGGCCAGCGTGCCGTTTTGGGCTCCAACGTCTCCGCCAGAGACCGGCGCATCTAATGCAAATAGTCCTTTTTCCTTCGCTTTCGATTCAATTTCTTTTGCCATCTGAGGTTTCGATGTGGTCATATCAATGAGGTATGTACCAGGCGCAGCATGTGCCACGAGTCCATCTTCTCCTAAATAGACTTCTTCTACATCTGATGGATACCCGACCATTGTGATGACGGCATCTGCCTCCTTTGCGATCTCCTTTACGGTCGATTTCCAAAGAGCACCTTTTTGAACCAATGTGTCTGCCTTTGCTTTTGTTCTTGTATAAACGAGAACTTCGTAGCCAGCATTCATTAAATGCCCTGCCATACTACGTCCCATTACACCGATTCCAATAAAACCAACTGTTTTGATTTGTGCCATCAAGAATTCCCCCTTATAGAGACTTTGTCAATCCACCATCAATGATGAGGGTTTGACCTGTCATATATGTATTGGCTTCAGATAAAAGAAAAGCCGCATATGCTGCAAATTCCTCTGGCTGTCCGTAACGGCCCAGCGGAATCATACGTTCAGCTTGTGCTTTGATCTCTTCAACCGATTGTTGCTCCTCTTGTGCACGGTGTTTGTCCAACTGTTTCACACGCTCTGTCTCAATTTTCCCCGGGGCTAAGGTATTGATCAAAATACCATCTTTGGCAAGCTCCTGGGCAGCTGTTTTTGTCCAGCCGGTAATGGCCGGTCTAAATGTATTCGACAGCATCAAGCCTGGGATCGGTTCTTTGACCGACATAGATGCAATATTTAACACTCGTGCACCTTGTTTTTTTAAATACGGCAAGGCTTCTTTTAATAACCGAATATAGCTGAGTAAATGAAGCTGAAATGATTCCATCCAATCTTCATCCGTTAAGGTTTCAAGTGTTCCTGTTTGAGGACCGCCTGTATTGTTCACTAGTATATCAAGACGTTTTTCATCACCTGCTGCTGCGACGACAAGCGCTTTAATTTGCTCGGCATCAGATACATCACATACTTGATACGTCAGCTTCCCTTTTACAAGCGGGGATAATTCTTTAACCGCTTCTTGCAGCGTGTGCTCATGTCTTCCCGAGAGCATCACATCTGCTCCCTCTTTTGCAAGATGAAAGGCAATGGCTTTACCGATACCTTGACTGCTTGCAGCGACCAATGCTTTTTTTCCAGATAGATTAACATGCATGTTGGCACCCTCCTCTGTTCATATTTTATCATACAAAAAGAACCTTGCTCACATGGCAAGGTTCTTTTCTGCAAGATTATAGTTTAAACCGATTGACTGCCTGACGCAGTGCCTGACTTGATTCGTTCAACATTTCTGTTGATGTTTTCGTTCTTTCTAAAGCTTGTACTTGTTCGTCTGTGGAAGCATGTACTTCCTCAGCTGAAGCTGCGGATTCTTGTGAAATGGCCGCAATACTTTGAATGGAATCATTCATTTTCTGTTGTTCTTCAGTCATTTCATTGATTTGTGTATGAATGCTGTCAATGGAGCCGACAAGTGCCTGCATTTCCATCGTGATACTGCTGAGTGCCTCTCCTGTTGAATTGATGGCATCACCTTGTTCTTCATTCATTTTGCTTGCTGCTGTCATCGCTTCAGCTGCCTTTTTCGACTCATCTTGAATGAGTTTTACGGTTTCACTAATATGTTTCGTTGATTCCGCAGATTGCTCAGCCAGCTTTCTGACTTCTTCTGCAACAACAGCAAATCCTCTTCCGCTTTCTCCTGCTCTCGCTGCTTCAATACTTGCATTCAGTGCGAGTAAATTCGTTTGATCTGAGATTTCAGAGATCGCTGTTACGACGTTTTCAATATTTTTCGTTTTATGCTCAAGGTCAAGCAGCATTTGCTCTACCTTCTTCGATTCTTCATTCGCTTGTGTTGATTTTTGGACGAGCAGACCAAGAGCATCAAGTCCTCTATAGCTTGCATCTTCCGATGATTTTGAGTTGGTTTGCATTTGCGTGGCAAGCTCACCCATATGACGAACTTTTTCATACAAATGCTCCGATTTTTCATTAATGGTTTCCGCTTCTGATGCTTGTTTCGTCGCTCCTACAGCGACCTCTTGAATAGCCGTTGCAATCTGTTCACTAGATAGCAAGGTCTCGTTTGAAATTTGTGTCACTTCATCCGTTGATTTCACAACCTGATCTGAAGACTCTTTCACTTTTTCAATTAAATCCCTGATGCCTTCAGTCATTTGATTAAAGCTTTTCGTAAGGAAACCTATCTCATCCTGAGACTTCGACTCAAGCGAGCTGGTTAAATCGCCTTCAGACACTTTACGAACATGCTCGATGAGGCGTTTAATTGGTGTTGTAATGCTTCTAGCCAATAAGTAGCTTAGAATCATGGCAAGTATAATGGCAATGACAGAAATAATGATACTTGTCTGATTCATTTGTTCAGTGATCCAAAGAAGTTTCTTTTTCTCGAAGCTCACACCGATCGTCCAGTTTGCCTCTTTAATTTTTGAGATGACGGTCAGTTGTTTGTCATCATCAATACCCGAGTTGTCGATCGCTTTTTTCACAGAAGCGACTTTTGAGATATTTTTTCCTTGCTCTGTTGGATGTGCCAAAATGGTCCCTGTGCCGTCAACTAAGAAAGCCGTTCCCATATAAGGAATCTTTTGTTCTTTTATATAAGACTGAATGGAAGCCAGTTTCAAGTCAAGTCCAGCGACACCGACTACTTTCCCGTTTCGTACGATCGCCTTCGTGGCTGAAACGACCATTTCATTTGTTGCTTTATCAATGTACGGATCTGTCCATAGGACTTCGTCAGGCTTTTCAGCTGCTTGAATATACCAGTCTCGTTTAGACGGATCATACCCTTCACCAAAATCGGACTCCGGGAAAGCGAACATTTTACCATCACTTGTTCCTATATAGGCAAGCGAGATGAGTTCATCCTGCTCCTGCAATCCTTTTAATTCATCGTTTTCAAATGCCAATGTCTGCTTTGTTTGTTTCTGTGCAAAATCTTCAGTAAGTGTACTTGTTGCCAATTTGTTAATCGTATCACCGTAATTCTCAAGCTTTAGTGCTATGATGTCTCTCATGCTTTCTGCCGTTGCTGCTGTCGTTGTTTTCGCATCTCGTTCAATCAATGGTCTTAATACTAAATTGGAACCCACTTGAACTGCGACAACGGTTAAAATTAAAATAACTGAGATGAAAACAGCTATTCTCACTTGAAGTTTCTTAAACATCTCATCACCCCTACATCCTACTTTCGCATCTTAATGTGTATATCGGCAAAATTGGTACCGCATTCAATAGTTGTAAGAAAATTTAAATAGAAAAAACAAGCCATAATGACTTGTTTTAAGTAAAATATTCAATTTTTGCAGACGGAAAGTACTGTTCGATATATGATTCTAATGTCTGTCTAAGTTCTTGTTCTTCATCTTTTTGATAGATATATTTTCCAATTCCATATCTACCCCACTTATATCTTCTCTTTTCTTCATCTAGTTCTAGTTTTGTTTTCGGATAGTTTTTTTGGATGACACGCTTCGCCGGTTTTGTAAAACGGTGCTGAATCATTTCAAAGGTGATATCTTGTCTCACTTCTTCAGGGAGAGCTGCATCGAGTTTTTCAAATAGGACTTTATAGCCCTCTTGCCACCCTTCATGAATGTAAATAGGGGCAATAATAAAGCCAAGTGGATAGCCTGCTTTTGCTACCTTTACAGCCGCTTCAATCCGCTGATCGAGTGGTGATGTTCCAGGTTCGAAATATTTAATGACATAATCGGCATTGATACTAAAACGGAATCTTGTTCGTCCATTGTGTTTTGCATCTAACAAATGGTCTACATGATGAAATTTTGTAACAAAGCGTAGTTTGCCAAGATCGGTTTGACCAAAGTATTCAATCGCTCGTTTGAGTGTGTGAGTCAAATGGTCAATTCCTACGATATCGGATGTACATGAAGCTTCAAACCGCGTGATATCAGGTGCACGCTCGTTCATGTACTGTTCAGCCTGATCTAAGATTTCTTCTACATTGACATATGTGCGAATGTACGGCTTACTCCCCATCGTCGTTTGCAGGTAGCAATAATGGCAATGCCCCATGCATCCTGTTGCAAACGGAATGGCATACTCTGCAGATGGTTTAGATGTATCAAATTTCAAGGTTTTTCTCACGCCGATAACGAGCGTCGATTTTGCATTACGGTACTTTTGTAAATCATTTTTCCCCGGAATATTTCTCACTTGGTTGTGTGAGGTTGTTTCTCTAATTTCAATTCCCATACCTTCAAATTTTTCTTTCAGCTCTTGTCCTAATGGGTACTCTAGCGCCCGAGGTTCAATATACACAAGCTGGGGAACGAACGGTTTGATCATATTTAGCACATCCTTACCTTATAGGTTCATACCGTTACTTTAACCTCTCAGGATGGCTTCTATCCTTTCTAAAATCTCCCTTATTCAAACAGATCTTGATAAAGGGCTTCTGCTTCTTCGTATGTTGGAAATACGGCATCATCAGGGGCTAATGGGTGATATGTTTCAAGTAGAAATAGCGCAAGCTCTTGTTCATTGTAAGGGTGTGAAACGATTTCCGCTTCTTTAATTTGTGCAACATTGGCTGCATGTGGATTTCGATAAATGACATATACTTGATCACCTGGCTTATAGTTAGAGAAAGACAAACTGGTCACCTCCATTTTTTATGTTAGGATGCCCTTCTCTGCAAGCGATATGACTGATTATGATAAAATTCGACAAAAAAACCAGACAGTTTGACCTGTCTGGTTTACATCACCTAGTTATGTTGAAACGTTTTTTTCACGAAATCAACCACTTCTTCAGTTGTACTCAGTGATAAAATATGCTCTTTAAATGATGCAGCTTCTTCCTTAGAAAGCTTGCTTAACTGCGTTCTTGCTGGAAGAATCGATGTTGCGCTCATTGAAAATTCATCTAATCCTAGTCCAAGTAGGAGCGGGATTGCGATTTCATCTCCTGCCATCTCACCGCACATGCCAACCCATTTACCTTCTTTATGCGCTGCTTCAATCACAAGCGTTATGAGGCGTAAAATAGCTGGATTGTATGGCTGGTAAAGATAAGACACTCGTTCGTTCATTCGATCAGCAGCCATTGTGTATTGAATCAAATCATTTGTTCCAATACTGAAGAAATCTACTTCTTTTGCAAATTGATCTGCGATAACAGCTGTTGATGGAATTTCTACCATCATTCCGATTTCAATGGAATCAGATACTTCTGTACCAGCAGCAACCAATGCTTCTTTTTCTTCAAGTAAAATAGCTTTTGCTTCTCTAAATTCTGATAACGTCGCGATCATAGGGAACATGATTTTCAAGTTTCCGTATGTACTTGCACGAAGTAACGCGCGTAGCTGTGTTCTGAAAATCTCCTGCTCTTCAAGGCAAAGGCGGATCGCTCTATAACCAAGGAACGGGTTCATTTCTTTTGGAAGCTGCAAGTAAGGAAGTTCTTTATCGCCACCAATATCTAGTGTGCGGACAACCACAGCCTTGCCTTCCATCTTCTCTAAAACGGTTTTATACGCATCGAACTGCTCTTCTTCTGTTGGGAGCTGATCTCTGCCCATGTATAAAAATTCTGTACGGTACAATCCAACTGCTTCGCCGCCATTTTCAAGTACACCTTTCACATCTTCAGGTGTTCCAATATTCGCAGCTAACTCTACGTGAACGCCGTCTTTTGTGACCGTTGGCTGGTCAACAAGTTTCGCCCATTCCGCTTTTTGAGCTAAGTAGTCTTCATGCTTTTTTTGATACGCTTTCACTTCATCTTCAGAAGGCTGAATGATGACGTCTCCACTAATACCATCAACAATGATCAGATCATTGTTTTTCACCGTTTTTGTTGCTTCTTTCGTCCCAACAACTGCTGGGATTTCCATTGATCTTGCCATAATCGCTGAGTGAGAAGTACGACCACCGATATCTGTCGCAAAACCTTTGACGAATTGTCTGTTCAGCTGAGCTGTATCAGAAGGTGTTAAATCTTCAGCAATGATAATGACTTCTTCAGAAATCATACTTGGGTTTGGAATGTCAACGCCTAGCAAATGACCAGTGACACGTTTTGTAACGTCGCGAATATCCGCTGCACGTTCTTTCATGTATTCATTGTCCATTGCTTCAAACATTGTAACAAACATTGTTGCTGTTTCTTTTAAAGCAAATTCAGCATTTACTTTATCCGATGTGATTTTATCCTTCACTGGGTTGAGCAGCTCTGGATCACTTAACACAAGAAGGTGTGCAGAAAAAATATCCGCTTTATCTTGGCCAAGTTCTTTTAGCGCATGTTCTTTAATTGCTTCAAGTTCTTGCTTTGAAACATGAATTGCTTCTTCAAAGCGTTTCACTTCTGTCTCTGGATCATTGATGTCTTTTTGGTGAACTGTTAAATCTGGTTCTTCTAGACGATATGCTTTTGCAATCGCAACGCCTGCTGAAGCACCGATTCCTTTCAGTTGTTGCATTACTCGCCTAGGCCTTCACTTTTCATTGTGTCTTTTAGCGCAGCAAGTGCATCATTTTCATCAGAACCAGAAGCAGAGATTGTGATTGTAGCACCTTTCGCAATTCCTAGAGACATTACACCCATAATAGATTTCAGGTTCACTGTTTTACCATTATATTCTAAGTTGATATCAGCATCATATTTACTAGCAGTTTGTACAAGAACTGTTGCAGGACGTGCGTGAATTCCAGAATCTGCAGTTACTTTGAATGTTTGTTGAGCCATTTTTATCAATCTCCTTTTTATACATTTCATACATCCACAATATTATATCATACTGCCGAGCTTGTCATCTAACAAGAACGGCAGTTATGAAAATTATTTTGAAATTTTCATGATGTTTTCTTGGCCAGCTTTGATTTCACCGGATTCTTGAAGGTCAATAAATTGTCCTTCACTTAAGTTTGTAAATACAATTGGCGTCATTAAAGATGGTACTTCTGACTTAATTTTATCAATATCAACCTCTAAAAGTTTTTGACCGATTTCTACTTGATCTCCCTCTTGTACAAATGCTTCAAATCCTTCTCCTTTGAGGCTGACTGTATCAATCCCGAAGTGAATCAAGATTTCAAGTCCACCATCAGACTGGAGGCCGATGGCGTGTTTTGTTGGGAACACATTTAAGATTTTTCCTCTTACTGGTGAAACCACTATTCCCTCTTTTGGCAAGATAGCAAACCCGTCACCCATCATTTTCCCTGAGAATACTTGATCTGGCACATCTGTAATTGGATGCAGCTCCCCTGTAATTGGTGAAGCAAACATTTCTTCCCCTTGTTCGTTTTGAAGCGGTTTTGCAATAACTTCTTCAACCTGCTGACTGACTTCTTCTTTTGCAGAAGGGTCTTTCGCTGGTCGAGGTGTGCGCCCTGCAATAATGTCCTGCATTTGTGTTTTTAAATTATCAGACCGTGGTCCAAAGATGGCCTGGATGTTATTCCCGACTTCAAGGACACCTGAAGCGCCAAGCTTTTTCAAGCGGTCTTTATCCACTTTTTTCTGATCATTTACAGTGACACGTAAACGCGTAATACAAGCATCTAGGTGTTTAATGTTTTCTTGGTCACCCATTGCTTCAAGAATTTCATAAGGTAAGTCATCGCCTTTTCCAGATTGAGCGCTGCTTGCACCGTCAGCTGCTTCATCTTCTCGTCCTGGCGTTTTCAGATTAAACTTGCGAATCGCAAATCTGAATCCGAAGTAGTAAATGACAGCCAGTACGAGACCGACTGGAATAACAAGCCACCAAGCGGTTCTATTCGGCAGGATACCAAATAGGAAGAAGTCGATTAACCCTCCTGAGAAGGTCATCCCGATTTTCACGTTTAGAATATCCATTATCATAAAGGATAATCCAGCAAATACACAGTGAATCGCAAATAATATCGGTGCAACAAACAAGAATGAGAATTCAAGCGGTTCAGTGATCCCTGTTAGGAAAGAAGTAAGGGCCGCTGACCCCATAATTCCTGCTACAAGTTTTTTATTCTTAGGTTTTGCTTCATGGTAAATCGCAAGTGCTGCTGCTGGAAGTCCAAACATCATGAACGGATATTTCCCTGTCATGAATGTCCCGGCTGTCAGCTGAACACCATCTTTGATTTGCGCCATGAAAATACGCTGGTCACCACGGATAATATCTCCTGATAAGCTCTTATAGCTAAAAAATTCATACCAGAATGGTGCGTAGAATATGTGGTGTAGACCAAACGGAATTAATGAGCGTTCAATGACACCAAATACAAAGGCAGCTAGCGGCTCATTCGCTGCAAGCAGTCCAGTTGAAAATGAGTTCAATGCACCTTGGATTGGCGGCCAAATGACGAGCATCAAAAGCCCTAAAATAAGTGCTGAAATCGACGTAACGATTGGAACAAAACGCTTACCAGCAAAGAAGCCAAGATATTGCGGAAGCTCAATTTTGTAAAATTTATTAAACATATAAGCCGCTAATACCCCGACAATAATCCCGCCAAACACGCCGGTAGACAAGGTCGGTATGCCGAGCATATTCACATACGCTGGATGACTTTCCTTAAAGAACTTAGCCAATTTGATTGAATCGGATGGAATGGAACCGTTGGCCATTAATACGGCACTCATCGTTACGTTCATGACAAGGTAACCGATGATCGCGGCAATCCCTGCCACACCGTCTCCATTGGCAAGACCGATGGCAACCCCTACAGCAAATAGGAGCGGAAGATTCGAGAAGACAATATTCCCTGCATTCTCCATAACACTAGCAACAAGCTGAATTGTATCATTGCTTAAAAATTGAGCGACATCAATCAGCTGCGGATTTTGCATCGCATTTCCGAGTGCTAGTAAAATACCAGCAGCAGGAAGGATCGCAACTGGAAGCATAAGTGCTCGTCCAATTTTTTGCAACACACCAAAAAGTGATTTAAACACTGGTTGAACCTCCTTTTGTTTTCGCTTACAACATACATTTCAATCACATATTGACGTACATTTCATAATTAACCGTTTACATTTCACTTTCAGAACACAAAAAAGGCATGGTGATATAAGGTTGCGCAAATAACAGGATCTTATCCTGTATTTACCTTAAGTCACTCATGCCTGATCGAATCAGTTACACGTTTCAAGGAAACTATGAAATTTTATTCGTCAATCTGTACAGGTGTAGTGTCAAGTAGACAGCTTCGGCATCTTGTACAGGCTTTTTCAATGCATGTTGCAAAATTTTGATCATTTTCCAAGCAGTATTGTAGCATAAAGGATATTCATTTTTCAATAGATGAAGCAACTTTTCTGGCTCCTCTAATGATTCTTCCCGTTTAATACGCTCAATCGAAAACGTAATATGGCGCAGTAAGCGTAAATAATGAATACTTTCTCTATCTACTTTCATATGAAATGCATCTTCTATGACTTGGACCATTTGTGTCATGAGCTGCGAATGACGGTTGACCTCGGATAAAGGCCGGTTCGTTAAAGCAGAGTGAATGTGGAGCGCAATAAACCCAATTTCTCCTTCGGGCAGCTTTGTTTCAACATCTGGCCGCGCATTTATCAGTTCCACGACTTCCTTTGCGACCTCGTATTCTTTCGGGTATAAGGATTTCGTTTCAAGCATAAAAGGATTGGTGATATCATAGCCTTGCTTAACTCGCTTAAAGCTAAAGGCAATATGATCTGTCAGTGCAATATGAATATGCTCATTTAAACGATGCCCCATTTTTTCTCGTATATGATAAATGACGTCATTGGCAAGCTCAATCATGTCCTCATTTATGTGGTGCAGCAATTGTTTGTATTCTGTTTGCTCTTTTGTATTCTTTAACACAAACATTTTCTCAAATGCCGCTTGATCGAGAACGTCACCCGATTTTTTCCCAAAGCCGATCCCTTTATCAATCAGGACCACTTCGCCTAAAGAAGGGTGTTTTGCGATGATGACATTATTATTTAACGCTTTATCAACGGTGAAGGATTCCATGAACATCCCCACCTCCTTCTTATTCAATCCTTCTTATCGTACAAAACAGATGAAACGTGCGTCAACGATTGTTTTTCAAAATAGTCGTTGTGCGCTCAACGAGTCGATATGACAGCACTCTTTTTTCTGGTGCCTCACCTTGTAATGCTTGCTTGAACAAGTCAAATGCTTCCTGCCCCATTTGTTTGAGGGGAATGTCTATACTAGAAATCCCCAATGCTTCACTCAATTGATCGTTTTGAAAGCCAAGTATGGCTGGTGATTCTCCAACGTTTATGTGGTGACGCTGTGCTTCTAGTAAAAAACCTGCTGATACATCATCGTTTGTGATCAGTAAGGCTGTCGGACGATTTTTCATCTCTTTCCATTCTGTAAATAATTGCTTGCCATCAAAAATGGTCAGTTTTCCTTCAATGATCCATTCATCATCAATGTCCTGCCCAAGCGACCGCATCATTTCTTGATAAGTCTGAATGCGAACTTGGCTATTCTCCCCTTCTGTTCTAGCAAGAACGATTGCGATTCGCTCATGACCACATGCCGCTAAGTGTTCAAGCCCTTCCTTAAAAGCCTGATCATGCGCAATCGATACCGATGAACATGGATCATGCGGAGTAGGATGACAAAAGATAATAGGACCAGATTCCTGCCACTTTAAAATGTCTCGATCACTTAACGCATTTGAGCAAAAGATTAAACCATCCACACGTTGCTCTTTTAAGCTCATTAATGCTTCTTTTTCCTTTACTGGGTCATATCCTGTTTGAAACAAGGCAAAATGCATTCCGCACTCCTGTGCTTTCTCTGCAATCCCTGTGACAATTCCGCTGAAATAGGAGTGATCAATTGTCGGAAGTACAATTCCAAGCATATTGGAATATCCCTTTGCTAAATGTACTGCCTGAATATTCCGTGTATATTTGAGCTCTTTCATCGCACTAAGTACGCGCTCTCGCTTTTCTTCTTTGACATAAGGATGATCATTCATCACTCGTGATACAGTGGTAACAGATACACCCGCCCTTTTCGCAATATCCCTTATGTTAGGCATTTTTTCTCCTACTTTCTCTTGATATGGTAAGCGTTTCATACTTTAAGATGTATGTGAGCTGAACAAATCACTGGGTGGAAAGGGGAATTCAAGATGGGTATTATCATATGGATCATATTATGTTTGACTATTTTGTTTTCTGCTCGATTCGCACTACATCCTTTAGGAAAAGAACATAAAATCAAGCCGTTTCAATCAATTGATGATTTTTTTGTTGATAAGGATCGCAAAGAGTGACAAAAAAATCACGATGACGCTCCCAATACTTGGACGTTCATCGTGATTTTTTTCATTACTTGATGATCGTCAACTCTTTTGGATAATTGGTTAACGTGACTGGGCCATCTTTTGTAATGAGAACATCGTCTTCAATTCTAACCCCGCCGACTCCTGGTACATAAATACCCGGCTCGATCGTATAGACCATCCCTTCTTTTAGAAGGTCATCATTTGCTTGACTCATAGAAGGGAACTCATGAACAGAAACCCCGAGTCCATGCCCTAGACGATGCGGGAAGTATTCGCCATACCCTGCTTCTGCGATCAGCCCTCTTGCTTTTAAGTCAAGGTCACCAATTCTCACACCCGGCTTGCTCATATCAAGTGCTGCCAATTCGGCTTTCAAGACGGTGTTGTAAATATCCTTTTGTTGTTCAGACGCTTCTTGATAGATGAAGGTTCTTGTAATATCTGAACAATAGCCATCCACAATCACGCCAAGGTCAAATAAAACAAAATCACCTTTTTTCAAGGCTGCCTGCCCCGGATTTCCATGAGGTTCTCCTGATTTTTCTCCGAATAGTACCATGGTTGAAAAGGACATGCCCTGAATGCCTTTTTTCTTCAGTTCATATTCGATGACAGCAAGAACTTCGGTTTCCGTCACCCCTTCTTTTAGGGCATGTACCCCAATTTTGACGCCTTCGTCTGCCAATTGAGCAGCTTTTTTCAATGTTTCAATTTCAGCTTCGTCTTTAATTAGTCTTAGCTGATTGAGCACATCTTCTGCCCGGACAAATGTTTCTGCCCCAGTGACAGCTTGAAGCTGCTCTGCTCTTTGCAAAGGAATGGATTCTTTTTCAATCGCTAGGCGAGTCGCTTTTACTCCTCGTTTTCCTAGTGCCTTTTGTATGAAATCAAAGGGGTTTTCATGGTCTTCATATCCAATGAGATCTCCAGCCCATCCCGCATTTTTTGCTTGCTCAACTTCCATCTTAGGCAAAATGAAAAATGGATCTGCTTCCTGAAAAACAAACAGCCCCATCACTCTTTCATGCGGCTCTGTAAAGTATCCAGATAGATAGAATACATTCTCCTTTGTATGTATAAATGCACCTTGAATGTCTTTTTTCTTAAGCCAAGAAGACAAGTTTTTCATTCGATTCATCGTGATCCTCCTCACACGTTTGACTACTGATCTATTGTATCAGTTTTCACTGTATTTCGCACAAAAGCGCACTGACCTAAAGCCAGTGCGCTTTTGTGATTTGCTTAAGAAGCACGAAGCAAACGAAGTCCGTTTAAAATAACCAAAATCGTACTGCCTTCATGTCCAATGACACCAAAAGGTAAATCAAGAACTTGTAAGAAATTCGCACAGATTAACAAACAAATAACAGTTAATGAAAAGATGATGTTTTGTTTAATGATTCGGTTCATCTTTCTTGAAAGACGGATCATCTTTGTCAAGTTGTTTAAGTTATTTTTCATTAAAATGAGATCTGCTGTTTCTAAAGCAACATCTGTGCCTCCGCCCATTGCGACGCCAACATCTGCTGTGGCGAGTGCAGGTGCATCATTGATTCCATCTCCGACCATAATGATCGAATCACCTTGTTTTTTCAGTTGATTGACTTCATGTACCTTTTCATCTGGAAGACATTCAGCGACAACGGTTTGGATGCCTGCTTCCTCTGCAATCGCTTCAGCTGTTTTTTGCTGATCCCCTGTGAGCATGACGGTTTGGATGCCTAAATCATTCAGCTCCTGAATCATTTTTTTGGCTTCAGGTCTGATTTGATCCTTCAAACCGAGACAGCCGACAACTTCTTGATTTTTTTGAACATAGACAACTGTATATCCTTTGGATGAAAGAACATCACCATTCTCTTCAATGTCACGATCCATTGAAGCTTTTCCGGCAAAATCTTTCTTCCCAATCCGCCATGTGTCCTCATTTAATTGTGCTTCCACACCAAAACCTGATGTTTCTTCAATGGTTACGTGGGCTGACCGCCCTGTATGATGCTCTTTTGCCATATCAGAAATGGCTTTAGCTAATGGATGGTTTGACTGACTTTCAATTTGATAGAGCGTTTGATAAAAGGTCGATTCATCCTGCCCTTTTGCCAAGACCACTTTTTCAACAGCTGGTTTTCCACTTGTAATCGTACCCGTTTTATCAAATGCAATCATCGTACTTGTGCCCAGTTTTTCTAAAAAGACACTTCCTTTTACAAGCATACCGTTTCTTGCACCGTTTGAGATGAGTGAAAGAGCTGCTGGCATAATTGAGGCAACAAGTGCACAAGGCGAGGCAACCACCATAAACACCATCGCACGGTAAAACGTTTCACTCATGCTCCAGCCAAGTACAAAATGAGGCAGGAACATTAAAATCGCCACAGTGATGAGTACACCTTTTACATATGCACCTTCAAATTTTTCAATAAATGCTTGGCTTGGCGATACACTTTCTTGTGCAGATTCCACAAGCTTAATGATTTTATGAAAAAGTGTTTCTTCATTATGTTTTGTTACTTCTACTGTTAATGAACCATTTAAATTCACTGTTCCTGCAAACACATCTTCCCCTTGCCCTTTTTCCTGAGGCACCGATTCACCCGTTAAGGCAGATTCGTCTACACTTGTTCTTCCGCTCATGATCACACCATCTGCTGCAATTCGTTCGCCCGCTTTGATTAAAATACGGTCGCCTGGCGTAAGTGAAGAAGCAGCGATTTGGATGGTGGTGCCATCTTCTTCAATTAAAGTGGCTTCATCTGGAGCGATACTCATTAAGGCCGTTAAGTCTTTTTTACTTTTATTTGACGTATACGTTTCTAGCGCACCGCTGAGCGAAAAAATAAAAATTAAAATGGCGCCCTCTGCCCAGTAGCCAATGATCGCTGAGCCTATCGCAGCAAATATCATTAAAAGTTCTACATTTAATGTCTTGGATGAAATGGTTTCTTCAATACCTTCCTTTGCCTTTGCAAAACCACCAATAACAAAAGCAAGAATGAAAAGAGGAATACTCCACATCGTTTCATCCTTTAGAAACCATCCAATCAAGATGAGAATCCCCGAAATGCCTGCTGCGATTAATTCTCCGTGCTGTGCCCATTTATGAAAGAGCGAGTTAGATCCCTTTTGATCTGTCGTTTGATAAAGTGCTGTATTCTCATTCATGATTACTTTCTCCTCTCTAATTGATAATGATTTTCACATTATCAATCGTTGCCCGTTCCGTTTATCATCTATATTTTCTGCTATTTCAAGCTTTTTATAGGTCTGTAACTCATTATAACAGGTTCTGATCAATTTTCAATTGATAATTATTATAATTTCTTTTTGATAATAATTATCATTATTAGCACCCGACATTTCTTCCTCTTTCTGAGCACATTTTATTCATCTGAAAGGTAATTGAACACAAAAAAGAACCAACGGATCGACCATTGGTTCTTTACAGAAAGCTTGTGTTCTAAGAATTTGTCCACTCTTTGATTTGTTTTTTCGTCAGCGGACCTACATGGTTTTTGACCACTTCACCCTTTTCATTGATGAAAAAAGTCGTCGGGATCGTCATGATTTGGTATTTCTTCATCATTTCGCCGTGCTCATCGAGAACGATCGGAAATGTAAACTTTCTGTCTTTCACAAATTGGGCAACAGCATGCTTGCTTTGCTCAGCACCAAGTAAATTAACAGTCAGTATGTCTACATCACTTTGATTTTCTTTCACAATCTGTTCAAAGGCTGGAAGCTCCATTTTGCAGGATGGGCACCACGTTGTCCAAAAATGCAGAATGGTCCGCTTCCCTTTCACCGGGATCACCTGCGTTTCACCTGTTAATGTAGGAGCTTCTATCCTCGGCGCCATGACAGGCTCTTTTGCTTCAGCCTCTATGTTCATCAGAAATAAAAGAAGGGTCATCATGAGAAGACTGGCGGGTAGATATTTACGATTCATCAGCATCTTCCTTCCTGATTTTCCTATAGCTTGCCCGCTAGCTGCACATGACATTCAAGCTTTTTTCAATGTAAGAAACATGGAGACGCCGAGTTCCTTGCAAATCGTCGCATAATGCAAAGCCGTTAATAGCAGCATCCCCGTGTTCATTCCTAAGATAACACCCATCATATTTAAGGATTCGATGGATCCTAGGAAATACACCATAGAGAACGACACCACGTGCACCCATATATTATGTAGGAACACATCTTTAATAAGACCCATACCAATTAAGCAAGCTTGAAACGGCATCACGAACAGGTGGCATAAGAAGTAAGGCCATAGCAGCTGCAAGTAAACGGCTGCTTGAGGTGAGTCAAAAAAGAGCTGCGTGAGCGGATAAGCGAAATAATACATGATCATCACGGCTGGCACCCCATATCCAAACGTAATGAGAATCGCTTGTCTGACACGTTTTTTCACGAGATCATACTGCCCCAAGGCATAGGCTTCTGATACATTCGGAATCATCACAATCATAATGGAATGAGCGATAAACGCCGGAAAAAAACCGATCGACATCGCTACGCCAGCAAGCATTCCGTAATGATCTACAGCAAGCGTACCAGAAATGCCCGCTGCAACGAGGGCTCCTTTGATTAAAAACGGTTCAATCGCATTGGCAATGGCATGAAAGATACGCATACCTGTTGTCGGAATGGAGACTGCTAACAAACGTTTTCTGACGTCAATCCCTCTTAACTCAACCGATCTGACATTCACAGCATTTTTCGCCATGACGTATTGGGAATATAAATAGATAAAGACGACGAGATCACTTGCAACAATCACACCAATCGCGATAAGCACCGCTGTTTCAATATCAAACGAATACCAATGAAAAAACAAAAACAAACAGATAAGCTGGATTGTTTTTTTCAGCATATTGGCTAGAGCAATTCTGCCCATTTGCTGCTTGCCCATAAAATAGCCGCGTGCAATGGAAGTAAATGCGATGATCGGAATAAGTGACAGAACCAAGCCCTTCATCAGCGGATGATACGATTGAAATACAGGAATGAAAGGCAGTACAATGGCTGCTATTGCCGTTGTTGTGCATGTCACCACAAGCGTCATTTTAAATGCATGGCGAAGCATACTTTTATGAAGCCGCTCATGCGATTCTGCAATGAATTTAGAAATGGAGACTGGCAGCTCTAAGCTGGCGATCACAAGCACAAGCATGATGATGGGAAGGATGCTCATATATAAACCCATTCCATGTTCTCCAAGCTCTCTCGCTAAAATCATATTGACTAAAAACTCGATACACTCAGCAATGAAAGCTGCGACAGATAGCAGAATGACCCCTTTTACAAATCGATTCATGTAGCCTCCCCTTGTCTAAAAGCAAATTCTTTTCACATTCTATGAGACAAGTCCTGAAAATATTTTAATAATTGAAGACAAAAAAACAGCGACTGATTGATCGCTGCTTTTCTTTACACTGCAAACACATGACGGCCAATGCGTTCTACAATTTTACGAGAACGAATCCAGTTATCTGTCGCCGTTTTTGGATTATAAAAATAAATCGCCTTTGTTGTTCTGTCATCTTCTTTGACAACCTGCTTCACAGCTTTTACGGAATCCTGGTCTGCCTTATCATTGATACTTCCATTCGATACGGGCTGGAAGGCATTTCGCTGATAAATCACACCTCTGACACTGTCAGGAAAAGAGCGGTGTTCCACGCGGTTTAAGACGACGCTTGCTACCGCTTTTTTCCCGGCGTAAGATTCACCTTTTGCTTCGGCATGTACCAACCGAGAAAGCAAGTCCATTTCTTCATTAGAATAGTGTGATTGATTTCTTGAGCTTGCTGGCTTTGCCGTTTCCTTTTTCTTCGGCTTCGGCTTCGGTTTTGATGCCTTCTCCTCTGTTGACGTGCTTAGCATTTTCACTTTCGGCTGATGTTTCTCCTCTGAAAACGCTGGGATCACAGTATGCTTTTCATCTTGATCTATATATGAAAACTGATGCTTTACAGGTGCTTGTTCAAGTTTCTGACTTAATGTGCCTTCTTGCTCTTGTATATTGTCCATCTTGATCGCTGAGATGAGCATAAGGATGGCAAAAAGAGCTGTATGAATTTTGATCATTCGCCTCATTCCTCCTTTAATCAATGTAGGCTGTAAGATACTTGTCCACTCTAACAAGAGCTTCTTCTATTTTCACGCACAAAGATTTTCATGCCTGTCCAAATTCCGTCATTAAATGGCATGTCCTAGTTGAAATACGCATGAACTGGTAATGTAAGCGTTTAATATAGTCTCTTTTTAGCCTATAATCATCCTTATGCTCCTGATTATGGGTTATTACATTTTCTTTTCATATGTATCAAGCTGGTTTGAAGTGTGACAAAAGAACCAAAATAAAAAGCTTTTTCTCATGAATGAGAAAAAGCTTTAGCTTCTTGCTTCTTTAAGATATTCAAAAATAACATCTCCACCATGCTTGGCGATTCCGCGAAAATGTTTAAAATCATCTTGATTGACCAATACAGAACGAAATGTTAAAAAATCATCCTTTTGAATGGTCACTTGTTTTTCAGTACCATTCCGTAATGATTCTAGTATTGTGTTGATGTGTTCTTCAGTCAAAAAAATCGCTCCTTTTCAGCCTTGATCAAATATTAAATATACCATTCGTTTTCAAAGCGTACAACGAAAACGAAAGAAAAACGTCTTTATCCTTTACATTGGTATGAAAATATTGCAAAATACTTTTTAATAGGGAATGAAATCTGTTTTTAAAGGAGAGGGATCGGTTGAAGATTGCAAAAATTGGGAATGTGATCGAATTTAGAAATGGTTTAACAGGTGTAGTTGAAAAAGTGAATGAAAACTCTGTTATTGTGGATGTCACCATTATGGACAACTATAGAGATTTAGAACTGGATTCACTAACAGTCGTTAATCATAAAAACTATAAAATCATCAAAGACTCCGTACATTAATTTGCAATCCTCAATTCAGCCTACCGTTACATAAGGATATACGAAGCAGAGCTGATCACAATACCTTACTTTTTATGTTTTATGTAAAAAAAGTGATCTGATGCAATATTAGCTCTAGATAGGAGAAACTAATATGCAACATTCAAATGATATCATTGTACGTTTTGGAAAAATAGAAGATGCTGAAACTACTTTAGAAATTCAAAAATCAGTGATTGCTGAGTCAGATTATTTACTGACAACGCCGGAAGAATACAAAAAAACCTTGTTAGAACACAAGGAATGGATACAGAAAAGAATAGAAAACGAAAATGAGACGTACATAGTTGCCCAAACTGGCGATCAAGTCATTGGATGGATAGCCTTTGAACAATCATCAAATAGAAAAAGAACTTCTCACGTTGGTTCTTTCGGCTTGATGGTTGATAAGAGCTATAGAGGTTTAGGCATAGGGGAAATGTTACTAACAGCATTATTAAATTGGGCAGAAAAGAACCCTTCAATTGAAAAGGTTAGTTTAGCCGTTTTCTCCACAAACCAAAAAGCTATTTCTTTGTATAAAAAGATGGGCTTTTTAGAAGAAGGGCGTAAAATCAATGAATTTAAAATAAATGATCATGAATACTGGGATGATGTATTAATGTATAAGCTCGTTTAATACGATGAAAAAGAATTGCAGAAATAAAGACATAATAAATTGAATCATCAATTTATTATGTCTTTTTCTTATTTTCTCTTACATCATTTGATGAAGGCGTCAGTCTTTTTGCGCGTGAAAGGTTTGCATTTCCGCTTTTGTTTTGTACATATCAACTTCTTCAGGTGTTATCACGCCTTTATCAATTAAAAGGGCGATCACTCCAAGTAATGTGGAGGCACTCCATTTATATCGTTCTTTGTTTTGATGTTCAAGCATATGAAGCTCTTCCCTTAATTCCATTAGCAGCTTCTCTGTTTTGTCTTCTTTGTTTGCCAACACAAACGCCTCCATTTTCATTCGCTCGTTTCAATTTTATCTTAAAGTAAATATATGAAGAATAAAAGCATGATACACCTTTACAAACATACGTTCTGTCATGTATACTATACATACGAGCTGGTAGCCCCCAGCCGTCCTAGCAAGTTCTATTCCTATTGGTATGAGAAGAGTGACATGACTCTTCTCTTTTTTTATGTGCCATCATAATCTATTCCATAAAAAAAGACATGTCATCCACATGTCTTTTCTTATTTATTAGCGATTATCAATCGTTTCTGGATACATATCGTGATTCATCATACGATACGATGCCATCTCTTCATACTTTGTCCCAGGTTTTCCGTAGTTCGTATACGGATCAATTGAAATACCGCCTCTTGGTGTAAATTTGCCCCATACTTCAATATATCTTGGGTCCATTAATTCAATGAGGTCGTTCATGATAATATTCATACAATCCTCATGGAAGTCACCGTGGTTACGGAAGCTGAACAAATATAATTTTAATGATTTACTTTCGACCATGATTTCATTTGGGATGTAGCTGATATACACGGTCGCAAAATCTGGCTGCCCTGTTTGCGGGCAAAGTGATGTGAATTCTGGGCAGTTGAATTTCACAAAATAATCTCTATTCGTATGTTTATTCGGGAACGTTTCAAGCACTTGTGGTGCATAGTCAAACAAGTAATTCGTCCCCTGGTTTCCTAGTAAAGTGACACCTTCTAATTCTTCTGGTTTTCTTGTCGTCATTTTGTCTCTTCCTTTCTATACGCCTCGTTTATTTCCCCACAATAGCGTGTGCAGCTGTGGTAGGACTCTCACACGATTCAAATCAGGATCTTGCGCTACTTGATCTACAAGCATTTCGTATTTCTTTAATAAGTGCGTTAATAAGTACGCATCATCAGCTGTTGTTGTATCATCATTTCCCACCTGCAAATAAAAGGGGAGTTCTGGGTATTTCGCATGAACATCCTTTGCATAGGCTAGATCAAGATCATCAAAGATCACGACCTTCAGGCTTGCATGATGCAACCTGTTTCCATTTTTCAATTCATCTATGATACGCGTTAGTTTCGTGAAATCGGTTTTCATATTAGAACTTGGTGGCTTTGGAGAAATGGTTAAATCATCTATCTTCAAAAACCAATCTTGATACATCGTTCCCTGCGTTTCAAGCGCCGTATCAATTCCTTCTTCATGCAATAAATCAATAAGTGATTCCATTTGTTTTAAAAGCGCAGGATTCCCACCTGAAATGGTGACATGAGAAAATGCCTTTCCACCTATTCTCTTCAGCTCTTTTACAATATCCTCTGCCTGAAGCCACTGAATATCATGCTTAGCTGATCCATCCCATGTAAAAGATGAATCACACCAGCTGCAAGAGTAGTCACAGCCAGCCGTTCTGACAAACATGGTTTTTTGGCCAATGACCATTCCTTCTCCTTGAATGGTTGGACCAAAGATTTCTAAGACAGGAATCGCTTTAGTCATTGAGCTCAACTCGTTTCGGACGGTAAATGCAGTAGCTTGTTGGTGTCTCTCTGACAAAAACTTGAACACATGTCGGCTTGTTCGCTAAAGTCGTTAAATATGCGGCCACTTTATCATACACAGTCTTTGCGACAACCTCAGTGGTTGGCATCGCGTATGGATCATTTGATGAGAATTCTTCATGATCATTGAGCAGTGTATGGTCGTACTGTCCATGAATGAGTTTTTTTAGCGTGCTAAAATTCACAAGGAAACCTGAATCATCTAGATGATCTCCTGCAATTGTAATGTTAATTGTATACGTATGACCATGTACGCGGCTACAAGCGCCAGCATCTTCTCTCGGGATAAAATGGGCTGCCGATACATTCATATCTTTATTTAATTCAAACGAAAATGGATGATTCGTCTGTGGATAGATTTGAGAAAGCATTTAGTTTGCCTCCTTCATGTCCATATACGTGTCATAGCCATTTTTCCGAAGCTTACATGCAGGACATTCCCCGCAGCCATCAGAAATGATGCCATTATAGCAAGTGAGCGTTTCATTTTTCACAAAATCTAGCGCATTCAGTTCATCAGCCAGCTTCCACGTTTCAGCTTTATTCAGCCACATGAGCGGCGTATGGATGACAAATGGTTTTTCCATTGCCAAATTCACGGTGACGTTACAAGATTTCACAAACTCATCTCGACAATCTGGGTAGCCGCTAAAGTCTGTCTCACACACACCCGTGATAATATGACGTGCTCCAATTTGATACGCAAGAATGGATGCAAAGGATAAGAAAACTAAGTTTCTCCCCGGAACAAATGTGGAAGGCAGTTCTCCTTCTTTTTCTTCAATATCAATGTCATCTCTTGTTAAGGCATTGGGTGCAAGCTGATTTAAAAGAGACATATCTAATAGATGATTTTTCACACCTAGCTTGTCAGCAATTCTTTTGGCGACATCAATTTCTTCTTGATGACGCTGATTATAATGAAAGGTTACCGTTTCAACCTCTTTAAATTGTTGAAGTGCCCATAGTAAACATGTTGTACTGTCCTGTCCCCCGCTAAAGACAACGACCGCTTTTTCATTTTTCATTTTTCCTTTTCCTCCTTTTGCAGACCCGTACCACTGCACAAAGCTGCATCTGAAAGGTTCATGAAAACCCCTATTTTCTCAAAAGAAAAGACACCTTTACATGTGTATGAGGTGTCCCAGCCATAAAAAATAAAAAATGCCACATCCAAGGATACGGCAAGTCCTTAGTTTTTTATAGAGGGTTTTGCTAGAACCTCTCCCGTTTTCACGGATTTTTGTTCAATTTTCACAGAGGATAGTGTACCACATAATTGGTGTACAAGCTATCCCTTCTTTACTTATCACGTGATGCAGGCACTTTTTTCAGACAAAGAAAGAGGATAAAAAAGATACTGACATAGCCAAAAACAGGGTAAACCGTTGAAATGAGTGTGCCGTATCCAATTTTACTGATGACATAACAGCAAAGCAGAATAAAGGATATCGTATACATACTGTTCAATCGGATATACGCCCTCACCTGTCTTTCGAGACCGTATAAATTCCCTATAACGGATGTAAAGACTTCACCAAAGATCACGAATAAATAGATGAGATGAATAGAGTTTGCGACTTGATACACCACTTGGGCCATCGGAATATCATACGCCTCCAGCATATCTAATGAAGAAAGGGATAAAAAGCAGGCGAGCAGAATGAGTGTCAACATCAGACCTCCAAGCACCGCTCCCTTTTTTATAACGGCTTCGGATGTCATTTCGTTTGCGACCGGCACTAATACGGCTTGAGACAGCGCTAAATTAAATGCACCATATGAAATCGCAGACAACATCCATTCGCCCTCTCCCATTTGCAGCCCCAGAACGTGGCTTTCACCGCTACTAAACACAAATGAGTCTAGAAACACAATCAGCGAAAAGAAAATCAGCATTGGAACGACAAGTACATTGACACCAAATAACCCTTTTGACCCTTTAAAAAGGACAATGACACTTAAAATAATCGTTAAAAAAATACCATATTCTTTTGAGATGCCAAGTTGTTCTTCAAAAATAGCGCCTGCTCCAGAAATCATCACTGACGTCACACCTAGTAATATAAAAAACATGACGATGTTAATATATCGACTCGCAGCAGCTCCAAATAAAAACCGATTCATATCTTGATAAGACTCCGCTTCAATTCGTTTGGAAATCAGCATCATTTTTGCGCCAAGGCCGGTAAAAATAACACCGCTAATCAAAATCCCGATCAATCCAATCCAGCCAAAACGAACAAAAAATTCTACGATTTCTTTTCCTGTCGCAAACCCAGCTCCAACCACTGTTCCTACATATACAAAGGCAAGCTGAAAAGCGGATTCATTTGAACGTTTCATATGACCCCTCCGCACCCATCACTTTCGATTGTCTCTTTTTTATCCTATGAGACAAGTTCCTTGAAAAGAAGGACAAACCATGATTAAATGCAAAAAAGGCTTTTTCATTCAGCGATGAGCAAAACAGTTGAAAGTCAAAATAGGTCAGAGTATACTATAGTCAAAGATGGTCAAACAACAGACCATTTTATTTAACATTCATTGGTCAAATAAAGTCAAACTTTATTTTAAGGAGGTCATGGCTCATGCGTTGTCAACATTGTCAAGTAAATGAAGCAACGATTCGCCTGAATATGCAAGTAAATTCGTCCCGTAGCCAAATGGTTTTATGTGAAGACTGCTATACCTCTTTGATGGAACAGTCAAAAATGAAAATGGGTCCTAACCTTTTCGGAGGCGGTTCATTCTTCTCTGAGCAAGCAGGACATGCGACGAGCCAAGAGCGGCCTAAACAAAAAGGCTTACTCGATGAGCTTGGCCGGAACTTAACGGATGGCGCACATGCTGGTTTAATCGATCCTGTCATTGGCCGTGATGAAGAAGTCACAAGAGTCATTGAGATTTTAAATAGAAGAAATAAAAACAATCCTGTCCTCATTGGTGAACCTGGTGTTGGTAAAACGGCCATAGCCGAAGGACTAGCACTAAAAATTGCAAATGGAGATGTACCAAATAAATTAAAGAACAAACAAGTTTATTTATTAGATGTCTCTTCACTTGTGGCAAACACAGGTGTACGTGGTCAATTTGAAGAACGGATGAAGCAATTAATTAAAGAATTGCAAAGCCGTAAAAATATCATCTTATTCGTTGATGAAATTCATCTTCTTGTAGGCGCAGGCTCTGCCGAAGGGTCAATGGATGCCGGAAACATTTTGAAACCAGCTTTAGCTCGAGGGGAACTGCAGCTAGTAGGTGCGACAACATTAAAAGAGTATCGTCAGATTGAAAAAGATGCTGCCCTTGAACGCAGGTTCCAGCCTGTCATCGTTGATGAGCCAACACAGGATGAAGCATTCGAGATCTTAAAAGGCATTCAGGATAAGTATGAAGCCTATCATGGCGTCACCTATTCTGACGAAGCCATTAAAGCGTGTGTTCAATTATCTTCGCGGTATATTCAAGACCGCCACTTGCCAGATAAAGCCATTGATTTAATGGATGAAGCAGGTTCAAAAGCGAATCTCTCCATTGATGCAGTAAGTGAAGATGAATTAACAAACCGTCTTGCGCAAATTGCCGCTGAAAAACAAGCTGCTTTAAATGAAGAACGCTATGAAAAAGCAGCGAAGCTTCGAGACGAAGAAGAAGCGATTGAAGCGAGATTGCAAAACAAAACAAATGACAAAGAACATGTCGTCACAGCTGAGGACATTCAGTCGATTGTAGAACAAAAAACAGGTATCCCTGTCGGCAAACTACAAGCAGACGAACAAACAAAAATGAAAGAAATTGATGTCCGCTTAAAAGCCCGCGTCATTGGTCAGGAACATGCGGTTGAAAAAGTGGCGAAAGCCGTAAAAAGAAGCAGAGCCGGCTTAAAATCAAAACATAGACCAACTGGCTCCTTCCTTTTCGTTGGGCCAACAGGCGTCGGGAAAACCGAATTGTCTAAAACATTAGCGGAAGAATTATTTGGCTCAAAAGAAGCGATCATTCGTTTAGATATGAGTGAGTACATGGAGAAACATTCCGTGTCCAAAATCATCGGTTCTCCTCCTGGTTACGTTGGACATGATGAAGCCGGACAGCTCACGGAAAAGGTTCGCAGAAAACCATACAGCATCATTTTGCTCGATGAAATCGAAAAAGCGCACCCTGATGTCCAGCATATGTTCCTTCAAATCATGGAAGATGGCCGGCTAACAGACAGCCAAGGCAGAACCGTCAGCTTTAAAGACACAGTCATCATTATGACAAGTAACGCTGGCAGCACAGATAAAAAAGCGGTCAAAGTCGGGTTCCAGTCTGAACAAGAAGAAGCCATCGAAGAACAATCATTGATTGATTCACTGAGCGCTTATTTCAAACCGGAATTCTTGAACCGTTTTGACAGCATCATTCAGTTTGATTCATTAGATAAAGACGATTTAGTCAAAATTGTGGATCTTCTGCTCAAAGATTTGTCAGAGCAGTTAAAAGAACAAAATCTAACTGTTCACGTCACAAACGAAGCGAAAGAAAAAATCGCTGAACTTGGTTATCATCCAGCATTTGGGGCTCGTCCGTTACGAAGAACGATTCAAGAGCATGTTGAGGATCAAATGACGGACATCTTGCTTGAAGAAGAACAACTTACTGGATTTACAGTCGATGTTGAACATGACGAAATTGTTGTGAAAAAGAGCTAAGTACATCCTAAGGAGGATCTTCAGCTCCATCATGTGGCAGTGTCTAAATTCCATCTGAGCGCCGACGCTCCCCCGCCTCTTTTCCTTTACGATAAAAGAAAAAGAGGTGGATCACATGGATCACATGATCAATTGGAACTACGATTTGATCAAAATCATACATGAAGAAAAATTAAAAGAATTGCTCTTAGATGAAACAGCTCAAAAAAGATGAAGTTTCCAGATTGTTGACAAAGGGCTAAAATGAACTTGATTTTAGCCCTTTGTCTTCTTTTCAGCGTGATAGAAAACCTTTGCAGCCTTAGGAAGGACGAGTACTGGCGCGGAGCGAATTTGGCATTCGTGAGCACCAGAGCGCAGGACTGACAAAGAATGCGAGGGTTTGTCTACACGCTGAAAACTCCCTTTTATATGAGGGAGTTTCTTTTTTTACGGCTTTCAGAAAGCGCTTTCGTCAAAATTTCTTCACATAAACTGTCTTAATTTTATATTCTGACTAAAACCCTTCTAGAAGACACCGATATTAACTATAGAAAAAGATAGTTAAAGGATTTGGTGAGATAATGGACAAAACATCGTTAATTGGTATTATTTTAGCATTTATTGCACTGAGTGTCGGTATGGTTTTGAAAGGTGTGAGTCTAACCGCTCTTATCAACCCGGCGGCTATATTGATCATTGTGGTTGGGACAATTTCAGCTGTTGTCATTGCCTTCCCATCTAGTGAAATTAAGAAAACACCAAAATTATTCGGCAAAATTTTCAAAGATAGCAAGCTTCCAACGATACAAGAAATGATTCCTCTATTTTCAAACTGGGCACAAATTGCTCGTCGTGAAGGTCTTTTGGCATTAGAGGCAAATCTTGAGGAAGTCGATGACGATTTTCTAAAGAACGGCTTAAGCATGGCAGTTGACGGTCAAAGTGCTGAATTTATTCGCGACGTCTTAACAGAAGAAGTCGATGCCATGTCGGAGAGACATCAGTCAGGCGCATTAATCTTTACACAAGCTGGTACATACGCTCCGACTCTAGGGGTACTTGGTGCCGTTGTCGGACTTATTGCCGCACTTGCAAACATGGGAGACATTGAAGCACTTGGACATGCGATCAGTGCTGCCTTCGTCGCCACACTGCTTGGGATTTTTACAGGGTATGTGTTGTGGCATCCATTTGCCAACAAGCTGAAGCGTAAATCAAAGGAAGAAGTAAAGCTTCGTCTCATTATGATTGAAGGGATTCTTTCTGTCCTTGAAGGCCAGTCTCCAAAGGTCATTGAGCAAAAACTTCTGATGTACTTACCAGCAAAAGAACGTGCAAATCTTGTCATTGAAGAAGGAGAAAAACAGAATGGCTAGGAAACGTAAAAACCATGATCATGAAGACCATGTAGATGAGTCTTGGCTGATCCCTTACGCCGATCTTCTTACGCTTCTTCTCGCCCTCTTCATTGTGCTGTTTGCATCTAGCTCCATTGATGCGGCAAAATATGAACAGATGGCTAAATCGTTTAATGTTGTCTTTACTGGCGGCACTGGCGTAATGGACCAATCAAGCATGCAGAGCACCGAGGAAACAGAAAACAGCAATCAAACCAAAAAATCCGCAGAAGATGAAGAAGAAGAAGCAAAAGCGAAAGCTCGTGACCAAGCGGTTTTAACAAAGGTTAAAAAGCAAGTAGATTCATTCATTGCGGATAAAAAACTTGGTTCGAAGCTTGAAACAAAGCTGACGGATGAAGGTCTGCTTATTACAATTGAAGACAGCATCTTCTTTGATTCTGGGCGAGCGGTGATCCGCTCGCAGGATGTTCCGTTAGCCAAAGAAATATCCAAGCTGCTCGTCATTAACCCTGCTCGTGATATCGTCATTAGCGGACATACAGATAACGTTCCGATTCGGAATTCTGAATTTGAATCCAACTGGTATTTAAGCGCCATTCGTGCGGTCAACTTTTTAAATATTCTCCTTGAAAACAGCAACCTAGACCAAGAGAACTTTAGCACAAAAGGTTACGGTGAATTTAAACCGATTGCCTCTAACGATACCGCAGAAGGCAGAAGTAAAAACAGACGCGTCGAAGTTCTTATTTTGCCAATTGAGAAAAAAGCAAAATAAATAGGAAGCCAGCAGCTTCCTTTCAGATCATGACAAAGGGCTAAAATGATGTTTATTTTAGTCCTTTGTCTTTTTTATGAGCGCGATTGAAAGCGCTTGTCGTTTATCGGTGCGTAGGACTGACACCATATGCGAGGATTAGTCTACATACTAAAAAGGAAGCCAGCGGCTTCCTTTTTTATGTGTTTATTCTTTATGATCATATAAATGCTTGGCACGCAGTCCTACATGTTTGAGCATATCGATGCAGGCATCCTTCTCCTCTTCACTAAGCACACTGATCATCTCGTGAATCTCTTTTGCATGATCTGGGAAGATGTCATCAAGTAAAGCTCTTCCCTGCTCCGTAATATGTGCAAATGTCACTCTGCGGTCTTCTGCACAAGCTTTCCGGCTAAGGAGTTCTTTTTTCTCCAATTTATCAACCACATACGTGATGCTTCCGCTTGCGAGTAAGATCTTATCACCTATTTGCTGAAGCGGCTGATCACCTTTATGATACAGCAATTCTAATACAGCAAATTCAGTTGGATTCAGACCGTGCTTCACAATATGTTTGTTCATGTGGTGATTAATGGAGCGATAGGCACGTGATAGTACAATAAATAATTTCAAAGATTTCTCAACATTATGATTTTCCATTTTTTATCATCCTTTATGAAATGCAACCCACTAATGTGACATTAATAAACAATAAGTAAAATGTCAACATGTTGAACCATTTTTAGCATGAAAAAGAGACCAGAACGAATCACCTAATTTTTTAAAAATCTCACAAGTCATCGTAATAAAGATAGGTTCAATGCTATAATAAGTCTATTAGGTAATACGTTGGAGCGATGAATCATGAGTATACTGAAAGGGTTTTGGAAGAAGATCAAGCTTTACCTTATTTTGGTCGTGATTCCAACCCTCATCATTAGTTATTTTATCTACGAAAAAGAAACTGAGAAAATTGATGTAAAAAACAAACAAACCGCTACACTTATGTTAAATATTCACAAAAACCAAATGAATTATTTAATCAGTGAAACAGAAGCAAGATTAACTTCCCTTGCCATGGGATTTGACCAGCCGCTTGAAACGAAAAGAGTACAAAACATCCTAGAGAAAATCTATAAACAAGAACCTCGTTTTTCAGGCCTGTATCTCCTAGACCAAAAAGGAAATGTCACAGCCAGCACCACACCATTAAAAGAAAAAATCAACCTGTCATTTAGAGATTACTTTAAACGTATTCAAGTCACAAAACAGACCGTCATCACAGATAACTATGTAAGCCGCATTACTAAGCAGCGGATTCTCTCCATTTGTGTCCCTGTTTTGAATGAGAACGACGAAGTCACGGATGTGCTAGTCGCTGCGATTCAAATTGATTATTTAAGAAATATTATGAATGTATTAAACCCAGAGCTTCATTTTAAGATGCTGAATCAAAATGGAGACGTTGTGTTTACAAGTGGTCCACAGCCAGCATCTGAAAGTGATAGCACCGTGTCTACATATTTAGATGAAAACAGCTGGAAGCTGGAGGTTTTTCCGCAGCGTGCGACAACAAGTGAAGTACTGTCTGTGATGCTGTTTCCTTTATCCAGTGCATTTATTCTCTTAAATATCTTATTCACACTCGTCCAATATATCATTTTAAGACGACAAACCCAGCAGGAACGCCACCAAAATGAAGCACAAAAGCTTGAACTCATTGGAACACTTGCGGCAAGTACAGCTCATGAAATTCGCAATCCATTAACAGGCATTAGCGGGTTTATTCAACTTTTGCAAAAGAAGTATCGTTCAGAAGAGGATCAGCTTTATTTTTCTGTCATCGAGGAAGAAATTAAACGGATTAACCAAATCGTCAGTGAGTTTCTTGTGCTTGGAAAACCAACGGCTGAAAAGTGGCAAAATAATTCTGTGAAAGAAATTGTGAGTGAGATCATGCCAATTGTATTTTCTGAGGCGAATCTTTATAATGTCGAGGTTGATTTGCAAATCAATACCATTCAAGATGTTGGCGTGTATTGCACGAAGGATCACATTAAACAAGTGGTATTGAATGTAGCGAAAAACTCGTTAGAAGCGATGCCAAATGGCGGTCATTTGAAGATTGTCATTGAGGCTGAAAAAGAACAGGTCATCATAAAAGTGAAAGATACAGGTGAAGGTATACCAGAAGAGATGCTGAAACATATCTTCCTCCCTTTTATTACGTCGAAGGAAAAAGGAACAGGTCTTGGGCTTGTTGTGTGTAAACGAATCATTTCGATGTATGGGGGGACAATCGATATCGAGAGCGAAGTGAATAAAGGAACAACCGTGATCATCATGCTCCCTTCTGCACACTAATAGCTGAAGCATTCATCCGGTTTTGCTAATGGCAAGACCGGTTTTTTGATGTCAATAAGAAGGACGATTGACAGAAAGGAGACTCATTTGTGATACAAGATCATGAAAGGAAGCAACAGATTGTTGTTCATGAAAAAGAAGATACTGATACTCATTCATCAGGTTGTCCAGTTCTTGACTATATTTAATTGTCGTCTCACCTGTATAGCCTTCTACTTGAGCAGCTTCTACCATTTGTCTTCTCTTTTCATCAATTGACATTAATAGCTGTTCTTTCCGTACATAAATATTCATGATCTCAGCTCCCGCTATGAATTCGTCTGTCTACGCTCTAAATGATCCGACACCAAAATTATACTTTATTTGTAAATTAAATTAAATATGCTTATTTTATTTAATTTTTTACAGCCTAAAGACCTTTTACCCAATGAATTCTGGGGGTAAACTTCAAAATTGGACAGGACTGACACATTGATTAAACAGAATTTTATCCTATGCAGAAGACCAAAATCAACTATTTTCTCTCTCATTTTATGTCTATTTTCCTAAAAAAAAGCTGATCTTCCGCCTCATGCGAAATGATCAGCTCCCACTATTAAACCGTTTCTTCTTCGTAAATTGGCACCCAGCCCTCAGTTGTGACAAATATGCGAACGGCGACGACTTGACGATCTTCTTGAAGTGTAAAGTAGTGACGAATATTCGGGGGCACAGAAATTAAATCACCTGGATTCAGTCTCACATCAAAAAAGACGCCGTCTTTGCCTTGAATGGCAAAGATTCCATGACCGCTCACGATAAATCTGACTTCATCATCCGTATGATGATGCTCACGTTTAAAGTTTTGAAGCAGTTCATCCAGATTAGGAGTCGCATTTGATAATGAAATCACATCCTGCGCTTTGTATCCTCTTCGCTCGGAAATACTCTTTATTTCCTCTTGAAACACAGTTAAAATTTCTTCCTTTTCATCATCTGTTAAATCGTACTTTTCTGATAACTGTTTTGGTAGTTTTTCAATATCCCAATGTTCATAAATGACCCCTTGCTGTTCTAAATACGCCTGGACCTCTTGTTCGTTCTCAAGTAACGTGTTCTCTTCATTATGAATGTAAATGGTCGCCATGTGTGTTTCCTCCTTTTTATTTAACAAGCTGCTTTTGATAAAGCGCTACTTTCAAATGATAGGTAAATAAAAATTCATAAGCCTCTAAGACTCGTTTGGCTTCAAATGCGGTTTTCCCCCAAACGGTGATGCCATGATTACGAATGAGTACAGCACCAGCATCGTCCGTCAGGTGCACTGCAAATTGCTCTGCAAGGTGCGGAATATGAGCTGGGTTTTCAATAATAGGAACAGCAACTTCTGCATCCTCTTCCCAATAACCAAGCGCTTTGATGATTTCGTTGCCTTTAAAACGAATTTCTCCTTTATCGCCATACAGCTCAGAAATGACATTGTTATCGATCGTGTGGACGTGAAGACAACATCCTGCTTTCGTCCGCTCATAAACGTATGTGTGAAGCAGTGTTTCAGCTGATGGCCTGAGCGGCTGATTCGGATGAACCGGCTGACCTGCTGCATCAACAAGAACAAAATCTTCGTCGGTTTCTTTTCGTTTATCTTTGCCGCTTGCCGTCACCAAAAACGTGATGGGATCATCCGACACTTTTATCGATAAATTGCCGCTCGTTCCGTAAAACCAGTCTCTTTGTGCCAATTCACGTTTGACGTCTGCTAGTTCCTTCCAGCGTTTACTCTTCTCGTCTGCCATTCCTTCACTTCCTTTATTTGATCAAATTGCGCTTTTAGATCAACAAATGTTTCATACTCTTTATGTACGAGCCCTAGCTCTTTACATTCGTTCAGTAAATAATCACGTGCAAACGTGAGATCCGCATGTTTCGCTGCCTCAATATCAGTCACTGAATCACCAATCATGATAATAAAATCATCTTCCTGCGTCAGCTCTCGAATAATGGAAGGCTTGCAGCAGCCACAGCCATTTTGGCATTCTGAATCACAGGCATGCGGCCATTCAATTTGAATATGGTCTTCTTTAAATGATGCATGGTTACAATAAATATTCTCTTGTTCGACAATCCCTTCAAGGATGGGATAGACAAAAAAGTCCATACCGCCGCTGAGTACATAGAAAGGAATGTCTGCTTTTTTGACATCATCGACAAACTGTTCAAATCCTTCACGAATCTCTGTATCCTCTAAAATAAATGACCGAATGGCTTCTTTCTGATCACTCGTCAGTAACTGAAACATCTGTCCGACGCCTTCTTGGATCGTGATCTCTTTTGCTAGAACACCATCCTTCCATTTCGTCCATTCTTTTGGAGCAAACTGCTTCATGATGCGAATGATATTATCATTTTTCGTAATCGTGCCATCAAAATCACAACATACAATTGGTTTTTTCATTTATTCTGCTACCCTTCCCCAAAGATCAAGTGCTGCTTGTAAGTCTTGACAAGTTGATGCTTTTTCTTCGATAGACTCTTTTTTGACCACCGCATCAATGATTGAACGAAAGGCTTTCCCTCCTCCGATTGCTCCCCGCGGATGTCCGTGAATTCCCCCGCCTGCATTAATGACATGATCAAGTCCAAAATCTTTGATTAAGATCGGCACCATACCCGGGTGAATGCCTGCTGAAGGAACAGGAAATGTTTGTTGAACTGTATCCTCTTTCACACATGCTTCGAAAATGCCCATGGCATCTTTTTTCGGAAGGGCGACTGATCCATAAGGAGAGGGAAAAAGACTTAAATCAGCGCCAGCATATCGATTTAATTTGCCTAAAAGAAGGGAATGCGAGAATCCATAGTCTGGAGAGGATGTCATTGCACCGCTCACTGCCGGATGTGCCATGATCGGCAATGGGATCTCTGGATCTTCAGCCAAGCTTTGCATGACATCAAGTCCATAGGCAAAAACGTTGAATAAAAGCGCATCAGCCCCGAGTTCGGCTGCCTTTCTTGCTCTATCTTTCAAATCAAAAGTTCTACCAGTTAAATTAACAGCATAAAGCGTGCGATGTTCTGTCTCTTCATATGTTTCTTTTAATATCTTTTTTCCTTCCTTGATTCGATCTTCAAAAGGCGCTAATGGGCTTTCAAATAAAATCTCATCATCTTTGATGAAGTCTACTCCACCTAAAGCCTGTAAGCGGAGCTGTTCTTTTAAATCCTCCATATCACGGCCGATCACGCCTTTAAATATACTCATCAATAGTGGCCGATCAAACACGCCTACTTTCTTTCGTATCCCCTCAATGCCAAATACCGGTCCTGGCAGACAGCGTTTAAACCTTTCCGAAAATTCGATATCGACTAGCTTTACTTTTCCATCCAGTGAAAGTTTACCAAAAATCGTCGTCAACACCGCTGGTATATCAGCTGAAAAGTTTGCCTCAGGATAAGCAATGGTCACCTCTGATTGATACAGACCACCATTTGCGGGAGACTGATCTTTTACGCTCACCACACGGCCTTTATGTTTTTTCAGCTGCTCCTTTTTGAGCTGCGGCAAGTCCGTCCATGACCCGACCGTTAACCCAAGTGCGATCTGCTCTGCTTTTCGGTCTATTTGTTCATCCTCTCGATGTGTTAGTACGTATGTTGCCAGTAGTTCACTCACTAGGAATCCCCTTTCGATTGCGTCCTGTATATGGTCAATAAAAAACCTCTTTAAGTGCTTGATCAGCGCGTTAAAGAGGTTTCGTCTCATTCATCCGAATCTTATCTCTCAGCGCTTGCTGCAAGAATTAGCACCGTGCTTCATGGAAGTCGGTTGCCGGGCTTCATTGGGCTAGTCCCTCTGCCTACTCTTGATAAGAATATTCAATTTTCTTAAATATTGCCTGAATTATCGCACCATTTTTTTACGTTGTCAATGGCTTTTTTTCAAATAACTGCAAGGCAGCGATACGATCAGCGGCTTCCTTTAGTCGCTCCTCACTTGTTAAAAGTCCGATTCTGACGTAGCCTTCACCGTGAGCACCAAAGCCATTCCCGGGTGCCACAACAACATGTGCTTTTTCTAATAATACATCAGAAAAAGTTTCCGATGTATACCCTTCAGGCACCTTTAACCAAGCAAAAAACGAGCCCTTTGGCGCACTGACGTCCCAGCCAATCTCTTTGCATGCAGCAATCCAAGTGTTTCGTCTTTTTTCGTACCGATCATTTTGTACTTGGACGCACGTTTGATCGCTTAAAAGTGCTTCTGCTGCTGCATCTTGAGTTGCTTTAAACAGTGACACAAACAGGTGATCCTGATAAAGCTCAATGGCTTCGATAACAGAGGCATTCCCTGCTGCAAAACCGACTCTCCAGCCAGCCATATTATACGTTTTGGACAATGTATAGATTTCAATACCTGTCTCTTTTGCTCCGTCTATTTGCAGGAAACTGAGGGGCTTTTCGCCATCAAATCCTATGCCGCCATATGCAAAATCATGGACAACACACATCTTATTTTCACTCGCAAACGCAACAGTATCTTCAAAAAATGTCCGGGTTGCAGTCGCACCAGTCGGATTATTTGGGTAATTTAAGTACATCAATTTTGCTTGATCCTTATCTTCATCAGACAGTTGGTGGTAGTCAGGCAAAAAGTCATTTTGTTCAAGAAGAGGCATTGTGACCATATGAGCTCCGGCAAGCACAGCGCCTGACCAGTAATCAGGATATCCTGGGTCTGGAACAAGCAGCGTATCACCTGGATTCAGTAAACATTGCGGCAGCTCGACTAGTCCCGCTTTCCCTCCAAATAAGATGGCAATCTCTGTCTTTGGGTCAAGCGTGACGCCATATTCTCTTTCATAAAAAGCAGCTGCAGCTTTTTTTAGTTTCGCTGTCCCGCGGAATGAGGAGTATTGATGATTTTCAGGTTTTGCTACCGCTTCCTGCATCGCTTTCACAATATGTGGAGGAGTGGGCTGATCAGGATTTCCTTGACCTAAATTAATCACATCTGCCCCTTCCTGCACTTTTTTCTGTACTTTTTGTACAAGCGACGCAAAAAATTGTTTCGGTAAATGTTTCAATACATCTGATTGCTGGAATTCCATTTTTTCACCTTCTATTCAAGTTACGTGACAATACAATCACTGTAATGGATTGTTTTATGAATTGTAAAGCAATTTTGAAAAAAGATTGACATGTGAACTGCAGCTCTGATAATATCTAGAATTAAGAAATGCAAGCAGACATGAAACAATTACATATTGATTTCTCTTATCGAGAGTTGGGCGAGGGATTTGGCCTTTTGACCCCAACAGCAACCGACCGTTAATACCACTGTGAAGTGGGGCGCAGCAAGAACAGCGCCAAGACAATTCATTGTCTTATAGGGCACGGTGCTAATTCCATCAGACGTATGTGCTGAGAGATAAGAGAGGCTTCGAGCATACACGCCATCAAGCCTCTTTCTCTCAGGAGAAAGAGGCTTTTTTATATGATTTGGAGGGGAAGCAATTGGTTACACTTACGGCATCATATGAAGAATTAACAGAGAGTTCGGCAGTTGCACTTGCCATTAGACTTGGATTGATTCAGGAGAGCAGTCATTTAACATGCACTGAAATCGGTGACGGAAATTTAAATTACGTCTTTCATATTTATGATCACAAACAAGCAAAAGGACTGATTATCAAACAGGCCCTTCCTTACGCAAAAGTCGTTGGAGAAAGCTGGCCGCTGACATTAGATCGTGCAAGAATTGAAAGTGCAGCACTCATCAAGCAATCAGAGTATGCACCTCATCTTGTACCAGCCGTCTATTATTCGGATACAGCTCTTGCAGTGACGGCAATGGAGGATCTATCACACCTTGAAATCGTCAGAAAAGGGCTAATTGCCGGAAAACATTATCCGTATTTATCAGATCATGTCGGAGAATTTTTAGGCAAAACACTATTTTACACGTCTGACTTTGCCACAAATCCTAAAATCAAAAAACAATTCGTGAAACAGTTTACGAACCCTGATCTTTGTGACATTACAGAAAAACTCGTCTTCACAGATCCTTTCTTTGACAGCGAAACGAATGACTTCGAAGAGGAATTAAGAGAAGAGGCACAAGCACTATGGGCTGATCTTGAACTGCAAGCAAAAGCAGCCGAATTGAAACGGATCTTCTTAACCTCTGCTGAAACACTGGTACATGGAGATCTTCATACAGGCAGTATTTTTGCAAACGAAACGGAAACGAAAATCATTGATCCAGAGTTCGCTTTTTACGGTCCTTTCGGATTCGATATCGGTCACTTTATTGCCAATCTGTTCATAAATGCTTTATCTCATGAGAATGAGCAGGATCAGCAGCACCTTTTTGATCATGTCGTCAATGTGTGGGCAACATTCAAAGAAGTGTTCACAAAAGCATGGAAAGAAGACAGTATTGAAGCGTTTAGTGTATCGGACAGCTTTTTAGAAACAACGTTTGACCGTATTTTAAAAGAAGCCACCGGCTTTGCTGGCTGTGAGCTTGTTCGCCGAACCATCGGTCTTGCACATGCGGCTGATCTCGATGCGATTCCATCACATTCTAGAAGGCTTCAGCAGAAAAAAGCAGCACTTACACTAGGAAAAACATTCATCAAACAATATCAAGCAGTGGAAACAGCGTCTGACCTCGTCGCATTATTCCAGCAAACTGTAAAGGAGTGACGAGTTTTGTCTAAAGAATTTGAAGTTCCCCGTTCCGTCGAATGGGAAGAAAACCGTATCAACATTTTGAATCAGCAAAAATTACCCGCTGAAACCGTGTTTGAGCATTTATATACAAAAGAAGATGTGTATGATGCCATTGTGACGCTAAAAGTGCGCGGAGCACCTGCTATTGGCATTACAGCGGCTTTTGGGCTCGCACTCAGTGCACAAGAGATTGATACAGAAGACATTGATCTCTTTAAGCGAGAAGTCGCTCGCCTGAAAGAATATTTAAACAGTGCTCGTCCAACCGCTGTGAATCTTGCCTGGGCATTAGACCGGCTTTATCAGCGCATTGAGCGTGCTGCTTCGGTGAATGCAGCCAAAACTGATCTTGTCCATGAAGCCATTCAAATTCAAATCGAAGATGAAGAAACATGCCGGCAAATCGGTCAAAATGCTCTTCAGCTCTTTAAATCTGGTGATCGAATTATGACCATTTGCAACGCAGGCTCCATTGCCACAAGCCGGTACGGAACAGCGCTTGCACCCTTTTATTTAGCGAAAAAGAAAAACCTCGATCTTCACATTTACGCATGTGAAACACGTCCTGTCCTGCAAGGCGCTCGTCTGACGACATGGGAATTGATGCAGGGCGGCGTAGATGTGACGCTTATCACGGATAATATGGCAGCCCATACGATGAAAGAAAAACAAATTTCTGCCGTGATTGTTGGTGCTGATCGAATCGCTAGAAACGGTGATACAGCAAATAAAATTGGAACGTTAAGTCTGGCTATTTTAGCTAAACACTTTCAAATTCCATTTTTTGTGGCAGCGCCTCTTTCGACCTTTGATGTGTCAACTAAGGATGGATCAGATATTCCGATTGAAGAACGCGACCCACAGGAAGTAAAGGAATTAAACGGCATCCAAATTGCGCCTCCTGACGTGCAGGTATTTAACCCTGCCTTTGATGTCACTCCTCACCACCTCATTTCCGGAATCATTACAGAAAAAGGCATTATCACTTCCAACTATACAGAAGAGATTGATGCACTATTCACTGAAAGCGTGTCACTTTAATCAAACAAAAGCGCGGGTTCTTATCATTTAAGAGCACCGCGCTTTTTTGTTTCGTTCGTTTTTGCTAATATTTCTTTTTTCTGTTCTTCTGTCAACACGTTCATTTTGACACATAGTGATGTGACGGCGTACATTTTATCTTTTTTGCCCCATAACATGTTAGTAGCCTCCTTTTTCCCTAGACCAACTTTTTTAGCTTAATAAAAGGATATGTCGCTCACTAAACATTTGGAACAGGTCAATTCATTTATTTTTGAACAAATGGGATGCCTTCTAATTCTAACAGGATCGCTTTCATCCCTGTCTTCGTCCCTGCATAACCAGTCAGAGTCCTGTCTTTTCCAATGACCCGGTGACACGGGATAAAAATAGGCAATGCATTGCGTCTATTAGCTTGTCCAATGGCTCTGACAGCCTTTGGATTACCGATCGCTTCTGCAATATCAGCATAGCTCTTTGATTCACCATACGGAATAGTAGAAAGTGCCTCCCACACTTGCTCTTGAAACGGAGAGCCTGCTTGCTTGAGCGGGAGATCGAACACTTTCCGATCGCCCTTAAAATATTCATCCAGCTGTTTTTTCGCTTCTTTTAATACAGGCGTGTCTTCTTGTTTAAAATGGTCTCTCTGTTCTTTGACCAAAAACGATTCATCATCAAACTTCACTTCAATGATGGCACCATCTTTCTCTAGTATATATAATGCCCCGATTGGTGCGGTATAGACTGTATAATACACATTAAAGCTCCCCTTCTTGTTTCTGCTGCCGGAGTGGAAGCGTGAGATGGAACACTGTTCCGACCCCTTCTTCACTCTCTACTTCAATGGTTCCTTGATGCTCTTCAATAATTTTATAACTAACCATTAACCCAAGTCCAGTGCCTCTTTCTTTTGTTGTATAAAATGGTTCTCCGAGACGCTTTAGTTTATCCTCTGTCATGCCGCAGCCTTCATCACGAAGAGAAATCACAATGTGCTCCTCCCCCTTCCTTTGAATGCTCACGTATACATTTCCTTTCTGAGGCATTACTTCAATCGCATTTTTTAAAATGTTAATAAAGACTTGCTTCAATTGATTTTGTTCACAGTAGATGAGCGGAATATCATCCAGCACATCTAAATGCATTTGTACATTGCCAAGATTGGCCTGTGCGTGAAGAAGGTCCATCGTGTCTTTGACAATTTGCACGACATTTTTTTCTTCATAGATGATGGCCTGCGGTTTCGCTAAAATCAAAAATTCTGTAATGATGGATTCGATTCTTTTTAGCTCTGATGTGATGACATTAAAATAGAGCGAATACTCCCCTTCAATGTTTCCTTTGAGCAGCTGAATGAAGCCTTTTAAAGCCGTCATTGGATTTCTAATTTCATGAGCAATTCCTGCGGCAAGCTCTCCGACAACATGAAGCGTATCCGATTTTCTTACCCGCTCCTCTAATTCCTTGCGTTCAGTCACATCTCTAAAGATGGCCAAATTCATGTTATGAATAATATTTCGTTTAAAAGAAAACTCCAAAATACGTTGATCTGGATGGTTCAGCACAAATGGAACTTCATTGTCCATCTCGTCTAATGACATCGCCTGAGCTGGCTGCGCCAAATTTTCAATTTGATATGGCGCAAGGATATGAAAAAGGTTCATTTCCGTTAAGTGATCATCTTTGAGGCCAAGCAGTTCACTTGCGGAAGGATTCACATCTATAATCCGGTATTGATTATCGAAAAGAACAATGCCATCCATAGAGCCATTAAATACTTTACGAAATTTGAGCTCACTTTCTCGCAGCTCCTCTTCCATTCGCTTTCTGTCACTGACATTCCGTAAAATGGTTAAGTGCTGCCCTTCTAATACCGCATGCTTAGAGGTGAACTCAAGCTCTTTGAATTGGCCATTCGCCATTCTAAAGAGGAGTTCTTCTCTGATTTCAAGATTCCTGATATACCGTCTTCTTGTCGGCCGGTATCTGCGATCAGATTTGACTAGAAAATCCATGAGTTTCTTGCCAATCAGCTGATGCATCGGTAATTCAAAAATTCGGCAGGCTGATTCATTTGCCCTGACAATTTCTCCATCATCCGCCCAAATGATGATGGCATCCATCGCATTTTCGAATATTTCTCTAAAACGTTCTTCACTTTTTAGCAGCTTTTCTTCCATTAATCTTTTTTCTGTAATATCACGCATGATGGACATGTAAAAACCGCTCATCACATTGGATGTGATGGTCAGTTCGAATAATTTGTGCTGCCCAGATTGAAGGGTAACAGGAAGTTCTCCCTTTGCTTTCCCTGTTTCTTTCAATGAAGTTAAGAGCTGCTGGAGCGCTGGAAGGTTTTCTTCTTCAACAAATTCATTTAAGTAGCGGTCTGTTAAATCTGTTTTTTGAAGTTCAAAGCTCTGGCAAAAAGAGTGATTGGCGTCAATCATACAACCATCCTGATCAAAAATGACCATACCGTCAATCGCTCGATCAAATAAATCTTTAAACAGCTGCTCATTCATCGAACGTTCTCGCTCTAATATTTTCTTTGAAGAAATATCACGCATGACGACAATATATTGTTGATTCACCACGTCGTGCTCCGCCACAAATTCAATATATTTTGTCTCTCCATTTTCAAGTTGAATGGAGATCTCTCTTTTTAACGTTCCTTTTCGAAAAAAAATCTCAAGCGAGCAGTCAATTTTGTTTTTCGGGATGCCGTATAGGAAATCTAGAACGGATTTATTGAGGAGGTCTTCTTTCGGTGTTTGCACAAGCCGGCATGTCGCTTCATTGGCTTGAATAATGTTGAGGTGCTGATCAAATATAAAAATGGCATCTAACGTCTTATTTAACAGCATTTTGTGCTGTATCAATTCATTTCGCAAATATTCGTTCTCTTTTTCTAATTTTCTGATATTTTTCGCGCCATCGAGCGTTTCAGTCATTCTCTTACACTCCTTTTCCAGCCTCATTCCTCTACAATATTTCTACAAGATTTTCATTGTTCCTTCATTCGACTCATAAAAAAAGAGAACTTTTTACACGAGGCTTGCTTCATTTGTTTCATTTGGATGACACGATTGTATAACGATTCTCTTTTCTTACGCTTCTTTTACAACCGTTCTACAATTTCACATCAAATAGCGAAATGAGCCAATTTGTATTTTAAAATGGGGCAAATGAGGGAACAGTGCACTTAGAACGTTTATGTTCGAAATGAAGCAGGAAAGGTGATGTTATGACGTCAACGAGAGACAGTTATTTCGATAATGCAAAATTTCTTCTGATTTTTCTAGTTGTTTTTGGTCATTTGTTACGGTCATTCATACATGATAATGACTGGATACTCTACTTATATAAATTTATTTATACATTCCATATGCCCGCTTTTATATTGGTGTCTGGCTTCTTTGCCAAAGGTTTTAGAAAACCAGGTTTTATGAAAAAAGTCGCAGTTAAGCTGATCATCCCATATTTGATTTTTCAGGTCATCTATTCTGTGTATTATTATTTCTTACAGGATCAAAGCATCTCTAACTTAAATCCGATTGATCCACAATGGTCTTTATGGTTTTTAATCAGTTTATTCTTTTGGAACTTACTACTCATTCCTTTTTCAAAACTGCCATTCCACTGGGCAATGATCGTTAGTTTATCGATGGCGTTACTTGTCGGTTACGTGGACAGCATTAGTGATACGCTCAGCCTATCTCGTACGTTTGTCTTTTTGCCGATGTTTTTAGCTGGCTTTTATTTAAAAAAGCAGCACTTTGAATTTATCCGAACAAGCAAAGGGAAACTGACTGCACTTCTTGTACTGATGGCCGTGTTCATGTTTTGCTATTTTTATGAATTCGATTATTCCTTTTTATTTGGGTCACAATCGTACGCTTCTCTTGGAGATGAAGGACTCATTGCAGCGATGAAACGAATGGCATGGTATTTACTTGCATTTGCTGCTACCTTTAGTTTCTTTGCATTAGTCCCAACCCGCCGGTTCTTTTTTACCAAATGGGGCACAAGAACTTTATATGTCTATTTACTTCATGGCTTTGTGATTAAGCTTTTAAGAACGACTTGGTTTGATGATTGGGCTCTAAATACGGCAAGTGTATTGATTCTATTGCTACTTACGGTCCTCTTAACCTTTACCCTATCTAGTACATTTGTTAAAACTGTTGCACAACCAGTCATCGAGCTCAAAATGACCAGTCTGATGCGAACCATTACTGGCAGACAAAACAGTTATATTAAATAGAAAAAACGATCTCTCAGGATCGTTTTTTTCTATTTATTTTTTGTTTTTCTGTTCAGTATGACATACATCGTTTTTTTTAGGCTTCATTAAGGTATCAATCCATTTACTGCTGTTTATATCTCCCAGCTCGCTGCCAAATTCCTCTTCCAAGATATCGGGGTTCATCGGTTTTTTATGGTCTTTCATATCTTTACTTTTCACATGTTTTTTAGTCACGAGATGCCCCCCCTTGTTTACCTTGATGAGAATTTCGGTTCGCCTGGCGGTCTTCTGATTGCTCGTCAAATTGTGTTTGTCCTTGATCGTGTGCCATGCTTTCTGTAGGCGTCATATTATTCGTGAGTGCTTCATTTTTTGCTGTTTTTCTTTTCATCTGTCATCATTCCTTTTTAACATGTTTAGTTCTTCGCTCAATTGATCAAATAGCTCTTTCATTTGTTTGACTGTCACTGGTTTTTCCTCAGGCTTTAACTCATATCCAATTTGCCCATTCGCTTCTAGCGTTGCTTTTTTGAGACTGCTGATGTCTGTGATGCCCTGCTGCTTTAAGCGCATTTTGAATTGGTCCCTTGTCAGCCGCGTTTTTTTTAGCTTGTGATCAAGCATTTCTCCATCCTCTAAAATCACCACAGACTTCCCTGAAACCAACTTTTCAAAAAAATCAAATTGGATCGACAGCTTTTCCATAATCACAAGCGCCACAATAAAAATGGCGGCCGCATAAATGGTTTCAAGTAAATTATGCTCAATAAAGGGTTGGATAATAATCGATCCAATCGAAATCATGATGACTGTCTGTTGAACCGTTAATTGACTAATGGATTTGGGCCCTGCTATTCTCAGCAGCAAAGTACCAACGAGCAGCATTACAATTGCTTTCCATAACACATCCAGCACGTCTCTTTCACCTCTTACCTATAGATTGCGAACATCCTTTGTGATTTAGCCAGTTATATAATGGAAATAAAAAAACCAGCATTCAGTAGGAATGCTGGTTAGCCGATGATCACACGCTCTTTCGGATAATGATAATTCGCTTCACTTTCCCGGCGACCAATTAAATACAAGAAGCTTGGAATTCCAATCCGTCCTATAAACATGACCACCATAATAATACACTTACCAAATACCGACAAGTCAGACGTAATTCCGAGCGACAGTCCCGTTGTTCCAAAGGCAGAACAAACTTCAAATAAAGTTTCAAGAAGTGTATGATGGTCTGATAAAGTTAACAGAAACGTAGCACCAAACACTAAAATAAAGGCCATCATCGTCACCATGAGGGATTTATTAATATCCGCTTGATGAAGCTCTCTTTTAAAGATTTTAATGGACTTATTTCCTCTCGCAAAGTGAAACAAAGCAAGTAAATTAAGGGCAAACGTAGTTGTCCGAATTCCGCCCCCTACCGAGCTTGGAGATGCCCCGATAAACATCAGCAAACATAAAAATAACAGTGTCGGCTCTGTCAATTGCGTAATATCTAATGTCGAAAGCCCGCCACTTCTGGTAGCTGTTGATTGAAACAAAGAATAAAACAAGATTTCATGCCAGCTCTTCCCTAGAAAAGTAAACCGGGCTTCAAGTGCATAAATCCCAATTGCCCCAACGACAACAAGGAGACCAAACGTAATCGTTGTAATTTTCGTAAACAATGAAAACGATGCATGTTTTCGGTCTTGATTGAATAAATAATCCTTTACTTCGACAAGTACTGGAAAGCCAATAGCGCCAAAAATGATGAGCAGCATCGTGATAAATTGGACGAAATAGTCATCTTTATAAGGAATTAACGAATTCCCTGTAATATCAAAGCCTCCATTGGTTGTTGCACTGATACTAGAGAAAAACCCGTGTAAAAAAGCGCCTTGCACATCGTAATACTTTAGAAAATACATACTTAAAATCAGACCGCCTACAAACTCAATCAGCAAGATTAAATATAAGACCTGCTTCATGAGTTTCACAATTCCTGATAAGTTGCTCTGGTTTTGGTCTGCCATAATTAATTTTCTTTCTTTAATGCCGATCCTTTTTCGCATAACCAGCCAGACGAATGTACCAAGTGTCATAATGCCGATACCCCCGATTTGCAAAACAAATGCAAGGATCCACATCCCGGTCACACTAAATGTTTGTGACGTATCGACAACAGTCAGACCCGTGACACTGACAGCACTCACAGCTGTAAACAGCGCATCAATAAATGTCCATTTGACTCCTTCTTGGTGAGCCACTGGCAGACTGAGTAGAATGAACGACACGGTCACAGCAAGAAAATAGTAAAGGGCAATCAGCTGAAAAGCCGACAGCCGGTCAATTAGTTTTTTCATTGGATTCATGGTTATTCCTTCTTTTATCTTTCTTTTCGAATACTTTATCATTTTAATGAAAAGAGAGAAGATTTTAAAGGTATTTTGTGCTTTATTTACTTTTTCATCAAAAAGAAAAAGACATCCTTACGCAGAATGTCTTTTGATCTTTCTTATTTTGCTTCGAGTCTTCTAATTCTTTCGTTTAAATCAGGGTGTGTTGAGAAAAGAGAAGCTTTTCTTTTACCACTGATTTTCAGTGTAGCAACAGCTGTTTGATCATCATCTTTAATTCTTGATGTATACGCCTCTAGTGAACGAAGCGCATGAATCATTTTATCTTTTCCTGCAAGGTCCGCACCGCCGCGGTCTGCATGGAATTCGCGATGTCTAGAGTAAGCAAATACGACAAGGCTTCCTAAGATAGAGAAAATAATTTGGAAGACGATCACAGCGATAAAGTGAACAATCGGCACAAGCTCTTCACGTGGAACGAAACGGCTTGCAATCCATGCCGCAATTCTTGAAAGGAAGACAACAAACGTGTTGACGATTCCTTGAAGTAACGTCATTGTAACCATGTCACCGTTCGCTACGTGAGCGACTTCGTGAGCGATAACCCCTTCAACTGCTGCATCATCCATTTCATGAAGCAATCCAGTTGATACGGCAACAAGCGATCTTCTTTTAGAAGGACCTGTCGCAAATGCATTTACTTCAGATGATTGGTAAATACCGACCTCAGGCATTTTAGAAAGGCCTGCTGCTCTTGATAGTCTGTGAACGCGGTCAACAAGCTGCTGCTCATCATATGTTAAAGAATCCTTTTCTGGATTTAACACACGCACACCCATCATCATTTTTGCCATCCAGCGAGACATCGCTAGTGACATAAACGAGCCTACAAAACCAACAACTGCACTGAATACAAGAAGATAAAGGATATTAAGTCTTCCGTCTGCTCCTATATAAGAACCAACACCAGTTGCTGCACTAATAACCGATAGGACAATACCAATCGTAGTGATAACAAGAATGTTCGTTAATATAAACAGAAATATTCTTTTACCCATACATAACCTCCGCTGTCATATTAAGTTCATTTGAACTTATTAATAAAATTATAAAAATAAACGTCTCAAATTGCAAGGAAAAAGGAATCGTTTTCTATGTTTATCATACTGGCTAAAACCTCGTCATTTCAATGATTACGCTACTTGCATCCGCAAACAAGTGAACAAATTGTGACGCACCGGTCCTATTTTAGTTTATTTTGCATTTTCATTAAAAAGAGATTATGATGTTGAATTAGATCAATAATCACGTTTTTGACGTACAAAATGAGGTGGAACATGGTGACTTTTAAATTAACGAGAATTGACATGACGAGACTTCTGTATTCTCTAAAAGGCGAGGGAGATCTGACTCCGCTTCAGCTTTTGAATTTATCTGTAAAAAGCGATAAGGAACATGAATATGATGAATTAAGAATCCCTTCGTTTTTTGAAAAACTCGAACGGCGGAAGCAAAAATCAGAGCACGGGCTTTCAACGAACGAAATCGTTGAGCTTGGCAACTTGTGTGAGCTGACTTCTCTTAAATCGACAGCCATTCAAAACTGGATCAAGCGCGATATTAAAGATATGATCGGCCATCCAGAGCTTGGCAAGAAGTACTCCATTGATCAAGTCGTTATTTTATTAATTGTCCGGGATTTAAAATCAGTATTTGATTTTGATTCTATTCGCACGATCTTATCTGCCTTATTTAATACGATCACAGATCGAACGGATGATATTATCAGCCCCATCCGTTTTTATGAAGCATATGCGCACGTCCTTGATTTTATTTATCACCATACACATTTTCCATTAAAGGAAACAAATTTACGAGAAATGACAGAAGAGCAGACGGACAAACTCCACGAAGAGTTCACAGAATTGACGAAGCCGCAATGGCATTTGATTAAAGGCATTATCAGTTCTACCGTGTTCTCCGTTTTCACTTCTCACTTGCAAAGCACAGCGCAAGAAATGATGTTGAATACGCTTCAGCTGAAAAAGGCTTAAAACTGAGCCCGAGGTGACCTTCATCACCTCGGCTTTTTTGTGCAGCAATTGCCAGCATAATTGCAGGCTGTTTTTTTCAAAATAAGAAGGCGCAACAAACATGAGGTGAAAGGAGGAATATGTGATGGCAAATCGAAATCAACTTCTTGTTCCTGGAGTAGAACAAGCTTTAGATCAATTTAAATACGAGATCGCTCAAGAATTTGGCGTGAATCTCGGTTCAGATACAGTCGCACGTTCAAACGGTTCTGTTGGCGGCGAGATGACAAAAAGACTCGTACAGCAGGCGCAATCTCAAATGGGCCATTCAACTAAATAAAGACATGGTGAAATACGCCGGATCTATTCTGGCGTTTTTTTACTGTTCATATGTAGGTTCATCCCGGTTTCCACGGTATGAGGGCGGTGTGTTTTTTCCTTTTTGTTTGACGTCATTTCTGTTACGTTCGCCGTACGGACGATTCTGACCACTGTCGTTTTTTTTTACATGCTTTTCAGTATCACCACGTGATGTGCCGTTTGGATGTTTTTTTTCATCTGGATCAGTCGAGTGATTTTTTTTTTGCTCTTTGTCTTTTTCAAAAGAGCGATCCTTTTCTTCTTTTCCCTTTTTCTCTTTGTTGTCAAGATTAGGGCTTGTTTGGTGAGGCTTTTGAACAGCTCCTTGCTCTTCCCTCTCAACTTCCTTCTGCTCTTTGTCTTCGCCTTCAGGAGCTTCTTTATCAGGCTGCATCTCATCGCTATCGTCTGTCTTGATGTCTTCTTTTTTGTCTTCGTCTTTTTGATCTTCATCAGCATTTTTCGGCTCTTCTTCTTTGACAGCCTCGTCATCTGCTGGATCTTCATCTTCTTTTTTAACGTCCTCTTGTTCGTTGTCTTGCATTTCTTGATTTCTAATATAAGTTCCTGTTGAAATGCCTGCTTTTTGTGCCTTTTCTCTTGTTTCCAGGTCACCTTCCACAGTTTCCAGCTTATAATTGCGCTTTTGATATTCCCCCGAGATGGTGCTGATTTTACTTTTTACGTTTGTTTTGTATGTATGATCCTGCTTGTTTTCATAAACAGTTGAAATATAAATGCTTTTAGAGTGGTTCACGTATCCCTTTTTATCACAATCATCGATGATTTCCTGCACGACTTTGGTCATGTCGTTTTTTTCTAAATCTTTCATACTGGCCAGTACTTGCTTCGCATCTTTATTCAGCGGAGTGACACCGATCACTTGATAATTGTGATCGAGTTTCAGCTCAAAGCTTGGGTTAATGTCAATCGTCATATATGCATATGCTTTTTGACTTGAGAAAGATGGCATCATAGTGAAAATCACGACAATAATTGCTGCAATTGATAGAATTCCTGCATTTAACGGACGTAAACGAAGCAGGTCAAAAAAACCGGCTCTTTTTCTTTCGAGACGTGATTCATTCGGAAACGTCACTTCTTGACCGATTTCATAGTCTTGCTGTTCATACTTTGTCCGCAGAAATTGTCCATCAGGGGTCAGCAGTGTGACATATTTTTTGTTTTTCTCTACTATAATGCCTCTTCTCATGAATTAAGCACCCCTTTAAGGTAATCTTTCAAATACACATAATCACCTGTCATAATGATCGCCATCGCAATAATATATTTTCTATTTCTCTCAATCGTTTTGCGGCTGACTTCCACTAGCTTTTCCAGCTGTTTGACTGGCAATTGTTTTTTCTGAAATAAAATGGTTCTCAGTTCATCGTGCTTAACGAGTGTATGGGCCACTTTAATGGCATTTTGTCTCGCATCCGCATGCTTTGGTGAATGCTCAAGCAGTTCTTGAAACGTAAGACCATATACTTTCAATCGTTCTTTAAAATGTTCAATCTCTTCTCTTCTATGTTCTTGTTCAATTAAACGCCTATATTCATTTGCAGAAAGCTCTGCTTCAATCATGCTTTGCGAGTACTCGCCATTCTCACTTTCTTGAAGGTCCATTTGAACCGTTGGCGCGTTTCTTGCTTCTTTTCGAATATAGTCGATTACTTTTCTTTTAATAATTAACTCCGCAAATGCAAGGAGTGAGTTGCCTTTTTCGGCAGAGTATTTTTCTATCGCTTCATTAAAGGCAATTAAGCCTACGCTAAATTCATCATCTTTTTCATCTATATATCGTTTACAAACGGATGAAACCGTCTTAGCGACAAATGGTTTGTATTGCTCTATTAATGCATTTTGCAGCTCGGTATCACCCTGTTGGATGTTGATTGCCGACTGCTCTAATGTTTGCTTTTTCTTTCCCTTTTTAAACAAAAGGCTAAGCAATGGTTTCACCTCAGTTCTCCCTATATTACTCATTTATGATAGCTAATTTATGAGGGAAGCGCAAAGGAAGAAATGAGGAATTCATTTCCTGTTACTCAATTGTGACATGTATTTCTTTATCTACTTTACAACGTTTCGTTTAAAAGCAAAGAAATAAGGGGGTATCCCCCCCTTTTTTGTAATATACGTGTTATGAAAATGAAATGATATTTCTTTCAAAAAACCTACTCTTCCAGCCGCATCTCTTGTTTTTCCTCGTTTTGCTGGCTGCCTTTTCTTGATGGACTTGATAAAAACCAACCAAATGCTGCAATTGCGAGAAGGACCGTCCAGAAAATGATTTTCCATAATGTTGAATGAATGAAATGAGAGGACACGACCCCAATAGCTGGATGAGAAAGTGTATAGAGCGTCAGCTTCACGCCAACCCATCCAACAATGACAAATGCTGCTGTTTCTAGGCTTGGTCTCGTTTTAAGCAGTTTCACAAATACAGTCGCCGCAAACCTCATGATCACTAGACCAATGATACCGCCTAATAGAATGACAATAAATTGACCGCCATCAAGCCCACCAATTTGTGGAAGGTTTGTTACTGGCAGAGTCACAGCTAATGCAACGGCTGCTAAAATAGAATCTACTGCAAATGCAATGTCAGCAAGCTCAACTTTCACGACGGTTGCCCAAAAGCCGCTTTGTTTCATGTTTGTGTCTGCTTCCTTTTTCTTAAATACGTGCGATTTTAAAATATGGTGAATCGAAATATATAGAAGATAAATTGCGCCAATGGCTTGAACTTGCCACACATCTACTAAAAACGAAATAAGAAAAAGAGAACCAAATCGCATGACAAATGCTCCCGCAAGTCCGTAAAACAATGCCTTTTTTCTTTGTTTTTCAGGAAGGTGTTTGACCATCACAGCCATAACCAGCGCATTATCAGCTGCTAAAATCCCTTCTAATCCAATCAATACGAGAAGAACCCACCCGTACTCTAAAATAATTGCTGCATCCATCATCATTCCTCCTTATTTTTTATCTATTGTCCCACAACAGACAAAGGCTTATGAATGCAAAAAAGACCTTTGCCTGTAATGGCAAAGGTCTTGCTAGACATGTGATATGTAAATAATCATGCCAACAAAGCCGATGGAATGAGGTTCCATGTAATGACGACTTTGTTTCCGGTAAAAACCGGACGCTACTCCCCTTTGGTGGGATTAAGAATATTTAGATTACTTATATCATAATCAACAGACCCCGGATTGTCAACAGGTGACTTTTTATCTCCACCCATTGATTAAGCCGTTGGTGTTTCTGTTTTTCTTTTTCTTCGTTTCAGCCACACGTAGAGAACAAACAATAAGAGCATACCAATTCCAATCGGCAATACATATGGTTCTAAAATGGTTCCAACCTCTTGCCAGTTCTCCCCAAGGACAAATCCTAGATACACATATACAAATGTAATTGGCGTAATCGCCAAAAACGTATACAGGCAAAAAACCCACACATTCATCTTCGCAATCCCACACGGAATGGAAATAAGGGTTCTGACCCCTGGAATAAACCGGCCGCTAAACGCAACAAATCCGCCATGCTTTTCAAAAAAGGCATCCGATTTATCAAGTGACTCAGGTTTCACAAAGAAATACTTCCCATATTTATTTAAAAAGGGTCTGCCTCCGTAACGCCCTAACCAGTACAAGGTCAAGGGGCCTGCCACACCGCCAATAGAACCGGCAGCCACAACACCGATGAAGGCCATGTCCCCTTTTGAAACCCAGTAACCTGCAAGAGGCAACACCACTTCAGCAGGAACAAATTCAATGCATAATGCAAGAAAGATGCCGAAGTACGACAAATTCTTAAAGGCATCAGCTAATGAAATAATAAAATCTTCGATGTTTATCAATCCCTTTCACACATAATCAGTTTGACAGGCTATGCTTGCAAATCGTACCGTGCCACCTATTAAACGAATAAAAAACCAAAAATGATTCACTTTTCTTCGTTTTTTTACATTAAATTTGATTTTACTATAAAAAATGGTCAAAAAAAATGCTGAATGCCCTTTTTAAGTAAAGGAAAAGTGAACACAGGCGCCACTTGATCCGATATATTAAGTATATGTCTGTTTTTAGATACAGGAGGTTTTCTTACATGACACATTTAACAGGAAGCTACAACGGATGGCTTGTCTTTCTGTCAGTCGCTGTCGCCGCTGTCGCCTCCTACTCAGCTCTTCAATTAGCCAGCCGGGTGATCCAGTCGAGCGGCGCAAAGAAAAGAGTATGGTTGATCATTGGTGCGATGATCATGGGGATGGGAATATGGTCAATGCATTTTATTGGCATGATGGCGTTTCACCTACGCTCTGGTATCACATATGAAACACCCTTACTCATTTTATCGATTTTGGCCTCTTTTATCGGTTCTTTCATTGCATTTTCAATATGTATTCAGCAACAACTTTCTACAAGACGACTTTTGATTAGTTCGATCACGATGGGCTCAGCTATTTGCAGCATGCACTACCTCGGATTGGAATCAATGGCGAATGTCACCATCAGCTATGACCCTGTTCTCTTTTTTCTTTCGTTTTTTATTGGTGCGCTCGCTTCATTCTTTTCATTACACCTTTTTTTCCGGCTCCATCGCTCTGAGAAAAGGCGGGGAGATCAGCTGTTAAAAATAGCGGGTGCACTGATGATGGGCGGTGCTGTTGCGGGCATGCATTACACAGGCATGGCGTCTTCGACGATGTTTTTTCATTCAGATGGTCATGCCGCTGCGGGTGGTTCTCTTGAAATGTCACCATTTAGCCTGTCCATTTTCATCGGCCTGATGACGCTTATCGTCCAATCACTTATGATTTTCGGCGCCTATATTGATCACCGGATTATGTCACAATCCGATCAGCTAAAAGAAAATGAACAGCGGTTCCAATCACTGATCAAACATAATATAGATGGGATTATCGTGTTATCTGTTGATCGAAAAGTGATATCTGCGAATGATCCAGGCAAACACATTTTGAAAATGTGCAATTCCTGGATTGGTGATGATGTGAGTCAATATGTCATGCCGACTGAGATGTGGGAAGACTTTATTGATCAATCTAAAAAAGCAATTACGCGTGAAGCAGAACTGAAAGCAGCAGATCGTTTTTATTATTATCATGTTACATACATACCCGTACACGTCAACCATACACTTGACAGCATTTATCTCGTTTTAAAGGATTTAACCCAGCAGAAGATTGCTGAAAAAGAAATTCATGTGATGGCACATTATGATGCATTAACTGAACTTCCGAACCGTCGTCACGGAATTAATCATTTAAATGATGTTTTATCCGCTCAAGAAGAGACAAAAACGTCAACGGCAGTTCTTTTTCTTGATTTAAATCGGTTTAAAATTATTAATGATGCCCTTGGTCATAACATAGGCGATCTGCTGTTGAAAGCCGCCGCAAACAGACTAACCAAATGTTTGCCTGACAATGGCTTTATTGCAAGAATTGGCGGTGATGAATTTTTAATGATCTTCCCTCACCTGGAGCATGGTACACATAAAATTGAACAGCTTTCGAAAAACATCATTCGCCAATTTGAACGACCTTTTTTCATTCAAAACCATCAGCTCATTACATCCATTAGTATTGGAATCGCCATCTCTCCGCAAAACGGAAAGAATGGCATGGAATTGATGAGAAAAGCAGATATGGCCATGTATTTATCAAAGAAACATAAACAAAGCCGCTATGAATTCTTTACTGAATCTATGGAGAGATTGAGTGAGGACAGACTCAATCGCGAACTGGAGCTACGAGATGCCATTCAAAGAAAGCAGTTTGTGCTTCATTATCAGCCGCAAATCAGCGCCAAAACAAGACAAATGACAGGTGTTGAAGCCCTTTTAAGAATGAAAGCACCAGACGGTTCTCTAAAATCACCCGAGGCTTTCATTGAACTTGCTGAAGAATCCGGCCTGATTATCGATATTGGAAGGTGGGTCATTGACACGGCATGTCAGCAGGCAAAATTGTGGTATGACAAGCAATTGAAAATCCCTGTAGCGGTCAATTTATCTGCTAAGCAGTTTAACTCTGAAGACTTAATTGATTTGATCAAACTAACGCTAAAAAAATACGACCTTCAACCATCACTTCTTGAGCTTGAAGTGACAGAAAGCATGACAATGGATAACATCAAGCAGTCAAAACAAGTACTGACATCTCTAAAACAACTTGGCGTCCGTATTAGTATTGATGATTTTGGTACAGGCCATAGCTCTTTAAGCTATTTGAAGGATTTGCCGATTCACCGTCTGAAAATTGATAAATCATTTATCGAGGATATTTTGAGTGATTCAAAGTCTGAGCAAATCACAGGGGCTATTATTGCAATGGGGCACCAGCTATCTCTAGAAGTCATTGCTGAAGGTGTTGAAACTTTTGCACAAGCACAACTTTTATCTACGCAGGGCTGTGACGATCTACAAGGCTTTTATTATGCCAAGCCACTTCCAGCTAGTGATATTGAAAAATTTATCGCCTATCCTGCTCATCAGCTGGATACATAAAAAAGGTGCCAACCATGGCACCTTTTCGTTTTATCTAAATAACAAATGCTGACTGTGAATACCTGCTTTTTTCAGCAGACTAATTAATTGCTCCTGTTCTTCACGCGAAAGACCAGAAAACGCCCGCGCAATTCGAAGAGAATGGATTGGATAAATTTTATCTAGATAACTGCGCCCTTTATCCGTTAAATGGGCATAAACTGACCGTTTATCCTTTGGGTCCTGTTCTCTTTCAATGAAACCATTTCGTTCTAACTTGTCAATTACGTACGTCACATTCCCGCTGACAAGCAGGAGTCTTGAGCCGATTTGCTGAAGTTTTTGAGCACCTCTCGTATACAGTAATTCGAGAACGGCAAATTCAGTTGGATTGAATCCATGCTCCTTGCTGTCTCTAATACTGTGTTCGGAAACGCTTTTAAATGCTCTTGCAAAAACTTTGTAAAGCGTCATTGAACGTTCTACTTCTTCTTCATTAAACGATAGTCTCATCACATATCTACCTCTTATAATATTTTTTTAACTTCAAGGCTTTCTTGCGGTGCAGTTGGAGCCTTTCGTAAAAAATAGAAGTACGTTTTTGAAAACCCTTTCAACCACATAAGTGACTCCATTCGTGTTATGTATAAGATTTCGATATAAACTTTTAAAATCCTTCTTATTTTTCACAATCATCTCGAAAAAAAGCTTTTCCAGCAAACCATCAAGTTACGACAAATTTTAACATAATCTGTAAAGGCTCTATATTTTCTTACATTTGATTCGTCAAATTTCTACAAAATTCAATATTGCTATAATATTAAACACGCAAAAAAAGAACCCTTCATGTGACAGTGCACATGATAAGGGATGTTAAAGATAGCGGTCTGTTTTGTTGAAAAAGAAATGATACTCTTTTTTTAAGTCACTAATTGTCATGTTCTTGGTCATATCAGGGCTATACACCCCAAGTGAGCAAAGCTGCTTCGTATAATAATGTCTTTCTTTCGCTAAAGCTTCTTTTAATATACGCCGCACGACATCTCCCCTCCTATCAATGGATATGGATCGGGTGCTTATGAGGACTTTTTATACAAATCATTTTGTACGGCTCTAAGAAGAGCATGTGCATTCTGACCCGCAGCCTGCATAAACTGCTCCAGCAGTTCATCCCTCTTCACATCTAATGCGATGATTTCTTTTGCCATACGGATGATCTGTGTTTTCTCCATCAAGTGCGCCTCCTCCTCATTTTTTCTTTTTATTATCATATGTTCACGTGACATGATTTTCACGTTATATGTTAATTTTCCTCCCATTGTTTTTCACTTTTTTCATTTTTGTGTTATATTATCTAACAAACGTTAGGTTTTTTTACTGACTGTTCGATATAATATGAAGAAAAGACTTGCAGGGGTGAGGATATGACGCAGGAAGATGTATCTTATAAAGATAAAAAAGTCATTTCAATCGGGATTGTCAGTGAATTAACAGGGCTTTCCGTCAGGCAAATCCGATATTATGAGGAACGGAAACTCATCTACCCCCAGCGCTCAACAAGAGGCACACGAAAATATTCTTTTTCTGATGTAGAACGTTTAATGGATATCGCCAATAAACGGGAAGATGGTGTGCAGACAGCGGAAATTTTAAAAGACATGAAGAAAAAAGAACAGGCATTAAAAAGCGGACAATATAAGAAAAAAATGCTGGAAGGTCAAATTAATGCACACTTCCGGTACAAAAATCGATGAACTAAATAAAAATCGCTTACTTGGCAAAATAGACTTAGCATCTGATCGACCTGAATATGAAACGATGAAAGCACGAACTTACCCAAAGACCGATTCTTGCAGAAGAGTCTATTTCAGACAACGAAAACCAATGAATCATTGAAACAGCAAAACGAGGCAGCAATTGCAGCCTCGTTATTAGCTAAAACAACCATTCAACTATTTATCACCTAAGATACTTGATCTTTAACGATTTAGTTTTTCAAATTTGTTCAGGAATCGAAACAGTTCGTTTATTGAGCACATTCCCCGTGTTTAGCGTCGTTTTGGGTTCAATTAAGAGCAAGTGAACTTCTTCTTCAGCAATTGGCTGATGTTCAACTCCTTTTGGAATCACAAGAAATTCTCCTTCATTAAGCGTTATTTCCCTATCCCTAAAACGGATGACTAGATTGCCTTTCCACACAAAAAACATTTCATCCTCATCATCATGGTGATGCCAAATGAATTCACCCTTAATTTTCACCATTTTCATGTATGAGTCGTTCAACTCTCCACTTATTCTAGGATTCCAATAATCATTTATTTGCGAAAATTTTTCTTCGATATTTACCTTTGAAATCAATCGATTCCCCTCCTTATTAAATGGAAACGTCTGTTTTAATTGCCACAGCTAAAAAATTCTCATTTTCTCCTCTCGATCAGATAAAAGGGACGCAATGAGCATCAACCTCTTCTATCATTCAGTTTACATACTTCATTGGATCACGTAAAATCAAAAAATAGCATATAGATCATCACAATTTGTGATGCAAAAAAGGAGAGTTAGTTTGGATATTAAATCTTTGGAAGTATTTAAAGCCGTTGCCATTGAACAAAGCATCACAAAAGCTGCTCAAAAATTAAATTATGTGCAGTCCAATGTCACCGCAAGAATCCAACGTCTTGAACAAGAGTTAGGTGTACCTCTTCTCTATCGATATCATAAAAAAATATCTTTAACGCCTGCAGGACGTGAACTGCTGCCCTATGTAAATAAATTACTATACGATTACGAAGAAGCGATAGAAGCAGTAAAGCTTTCCTCTACTCCGCGGGGATCTTTACACATTGGATCTATAGAGTCCACCGCATCTACAAGATTGCCCAGCATTTTCACAGAATATCACAAAAAATTTCCACAAGTAGAATTGAGCTTGTATATGGCACCTACAGTCGATCAAGTTAGCGCTATCCTCAACTACAAAGTAGACGGCGCCTTGGTAGATGGGCCAATTCTTCATCCAGAAATCATCGAGTATCCTGTATTGGAAGAATCCCTCGTTCTCATTACAAGCTACTCCACGGAGCAATTCCAGGTAGAATCTATTTTACATGAGCCGTTGCTCTCGTCATTCGCCCATTGTATTTATTTAGGACGATGGCAAAAGTGGCTAGAGAACAACGGCTATCCTCCTATGAAGGTCATGGAATATGGTACGTTAGAGGGCGTTCTTAAATGTGTTGAAAGCGGGCTGGGAGTGACCGTATTACCAAAATCTATGGTTGAATCTCGGGGACAAGGTAAATTTACCTGTCATCCATTACCAGAACCACATCGAATCGTGCCCACTGTGTTGATCAGGCGACGTGATTCGTACATGACCAGTGCCCTGTCACAATTTATGGAGTTAATGGGCATCACGAATAAGTGATCTGAGACAGATCATTGTTTCATAAATAAGATCATGTGTGATAAAAAAAGAGGATAGATAGAGCGACATTCTTTCAGCTCTTCTATCCTTTTACATTATCTCAACTTATGCCAAGCATATGAACGATTCTTTTTATTTAGATGAAGCATCAGTTCCTTCAACAACCCCTACAAAGTCAATCCGTACGCCGCCTTTTTCAGGATCTTCTTTCACCCGAAAGGCAAGCGCCTTTTTTTCTCCAGTGTTTGCATCTTTATAATTCGCATGAAAGACGTGGATGCTGGCTTCTTCCAATTGAAAATCTTCATAAGAAAGCGTCTCAATTCCCCATTCCTTTTTCGATTTAAGAATGTCACTTGGGCTTGGGACTGCGCCTTCGACATAGACATTTTCCATTTTTCGTTTATTTCCTTCAGTTATCGCTTCTAGCATATGCTCTGATGCCACAAGTCTTCTGTCTTTCCCCTCGTCTTCTCTTGAACATGCACTTAGCAAAACAATGCACATGAAAATGAATAAAAACTTCTTCATTTTTCTCTCCCACCTTCTCCTTAAAATGTAAAGGATGGAAGCGCTATATGCAATCTTTATTCAAAAAAGACTGTAAAACGTTACATTTTACAGTCTTTTGACTACATCAGTGTATGAAGAAATGCTGTTGCAATTCCAAAATAGATGAGTAAGGATAAAATATCATTCAATGTTGTGATCAGCGGTCCAGATGCAATGGCTGGGTCGACGTTTAATCTGTGTAAAATAATCGGCACGACCGTACCTGCCATTGTCCCAATAATCAGTGTTGCAAGAAGCGAGGAACCAACAACAAAACCTAAAATCATATTGCCCTGCCATACCATGGCAACGACCGTAATAATGATTGAACAAACAATCCCAATATAAATACTTGTTCTCAGCTCTCTGAAAATCAAGCGCATAATGGTTTTTTTCGTTAATTCTTCTTTTGACAATCCTCTAATGACAACCGCTAGAGACTGTGTCCCTGTATTCCCTGTCATACCTGCAATCATCGGCATGAAGAATGCTAAAGCAACGACTTGCTGCAAGGTATCTTCAAAATAATTCAAGATACTGCCTGAAATCAGCCCAATGAATAGAAGCAAAATGAGCCATGGAAGACGGCGGTATGCCGCCACAAATGCCGGTGTGTCGAATGTGATATCTTTACCAGAGGCAGCAAACTTTTCATAGTCTTCTCCTGCCTCTTGAATCACAACATCAATGATATCATCGACTGTCACAATTCCGACTAAGACATTGTTCTCTTCTACAACAGGGATGGCAAGGAAATCATATCGCTCAATGAGCTTTGCGATTTCTTCCTGGTCTTGAAAGGCACCAACGGCAATGACTCTTGTAAACATAAGATCCTGCACTTTTTCATCCGGCTCACCTAAAATAAGATCCCTGTATGAGAGTACCCCTACAAGCTGTTTTTGATCATTTATGACATATAAGTAGTTGATCGATTCTGCAATTTCAGCAAAGCTTTTCAGCTTCACCACGGCATCCTGAACCGTATAATGCTGCGGAATCCAAACGTACCGATTGGTCATGATCCGGCCTGCTGTCTCAGCAGGGTAATTCATGAGAAGCTGGACGGCCTTGGATTCCTCTGCTTCCATGTTAGATAAAAGCTGATCCTTCAGCTCATCCTCCATCTCATCAAACAAGTTGGCTAGATCATCGTTATCCATTTTGTTTGTGACGAAGGTGGCTTTGTCTTTCCCTACTTTTTCAAGAACAATCTCTTGATATTCCCGCTCCAGTTCACCCATCATTTCCGTCACGTCATCGACTGTTAAAAAGCTGAGAAAGCGGCCGCGGTGTTTTTCTGGAAGCTCCTTGAATAAGTAGGCCATATCATAAGGCTGAAGTTCTTCCATAATGTTTTTAAATTCTTTACGTTTTCCATCTCTTAGTAAAATAATGATGCGTAAAATGAGTTCATCGTACGTAATGTTCTGTATCATCGCTGTTACCTCCCCAAAATCAGGAGATACCCGAATCCCTTAGATTGTGCGGGGGTCAGGATCTCCTCTATCTGATGTGTCAATCTGATCTTTTGACATACTCTCTATGTGTCTCGAATCGGGATGATCCATCCCCACACCTCCTTTTCTCATAAAAAAGCACCTTCAACCGAATGAAGGCGCTTTGTAAGCATGACAAATAAACACTTGCTCCTTCAATCGTAGAGCTTTAGCACTGTATGGCATAGGATTCATCCAGCTGCATTAAAAATCACCTTATGTCGATGATTCCTGTTGACCCATTGGCGTCTTTGGACATTTTTGGGCAGCAGCGTATCTCCATACAGGAGCCTCACCTAACGAAGTCTCATATTGTTGACACACTGAGATTACAGAAAAAGCGCAATGATGTCAATAAGCAAGATGCCAAGTTTCCTGATGTATTCGCTTACTTTTCAAAAAAAGAGCGATAGACAAGTTGACCATCGCCCTTTCATGTCTTTTATTCCTCTTCTGGCTGATTCATATCCTCTTGGGAGAGGAGATGAAAGGAATCATGCAAAAACAAAGCATATCCTTCTCCATCGGGATGGGGAACATATTCCGCACGATCCATCGTCTGTTCTTCTTCTTTTTTCTTCATCATATTCTCTCGCCTCCTTTCCAGTAGTTTGTCCCAATGAAAAAACCTTACACATAAAAGTGTAAGGTAAGATTTGAATCAGGGCATGATTACATTCATTTCTATTTATAAGTTTCATGAAGATATTGCTTAAATGTGTGGACAACAGGGGACACAGATCTGTCTTTTATCCAAGCTAAACCAATGGTACGTTTACATCCAGAGGATTGAATACGTATTTTGGTCATATTCGTTTGATCCAACCCTTTTAAATCCGGCAAGATTGATATCCCTAGTCCAGCAGAAATAAAACCCGCAGCTGTTGCAACTTCTTCACTTTCAAAAACAATTTCCGGTTGAATTTGCGCCGATGAAAAAAGGTCCTCTACTGTGCGACGAAGTGCGTAACCGTGTTTAAGAACAATGAATGGTTCGTTTGCTAACGCTTCTAATCTGACCTCTTCCACCGCTGAGAGCGGGTGTGTGTTTGATACGAAAAGATATAAATCTTCTGTCCACAGGGGCATCCACTGTAGAGTATCATCTATCTCAACAGAAGCAAGTAAACATAGATCCAGCTCTCCTTTTTTTAATTGATCTAATAGCCAATAGGAATGGTTTTGCTTTAATTGAAAATGTATGTCTGGATATTGAGATTGGAAGTCTTTTATAGCAAGAGGAACAACTGTCGTCCCTAATGTATGAAGAAAACCAAGTGATACCTCCCCTTTAAATGGATTGAGGATTGACTGGATTTCATTTTTCCCTTCTTGATACTCATATAAAATTGTTTCTACTCTTATTAAAAACCGTCGTCCGTACGCATTTAATTTTATTGAACGTTTATAACGATCAAATAATTGAACCCCTAAGTGATTTTCTAATCTGGCAATAGATCTAGACAAAGCCGGTTGTGATATCGAAAGCTCTACAGCAGCTTTTGTTACATGTTCTAATTTAGCCAATGTCTGAAAATATTCGAGCTGTTCCCATTCCAAAAGCTGTCACTCCATTCTATTACTAATAAACATGGATATCATATACATAATGCATTATACAACATAAACACACCATGTTAGTCTGTTTATACAAACATTCTCCGGAGAAAGTGAATTTGATAAAAAGAAGGTCTTACACTATGCAAATATCCAGGAAAGTATGGTGTGCTAAATGAGCTATATTCAACATCATACAACCGCCTATCGTAAAGTAACACTTTCATTTTTTGTAGCGGGTTTTAACACTTTCGCTATTCTTTATTGTGTCCAACCGTTAATGAGCGAATTTACAAAAAAATTTCATATCACACCTACTGTTGCAAGTCTTTCCCTTTCTGTTACAACAATGCTTTTAGCATTTAGTATGATTGTAATTGGAACATTATCTGAAGTCTGGGGAAGAAAGGGGATTATGTCCATATCAATGATCGCAGCGTCTATCTGCTGTTTAATGACCGCTTTTAGCCCCAATTATCATACCTTACTCATTTTAAGGGCGCTCCAAGGAATTGCTTTAGCGGGATTACCATCTATTGCAATGGCCTATTTAGGTGAAGAAATCGAATCTTCAAGTCTTGGAGCTGCAATGGGTCTCTATATAAGCGGAAATGCCATTGGAGCTGTTTTCGGAAGAGTTGTTTCCGGAATTTTAACTGATTTTTGGGATTGGCATATGGCCATAGGAGGTATTGGAATCATTAGCTTTATTGCAAGCCTTGTTTTTGTTCGTTTTTTACCTCCTTCAGGTCATTTCACCCCGCGGGAATTGGAATTGAAACAATTAGGTGTTTCCCTTTTGTCACAATTAAAAGATAAACAGTTGCTAGGATTGTTTATCATTGGTTTTTTACTATTAGGAAGCAATGTTGCTCTATTTAACTACTTCACCTATGTATTATCTGAGGCACCCTATAGACTAAAGTCATCCGTTACGAGCTGGATCTTTATAGTCATGTTAGTTGGAACAATTAGCTCTTCCTTTAATGGAAGGCTTGTAGATCGGTACAGTTATCAACGGATTATCAGCTTAAATTTAATTTTGTTTATGTTTGGCACAGTTCTGACTTTATGCAGTTCTCTTTCGTTAAAAATAATTGGTGTTTCCATTTTTATCTTTGGTTTTTTTGGAGCTCATTCTATCGCTAGTAGTTGGGTGGGAAGAAAGGCCAAAAAAAATAGAGCTCAAGCATCTTCACTATATCTATTCTTTTACTATTTAGGATCAAGTATTGGAGGGACGATAGGAGGCGTTTTTTGGGGACTTTTCGGTTGGAATGGTGTTATAGGCATGATTCTTTTCATGCTTATCCTTGCTTTAGCTTTAGCCATCCGAATTTCGAAGCTAGAACATATACAAACTGATTGAACAAATACATAAAACATTATGTGAAAGTCTCAAGTAGATTGAATTTAGAGCATAAAATATGCGGTTGAACCTTTCTCATGTTAAAGGCTCAACCGCATACTGTCTTATCGGTAAAAGTAACTAAATTTTAATCGTCCCATTCTTGCTTGAGGATTTTGCCTGTTTTAGCGGAAATCTCAAAATCAACTTCTTCGCCGCTTGGTGTCGTAATTTCAATTTCATACAAGTACACACCATTTTCTTTATCTAATTCTGAATCTGTGACTGTTCCTTTTACTTTTGCAAGGGCAATTTGTTCAGCCTGTTTTTTGGTGATTTTTACATTTTGTTTCTTTTCTTTGACTGGATCATTGAGCGCTTTGCCTGTTTTGGCATCGACATATACTTTATATTCAAAGCCGCCTTTTTTAATCTCGACCTCATATACCCATTTTCCTTTTTTACGCTCAAGATCTACATCATCTACATAGCCTTTCACAACTTTTAATGCTGCTTTTTCAGCCTGTTTCTTTGAGACAAATGAAGATTTCTTTTGCACCACTTGTTCGGCATTTGCCGTTTGATTTGTATTTTGCGCTTGAAGGGTGAAACCACCTGCAACAAGTGCTCCTGTGAATGCTGTAGCTACTAGTACTTTTTTTATCATGTTTCATTCCTCCTCTGTTTGATTTCTCCTTTATCTTAAAAAAACAAGATGATAAAGGAAGGAAAGGAACATGAGAAAATCATGAGAAAATGATTAGTTTTCGTACGTAATGCCTTCAATATCTCCTGTATAGGCATTCACTAACACCTCTGCCTCTCTTCCATCCGGCAAATCGAGCTCTACCTCAAACACCAGCATTCCACTAAAAGTTTCAAGATCTGCATCATCCACTGTGCCGCCCACTTCTTTTACGGCAATCTGAATGGCTTCTTCTACCGTTATTTTTGTGAGCTTCTTTTCTTTAGAGGTTGGCTTTTTCTTTTCTGCTTCAATCACCTTGAACGTGTCTTTCTCAACATCCACTTGATACAGTTCTTTTTTTGATTGAATCGTAAAGATAAAGCGATCCGATTTTTCTTTCTTTTGAATCACGGTACCCTTCACTTTTTTCACTGCCACCTCTTCTGCTTGGAGTTCGGCATTTTTCTCATTTGGTTTTTGATAGCTCTTTAACTGTTTCATCTCTTTCATTTGACCGCTTGAGGAAGATGCAATGATTTGATAGATGCCATTTGAATTTTCAAGCGTCAATGTATAGTCCTGTTTATGGTTGATCAGATCAATATTTGTGATGTTTCCATTGTAGTCTTTTGCGATGATTTTTTTAATGTCTGCTTCGCTTAATATTTTTTTGTCAATGGTTTGAATCATCAGCATTGCAAAAGCCACAAGAATGAAAAGACATCCTGCGAGCGTAAGCAGCATTTTCAGTTTTCTAGACATGCAGCGCCTCCTTCCTATTTCCTATTTTATAAGGAGGAAATGAGAAATTGATGAGAAAAGACCTACTTATTTCTGAAAAAGAATGGTCATCACGGTTCCTTCACCGATACGGCTGTCTACCTTTAGCTCAGCCCCATGCTCTTCAGCAATTTGCTTCGCAATTGACAGGCCAAGTCCAGTACCGCCCGTCTCACTGTTTCTCGCTTCATCCACACGGAAAAAGCGGTCAAAGATTTTCGGCAGATCCTCTTCTTTTATGCCAATTCCTTTGTCAACAACCGAAATAAACGGTTTCTCTCCTGCTCGTCCGCAGTTCACATCAACTGGCTCTGCACTATATTTAACCGCATTATCAATCAAGATGGTCAAAAGCTGTTTGATCTTCTCTTCGTCCCCTTCAGCAATCACAGGCTGATCTGTTTGTATATGAGTAAGGATGGTTCGATTGGTTGCCACTTCAAGTGTATGGCCGACTTGGCTGCACAATTGACCAAGATCAACCGGCTTCATGTCCAAGTAAAGCGGCTGCCCATTTTTCGCCAGTGTGAGTAGTTGATCTGTCAGCCTTTTCATTTTTTTCGCCTCATCATGAATGGCTTGAGAGGATTCTTCTACGACCTCTGGCCGGCTTTGCCCCCAGCGTTTTAGTAAATTGCTGTAGCTCATGATGACGGTAATGGGTGTTTTCAATTCATGAGAAGCATCGTGTAAAAATTGCTGCTCTTTCTCATAATGCTTCTCGAGAATTTCGGCCATTTCATTAAAGGTTTGACCCATTTGATACAGTTCATCCTTTGAATCGCCTGTTAATTCAATTCGTTTAAATGCCTTTTCTCTCATACTTGCTTTCATCGTATTGGTCATTCGACTAATTGGGCGGACAATTTGTTTTGTTAAAATGTGGCCTGCAAAATAAGAAAGCACAATAAACAAAACGCCAGTAGCGATTAAAATCATTTTTAATAACGCCAAGTTCTCTTCTGTATTTTCAATTTCTTCATATACTTGCAGCGACACAATGTCCCCATTTGTCCAAATGACAGGGATAGCCGCAAACGCAATCAACTGCTTATTGTATTCTTGAATTTCTGCTGTCTGACCAGATTCGTATGTAAAAGGAAGTGAGCTAAACGTAGAATCCTTCGTGACGGTCAGCTTTGATTCACCTTTCTCTGTGACGACACGGATCATACCATTTTGAGGCAGATACGCTTTCAGAAGCTCTGAAGATGGAAGGCCCTCTTCTTCTGACTTCTTTAGTGCAATCGCAATATTTTCAGCTACTTCCGACAGTCTGGACATATCTTTTTGCGTCAAGGTCATCGAAAAAATAAAATAAATCGCTGTATGAAACAGCAGCACCATTAAAAACAAGGACAACGATGTATAAAGCTGGATCTTATTTTTTAATCTCATGCTTTATCCTTTCATCACATAACCCACACCTCTCACTGTGTGAATCAATTGTTTTTCAAACGGGTAATCGATTTTTTTCCTTAAATAGCGAATATAGACATCAACCACGTTCGTGTCACCAAAATAGTCAAAACCCCAAACAGCTGTTAAAAGCTGATCTCTTGTGAGCACTTGCTGTTGATGTTTCAATAAATGAACAAGCAGGTCATATTCTCTCGGTGTCAGCTCAAGCGTCTGACCGCCTCTTTGAATTTCTCTTGTTTTCTCATTCACCGTTAAATCTGCAATACTTAGCTCAATTTCCTTTTCCTCTTGCGCATTGTGATTGAACCTCAGCTGTGCACGAATTCGCGCTAATAATTCTTCTATGTCAAAGGGTTTTGTAATATAATCGTTTGCCCCAAGATCAAGACCGCTGACCTTATCGGGAACACTTCCTCTTGCGGTAATCAAAATGATCGGTGTTGCCGTATTTGTCTTTCGAACCCTTCTAAGCACTTCAAGTCCGCTTAATTCTGGAAGCATGACATCTAGAAGCACTAAATCAAAACTCTCCTCCTCGAGCGCCTGGAGCCCTTTCATCCCTGTATCTTGGACTGTGACCTCATATCCTTCATATTCAAGTTCTAATGACAGCACTCTTGCAATTTTCTTTTCATCTTCGACCACGAGTATCTTCCCTTTGTTCATCTCTATCTCTCCTATCTAAAAGGCAAGCTTGTCTTTCCATTATTATATGTTGCCTTTCTCCATTGGAACAGTCACAATCTTCATATCTTATTTTTCATGAATGAGGAATTGTTATGTAATATGGTTGATTTTTATTTTCAGCTGATCCTTTCACATTACACAAATCAACAAAAAAAGCCTCTTTTCTGAGGCTGGTCCCTTACTTCTTTTTAGGTTGACTGACAAAAAGCTCATCTACAGTCGTATTCAAAACAGAGGCGATGTCAAAGGCTAATTGTAAAGTAGGGTCGTACTTATCGTTTTCAATGGCATTGATGGTTTGTCTCGAGACCTTACACCGTTTAGCAAGTTCTTCTTGGGATAATTTAATGGATTTCCTTAGTTCTCTTATATGATTTTGCAATTTAATCACCATATTTTTTTCTGTATATGAGTAATGTAACTAAATATATGACCGAAATCACAGTTAGGAACATGATGGGAGAAATCCCAAACCCCTTATCAGAATTGTTCCCCTGGGTCGTTAAAAATATAGACTTTGCGACTTCTAATAAAAGCATACCGATGACCACCATAAATGCATACGATTGCGCTTTTGAGTAGATAAATCTCTTTCTTTCATCACCCTTTTGAATCATAGGCGCGATAAAGATAAACAATCCGACCACTAATAAGATGACTGAATACACGACTTTTACAACATCCAACGGTTAGTCCCCTCCCAATCAAAATGTCAAATACTTTTTACATTTCAATCATATCATCCACTTAAAAAATGTCAAATACTTTTTACATTCTAAATTCTTTCGATCATTATAATGGAAAAACAATCATCCGCACATGGCATGTACCTTTTTCTTTTCTGTCATCATCTATCTTTTTATATGATTGCTTTTTCGCTCTGCCTTTTTTAGTTCTTTTCACCCATTTTCATCTATACAGGTGCAAGCTCACTATGCAGCATTTCCTTCTTTTTCATATGATACTAAGAGTTTTCCTCAAAAGGTGACTTCTTTCGGCAAGATATGAGGAGAACTGCACAATGAATAATTATTTGATTATTTGAAAAATTATTACAATTGACCCTTTCCGATCAAACATTTGTTTTATACAATAACATTACGCAACCTGAATCTACTTTGAAAACAAAATAAGGAGGGCTTTCTTATGAAAGGTGAAATTCGCTTAATTCCGTATGAAGTAAAAGCCAATGTGATGGAAGCGAAAGAGACGCCGGAAAGTATTCAGGAGATTAAAGCACCCGAACTTTGGTCAAGTGGCTTCAAAGGAAAAGGCATAACCATTGCTGTCCTTGATACAGGTTGCGACACGGAGCATCCCGATTTAAAAGATCAGATTATCGGAGGAAAAAACTTTACCGATGATGACAATGGAGATGCTGAGAATGTAAAAGACTACAACGGGCATGGTACCCATGTATCAGGAACGATTGCAGCAACGGATCAAAATGGCGGCATTTTAGGTGTTGCCCCTGAAGCCAAGCTGTTGATCGTGAAAGTTCTTGGAGGGAAAAATGGCAGCGGGAAATACGAATGGATTATCAATGGCATTAACTATGCGGTTGAGCAGAAGGTTGATATTATTTCCATGTCTCTCGGTGGGCCAAGCAATGAACCAGAACTGCAAAAGGCCATCCAACATGCGGTAAGCAGCGGTGTGCTTGTTGTCTGCGCAGCAGGAAATGAAGGTGACGGAGACGAGCGTACTGAAGAGTTCTCCTACCCAGCTGCATACAACGAGGTCATTGCCGTCGGCTCTGTCTCTCTTGCAAGAGAATCCTCTGAATTCTCCAATGCGAATAAAGAAATCGACCTCGTCGCTCCAGGTGAAGACATTTTATCTACTCTCCCTAACCATAAATACGGAAGACTAACAGGCACTTCCATGGCTGCCCCTCATGTGAGCGGTGCACTCGCCATTATTAAAAATGCCGAAGAAGAAGCGTTCCAGCGTAAGCTGACAGAACCTGAGGTATATGCTCAGCTCGTAAGGAGAACCCTTCCGCTAAAACAATCGAAAACCCTTGTAGGAAATGGTTTTTTATATTTAACTGCACCAGATGTGCTTCTTGAGAAAACATTAGAAGCAGAACTTTTGTCTCTATAGGTACATGTTAGGTCCTGAGAAAAGATAGAATTTTCTCAGGATTTTTTTAATTAAAATTATTCAAAATTTACTTTGACGAAATGAAGTGAACGTTATATAATCGAACACAATAAATTCATAGTTTGAGAGTCGGTAATTCGATCACACGTCGAATTTTAATTGGGAAGACCGGTGAAAATCCGGCGCGGTCCCGCCACTGTAAGTGAGGAGAGCTTTTCGTTAATAATCCACTGTCGTGAGGATGGGAAGGATGAAAAGCTTGCAGATTCACGAGCCAGGATACCAGCCGCTCTATCACATCAAACCCCCTACGGTTGATAGGAGATGTCGGAAAAGCGTTCGTCATTGATACTTACGCCTTCTTTCGCACACACATTTTGTCTTTTTAAACCAGACATTTGCCCTCATCAATCTTGATCATGAGTGTGAGTGTCTTTTTATATTTAGAGGAGGAATTGGAATTGACAATTGTTAAAACAAGTAATCTAGGTTTCCCGCGAATTGGTTTAAACAGAGAATGGAAAAAAGCACTTGAGTCTTATTGGAAAGGTCAAACTGACCGAGAAACCCTCTTAAGCACACTCGATGAACAATTTTTAGCCGCTATTAAAACTCAAATTGATCAACAAATTGACGTTGTTCCTTCTGGCGACTTCACCTTCTATGATCACGTGCTGGATACTGCCGTTATGTTCAATTGGATTCCAGAGCGCTTCCGCAGCTTGAAAGACCCGCTAGATACATACTTTGCGATGGCAAGAGGAACAAAAGATGCTGTCTCAAGTGAAATGACAAAATGGTTTAATACAAACTATCACTACATCGTTCCAGAATACGAAAAAAGCACAGAATTCAAACTCACACATAACAAACCGCTTGAAGCATACGAAAAGGTGAAAAAAGCGTTTGGTGTTGAAACAAAACCTGTCGTTCTTGGTCTTTATACATTTGTTTCTCTTTCTAAAGGCTATGAAGCCAATGAAGTGAAAGAGATTCAGCAGCGCCTAGTGCCGCTTTATACTCAGTTGTTAAAAGAGCTTGAAGAAGCCGGTGTAAAATGGGTTCAAATTGATGAGCCTGCTTTAGTCACAGCTTCAAGTGAAGACGTGAAAGCAGTAAAAGCCATCTATCAAACGATTAAAGAAGCTGTACCTGCCTTAAACGTTCTCCTTCAAACATACTTTGACTCAGTAGATGCCTATGAAGAGCTTGTGACGTATCCTGTTGAAGCCATCGGTCTTGATTTTGTCCATGATCAAGGACGAAACCTTGAACAATTGAAAAAACACGGCTTCCCAAAAGATAAAATTTTAGCAGCCGGTATCATCGACGGCAGAAATATTTGGAGATCAGATCTAGGAGAAAGATTATCGTTTATTTCTGAAGTGATTGCTGACGTGCAGCCAAAAGAAGTATGGCTGCAGCCTTCAAGCAGCCTGCTACATGTCCCAGTTGGAAAACATCCAAGCGAACAGCTTGAAGAAAAACTATTAAACGGACTTTCTTATGCCACTGAAAAACTGGCTGAATTAACGCTATTAAAAGAAGGCTTATCAAAAGGAGCGGCTGCCATTGATGCAGACATCCATGCAGCAAATGAAGCACTTCTGACGTTAAAAGAATTCGCGAAAGGAACGAATGCGGACCTGACAGCAGAACGCAATAATCTTTCATCAAAAGATTTTAAACGTCCAGTTGCTTTTGAAGAACGACTACGCATTCAAAATGAATCTCTTGAACTGCCGCTTCTTCCAACCACAACAATCGGAAGCTTCCCTCAGTCAGCTGAGGTGCGCAGTGCTCGTCAAAAATGGCGCAAAAATGAGTGGACAGATGCAGAGTATGATGAATTTATTAAAAAAGAAACAAAAAGATGGATTGATATTCAAGAAGAGATTGGCCTAGATGTACTCGTTCATGGAGAATTTGAACGTACAGACATGGTTGAATACTTCGGTGAAAAACTCGCTGGATTTGCCTTTACAAAATTCGCTTGGGTTCAATCTTATGGATCACGCTGCGTGAAGCCGCCGATCATTTATGGAGATGTAGAATTTACAGAGCCAATGACAGTGAAAGAAACGGTTTACGCTCAAAGCTTAACGGAGAAAAAAGTCAAAGGAATGCTGACAGGGCCTGTCACGATCTTAAACTGGTCTTTCCCAAGAACAGATATCTCTCGTAAAGACATTGCCTTCCAAATCGCTTTTGCTTTACGCAAAGAGGTAGAAGCGTTAGAAGCAGCGGGTATTCAAGTGATTCAAGTGGATGAACCTGCGCTAAGAGAAGGTCTTCCTTTAAAAGAGAGTGATTGGGCAGCATACTTAAACTGGGCAGCAGAGTCATTCCGTCTATCGACATCGTCTGTTCAAAATGAAACGCAAATTCATACACATATGTGCTACAGCAACTTCGAGGATATTGTTGATACGATTGAAGACCTTGATGCAGACGTGATTACGATTGAACATTCACGCAGTCATGGCGGGTTCCTCGATTATTTAGAAAAACACCCGTATTTGAAAGGCCTTGGACTTGGGGTATATGACATTCACAGCCCGCGCGTTCCATCTGTTGAAGAAATGAGTAAAATCATTGATGATGCACTGAACGTCTGTCCGACAGATCGCTTCTGGGTCAACCCTGACTGTGGACTGAAAACAAGACAAGAACCTGAAACCATTGCTGCTTTGAAAAACATGGTGACAGCTGCTGAAGTCGCTCGTAAAAAGCTAGCGCAGCACGCATAATGGACTCACTCTTCCCCTGCTGAACATTTGGCAGGGGTTTTTTATGTGCAAATTGTCCTGTTCGATCTCCTCCTACAATGATTCCTTTTCTATCATGATTCGTTTATACTAGAGAAGTCAGTCGAACAAAGGGAGGAAGACAATGAATCACGAAGCTTTTTTACAACGCGCAATTGATCTTGCAGTAGAAGGAGTAAATAGTGGCACAGGCGGCCCTTTTGGAGCGGTCATTGTCAAAGACGGTCAGATTATTGCAGAGGGAAGCAACAATGTCACAACAAGTAATGATCCAACTGCACATGCAGAAGTGACAGCTATTCGAAAGGCGTGCCAAACACTACATACATACCAATTAGAAGACTGTATTTTGTATACAAGCTGTGAGCCTTGTCCAATGTGTCTTGGTGCTATCTATTGGGCTAGACCAAAGGCCGTATATTTTGCCGCTGGACACAAGGATGCAGCGACTTCTGGTTTTGATGACTCCTTTATTTATGAAGAAATCAATAAAGAATACGAATCAAGAAACATTCCATTTTACCAGCTGACCCTTCAAAAAACCCTTGCTCCATTTGAAGCATGGGACACATACGACAAAAAGAAAGAATACTAAAAAAAGACACCTGCTCCACAGCAGGTGTCAATGAGAAAGGGCTAAATTTTAGCCCTTTTTTCTTTTCATGATTCCGCCACTTCGAGCTCTACTTCGATGTTTCCTCTTGTTGCTTTTGAATATGGACAGAATTCATGTGCAGCCTCAACAAGCTCTTTCGCTTTGTCATGGTCGAGCCCTTTAGCGGAAACAATCAGCTTCACGCCAAGTTTAAAACCGCCATCACTTTCATCTTTTAATAGACTGACATGTCCTTCTACTTCTGATTCAATTTCGACACCTTGCTTCTTGGCGACTTGTTCAAGCGCCCCTCCGAAGCAGGCCGCATAACCCGCTGCAAATAATTGTTCAGGATTCGTACCAGTTTCTCCATCTTTCTTTGCGTTTGGCATCACAATGTTGTGGTCAAGCACACCATCATCAGAACGAACATGTCCTGCTCTTCCGTGTTGTGCTTTTACTTTTGCAGTAAATAATGGTTTCATCTTGATCTCCTCCTTCTTCTACTTATACCTTTCACGTTCTATTCGTTGCTCAAACATTTTTGGCACATTGAAGAATTTTTCATTTTTAGTCTGTATATATTTTAAAAAGGAAGAAAATCTTATACAATGATAAGTATGACAAAAAATAGTTGGTGACAGATATGACAAATGAATTTGAACATATGAAGCTGGAAAATCAGCTTTGTTTCTTGTTATATGCAAGTTCAAGAGAAATGACGAAGCAGTATAAACCATTATTAGAAGAGTTAAATATCACATACCCGCAATATTTGGCACTGCTTTTGTTATGGGAGCATGGGACATTAAATGTGAAAACAATGGGAGAGCTTTTATATTTAGACTCCGGTACACTCACACCTATGCTAAAACGAATGGAACAAAATGGACTCATCATCCGTGAACGTTCAAAAGAGGATGAGCGTTCGGTCCAAATTCGTTTAACAGAATACGGAGAAGCTTTACAAGAGAAGGCCACTTCGATTCCATTTCAAATGCTGTCTGGAACAGGCAGATCAGAAGAAGAGCTGAAAACACTTCGCGCTTCTTTACATGAGCTTCTGCAAAAATTAACACAATCAAAAGGCTGAGGGAATATTCCCTCAGCCTTTTTTTGATGTCTATTATTGAGCGACAGCTACTAATTCTACTTCAATGTTTCCTTGCGTTGCTTTTGAGTATGGGCAAACGCCGTGTGCTTTATGAACAAGTTCATCAAGTGCAGATTGCTCAATTCCAGTTCCTTTTACTTCTAATTTAACACCTAGTTTGAAACCGCCGTCTGAACTGTCTTTGATTAAGCTTACATGTGCCGTTACTTCACTTTCAAAACGGATACGCTCTTGTCTTGCGACCATTTGAAGGGCTGAATCAAAACATGCAGAATAGCCCGCTGCGAATAATTGCTCTGGATTCGTTGCTTTCTCAAGCTTTTTCGCTCTTGGCGTTCCTGGCATTGCTACATCATGCTCTAGTACACCATCTGTTGACACAACCTTACCTTCTCTTCCTCCTACAGCTGATACTGTTGCAGTAAATAAAACTTCTGACATGAATATAACCCTCTTTCGCTCTATTAATATTTTCTACAATTAAATTGTACACAATCTAAATTCAAGAGTCAATGAAAAACACTCACTTTCATCTTTCCTCCATTTTTTATTTTTATGAATGTGCAACCTACGATGATTGAAGCGGTCAATAAAAAAAGCCCTTTAAAAAGGGCTTTTTAGATCGTGCTATGCTGCGGATTCGGTTTTTCTAGCGTATGGTTTCTGTTATCGGGGTCGGCATTAGGTGATGTGATCCATAATGCCAAGATCGTGATGCTTGTACAGACGACTGCCCATTTTTTAAAATTCATATAAACAATCCCCTCTCTGAATATAGATACGAGCATGTTCCGCTTCCCCATAGAACATGGAAGATTTTTCATAATCCTCCATTTCATTATAATACTTTGCGGTGTCTAAAGCCAGCTCTTCTATATCTGGATATGCATAGGAAGATTCTAAAAAATGGAAAATTCGTTTAATATGCTCTGCATCTTGTCGTAAGTACAACGCTTCTAAAAAAATGGTCTTCTGAATATGAATGTCATCCTGCAGAGCTTCTGCTCGTTTCATACATTCTTCTCTGTAATATAATGCTTCATTGTTTTTACCTTGTTTGTATAAGATCTGAGCGGCTGTATAAAGAGGGTCTATCGATCGACGAAGATGATCAGATTGGTTTTGATCAAATAATGAGATGGATTCTTTCATTAAGTCGAGTGCGCGGTTCAAGTCTCCCATTCTGTAATAGCTGTTGCCCATATTAAACAAAGAAGAAGCAATAAAACGCACATTCTGAAAGTCTCTTGACCTTGCAAGTGCTCTTTCGAGATGTGGCAATGCCTTTTCATGCCTTCTCATATCATCATAATTACCGGCTACAATAAATTCACACTGAATGGTACGAAGCGCATATAGTTCGTGCTGAATATAGACATCCAGCGCTAGTTTGGCATGGTGCATCGAAATGTGTGTTTGTTTCATGTGATAATATATTTCTGACATTTTAAAATGAAATTCTGCACGTTCAATATCGTCGGATACAAAAGAAAGCTTGTGCTCTGCCTTTTGATAGGACGATATGGCAGCAATGTACTCTCTCCGGCCGAACTCATACATGCCTCTGAAGAAATGATAGTAATATTCAAGCATGCCTGTGACATGCGTTTGATGCTCATCTATTTCTTTCGAAAGCTCGGAAAAGTTGGCGCGAAGCTTTCCTTCCTTTAATGGCTTTAAATAATCGAGCATGACCTCATGCCTGAATTCCATTAAAGAAAAATAGAGAAGCAAATTCTGATCTTCTTCCATTGAATCAAGAGAGGTGCGAATTTCCTGCTTTAACTGTTCTGCTTGTTCTGAATCAAATCTGCGGATTAATTCATACCACTTGTTGATTTTCACTCCAATATCCGAAGAGGGAATGATTTTCGCCATACGTTGCCTTCTCCAATCTTCTCAAAATATAAAACATTACCATATTTTATCATACTTGACCGGAGAAATACAAAAATGAAAGGAAAAAGAGAGCCTTGTGCGATAAGACTCTCTTTTTGGAGTGGTTATTCTCTTATTTGTCCTTGACCACGAATGACAAATTTTTCAGAGGTTAAGGCTGGCAGACCCATTGGTCCTCTAGCATGCAATTTTTGTGTGCTAATGCCGATTTCCGCTCCGTAGCCAAATTCAAAGCCATCTGTAAACCGGGTAGATGCATTATGATACACAGCGGCTGCGTCAACGGCTGTTAAGAAAAGTGCCGCATGCTGCTCGTTTTCCGTAATGATCGCTTCAGAATGCTTAGAGCTATACATTTGAATATGCTGTATCGCCTCTTCCATGGTCTTGACGGTTTTAATACTGACAATCGGCGCTAAAAATTCCGTTTCAAAATCAGTGGCCTTAGCTAATGTGGCACTCGGTGCAAGTGCACATACTGCTTCATCGCCCCGTATCTCTACACCATGTGTCTGAAGTGCTTCAAAGAGCGAAGCGCCATGTTCTTTTGCCCATGTTTCATGAATGACAATGCTCTCAATGGCATTACAAACAGATGGTCTTTGTGTTTTCGCATTCAGAACAATTTGTTCAGCCATTTCTTTTTGGGCTGTTTCATCAATGTAAATATGACAATTCCCTGCACCCGTCTCAAGTACTGGAACAGTAGACTCTCTCACAACAAGATCAATTAAATGTTTCCCACCGCGTGGAATAAGGACATCTAGATAGTCATTTAAAGTGAACAGGGTTTTAGCTGTCTCACGGCCTGTATCTTCAATCAATTGTACACTGTCTACTGGAATATCCGTTGGTTGCAGCGCTTCATGAATGACTTTCACAATCGCTTTATTACTATGAATGGCCGATGAACTTCCTCGAAGAATCACAGCATTTCCAGTTTTCAAGCAAAGAGTGGCCGCATCGACTGTCACGTTTGGTCTTGCTTCGTAAATCATCCCAACCGTTCCAAGAGGTACACGTACTTTTTCAATGAAAAGCCCGTTTTCTTTTTGAATGGTTTCTAATGTTTCACCAATTGGGTCTTTGAGCTGAATGAGTTGATGCGTAGCGTCTGCAATCGCTTCAATTCTCTCTTCTGTTAATGTAATTCTGTCGATCACAGATGGCGTGAACTCTTTGTCTATAGCCGCCTGAACGTCCTTTTGGTTCTCGGCAATTAAATAAGCTGAAGATGCTTTTAATGCTTTTGCAATAGCGTCTAATGCAGCATTCTTTTGTTCAGTTGTTTTTAATAGCAGCTGATCTTTGGCTGCACTTGCCTTTTTTGCTTTTTCTAGAACTTCATTCATCGTTTTCCCTCCTCAGTTTTGTATGTGCTGAACCCAGTGATCTCGGTGAATGACTTCAGGTTTTTCATGAGAAAGCTCATGACTTCGCATCCCTTTAATGCCAAGAAGCTCATCTGAATCATACAATGTTTGTCCTTTACCGACTAACCCGTTTGGACCAACAACTTCGACGACCTCTCCTTTAGAAAATTCACCAGCTACATCAATGACACCAGCTGGAAGAAGACTTCTTCCATTATGCAAAATCGCCGCCTCTGCCCCCGCATCAATCATGATCTTCCCAGAGACTGGTGAGTGGAATTGAATCCATTGGCGACGGTTATTGACTGATGATAAGTCTTGTTCACCAATATATGTGCCGTCCCCTTGACCAGCGAGAATGTGAAGAAGCTTGTCTTCCCCTGTACCTGTGCCAATGAAGACTTTAACGCCAAGGGAGAGAGCTGTTTGTGCAGCTGAAAGCTTAGATTTCATCCCGCCTGTTCCAACCTTTGAACCCGTACTCTTCGCATATGAGAACAATTCATCTGAAATGTGAGTCAGCACATCAAACCGCTTCGCATCAGGATTCTCACTTGGATTGGCATCATAAATTCCGTTGATATCTGTTAAAATGATCAATTGGTCTGCATGAATTAAGCCACTGACCAGTGCTGATAACATGTCATTATCACCAAAGGTAAGCTCCTCGATGGACACAGAATCATTTTCATTAATGATCGGTAAAATTTTTCTTTCGAGCAGCTCCATCATCGTTGCGTAAGCATTTCGATATCTTGTACGATCTGAAAAGTCATTACGTGTTAAAAGCATTTGTGCAGGCGTCATCTGAAACTGTGAAAATAGTTCTGTATATTTCTGCATTAACAAGCCTTGACCAACAGCAGCAGCAGCCTGCTTCCCTTTTAAGGTCACAGGTCTTGACGGATATCCTAAACTGCCAAATCCCGCCGCAACGGCACCTGACGAAATGAGGATGATTTCATGCCCTGCCTCTTTTAGCTTTGCGATGGCTTTGACATGATCCTGCATTTTTTGTTCATCAATGGCTCCCTTTTGCTCTGTTAATGAACTGCTACCAATTTTTATGACGATCCTTTGCTTTTTCATCATTGATTCCCTCCGCTATACCTTTCACCACATAAAAAATCCCTTTTTCTCCTTATGTAAAGGACGAAAAAGGGATTTTCCGTGGTACCACCTTCATTGAATAAGCATACGTTTGCTTATTCCACTCAACTCCTGTAACGCCAGGCATGCGCTTAGATTTTTCCTCTAAGGCTCAAAGGGTAGGTTCAGCAGCTGTCTGCGGCAAATGTTTCAGCGTGTCATTTGCTCTCTTTACACAGCAGGTCCTGCTTACTATTCCTTCTCAACGCTCGTTAATTTTTTTATATTATCACCAATTGCTTCAGAAAAGTCAAGCGGTCAATTAAACACAATCGTTTTATTCTCATGGACAATGATTCGATCTTCTAGATGCCATTTGACAGCACGGGCAAGCACGCTGCGCTCAATCGTGCGGCCGATATTTTTTAATGCCTCTGCATCATCTCTATGATCTACCCGCTCAATATCCTGTTCAATGATTGGTCCTTCGTCTAAATCATTGGTGACATAATGGGAAGTCGCGCCAATCAGTTTAACCCCTCGCTCATATGCACGCTTGTAAGGGTTAGCCCCTATAAAAGCCGGCAGGAAGGAATGATGAATATTAATGATTTTGTTCGGGTGCTGTTCAATAAAGGCTGGCGTCAAAATTTGCATGTATCTAGCAAGCACAACCGCATCAATATCATACTCTTCTAATAATGCAAGTTGCTGTTTTTCTGCATCTTGGCGAATGTCTTTATTTGCTTTCACGAAGTGGAATGGAATGCCGAGTGCTTCGACTGTATCTTTTGCCGTTTCATGATTGCTGATGACAACCGCTATTTCAGCCATTAAATTACCGCTTTGCCATTCCCATAAAAGTTCATGTAAACAATGAAGCTCTTTGGACACAAAGATCGCTAGTTTTTTCAGATCACTTGCACGCGACATGCTCCACGTCATGTGAAATGATTGCGCAATTGGCTCAAAGCTGCTTTTCAGTTGATCTAAGTTGGCAGAAATGTCTTTCCAATCAAATTCAATTCTTAAAAAGAACCGGCCGCTCTCATGATCTGTTGTGTATTGACTAGATTCAATGATGTTTGCTCCATGTTCAAATAAAAAAGTAGAAACAGCTGACACAATACCAGGCTGATCCGGGCAGCTGACTAAAAGCCTTCCTTTTTGCTCATGCTTTTGTCTGTGTAATTCAAGTTTCTCTGTAATCAATGTTCTCATGTCTTATGACCTCATTTACATTTTTCATTCTAATGAAATATTATACTGGACTGGAAAGAGAAAAAGCAATTAAGCGTCGTGTTTTTTATTGAATATTCATTCAATTCTGCACCTAGCGTGATATAATATGAATAGACCTTTTATCACAAAAGGAGTGATGGAGATGAAAAACATGACTTTGTTTGGTAAAGTGAGCTTTTGGCTCGGCATCGTATGTCTCATCACGGGCATTTATCTATTTATGACCGGAGAAAGACTCATTCCTTTACTTACATTTGGTGTATGTTTTCTGCTTGTGAGTCAGCTTTACCGCAAAAATGAAAACGATTCCAATCATCATTCGATGTAGCAAAAAGGTTGGCACATGTTTGCCAGCCTTTTCTTATTCAATGATTTTTAACCCGACCGCTGCTGATAAAATGAGTGCGATAAATAAAATACGTTTTGCGTCTTTCGACTCACCATAAAACAGCATCCCAACAATCGCTCCTCCAGCTGCTCCGATTCCTGTCCAAATCGCATACGCCGTTCCCATCGGAATTGTATTCATCGCAAGAGACAGCATCAAAAAAGATAGCGAAAAGCCAGCTGCTATGAAGAAAATCCATTTGACATGGCGATCTTTCTGGAATTGATTCATCATGGTGACACAAAGCATTTCTAAGATGCCTGCCCCAATGAGTAAAAGCCAGCTCACGATTCAGCCTCCCCTTTCTTTTCACCTGTGGTCAATTTGAGTCCTAATACACCGCTTAAAAGGACCATAATCAAAAGTAATTTTACTAGCTGTACCTGCTCACCCATGACCATCCCTACTATGACCGTACCTGCTGTTCCAAGTCCAGTGAAAACGGCGTAAAGTGTGCCAACTGGAAGTACAGTCGTGGCTTTCAGGAGTAGATAAAAGCTGACGACAATACAAACGATGGTTGCGCTCCATTCCAATATAGAGTCAGCATATTTCAACCCCATTACCCAGCCGACTTCAAATACGGCTGCAATCAAAACATTTCCCCATTTCATTCGATCTCTTCCTTTCTTACCGATTCCAAGCAATAAAAAAAGCCCGGAAATCGATCGTTTGATCAAATCTCCCGGGCTTTTATCCCTCCGTGTCCATACGGCCCATTCTTAGAGGACCCTATGTGTTTTCTCTCGGTCCAGACTGCGCTGCCGCACGGAACCCTAGAAAACCAATTCATGATAAGCAGATCTAGCGTAAAGCCGATTCTGTATGAAAAAGTGTATCACACCCTGATATGCCGGTCTACCACTTTGCTTTTCCCCTTCAAATATACTTGTTCATTTTTCGAAAGAAAGTGGATGAAAGCGAAGTATACTAAATGTTAGAAAGAGGAACGACCACATCACTGATATAATAAAACAAGAGGTGGATCAAATGATGATGACCGACGAACAAAAACACGAATTTTATCAAGCACTTGTTGATAAGAATCCACAATATGACGGCACGTTTTTTGCTGGTATTAAAACAACCGGCATCTTCTGCCATGCCACATGTACTGCTAGAAAACCAAAATATGAGAACTGCGAGTTTTTCTTTACAGCAGAGGAGGCGCTGCTTGCAGGGTATCGGCCGTGTAAGCGATGCACGCCTTTAACATATCCTAACAGCATTCCAGAAGAAGTCAAAACACTTGTATCAGCAGTTGAAGAGAGTCCTGAGAAACGGTGGAAAGAAGAAGATTTTCGCCAATTAGGTATTCACTCTGCAACAGCTCGGAGAAAATTCAAAGAAATCTATGGAATGACCTTTGTTCAATATGCTAGATCACGCCGAATGGGACTAGCGTTTAAAGAGATTCTGAACGGAAAAAAAGTCATTGATCAGCAAGTCACCTTCGGTTACGAGTCTTCCAGTGCCTTCAATGATGCCTTTACGAAAATCATGGGGAATCCACCCAAAAAGGCGCAAGTCAATATTTTGCATGCGAATTTTATTTCCACTCCGATTGGGCGGATGATGAGCATTTCAGATGCAACCCATGTGTATTTGCTTGAATTTATGGACAGGCGAGGATTAGAAAGAGAAATTGAGAACATCAGAAAAAAACATCATGCCCGTATTTTAGTTGGAGAAACAAACGTCCATCAGCAATTAGCTAAGGAATTGGCCTTATATTTTGAAAAGAAACTCACGCAGTTTACTGTACCACTTGCTATACATGGCACCCCTTTTCAGAAAAAGGTATGGGATCTTCTCTTACAGATTCCACCAGGCGAAACGAGATCGTATCGAGATCTTGCCATCATGCTTGGCGATCCCCATTTGGTTCGGGCAGTTGGAAATGCAAATGGTGCCAATCAGTTGGCCATCATCATTCCTTGTCACCGAGTCATTCAAACAAGCGGTGAACTTGGCGGATATGGCGGGGGAATCGAACGAAAGAAATATTTACTTCAGTTAGAACAAAAGAAAAAGCGGCTCTCCTTATGATTCAAGCGAGCCGCTTTTTCCGTCACGAGTAACACTGTAAACATCAATCATTTGATCCCATTTTGAAATGGTTTTTTCTTTTTTCATCCCCATTTTCATTGCGACCTTGACTGACGCTTCATTGTCAGGGCGAATTAAGCTGACCATTCGCCTCACCTTCATATCGTCAAAACCATACGCAAGACAGCCTTTTGCAGCCTCAACAGCATATCCTTTTCCCCATGCCGATCTCTTTAGCATATAGCCAATTTCAAGCTCTGTTTGTCCTTCGACGTTTTGGAGAACAATTCCGCTTTGTCCAAGTGGTTCTTTCGTTTCTTTTTCTTCAATGATCCACAGGGATGTATGGTACGTGCGGTCATTCTTTTGATTCCAAGCAACCCACTCTTTTGTCTGCTTTTCATCCTTTAGTGAAGGATAATACTTCATGACCTCTTCATCTTGGAACAGCTTTTCATATAAAAAAGGCGCATCGTCTTCATCCATTGTTCTCAGTCTGAGGCGCTCTGTTTCAAGCACGATCCGTGTTTGATGTGCCATTTTTTATCCCCCCTGCTTACTTGCTAAAAATATCCCCGAACAACCCATTTGAATCTGGGGCAAAGTAATGGAAGCCCGCACCCGTTAAACTAGCTGCTAATACGGTCCACATGATTAAACTGACCGTCATCCACACAGCGACTTGTTTTCTTTTCGTACCGAAGCTCATACACATAAAAGCCGCTAAATGACTGCCAATAATAAAAGGACCAATAAGTGCCAGACCAGGGAGACCATACCGTTCCCAAACCTTTCTGGCTTTCAGCTGTTTTTTCTCTCCTTTTTCATCATGTTTCTCCTCTTTCCTCTTCAGCCACCACGCTTTAAATCGGTCCACGAAGACGATGAGTAGCAAGACGGTAAGAAAGTTGCCGACGAATCCAATAACTGCCGTTGTCACAGGATGCAGACCACTTAAAATCCCCAGCGGAACGACACCAACCACTTCAAAGAAAGGTAAAGCAGCCAATATAAAAACGAGTACATACCCCCATACAATATCCAATCACAGAACCCCTTTTCATTTTTGTCCTCTTCTCATTGTAAAGAAAAATGTGATCCCATATCTACATTTTTTTAGAAAAAGAAAAGCACATCGCAAGTGATGTGCTCTATTTACATTAAATGTTCATTTTTCTTGTTTGTTTTCCGTAAAAAAGCAATTGTGAGCAAGACTAAAATCACAATGGATACCAGACTTGTGAAAAGAAGCATGAGAGGTGATGTCCATCCAAGCCATTCGAATAGGAGTTGCGGTCCAAAGAAGATCACCGGAATGAGCGACACCATATTCGCCTTTAATATGGCATTTAATAAGACAATACACAGCAGCAACAGAAGAATGACGCCCCATCTTTGGCTCGAGGTCAGCACAAGTAAAGGAGTACCAAGTTTTTGGTCCAATAATTTCACTGTGATCAAGGCTGTCATCTGAAAAACACCTAATATCCAAAAGTAAAAGAATGCCCTCCTGCTTGTTTGAAAGGCAGAAGCTCTAAACATCACAATGGTCATGATCACATTGGCCACTATGATGAGCGGATAACCAATGAGTGCATACCAAGAATACGATAAACTTTGACTAATGGCATCTGCTAACATCATGTAAAAAAGAGATCCAATTAAAAAAGCACTGACAAACGGAACCCAGTCTTTATGATTTCTAGAGAGCTCTTTCGCTAGCTCGTCAGCAAAGCCCCGTGGATCTCCGCCAAATACATCTTCCCCTGTTTTCCCATCTTTCTCAGCTTCGACAGCATGTGTCGTTAATTCATCCATCACTTCGTCGATCTCGTCCTGATTTTTCCCTTTTGATATGAGATAGAGTTGCAGCTCTAATAAGATGTGTCTCGTTTCTTTTGTTACCAACTTCTCACTTCCCTTTATGTAATAATCGCTCTACATTCTCTGACAGCTCTTTCCATCGCATGATAAAATCTGTCAGCGCTTCTTCGCCTCTTTGTGTGAGCGTATAGTATTTCCTTTTCGGCCCGCTCGCCGATGCTTTTGTGGACGTACTGACCAGCTGTTCTTTTTGCATACGCAGCAAGATCGGATAAATACTTCCTTCACTAATCTGATCAAATCCATAGTGCGCAAGCTTCTTTGTCATTTCATATCCATAAATTTCACCTTCAGAAATAATGGACAGTAGGCATCCCTCTAAAATTCCTTTTAGCATTTGTGTTGATTGCGTCATCATCAATCCTCCGCTTTCAGTACCTTGCATGACAAGATAGTTTGATCTTACCACACACTATCTTGCCATGCAAGATACCGACATAGAAAAAAATCACCGCTTAAAGGGTGATTTTTACGCCCAAGGCTTATCCGTCCCAAGTGCGTCAGCCAAAGCTTTACTATGCTTTCGGCGGCTTTTTCTTTCCTCTGCCCGCTGCTTCGCTGTTTGATGAAGCATGATTTCTTCCTCTGTTTCCGGCATGACTTGTGGAACTCGTTTTGGCTTCCCGTTTTCATCAAGCGAGACAAATGTAAGAAATGAAGTTGCTGCGAGTCTGCGCTCTCCAGACATCAAGTTTTCCTTAATGACTTTGACGAATACTTCCATAGAAGATGTGCCGACCCATGTCACATAAGATTCTAAGCAGACGGACTCTTTCTGTCCAATCGGCTCTAAAAAATCAACTGAATCCATTGATGCGGTGACTGTTTCACTACGGCTGTGTCTTGCTGCCGAGATGGAAGCAATGTCATCTATATAACTCATTAATTTCCCGCCAAATAACGTTTGGTGGTTATTCGTATCGAGGGGGAATACCCTGCTGGTTTTCACAACTTTTGATTCCTTGCAGTATTTGAAATTTTCTTCACTCATCGTCATAGCTCCTTCTTGCTGTTTTCGTTGATGCGGAACGACTTTTATTAAACACTATTCTATTAGGTTTGTCTAAACTTTTTGCTTTAGTCTCTCATGAGAGATTTTCTTTCGGAAATGTTTCAACATTTACTAGAAGGAGGAATAATATAACTATCGATAAACAAGGAGGCCCTTTGATGGATTCTATGAAATCAGAGAAAGTGTACAAAACGCCGCAATGTATGAGTGAATATGATGATTTACAAGAAGTCCTCTTATGCAGTCCAATTTATATGGAAATTAAACAGATCATCAATGAAACCCAAAAGCATTTTGCAAGAGAAAATATTTCTCAAATCAAAGCCCTCACGCAGCATAAGCAATTCATCCAAACGCTGAAAAACCATCATGTCCGGCCTGTCCTTCTTCCTGCAAATGAACGTTTCCCTGAACAAGTCTTCACTCGGGATATTGGATTTACAATTGGACAGACTTTATTTGTTTCAAACATGGCAGCCCCTGTCAGACAAGGAGAAGAACATTCCTTAAAAGAATGGGCACAGACAAAAGGATGGACAACCATCACGCTGGATGATGGAACGATTGAAGGCGGCGATGTGCTTATAGACCAAACCCGTGTATTTGTGGGGATCAGCAAAAGAACAAATCTAGTCGCCATCCAGCAGCTCAAAAAAGAACTGCCGAATCACGACATCATTCCTATTCATCTTCCTTCTCACATTTTGCATCTTGATTGTGTGATGAATATTCTTTCTCATCATGAGATCTTGATTTACCCTGAAGCTTTTACGGAAAAGGATCTTCAGATGCTCACAAAGCATTATGATCTCATTGAAATAAGTGAGCAAGAGCAGTTCACACTTGGACCAAATGTGTTGTCCATTGGTCAGAAAAAAGTCATCAGCTTACCAATCAACCAAGAAACAAATGCTGCATTAACAGCCCGCGGCTACACCGTCATTGAAGTAGATTTTTCAGAAATCATTAAATCCGGCGGCTCTTTTAGATGCTGTACATTACCTATTAGGCGTTCATAAAAGCCAAAAAGCCAGCTTGTTTACTCGCTGGCTTTTTAAACGCTTGTCTTCTTCCCTCTATCTATTTCCTATCATATAAATGACAGGCCACTTCATGTCCATCTTCGACTGCTTGTAATACTGGCTTTTTGTCCGCACATACATCCATTGCAGCAGGACATCTTGTCCGAAATACGCAGCCGCTTGGCGGATTCACTGGACTTGGAATTTCTCCCTTTAAAATAAACCGCTTGCGTTTATCTTCCACATCAGGATCTGGAATCGGGATAGCAGACAGCAATGCTTGTGTATATGGATGAAGCGGTGTTTTATATAAAGCATCACTGCTAGTCATTTCCACAAGATGTCCTAAGTACATGACACCGATTCGATCGCTGATATATTTGACCATCGATAAATCATGGGCAATAAATAAAAACGTCAATCCTTCTTCTTTTTGCAGTTTTTTCAGCAAATTCACGACCTGAGCTTGAACGGATACATCTAGTGCAGAAATCGGTTCATCTGCCACAATAAACTTTGGCGATAAGGCGAGTGCCCTAGCAATCCCTATTCTTTGCCTTTGTCCTCCGCTGAATTCGTGAGGATAGCGTGTAGCAAAATCATGACTTAGCCCCACCGCTTCAAGCAGTTCCTTCACACGTGCGAGCCTTTTCTTTTGACTGCCATACAATTGGTGGATCTCCATCGGTTCTAGCATAATATCTTTTACAGAGAGCCTAGGATTTAAAGAAGAATACGGATCTTGAAACACCATTTGAATTTGTCTATTGAAATCAAATGATTCACGGTTCGATAAGTGATGGAGACTTTTCCCTTCATACAAAGCTTCACCTTCTGTCGGGTCATAAAGCCGCATGAGCACTTTTCCAAGTGTAGATTTACCGCAGCCTGACTCACCAACAAGACCAAAGGTTTCGCCATGTTTCAGCTGAAAGGTGACACCATCTAATGCTTTTAACGTTCTTCCTTTCGATAGATGAAAATGCTTTTTTAAGTTGTTGACTTGCAGAAGTGGTTCACTTCCCATCACATCTCCCCCTCTCAGCTTTCAAATACCGCCTTGTTCCTGCCCATTCCTGTTCATATGAAGTACCAGCAAGAGTAAGAAGTTCAATCTGTCTGCCCGTTTTAGGCGAATGAAGCATCATGCCATCTCCAGCATACATCCCTACATGGCGAACTGCTCCCTTCCCATTGTCATTGGCAAAAAACATGAGATCACCTGGCGCCAAATGATTTGATGCGACTGGAGTTCCTTGAACTGCTTGGTCACTTGCGTCTCTCGGTAATAAACATCCACACGCTTTGTACATGCTGTAAACAAAACCCGAACAGTCGTAGCCATAGCTGCTCATGCCGCCCCACAAATACGACAGTCCAATAAATTGTTTTCCTATGGCTAAGGCATCCTTACCGCTCATAGAAGAAGGTGATGAAGCGCGGCGCACATCTTCTTTTTTGATTTCTCTTCTTCCTACTGGAGTCAGAACATCAAAGGAATCGCTCATTTCTTCAACAGGTGCTAGTTCTGTTAAAAAACTAACCTCCATATCCGGTGTTCCATTTTGATATAAAACCGCTTTTTTCTGACAAACAATCAAGGGACTAGCAGCTGGTTCACTCTCTGATACTTCATTTAATTGCTCTACAGGGATATAACCTGGGTAGCCTTGCGGGTGTTTCCGGCTTGCCTGCTGCGGGATGACAACTTTCATCCAGCCATCTGTCTCCTCCAGCCCAATGACTCGTTCGCCAAGCAGTACTTGGGTTTGAATAAGGTTTTCTTCACATAAGGCCAATTTCTGTTCATATGTTTGCTGATCAATCCATTCTTTGATCTGGACGGAACTTTGAAGAACGTGTCGATCCATATCTCTCGGCGACTGCGGTGCTGTCCATATATTTGCGACTGGAACCTTTGATTCATATAACATCATAAGACCCCTTTCACTCCTTGAATGCCTAATCCATGATGCGGTGGAAAGAGAATATCTTTTCCTTGATAGACAATTCCTCCGTCTATTAAGTCCTCTTTGAGCATAAGCGGCGCATCAAAATCATAACGGGTAATATTCGGCTGGCTTGCAGCAAGATGAGCGGCTGCGGTAATCCCTAGTTTTGACTCGATCATACTGCCAACCATGCACTTGACGCCGTATGCTTCTGCTAAACTATTGATTTTCAGCGCTTTTTTGATACCCCCTGTTTTCATTAATTTTAAGTTGATGAGATCACAGCTTCTCGTTTCTAACACCTTGATGGCATCATGGAGGCTAAAAATACTTTCATCTGCCATAATCAATGTGTCTGTTGCTTCCGTCACCCGGCGCAGACCCTCGATGTCTTCTTTAGGCACTGGCTGCTCGACTAGTTCAATATCGAGTGCCTCCATTTTTCGAATGGCGACAATCGCTTCCTTCCATGTCCAGCCTTGGTTGGCGTCAAGCCTGATTTGAATATCCGACCCGACTTTTTCTCGAATCCGTTTGATCCGCTGAATATCCGTATCTATATCATCTTTTCCCACTTTGATCTTTAAGGTACGAAAGCCTTCAGCTGCATATTGCTTCGCATCCTCTGCCATTTCTAGCGGACGGTTGACACTAACCGTGTAATCCGTTTCCAGCTGATCGCGATAACCACCAAGATATTGATAAAGCGGCAGGCCAGCCTGCTTCGCTAAACCATCGTAAATCGCCATATCTATTGCAGCCTTTGCACTCGTGTTGCCTACAAGTACACGGTCGATCGCTGAAAAGATTTGTTCATATTGTGACAATGAGGCCCCAATCAAGATCGGCCTCATCACAGCGCAAATAGCATAGTCGATGCTTTCCAGTGTTTCACCTGTAATGACCGATGTCGGCACTGCCTCTCCATAGCTGACATCACCTTGATCATAGGTGATGATCACAATAAGAGATGCGGCGTCATACACCGTTCTTAATGCTGTTTTGAAAGGCTTCTTTAGCGGTACATTCGTTCTGCATGTGCGAACATCTACGATTTTCATTTGATCGCCTCTTTCGCTGCAACACCTGGGGAAATATGAAGTTTTTTCCCTGTAGCATCTAATGTTGCGTGCACGCCGATTGGAATGGCGAAGTTTGGAGATGAATGACCGATCCGAAAACCACCAAGTGCAGGTTTCTGTTGCGGAACAATATACGTCTCCCATAACTGATCGAGCGTTAACGACTGCTCTTTCTTTTTCGGCTCACATTGATGAAAATCACCAATGATAAATCCAGCCGCATCACGTAATTTTCCTGCAGAGGCTAGGTGCTGCATCATTCGATCGATTTTATATGGTTCTTCGTCAATATCTTCTATCAATAAAAGCTTCCCCTTTGTATCAATTTCAAAAGGTGTACCAAGTGTCGTGACAATAAGGGCAAGATTTCCTCCGGTGATTTCGCCTGAAGCCGTGCCATGATAAAAAGTGTGAAGAGGTGACAGGTGGTTCGTATACGAAATGGCTTTCGGAGTGAATAGCTGTAAAAAGGTATCCTTTGTATACGGGTGAACCCCTTCAAGTCCCACATCAGAGGAGAGCATTGGACCATGAAAGGTCACAAGACCCGTCTGCTGCTGAATCGCTGTATGTAAAAACGTAATATCACTGTATCCCCAAAAGATTTTTGGGTTCCGGCGAATGAGGTCATAATCAATGGCTTCTGCAATTCTTCCTGTTCCGTATCCTCCGCAAGCACAAATCACTGCCTTCACGTCTGGATCTTGAAACATGTGATGAATATCTTCCACTCGTTCATGATCATGACCTGCTAAATAACCATACCGGGAGTCGATATACTTCCCCTTTTTCACCTTTAGCCCTAAGCTTTCTAAAAAAGAAATACCTCTTGCTAATTTCAGCTCATCAGGCGGGCTTGCTGGCGCAATGATTCCCACTGTATCTCCTGTTTGAAGTGCCACTGGCAGATGGTTCATGCCAATCCCCTCTTTCTCTTCGTTTCTTTCAATCTATGGGCATCTTCTTCATAAGATGAACAAATAAAGGAACAGACGCTTTTTTCAAAGCGTCCCAGATTGTTGACGAAGGGTTAAAATGAACTTTATTTTAACCCTTTGTCTTCTTTTCAGCGTGATAGAAAACCTTTGCAGCCCTAGGAAGGACGAGCATCGGCGCGGAGCGAATTTGACATTCGTGAGCACCGAAGCGCAGGACTGACACCGAATGCGAGGGTTTGTCTACACGCTGAGACGCTTTTTTCAAAGCGTCCCGTTCTCTCATTCTTTTCATTTACTCTCCATCTACCTGTGCCCATTTCAAATCAATGTAACCAACAGGATGACGGACAATGCCCTTTACGCCTTCTTTTTGTAAATAGACTTGGTTATAAAAATGAATGGGAATGATCGGTGCTTCTTCCATCAGAAGTGCCTCGGCATCATGCAGCATACGATTTCTCTTTTGTTCATCTGCTTCTTGACTCGCCTTTTTGATCAGCTGGTCATACGTATCATTTGACCAACCTGTCCGGTTCATCGCATTTCCTGTTTGGAAGCTCTCTAAGAAATTGATTGGGTCTGCATAGTCAGCTAGAAATGAACTTTGCGAGAATTGGAATTTGAGTGCCTTTTGATCTTCTGCAAACACATTTGCTTCCATGTTGGCAAGCTTCACGTCTATCCCTAGCGCTTCTTTTAATTGCTGCTGAATGGCTTCTGCTTTTTTCTTATTTTCAGGCTTTGTACTATATGTTAATGTGACGGCTGGTAGCTTTGAATAGTTCTCTTCTTTCAACCCTTTTTCTAATAGTTTTACAGCTTCACTCGTATCATGTTTGACAAGGTCGCCGCCAGCTTCTCTGAAATCTTCACCCTTTGAATCTAAAATTCCTGGTGAAACGAAGGCACGTGCTGGCTTCTCTTCATTTTTCGTCACATACTCTACAATATCTTGAGGATTGATCGCCATTTGAAAGGCTTTGCGAATGTTCTTATTTTGAAAAGGCTCCATGTTGACATTTAGACGATAAAAAAACAGCCCTGCTTGATCCTCAATTTGCACATCTTTGCTTTTTAACAGGTCTTCACTTTGTTCTGCCGGAACGAAGGCCGTATCTAAATCTCCTGATTGATACATTTGGTAATCTGTATTTCGATCACTGATCATGAGCCATTTCACTTGATCTAGCTTGACCGTTTGTTTGCCCCAATACGTGTCACTTTTTTCCATTGTAAAGCTTTCATCATGCTTCCACTCTGTCAGCTTAAACGGTCCATTGCCGACAAAGGTTTTCGCATCCTTGGCCCAGTTCGGGTCCTTTTCCGCTACCTTCTCATTCACTGGGAAAAAGGCAGGGTTTGCCGTCATATTTAAGAAAGATTTCTGCGGGTATGCTAGCTTGACCTCTAGCGTTTGATCATTAACAGCCTTGACTTTTACATCTTCTTTCTTCCCTTTTCCGCTGTTAAACGCTTCGCCCCCTTCAATCATATAAGCTAAGAATGCCGCAGAAGAGCCCGTCTTTGGATCTAGCAGCCGCTTCCACGCATATTCAAAGTCACTTGCTTTGACTGGGTCACCATTTGACCACTTAATCCCATCCCTTAAATGGAACGTGTACGTTTTTCCGTCCTTTGAAATGTCCCATTTTTCCGCCATGGCAGCAGATGGTTCGTGCTTCTCATTCAGTCTCGTTAATCCTTCCATTAAGTTATTGAGCCCTTGCCAGGACACATTATTAAAACCAATGGGCGGATCAAATGATGTCGGTTCGTTTTCGTTATTTAATGTCAAAACTTTCTCTTCGCCCTTGCTTGAAGATCCTTTGCCTGCTTGCTCATTGGCTGTACATCCTGCAAGCAGCATCACTGCGATAAAGCACATACTGAGAATCCAACCTGTTTTTCTCATGAAAAACTCCCCCTTTGTGTTGAAGATAAAACCGTTTGCTTCGCTCGTTCATCTTGGAGCCAGCAATGTACTGTATGTGTAGGTGAACGCTGCGTTTCATGCGGCATAATATGATCACACACTTTCATCGCAGACGGACATCGATCGGTATATGGACATCCTTTTGGCGGGGCAAATAAATCTGGCGGGCTTCCTTCAATAGGAATGAGTTCATCTTTCATATCCAGCCTTGGAACGGATTGCAGCAGCCCTTTTGTATAGGGATGCTGCGGACTGTAAAAGATATCTCGCCTTGTCCCAACTTCAACGATTTTCCCCCCGTACATGACAGCCACTCGATCAGCGACTTGTGCTACGACCCCTAGGTCATGTGTGATTAAAATAATCGTCACGCCTGTTTTTTTCTGAATCTCCTTAAATAGTTCTAAAATCTGCGCCTGTATGGTGACATCTAGTGCAGTTGTCGGTTCATCTGCAATCAGCACCTTCGGCTCACAAATAAGAGCCATTGCAATCATGAGCCGTTGTCTCATGCCGCCGCTGAATTGATGCGGATATTGCTTCAGCCTCTCTTTCGGCTGCGGTATCCCCACCAAATCAAGCATACGAAGCGCCTCTTCTTTCACTTCTTTTTTTGTCAGCTTCTGATGCACTTTTGCAGCCTCCATCAGCTGATCTCCAATTGTCAGCGTCGGGTTGAGTGCCGTCATAGGATCTTGAAAAATCATGGAGATATCGACACCACGTATGCTGCGCATGTCTTTTTCAGATAATGACAGCAAGTTGCGATCACGAAACCAAATTTCCCCTTGATCGACTTGTGCGCTGTATGCAGGGAGAAGCCGCATGATACTTTGAGACGTCACACTTTTTCCGCAGCCTGATTCTCCGACAATGGCGAGGGTTTCTTTTTCATACACATCCACATTCACTCCGCGTACCGCTTGAACAGAACCGCCATATGTCCGAAAGCTAACATGCAGATCGATAATCCGAAGCATTTTTTTCATCACGCCATCACCTCTTCATCTTCGGATCAAGCGCATCTTGCAAGCCATCACCTAAATTATTAAAACAAAACATCGTCAGCGAAATAAAAAATGCCGGAAAGAATAAACGCCACCAGTGACCATTATCTGACAGCACTGTCGGCAAGGCGTCATTGGCCATCACACCCCAGCTTGCAAACGGGGCTTGAATCCCTAAACCGAGAAAACTTAAGAATGCTTCAGCAAAAATCGCTGTCGGTACAGTTAGCGTCATCTGGACAATAATCGGTCCCATCGTATTCGGCAGTAAATTTCTGCGGATGATGCGCAAGCTTTTTGCGCCAAAGGTTTTCGAGGCAAGGACATATTCTTGGCTTTTCAGCTGAAGGACTTGACCTCTCACGATTCTTGCCATCCCGATCCAGCCTGTGACAGTGAGCGCCACAATAATAGTGACAAGCCCAGGCCCCATCAGGACCATCAATAAAATGACGACGAGTAAATACGGCAGACCGTAAAGCACCTCGACGATCCGCATCATGACATGGTCATACTTCCCGCCTTTATAGCCTGCAATACCGCCATAGATGACACCGATTGCAAAATCAATGAGAGCGGCCATCACGCCCACAAATAATGAAATGCGTGCGCCGTACCAAGTACGTGTAAACACATCACGTCCAAGCTCATCTGTTCCAAACCAGTGAGCAGCTGACGGTGGCAAGTTTTGCATAGAAAGCCGCTGTTCTGTCACACTATTCGGCGCAAGAAGTGGACCTAATACAGCCATGAGGAAAAGAAAAATCAGCACCGATAAACTAAACATAGCGAGTTTATTTTGTTTTAACCGTCGCCAAGTATCTGCCCAATACGAAAGTGAGGGTCTTTTAATGGCATGGACTTCAGATGTCTTTTGTTCTTTAGGAGCAAACCATTCATCTGGCACTTCATGCGCTTGATTCGTTTGATCATGCTGAAGGTGTATGCTCATGCCTTTCCTCCTTTCTGATGCAGCTGGATCCTTGGATCAAGCAGACGATATGTCACATCTACAATGAAAAGAAGGGTAATTAAGATGATGCTGTAAAAAACAGTAGTTCCCATGATGACAGGATAGTCACGGTTGTTAATACTCTCGACAAAGTATTTTCCCATTCCAGGGATCGCAAAGATTTTTTCAATGACAAAGCTGCCTGTTAAAATACTTGCGACAAGTGTGCCAAGGATCGTGACAACAGGTAAAAGTGCATTCCGCAGGGCATGTTTAAACACAATTTTATAAGGGGAAAGTCCTTTCGCTTTTGCAGTTCGAATATAGTCCTGCGACAGCACTTCAATCATGCTCGATCTCGTTAACCGGGCAATGATCGCCATTGGACCTACCGCCAGTGCAATGGTAGGAAGCACCATATGCATTGGACTTGTCCACATCGCTGTAGGAAAGAGCTTTACATTCACAGCAAGCTGCTGAATTAATAAGGTAGCAAAGATAAAGTTTGGTATGGATATACCGAAAACAGCAATCGTCATGGCGATATAATCAATCAAGCCATTATGCCGGAGGGCAGCCATGATTCCGAGCAAGATGCCGGAGATGACAGCAATCAAAATAGAGATAAGACCAAGTTCTAATGAGACTGGAAAACCTCTCGCCAATAAATCATTGACACTTTCAGAAGGCTTTTTAATGGAAGGACCAAAATCAAAAGTAACGATGGATTTTAAATAGATCATATATTGAACATAGAGTGGCTCGTCTAAGTGATAGTAGCTTTCGAGGTTTCGCTGGACAGTTTCGTTTGTATTTCGTTCTTCATTGAAGGGCGATCCTGGGATGACCTTCATTAAAATAAACGTTAAAGTTGTGATGGTTAAAATCGTGGCAATCATGGCAATCAAACGCTTGAGCAAAAAGCTGGCCATCTGCTGTCTCCCCCTCGCTTAACAAAATGTTGTACGTGCGGCAAGCTCTGTCATGACAAGCATCGCTTGGTAGGCTTCTAATATATTCTCTGCTTGGTACGTCACCGTTGTTGTCCCTTCGATGATGGCCGTACCCGGCATTAAATTCGCCCATTCGGCTTGTCCATAATTGGCAAACTCGATTTTCAGCACTGGCTGCTCAGGAGGCGTGAGCGGCTTCATTTGATGAATTTGTTTCATGGCAGCTTCAACTTGCTGCGAGATGAGGGTGCTCACTTTCGCTGGTGTTAAGCATTTCACAGCAGATCTTGAAATGGTTTCTTTCACCGCCACTGTTTTCACGCCAGGCATTAGCTTTTCTGCTTCAAGTGCCGCTTGATCGTCTCCGCATACAAGAATGACCGGAACACCATAATAGCCTGCGACATACGCATTAAAGCCCATTTCACCAATCGGATGATCATTTATGTAAAAATGTCTGACACCAAAAATCATACTGTGAGACATCACACCTTTCATTGATGCCCTCGCATGGTAGCCTAAAAAAACAGCGGCATCATACGTTTGATCTAATCCTTGGACCATTGAATAAGGCTTTACATCACCTGATATGAGAGATGCTTCCTCATGCAATTCTTCAATCAACAGATTATTCATTTTAGAATGGCTATCATTCACTAAAATATCGGTCGCCCCATGTGTAAGAAGAGCTTCTACACAGGCGTTCACTTCACCTGTCATGATTTTTCTCCCGCGCTCATAATTGTGCTGGCGGCTATCAACAAATGTATGATCAGCTAGACCAGTAATTCCCTCCATATCGACTGATAAATAGAGCTTCATCCCCATCCCCCTTTAATTAAACTTAAAATTTGTGTATATTTTTCTAAATTTTCTAAAAAATTATATGAGAACTTGATTGATTTTTCAATACAATGTCTGAAAATAAGGAAATTAGACTCAGGTAATACAGGTCAAAAGCATTGATGCGAAAGGATTTATTTTACAGAAAAAACACCACTAGCTATGTCTTTAGTGGTGTTTGTCTGCTTCATCGATTTGCGATTTTAGCTGCGCATATTTTTTCATCGTTTGTGTAAATAAGTCATCGAACATTTGCGGTGCCTGCTGCTGAATGACTGCAGCGCCCTCTCCTGTAATCCCGCCTTTTGTTGCGACCCTGTTCACCGTTTCAGCAAATGTCAGTCCGCGTTCAACAAGAACTTGACCTGTTCCTAGCAGCGCATATGTTAAAAATTCATAGGCTTCTTCTAAAGAAAGCTCACTATTCCGAACAGCGGCTCTCGCCATTTCTTCAAAGATTGCTGCAATAAAGCCCGGAGAAGAGCTTGTCAAATTACTCGCCGCATCAAACCGGTCCTCTTCCACTTCCCTGACAATACTAAAAGCTGAAAGCAGGCGGTGGAGCCGTTCTTGCGCCTCCTGCCCAGCGGTTTCACCATGCGCCACAAGGGATACACCCGTCCCTACGGCTGATGTCAAAGTGGGAATGTATCTAGACACCGGCTGATTCGTATGTTGCATTAATTTGTCTAACGTGACAGCCGCTGCCACTGATACGATATGAAGAGATGTCTTTGCGAGGCTCAGTTGATCTAAGACATCAAGTACAGCAAGCGGTGGTACACAAACAAACACGACATCACATGATGCAGAGATGTCATCTAAAGAGCAAATGTTGACATGCTGGTTCTTCTCTTTCAGCTGTTGCAGACGCTCCGTTTCACTTCTTGTATGGATCATAAACTGACTGGCATGAAGTACTCCTTTGTCCAGCCATTTTTGTACCATCATATCTGCCATGCTTCCATATCCAATGATTCCAATAGTCTCCACAGTTTAATCTCCTCTATTTTGCTTAGATTCACTACTTATTTTAACAATTTCCCACAATGTTTTCATTTTTATCCCACACTTTTTTCTTACGATAAAGTCAGTATCCACCACATACAGTCAAACATCTTGAACACATACATGTAAAAATCGATGAAAGAGAGTGATCTTAATGACACAACACAAAGATGAAAAACACACTTCTTATGAATTACAAACAATTGAACAGCCGAAAAAACAGCAGAAGAAGCCAAGTGGCTGGCTAAAGCCATTTGTCAGCGGGGTTGTAGGCGGTACGTTAGCGTTAGGTGTTTACGTTCTGACTCCATATGCTCAGCATTCAGAAAATCATTCAACTGATTCGTCAACGAAAACAGCCGCTGTATCGACAAATGATACAAGTACAAATTCGTCAAAAACAACAGCGTCACAAACATCCAATTCGACCAGCAGTATTTCCAGTATGGTCGAAAACGTATCACCATCCATCGTCGGCATTACAAACTATCAAACACAAAGTCAAACAAGCACAGATTTTGGCGATATGAACACACCTTTTGATGGATCACAGCAAAATCAAAACAGTAGCAGTCAAGAGCAAGAAAGCGGTACCGGATCAGGGGTTATTTTCAAAAAATCGGGCAGTAAAGCCTATGTATTAACAAACAACCATGTGATTGAAGGAGCAAGTAAATTAACAGTCTCCTTGCATAATGGCAAGACGGTGGAAGGAAAAGTAGTCGGCTCTGATCCGCTGACTGATCTTGCTGTCGTGGAAATTAGTAGCAGTGGCGTTACAAAAGTCGCTGAACTTGGAGACTCCTCATCCCTTCGTGCAGGAGAAACCGTCATCGCAATCGGAAACCCGCTTGGTGAAGATTTATCAAGAACAGTGACGCAAGGAATTGTCAGCGGTGTCGATCGAACAGTGTCTATGGATACATCAGCTGGCGAAAGCAGTATTAATGTCATTCAAACAGATGCCGCCATTAACCCCGGCAACAGCGGCGGGCCGCTGTTAACAACAGACGGAAAGGTTGTGGGGATCACCAGTATGAAAATTTCTGAAACAGGTGTGGAAGGTATCGGGTTTGCGCTCCCAATCAATGATGTCAAACCAATTGCAGAGCAGCTTCTCACAAAAGGAAAAATCGAACGACCTTATATCGGTATCAGCATGCTGGATCTCGAACAAGTTCCAGATGCTTATCAGAAGGAAACGCTTGGACTGACAAGCAGTCAGCTCGATAAAGGCGTGTACGTAAAAGAAATCGCTGCTGGCTCACCTGCTGCCAAAGCTGGATTAAAGGCAGAGGATGTCATCACCGCCATCAATGGCAAAAAAGTGACAACCGGCAGTGAATTACGCCACGAGCTTTACACGAATGCAAAAGTAGGAGATACCATCAGCATCACACTCGTTCGTAATGGAACAGAAGAAACAAAACAAGTGACATTAACACAATCTGAATCAAAGCAAGTCAGCTCTTAACGAAAAAAGCAGCTCAATTTTTATGAGCTGCTTTTTTCATGTTCACTTGATTGGGACCAATCTTTGTTCAATTTCTGCTCGTTTGTGCTCTAAAAATGGTGGAAGTGCTAATTGATCACCAAGTTCATCCACGCTTTCATCCACTGTGAATCCCGGACCATCTGTTGAGATTTCAAACAAAATGCCGTTTGGCTCTCTAAAATATAAGGCTTTAAAATAAAAACGTTCTACAACACCAGAGTTGGTGAAACCGGCTTTGGCTATTTTATCATGCCATTTTTCAAGCTCTTCTGCGTCCGCTACACGAAAGGCTACGTGATGAACACTCCCTCTGCCAGATCGCTCAACAGGTCCTTCTGCTTTTTCAATGACATGAATCTCTGTTCCAGCTCCGCCTTGTCCTGATTCAAAAATCGTCACGATTTCCCCATCATTTGATTGTTCACGTGCTTTTTCTGTGAAACCAAGGATGCTCGTTAACACACTGATCGTTTTATCTGCTTCTGCGACTGTTAATTCTACTGGTCCCAAACCTCTGATCGCAAAATCAGCAGGAATCTCATCATGCACTGGCGGCTTCGCTCCATCTTGCACGCTTGGTTCTACAGTCAAAAACAGCTGCTGTCCTTCTGGATCTGTAAATTTCAAGGCAGGTCTGCCGCCTCTTAAAGAAGCTGTTTCTTTCTTTACACCTTTTTCTTCAAAGCGCTTTTCCCAAAAGGTGAGTGCTTCTTCTGAAGTGACAATCAGACCTGTGCGTGAGATCGCATTTGTTCCGTCCAGCCGGCGGGCGAGCATCGGTATTTCAAAAAACGTCAGCTCTGTACCAGGTGAGGCGACCTCATCTCCATAAAATAGATGATACATCGATGGATCATCTTGATTGACTGTTTTTTTCACCAGTTTTAAGCCAAGGATTTGGCGGTAGAAATCAACGTTTTTCTGAGCATTTGCTGTTAGTGCTGATACGTGGTGAATCCCATTTATTTTCATCGTGTTCACTCCTATTATAAAATATCTCGAATTCGAGATAATATCCTTATGAATAAAATAGGTCATTTTAGAAGAAAAGTCAACCATTCGGCTGCATCTTTATTGGACGTTCGGCTTTCGCCTATTAAATTAACATTACATCAAAAATATTCTTATATTGTTCGCTTTTAAGATAACATTCATCCTAATATCTCCAATAAACGAACACTTTTAAATACAAATACGAAAATCAGAAAATTTTTTTAATTCTTGTTTTCCTAAAATCGTATTACAATGAACAAAATACATGTCACAGTAACGTACGAAAGTGATGCAGGAGGTCGTGTGTAATGAACAAAGAACAACCAGCGTTAAAACAAGACATCGGCTTATTTTTTGCCCTATCTCTTGTCATCGGAACAATTATTGGATCTGGCGTTTTTATGAAGCCTGGCAACGTCCTTTCTTATTCAGGAAGCTCAGGCATCGCCTTATCCGCATGGCTGTTAGGCGGGATCTTAACCCTTGCAGGCGGACTCACAGTCGCTGAAATTGGTACACAAATCCCACGTACTGGTGGTTTATATGCCTACCTAGAAGAAGTATACGGTGAATTTTGGGGCTACTTATGTGGCTGGGTGCAAATTATTATTTACGGACCAGCGATTATTGGTGCTCTTGGTCTTTATTTTGGTTCATTATTAGCTAATTTATTTTCTCTTTCTTCTTTATGGGCTACAACCATTGGCATTATCACCGTTCTTTTTTTATGTGTGATCAACATCATGGGAACGAAATACGGTGGTTTTGTCCAAGGACTGACCACGATCGGAAAGCTTGTTCCAATTGCAGCAATTATTGTGTTTGGCTTATGGAAAGGAAATGAACATATTTTCACAGCCGTCAATGAGAGTATCGCACAAATGAACTTCGGTGCAGCAATTTTGGCAACATTATTCGCCTATGATGGCTGGATTTTGCTTGCAGCGCTTGGCGGTGAAATGAAAAATCCAGAGAAACTGCTTCCTCGCGCGATGGCAGGCGGTATTTTAATTGTCACAGCATGTTATCTCTTTATTAACATCGCCCTTTTGCATGTGTTACCAGCTGATCAAATCGTTCAACTAGGTGAAAATGCAACAAGCACAGCTGCTACAATGCTCTTTGGTCCCATTGGCGGTAAAATTATTAGTATCGGAATCATCATTAGTATCTTTGGCTGTTTGAATGGAAAGGTTCTTTCGTTCCCGCGTGTCATTTTTGCGATGGCAGAACGAAAACAAATTCCATTTGCCAAAGCCATTTCACGCATTCATCCTACTTTTCAAACACCTTGGATCGCTGTATTTGTACAGATTTTGATTGCCATTGTGTTTATGATCGTCAGTAATCCCGAGAAGCTGTCAGAGGTTTCAATTTTCATGATTTACATCTTTTATGTGATGGCCTTTTTCGCTGTCTTTAAGCTAAGAAAACAAAACAAGGGAATGAAGCGCGCTTATAGCGTACCACTTTACCCGCTCACACCGATCATTGCGATTATCGGCTCTTTCTTTGTCTTAATCAGCACCATGATCACCGATTGGCAAAGCTGCCTGATCTCCATGCTGATCGGCATTGCCGGACTGCCGATTTATTACTATATGAAAAAAACACAAAATAAAGCAGAGCGCTAAAATAGCCTCTGCTTTATTTTTTATATTGCTTAATGACCTTATAAGATTCGTTTAAATATCTCATCAGCCGGTATGGCTTACTTAAAACCCGGATGGGGAGTCTTGAAATAAATCCATTCAGATTCGCCTTATACTCCTGCGTCATCCGCTTCGGCTTTGTGGCAATTTTTTCATATACTTCTTTGTAAAATTCCTTCATGATGTCGACTTGCACACTGATTTTCTGATGACACTCTGTACACTCAACGCTTTTCATCTGATCATTCACATAAACGATGCTGTGGAGGGTCTCTTCTTGGCACCGAGTACAGTGTAGGTTTGCTTCCATTTCGGTTTTCTTCAAGATACACAGCTCCTTTCTCGTTTGATGTTGCTCTTTTTATACAATACGATGGCTGTCAGCTTTTTATTGGACAGATGCTTCCTTTAAAATAGCTGCCGCAGTCAATTCATCGGTGACGAGCACCTGAATAAAGCCGCCGTTTAAGGCCCCTAAAATACTTTCAGCCTTATGGGTTCCTTCCACAACTGCGATGACTTTTTTCACGCTCTTTAATTGTTCTAACGATAATCCAATCACCTTTTGGTTAAGCTCATCTTGGACTGGTTTCCCTTCCCCATCAAAGAAACGAAAACCAATATCACCAACAGCTCCTGATTGCCTTAAACCAGACAAATCCTCTTCTTTTAAATAACCGACTGTTTTTAATGTAGAGCCTTTATGCGGATTCCCAATACCGATCAGGGCAATATCAACATTTCTGCCTTCTTCAAGCACAGCTTCTATGTCCTGCATCGCCATCAACCGCTCTTTTAATTCTTCTGTTTCTAAGATCGCAGGTGCATATAAATAGGAGCACGTACCATTCATCTTTTTTGCCAGCTCATATGCCAGCTGATTCGCATGAATGTCGACTGCCTGCCTGCCCATTCCGCCTTCTAAAGGAATGACTTTGACATCGTTTCTTCGTTCAAATGGATATTCCTTCACTAGCTCGGCAAGTGTGGTCCCCCATGAAATACCGATTTTCTCAGCGCCTTTCATGTTTTTAGAAAGATAATAGGCGCCCGCTTGACCGACTGCCCGTTTGACCATCTCAGACATTGTCCCGACACTTGGAACAACGACAGCATCCGTTAATTGAAAGGTCGTTTCCAGCTGTTTTTCAAGTTCCACTGTATGAATACTTTCGTCTTTAATGTACACTTCAACGATTCCCACATCTTTTGCTTTTTGTAAGAGCTTTGAAATGACTGGTCTTGAGACATTGAGTTTTTTTGCAATCTCCTGCTGCGTCCACCCGTCTGTATAATAAAGATGAGCAACCTTGACGAGCTGTCGTCTTTCTTCCCAATTCAGCATGTGACATCATCCTTTTAATATACTATGATTACCAGTATACCAAACATTCGTTTCTAATTGGAACAATTGTTATGAAAATGACAAAAAGAGCGATCAACTCTCCGCTCTTTTTCCCTCGCTATATTTAGGCTGATACGTTCTCCCGCCATCTAATAAGAGTATCTGTCCGTGCAAATAGCTTCCCTCGTCACTTGCGAGAAATAAAGTGACTCCAGCAATATCTTCTGGTTTTCCTAATCTCCCGATAGGAATAAGTGATCGAAGCTGACTTTTCTCAAGCTCAGTCGGATAGAGCGTATCAAGCATCTGAGATTCAATGACGCGTGGTGCAATGACATTGATGCGGACATGATGGGAACCCAATTCCTTTACAAGCGAACGCATGAGACCAAATGCCCCGGCTTTTGACGCGTAATACTGGATGCCGCCGCCAGAGCCTGTTATCGCAGATCCTGATCCAATAATGACGACGCTGCCTTCTTTCCGCTCACATAGATAGGGTGCTAATGCTTTGATACAGTAGAAAAGACCATATAGATTCACAGCCAGTGTTTTTTTCCAAAGTGAAAAATCAACTTCTAAAAAAGGAAGGGATTTCGTCATTCCTGCTGAATAGACAAGATGCCCAATGCCACCCAGCTCCCTTTCAGCTGCTGACGTCATCTGCTGAACACTTTCCCACGATGAAACATCAGCTTGGAACGTCAGCAGCTGAGGATGCTGTTGTTTTAAAAGCGAAAGTCCCTGTTCATCTATATCTGACACAGCTACACGATGCCCTTCTTTTAAAAAACGCTGAGCAATTTCTTTGCCGATCCCTTGGGCACCACCTACGATGAGAACTGGTTTTTGTTGATTAGCCAGCGCTCTCACCCCCATCAAGCATAATCGCTGCTCCATCTGTAAATGCACCGTACGATGTACTTAAGAAAACCGTCATATGAGCCACCGTCTCCTTGATTTGCTCTTTGTCAGGAAGCAAATGGAGAGGCGGCGGAAGTAGAGCCAATACCCGAATGCCTTTGTCTTTAAATTCGCGCGCTAATCCTTTTGTCATGGCATTCAACATACTATTTGATGTAGCATGTGAGATCCCACCGTCACCTGTTATGCTCCCTGATGAGGAAATATTAATAATGCAGCCCTGCTTCTGATCCACCATATGCCACACAGCGGCTTGACTGGAAAGAAAGACTGTATTTACGGATCTTTCCACTTCATCGACCCATATCTCAGGACTTACGTCATCAATCCCCCCATCTGCTTTTTGCTCGGCTTGATTGACTAAAATATCAAGCTTGCCGCATGTATCGATGACTTGTCTTAGCATAAGCGTAGCATCACGCGGTGTCTCAAGCGGATTGATGACAACAGTTGATTGGCCGCCTAATTTTTCAATGTCTTTGCTAATCGACTTTGCTTTTGATTCATCACGAAAAGCGTGTATGAAAACATGTGCACCTGCCCGGGCCAAAGCCAGGCAGATGGCTTCTCCAAATCCATCTGTGCTATCTGTCACAAGTGCCACTTTCTGATGAAGCTGGACGTGCACACGGATCTCCTCCCTATCCCTTGTTTGGCATTTATTTTCTCAGCTTACTCACAATATCAAGAGCTGCTTCATAAAAGCCTTCTGAGATGGTAGGATGCGGGTGAATCATTTTGGCCATCTCTTCAGCTGTTCCTTCTAAATACATAAATGAGGAAGCCTCTGATATCATCTCCGTTACATGCGGACCAACCATTGTAGCGCCAATGACTTCACCATAAACGGTATCGTACACGAGTTTAATAAAACCTGTTTGAACACCTGCTGCCAACGCTTTTCCGCTTGCAGCTAAATCAAATCGCTCTGCCCGCACGTTCAGCCCTTTCGCTTTCGCCTCTTTCTCAGTCAGCCCAACACTCGCTACCTCTGGCAATGTATAAATACATCTAGGAACGATGTCGTGATTCATTCTTTCAGGCTCGCCGCATATATTGCTAACTGCAACGGCTGCCTCTGCCATCGCCGCATGAGCGAGCTGATAGCCGCCGGCTACATCGCCAATTGCATATACACCTTCAGCACTTGTCTTCATCTCGTCGTTTACTTTAATAAAAGGGCCATCCAGCTGAAGATCGAGCTGACTGACAGCAGATACATTTGGTCTTCTTCCGACACAAACTAACAGTCTTTCAGCCGTAAAGATGTGCGTCTCTCCTTTATCGTCTGTCGCATGAATCGCTTTGACTCCTTCGCTTTCTGTTACCTCTGTCACCGTCGTTTTCTTTGCGATATGGATGCCTTTTTTCTTCAATTCTTTTTCTAGTAATTTCGACGCTTCTTCATCTTCCTGCGGAATAATCGACGGAGCGGCTTCTATAATGGTGACTTTTGATTGGAGACTCTGGAAGATACAGGCCAGCTCAAGACCAATTACACCTCCACCAATGATGACGACAGATGCAGGAATATCTGGGATGTCAAAGATCGTATCACTTGTGTCAAATTGAATCTCTTTGAGCCCTGGAATAGGCGGAATAGCAGGTGATGAGCCAGTGGCAATGATCAGCTCTTTTGTTTCAATCGTTTCTGACCCATCTTGTTTTTCAATGTCAATGCGATTTTTTGTCACAGCTGTCCCTCTGCCGTTATATACATCAATCTTTCCTTGCTTTAATAAAAAGGCGATTCCGCCCCTGAGTTTTTCGATGACATCATCTTTACGTTTTCTCATTTTATCGAAAGAAAGAACCATCTCACCTGTTTCGATTCCCCAGCTTTTTGCTTTCTCAATGGATTCAATGACTTCTGCATGTTTGAGCAGTGTCTTTGAAGGGATACAGCCTCGATTTAAACAAGTCCCCCCTAGAAAATCCTCTTCAATCAATGCAACCTTGTGTCCACGTTCAGCGGCTTGAAGGGCGGCAGTATATCCGCCAGGCCCTCCGCCAATGACTGTCAGATCATACGTTTTTGTCATCCGATTCATCTCCTACATTAGCAATTCAAATGGTTGTTCAAGCACTTTTTTAAGGTCTGTTAAAAAGGCTGCTGCTGGTGCACCATCTACCACTCGATGATCAAATGATAAACTGACGCCCATCATTGGCCGCACCTGAATTTCTCCATCGATCACTACAGGTTTTTCTTGAATGCGTCCAACACCTAAAATCGCCACTTCCGGCTGATTAATAATTGGGGTAAACGTGTCAATGGCATACATCCCTAAGTTACTAATGGTAAATGTAGACCCTTTCAACTGGTCTGGTAGCAGCTTTTGATCGCGAGCATTTCGACCAATTTCTTTTGCTTCTTTTGTGAGCTGTTTCAGCCCTTTTTGATTTGCATGAGAGATGACCGGAACCATTAAGCCGTCTTTCACAGCAACCGCGAGACCAATGTGCACATCCTCATGGAAATGGAGCTCATTTTGTTCAAACGTCATATTGATTTGCGGGTGGCGCGTGAGGACACTGCTGACCGCATGGATGATGATTTCTGTAAACGACAATCTGTAGCCTGTCTCTTTTTCAATCGCTGGGAGCAACTGTTTGCGCACTTCTTTTGCTTTTGTCATATCAATTTCACTTGTTAATGTGACGTGCGGCGCTGTAAAGGCACTTTGTGACATGCGATCTGCAATCACTTTTCTCATCCCGGCTAGTTTTTGTGTTCTCACTGGAGCAGCGTCTGCTTTTTGTGCCCCTGCTGCTGTCACGTCACTCTTCATGATTTTCCCGTGGGCGCCAGAACCAGCAACATTCGCTAAGTCGATCCCTTCACGAGCAGCCACTTTTCCTGCAAGTGGTGATATGCGCTGGCCTTCCTCGTTCGTATGAAGGGACGCTTCGACATCCCGTTTTTGAATTCTGCCTTTTGGTCCTGTACCAGATACTTCGTGAATGGCTACTTGGTGATCTTTTGCCGTTTTTCTCGCTGCAGGTGTTGCGCGTACTTTCTCATTCACCGTTGGTTCAACGTCAGTCGAAACAGATGGTTCAGATGGTGATGACGTTCCGCTGTCTTCAGAAGACGCTTCATCTGACTGCGCTGGCGGCTCGCTCGGTACCTGCTCATTAGCCTCTCCGATATATCCAATGACAGCATTAACTGGAATCTGATCATCTGCTTCATAATATTTCTTTAGAAAAACGCCATCATCATAGGCTTCAACCTCGATATTGATTTTGTCTGTCATAATCTCAAATAGAGGCTCACCGATTTCAACCGAATCTCCTTCTTCTTTAAACCATTGAAGCAAGGTACCGATCTCCATCGTACTGCTTAGCTTCGGCATAAATATCTCTTTTGGCATGATCTTCTCCCCTTTACTTAAGAGCGCACGAGCTCTTTTGCTGCTTCAATAATATCTGGCACTTGTGGAATGACTGCTTTTTCCAGCGTTGGGTTGTACGGTATTGGGACGGCAAGACCGCCAAGTCGTTTAATAGGTGCATCTAAATAGTCGAAGGCTTCACTTTCCGCTATCATACTCGCAATCTCTCCGCCGTAGCCGCCTCGTTTCACTGCCTCATGCACAACGATACATTTGCCTGTTTTTTTCACAGATTCAATAATGGTTTCTTCATCTAATGGGACGAGCGTTCTCGGATCAATGATCTCGACATCGATTCCTTCCGCTTCTAGTTCCTTCGCTGCTTCGAGCGCTTTGTGCACCATAATGGCTGTTGCGACAATTGTGACGTCCTTTCCGCTTCTCTTCACATCCGCTTTCCCTAAAGGAATCGAGTACTGCTCTTCTGGTACTTCACCAATTGTTTTATATAAAAGCTTGTGTTCATAGAAAATGACAGGGTTGTCATCATCCATTGCTGCTTTTAAAAGTCCTTTTGCATCATAAGCTGTTGAAGGCTGAACCACCTTTAGTCCAGGAATATGAGCCATCCACGCTTCTAAGCTTTGGGAGTGCTGCGCTGCGGCACCTGTCCCAGAACCTGCTGGTGTTCTGACAACAAGTGGCACCTTCCCTTTTCCGCCAAACATGTAACGTGTTTTCGCTGCTTGGTTTACAAGCTGATCCATTGCAATTGTAATAAAGTCAGAGAATTGTAGTTCTAAAATCGGACGCATCCCTGTCAAAGCCGCTCCGACTGCGCCTCCTGCGATGGCAGCCTCTGAAATCGGCGTATTGCGGACGCGTTCTGGACCGAATTCCTCGATCATCCCGCGCGTGACACCAAATGCGCCACCGTATACGCCGATATCTTCACCTAAAATGAAGACATCTTGATTTTTTCTCATTTCCTGACTCATTGCTTCTCGAACGGCTTCTAAATATGAAATCTCTCTCACTGTCGTGTTTGTCACGTGATTCCCCTCCTAATTAGGCGTATACATCCTCTAATAGTGTGTCAATTGATGGTTCTTTACTATTTTTCGCAAATTCAACAGATGCCTCGATCTCTTGCTTCGCTTCTTCTTGTAAACGAGCAGCCTGCTCTTCTGTCAGAACATCTAGCTCCATTAAGAGTGACTTAAAGCGTTTAATTCCGTCTTTTTGTCTCCATTCTGTCTCTTCTTCACGTGTACGGTATTTTTTCGCATCACTCTTTGAGTGACCCTTCCAGCGATACGTTTTCATTTCAATGAGTGATGGCCCTTCTCCAGCTCTTGCACGGCTTACCGCTTCATCTACTGTATTCATGATCTCAACCATGTCATTTCCATCAACTGTTTTCCCTGGCATTCCGTAGCTTTCTGCTCTTGTTGAGATGTCTTCAATGTTGATCATTTCTTTCACAGGACCAGACATGCCGTATTGGTTGTTTTCACAAATAAACACAACAGGTAAATCCCAAATGGAAGCAAGGTTCAGCGCTTCGTGGAAGCTGCCTTCATTTGTGGCGCCGTCTCCGAAGAAACAAAGGACCACAAAGCCTTCCTTTTTCATCTTGGACGTGAGCGCCGCACCTGTTGCAAGCGGAATACCGCCGCCAACAATTCCATTTGCCCCAAGGTTTCCTTTTTCTAAGTCGGCAATATGCATGGAACCGCCTTTTCCTTTGCAGTAACCTGTTTCACGTCCGAATAGTTCAGCCATCATTTTATTGACCTCTGCACCTTTTGCAATACAGTGACCATGTCCGCGGTGTGTACTGACAATCTTATCTTCATCCTTTAACACAGCAATAGATCCAACAGCCGATGCTTCCTGTCCAACACATAAATGGGTCGTTCCATGGATTAATCCTTTAGCAAAGAATTGATCGACCTTTTCATCAAAATATCTAACTAACCACATTTGTTTATATAAATCTGCTAATTTCTCATGACTAATCTGTTCAGGCACAGTGATTTGTTTTTGCATTTCTTCTCTCCCCTTTACATTTGTTCTTATGTGTTACATTTGTAATTATCATACGTTTAACTCTCATTGAAGTCAAGCATTTCCGTTTATTTTTTAAGCGTTTTCATCTTTTTTCAGAAAAAAAGAGAAAGGCAAAGCCCTTTTCCAAAGACCTTCTCTTTCTCTCCATCTCGTACATTCTCATTCATCTGGATACATCATGATTTTGACGCTTTCACCTTCTGGATGCCTAGCGCATTCTATCGCCTGACGAAGCTGACTTAATGGATATCGATGCGTCACCATTTTTTCTGTATGAACGACCTTTGCTTTTAAGAGCTCCAGCGCTTCACGATAATGATATGGATGCGAGGAATAAGCTCCGACTACTTTCACTTCATCATGGAAGAAACGTTCTGCTGGAATGGAGACATCCCCTTTCGGAAAGTGAGCAAAGACCAAAATCGTTCCGCCTCTTGCAACAGCTTGAAATGCTTCTTTTAAAAGCGCACTGCTCCCCACAGAAATAATGACAAGGTCCGCTCCCTTTCCATCTGTTTCTTTCATGACGCGGTTTTCTACTGGCTCAGATGCTGGATGAAAAGCGACGTCCGCCCCAAGATTTCTTGCTTGAAGGAGCCTGTTCTCATTTACGTCTGTGATCATCACTTTTCCAGCCAAATAATATTTGGCAAGCTGTAATTGAATGCAGCCTATTTGCCCCGCTCCAAGAATCAAGACCGAATCTCCAGGATGAACGGGCGCCCTTTCAAAGCCGTGAAGACAGCAGGCAACCGGTTCGACCATCGCTCCTTGTTCATATGAGACGTCATGTGGGAGCTTGCCCATTGTATGCTTCACATGTAAAGCAGGAACACGAATATATTCCGAAAAACCGCCCGGCTCTACATTTGTGGCTGCAAATTGCGGGCACATTGTATAAAATCCTCTTTGACAAAAGTCACAAGTAAAACAAGGGACATGATGCGCTACATACACCCTGTCTCCCGTTTGAACATGTGTGACATGACGGCCTGTTTCGATAATGTCACCAGCGATTTCATGCCCTAGCACTGTGCCAGGAGGTACCGTCTCATGTGTCGCTTTATAAATATCCGTCCCACATAACCCGCAGGCACGCATTTTTAATAATACTTCATCATCACCAATGACTGGCCGCTTCCGCTCCTCGTAACGAATGTCCTCTGAAGAATAAAAGACAGCTGATTTCATTTAGCCGCATCCTCCTTTTCATCACATGTCGCAAGACTCTGCAAGGATTGAACGAGCTGCTTGTACTCACTCATCTCACTTGAAATCCAGTAGCGTCCTCCAAATATTCGCGCAGGTCCCACTCTGACATATACTTTCCCGATATGAGGATATGGTTTTAAAAACAATTTCCCTTTAATATCGGACACGGCATATGTGTGCCACCTGCCAAAAGCACCTATTTTCAGCTCATCTTCACTAATCATGATATTCGTTGGCTGATTCAGGCCAGTGATGCTAGAAAGCATAAGGATAGGCAGCGTATAGACACCTAACACAGCTAATGGCTCAGGTCCTGCCGACATCAACGTATAAAGAGACCAGAGAAAAAACACACATATTAACAAAGCCGGAAGGAAAATAGAAAACATGGCAGACGTTCGGCTATAAGCATGCTGCTGCATGAGAGCTCCTCCTTTCAAATGACATGGAAGGAGCTTTCGCAGCTCCTCCACGCAATCATCGTTCACTTAATATGATCGATAATTTTTTCAATATCTTCTTCAATGCCAAATCCCGTTAAAAAAGATAACGTTTGAATCACAGGCGTTCCTTTTGTATCACTAACAGGCGTTGTCGTCACAATTAAATCAGCACCCTCCGCTTTCTGCGGAACCTCAGATGCCTTACATTGTTCAACGATGACATCGTATCCTTTTTCCTTTAATGTCTCTTCTACCTTTTTTGCCACAACCGTTGATGTAGCAACTGCCGTTCCGCAAGATACTAATATTTTTTTTGCCATGAGAATCCCTCCAGCTCGTTTATTGATCTTTCTGATCTAAGCCCATTTCTTTTGCATACTGCTTTTTAATATCATTTCGCACCCAGTACCAAAGAAGCGCATATGCCAGTGCACAGACAATCGCTGCAATGAAGTAAGGGTTGCTCGGATCAAGAAGTCTCACCATGATCCAAGGAATGACGTGTGAACCAAGATCAATACCAGAGATCATATTTGCCCCTTCTGGGAAGTCGAAACCAACTGCTTTCCCCATTGTTGTGGCGAGTGGTGCAAGGTTCGTTGCAATGAAGAAAACAATCATTAAAGTAAAAATACTGTTAATGAGGCCGCGAATAATATTCCCACGAGCGGCTGCTACTGCCCATACGACTGTAAATGGCAGAACCGATAAGTCTGCAAACGGCAGCATACCATTGTAAGGAAGGACGACAGCGAGCAAAATGGTGATTGGCACCATCAAAAGGGCTACAGCCATATTCGCTGGATGACCAATGACAATCGCTGTATCCAAACCAATATAGACATTTTTTCCAGGGAAACGCTTTTGAATATAAGAACGAGCACCCTCAGAGATTGGAATAAGTCCTTCCATTAATAAAGCAACCATTCTTGGCATTAACACAAGCACTGCAGCCATTTGAATTCCAAGGGTCATGACACCTTTTGCATCATAGCCACCAAGAAGACCAATAATGATACCAAGTATAAGACCCATCACAAGCGGTTCACCAAAGATGCCAAAACGTTTTTTCAAAGTTTCTGGATCCGCATGAATTTTGTTTAAACCAGGGATTTTATCAATCACGCGGTTTGACGCATACATGAGCGGAGCGAAGTTGACCGTTTCAGCATGAGCCATCGATACGCCTTTTAATCCGAAATGGTGTTCAATCGTCGGTGCCGTCCAATCGGCTAGTTTTAGTGTAATCGCAGAAACGATTAAACCAACGGCAAGAGCTAAGAACATATTATGATATGCGTAGTAAGTAACAGAAGCAGCGAAAATCAAATGCCAGAAATTCCAAATATCCACATTCAATGTTTTCGTAAAGTTAACAGACAGCAAAATGACATTTAACAAGAGCACAAGAGGAATCATCAAAGGGGCAACAGGTGTACCAAATGAAATGGCGGCTCCAATCGGCCAACCGACATCTAAAATATCAAGCTTTAATCCAAGAGAATTGACCATGGCTTTAGCTGCTGGTCCAAGACCGCTTACAAGTAAATTAATGACCAGATTGACCCCGACAAATCCAATTCCGATCGTAATACCTGCACGGAAGGATTTTTTAAATCCTTGCCTTAAAATCATACCGAATAACGTCATAATAATTGGGAGCATAATTGTTGGCCCTAAGTCTAAGATGAAATCGACGGCTTGCTTGATCATACATCCACCTCCTGATTTTAAATAAAGCGCTTACATTATGTCTTGAATAACTATTGGTTTAATTCTTTTTGAAGTACATCAACGGCTTCTTCATACGATGTCATGTGAGATAAACTTGTCATCACTTCTTCTTTTCTGAAAAGCGTCATCAGTTTCTCTAACATCACGAGCTGCTTACTAGGTTCAGAGATTGCCAGAACGAACACAATTTTGGCTTGAACTGTCTCATTAGGGCTTCCCATCTTATGAAAAATAACAGGTTCCTTTAATGTCGCTACACTGATTGCCGGTTTGTTTACATGTTCAGGATCTGTATGGGGAATGGCCACCCCAAAGGTCGCAAGAGGAAGACCGGTCGGATATGTTTTTTCTCTTTCAAGCACTGCTGGTAAAAAGCTCGATTTAATATACCCTCCAGTTTCTAACCTTTCTGCTAAATAGGCAGTCACCTCCTCACTTGAAGATGCTTCGTATTGCAGCTCAATCAGCTGTTGATCTAACTCAAACAAGCTGTTCAAACAATCACCCCTTTCATTTGGTATAAATATGAACACATGTAACAAAAAGAATGAACATTTTAAAATAGAACCTTTTGTGAAGCGCTTACAAATAAATGTTTTATAAAATGTTCAATACTGTTACCTTTGTAAAGATATTATAATATTCGAAATTATAAGTCAATGTTCCTAGGAAAATTTTTATAAAAAAAGATGCAGCTTTTTGCCGCATCTCTTTCATTACATCGCATCAACTTCTTGTTAAATATGGCTTCCTATATCTAAAAATTCAGCTACAAAAAGGTTGTCTGTCTGCTCTGTCATTTCTTTTTTTGTGCCGATTTTTTCGATTCTGCCCTCATTCATCACCACAACACGATCAGCGATATCAAACGCTTCTTCTTGATCATGCGTCACAAAGATGGTCGTCATTTGAAATTCTTGATGAACTTTTTTCAGCCAATGTCTTAATTCTTTTCTCACCTTTGAATCTAGTGCACCAAAAGGTTCATCTAAGAGAAGAGCTTTCGGTTTAACGGCTAGCGCACGTGCAAGTGCTACACGCTGCTTTTGTCCACCTGACAGCTGCTCTGGATAACGGTGAGCATACTGCGTTAATTGAACGACTTTCAGCAGCTCATGCACCCGCTCTTTGATGTCTTTTTTAGGCAGCCTTTCACCTCTAGGTTTCATCTTCAATCCAAAAGCCACATTATCAAATACCGTCATATTTCGAAAAAGCGCATATTGCTGAAAGACAAAACCAATTTTCCGTTTTCGCACTGGGATGTGAGTATAATCCTGTTCTCCAAATAAGATCTGCCCTGTATTCGCATCATCAAGCCCTGCAATAATTCTTAATAAAGTCGTCTTACCTGATCCAGATGGTCCTAGTAAGGATATTAATTCCCCATTTCCGATCGTCAAATCCACGTTTTGCAAAACCTTCGTCTGCCCAAATTGCTTTGATATTTGTTTCGCTGTAATCCCCAAGGATGATCCCTCCATTTATTTTGAACGCTTGCCAAGCCTGTGATCTCTCTGCTGAATGATCTGCTTGATGATTAATGTGATGACCGCAACAAACGCCATGAGAGAGGCCACGGCAAAAGCCGCTTGGAATTGATACTCGTTGTATAGAATTTCTATATGAAGCGGCATTGTATTTGTCATTCCGCGGATATGACCGGATACAACTGACACTGCACCAAATTCACCAATCGCCCTTGCCCCTGCTAAAATGGCGCCGTAAAAAAGGGCCCATTTTATATTTGGAAGTGTCACAAGGAAAAAGGTCTTCCACCCACTGGCACCAAGCGTAAGCGATGCTTCTTCCTCATGAATGCCTTCATTTTGCATAAACGGAATTAACTCTCTCGCAACAAAAGGAAATGTCACAAAGATGGTCGCAAGAATCATCCCCGGTACAGAGTAAATCACTTTCCATCCATTTGCTAAAAGCCACGGTCCTAAAAATCCATTTGAACCAAATAAAAGTACAAATACAAGTCCTGCAATGACAGGTGACACCGCAAACGGAAGATCAATGACAGTCGTTAACAAACGTTTTCCCGGGAAATGAAATTTTGTGATGAGCCAAGCAGCACTGACCCCAAAAATCATTTGAAGCGGCAATGTGATCATCACAATGAAAACAGTCAATTTAATTGCCGCAAGCGTGTCTGGATGTGAGATGGCAAGAAGATAAGAACTCCATCCTTTCTCAAAAGCCTTTGAAAACACAGCAATCAACGGCATGAGTAAAAACAAAATCAAAAAAGCATACACCACACCAATCAACATACTCTTCACCGCTTTTGATTCCGTCACAGGACTCCTGTACTTGATGCGGTGCTCTTTAAGAAGCTCCCTTTCCAATCGTCTCACCTCACTTCCACTTGTTTTTTCCGCTCGACAAACCACTGCAATCCGTGAATCAATAACAAAATGACAAATGATAAGAGCAGCATGAAACAAGCAATGGCTGCGGCACCTTGATAATCATACTGCTCAAGCTTAGACATGATCATCAGTGGTGTAATCTCTGTTTTAAACGGAATATTTCCCGCTATAAACACAACGGAGCCATATTCACCGAGTGCTCTTGCAAATGCAAGAGAAAATCCAGTCATTACCGCTGGAAACAAGGCAGGCAGCAGTACATGAAAAAAGGTCTGTTTTCTTGTAGCACCAAGTATGGCTGCAGCCTCTTCCACTTCCTGCTCAAGCCCCTCAATGACCGGTTGAACCGTTCTTATGACAAATGGAATGCCAATAAAAATCAGTGCCAAAATAATACCGAGCGGGGTGTAAGCCACCTTCACATGCAAAAATTGCCCAATCCACCCATTCGGAGAATATAGAGTCGTCAAAGCGATGCCAGCCACTGCCGTTGGAAGAGCAAACGGCAAATCGATGAGGGCATCCAGGATGTTCTTTCCTGGAAACGAGTACCGCGTGAGAACCCATGCGATCAGTACACCGAAACCTGCATTGATGAGTGCAGCTGCAAAAGAAGTCGTAACCGTAAGCTGCAGCGACTTTAGCACCCGCGCATCACTAAAGACATTCCAAATTCCTTCTGCTCCTAATGAAGCCGTCCAAATAAATACCATAGATAAAGGAATCACGACAATCGCACTGACATAAACAAGTGTCACTCCGAGACTCAGCCCGAATCCAGGCAATACACGTTTTCTTTTATTGGCGGCAGCATAGCCTTTCTTCATCACGTCGCCCCCTATTTTTGTCCGCTATATATTTGATCAAATAATCCGCCATCATCAAAAAATCTTTTCTGCGCCTTTCGCCATCCGCCAAATGCCTGATCAATGGTCACCATATCAATTTCTTTAAATTGATCTTTATATTTGTTTAGCACTTCTTGATTTCTTGGTCGATAATAGTTTTTCGCCGCAATTTCCTGTCCTTTTTTAGAATACAAATAATCTAAATAAGCCTTTGCCACTTTCTCTGTTCCTTTTCGTTTCACATTTTGGTCGACAACGGCAACGGGCGGCTCTGCTAAAATACTAATGGAGGGACTGACAATCTCAAATTTGTCTTTGCCTAATTCATGCAGTGTTAAATAGGCTTCATTTTCCCAAGCAATTAACACGTCACCAAGACCGCGCTCGACAAAAGTTGTTGTGGCGCCACGAGCACCTGAATCGAGTACCTCAACATGCTCATATAACTTTTTCACAAAATCCTTCGTTTTTTCTTCATCCCCATGAAAGGTTTTATCGGCATATGCCCATGCGGCTAAATAATTCCATCTTGCACCGCCTGACGTTTTTGGATTTGGTGTGATGATAGATACACCTGGCTGAAGCAAGTCATCCCAGTCTTTAATATTTTTGGGGTTCCCTTTCTTCACAAGAAACACAATCGTAGACGTGTAAGGTGTGGACTGATTCGGAAATTCTTTTTGCCAATCCTTTGAAAGTAGCCCTCGATCTGCAATGGCATCAATGTCGTACCCAAGAGCAAGTGTAGCCACGTCTGCTTCGAGTCCATCAATAATCGATCTCCCCTGCTTACCTGACCCTCCATGAGACTGCTGTATTGTCACATCTTCACCGGTTTTTTCTTTCCAATAAGTCTGAAAGGCTTGATTGTATTCCTGATACAATTCACGGGTAGGATCGTATGACACATTCAACAGCTCAACCTTTCCCTTTTGATTTGAGGCTTCATTCGCATTTGAGCATGCAGCACTTGTGATGATGAAAAGTGTGATCGCAATAGACATCCATATCCATTTTTTCACGTTATCCGCTCCCTTTCACATTGAATAGTGACACCAACCTTGCCGTTTTCAGTTCTATACGCAAAAAAGGCCCTCAGCGATTGAAGTACAAAAAAGTCCTGTACGTCAATGCCAAGAGCCTTCGGTTGTCCGATCAGCTATGTATGATTGATGTTAGTCTATATATTATTCAAACTATTCACAGGTGTCAACTGTGTTTTTATTTTAATGAAAAAAAGAAACGCCTTCCTGATGAGGCGCTTCTTTTCCCGGGAAATGCTATTGATCTGCAGCTACCTTTAGATTGACACCAACAGCAGTTCCATTTCTCGTTGAATCAGCTACTCCAGTAAATGTCCCTGCTTTTCGATCAATCAGTAAAGCTTGCACATTCCCTATATCAATAGGTGAACTGCCAAACTGGTGACCCATATCATTTAACTTTGTTCTTACATCTAGAGGGACACCTACTTCATAACGATACGAAGTTAAGCTGTTTGTGTAGATTCTTGGCTCTTCTACCGCATCCTGAAGCTCCATGTCATATTCAAGTAAATTGAGAATCGTCTGTGAAACAGAAGCAATGATCGTCGTTCCACCAGGAGATCCAACAGTCATGACAGGCTCTCCATCTTTAAAAATGATCGTCGGAGTCATACTTGATAATGGACGTTTATTTGGCTGGACTTCATTTGCACCGCCAGGTCGTGCATCAAAATCAGTTAGTTCATTATTTAAGAAAAATCCATACTCTGGAACAAGAATCCCTGTACCAAATAATTGTTCAATGGTAGTGGTGAATGACACAACATTTCCCCACTGATCTGCAACAGTAAAATGGGTCGTCTCACCAATGGTTTTATCTTCTGGCTGAGGAACAATTGGGGATGGATTTTTTTCATCCTCATATGCCCAAGGATCTCCTTCTTTCGGGCTGCGATTCATTTGATCTAATTGAATGAGAGAGGCTCTTTCTGAAATGTAATCATCGTCTAGTAGTCCTTTTAGTGGAACATCTACGAATTCGGGGTCGCCGGCATATGCGGCTCTGTCAGCATAGGAGAGGTGCATTGTTTCAGCAAGCAGCTGATATTTTTCGAATGATTTGGGGTCATACTGAGACAGGTTAAAATGGTCAAGTATTTTGAGAATTTGTAGCATAAACACCCCGCCTGAGCTTGGTGGTGGCATGCTTGCAAGCTGATATCCTTTATAGTCTCCCCAGATTGGCTTGTCAGTCTTGACTTCATAACGTTTGATATCTTTTGAAGTCATCGTCCCGCCAAAATCTTGAACTGTATTTGCAAGTGCCTTTGCTACTTTTCCTTCATAAAACGCTTTGCTTCCTTTTTTCGCAATAAGTTTAAATGTTTTTGCAAGACCTGGCTGGACAAGCAGATCTCCTTCTTCGAGCGGCTGATCATTTGGAAGAAAAATTGGCGCTGCGGCCGTTTTTTTCAATTTTGCTTGATGATCATCAATCGCTTTTGCCAAGACAGAATCAATTTCAAAACCATCTTCTGCAAGTTGAATGGAGGGCTCAATCAATTCCTTCATAGAACGAGTACCCCACTTATCTAATGCAGCTTCAAGACCTTTTACAGTCCCTGGAACACCTACCGCATTTCCATGTGTAGATCGCTCAGCAAACGGAATCACTTTTCCATCATCTGTTAAAAACATGTCAGGTGTTGCGCCCTGTGGTGCTCGCTCTCTGCTATTGATGATGGATGTTTCCTTTGTCTTCCCATCATAAACCATCATAAATCCGCCGCCGCCAATTCCAGACATCATTGGCTCTGTTACATTAAGTGCGTACTGAATGGCAACAGCAGCATCCACTGCGTTCCCACCTTTTTTCAATACGTCAGCACCAATCTCCGATGCAAGCGGATGTGCAGTAGCCACCATCCCATCTTTGCCAACAGCTACTTTATTCCCATGAGTTTCGTTTGCAGTGACTTGGCTGACCGGCAGGAAAAACGAGAAAACAAACAGACATATGGACAAAACAGTTAGAGAAATGCGTTTCATGAACAACACCCCTTCCATATTCTTACTTTGACCTTACCGACTTCTTGACCAGAATACAATAGATTATTCTAAAATTTCAAAATTTTTCATTCTATCATCCTATATCTGCCAAACAAAACGCATGTTTTCAAAACATATGACATGCACAGTTCGTAGTAATAAAGACATACGATTTCCAAGTAGGAAACTTCACGATATAATAAACTCATAACAAAGGGGGAAAAAGGATGAACCACAAAAGCACTTTATTTTGGGAATCTTATTGGGAAGAAAAATCAGAAAAAACTCCTGATCACGCCTCTGTTTCTGCTTGGGCATTTGGCGCAGATCCAGATCACTTGCTTGACCTTGTACAACAAGGAAAAAAAACAGCCACTTGTTCTGGATACCTTTTTTACGAAAAAGAACAAGAGCCTCTTCCAAAACCCGGTCAATATGCGGTCATTTTGGACAGCCAGGAGGAACCAAAAGCCATCATAGAGATCACACAAGTAGATATCATGCCAATGAATGAGGTTCCTGAATCATTTGCAAAAGCAGAAGGTGAAGGCGATCTTTCATATGACTATTGGTACAAAGAACATGAAGAATTTTTCACAGAAGCCCTTAAGCCGTACGGATTAACATTTAAGGAAGATATGCTTCTTGTTTGTGAGCGGTTTAAGCTTGTTTATTCAGCTTCTTAACTTTTAAGCGGTGCCAAAAATGGTCCGCTTTTTTGCTTTCTTTTCCCCTTTCTGAAAAAGGTGAGTTGAGATCACATCTTTAGGTCAGAATAAGATCAAATAGAAAAAGTGAAGAAATTTTCGACTACACCTGTTTTTTTTCGACAAAAGAATATATAATTATTTGATGTGTGCATTGTCTCATTTATACAATGGAGGGTTTTTACATGTTAAAAAGGAAAAAAGACAAGTTTTCCGTCTTGTTAACGGAAATTGCTAAAAATTTAGATGAAACTGCTGAGTATTTTGTTAGCTATAAAGTAACAAATCAAACCACTCTGAAAGAATTTTCTGACACATTGAAGGAATATGAGACAAAAGGTGATAATCATGTTCATACCATGATTAAAGAGCTGAATAAAGCCTTTATTACACCGATTGAACGTGAAGACATTCTTCAATTGACGAATAGCCTCGACGATGTTTTAGACGGCATTGAGCATTTTTCAGCAACTTTAGAAATTTATTCAATTACAAGCTCTGACGAACATATCGACAAATTCAGCCACTACATCAGAGAATGTGCGAAAGAAATTTTAACGACTATTGAATTACTGGCTGATAATCGCTTGAAAGATATTCATCCGCACGCAATCAAAATTAAAGAGATTGAGCATAATTGTGACAATCTTCACCGCAAATCACTAAAGAACTTGTTTGGAAAAGAAACAGATCCAATTAAGGTCATTCAATACAAAGAAATTTACGAAACACTTGAAGAAATCGCAGATTCCTGTCAAAGTGTTGCCAACAATCTAGAAACAATCATTATGAAGAATGCGTAACGGGGTTAGTTAAACATGGATACATTACTCATCCTTACCATACTTATTGTCATTTGTGCACTTGCTTTTGATTTCATTAACGGATTCCACGATACAGCAAATGCCATTGCTACTTCTGTTTCAACAAAGGCGTTAAAGCCTAGACATGCTATTATTATGGCAGCGTTTATGAACTTCTTAGGAGCAATGACATTTACAGGTGTGGCAAAGTCCATTACAAAAGACATCGCAGATCCTTTTACACTTCAAAACGGATCTGTCGTCATTTTGGCTGCTTTAATTGCAGCGATAACTTGGAACTTGCTTACTTGGTATTACGGGATTCCGAGTAGTTCTTCACACGCACTGATCGGATCAATTGCAGGAGCTGTTATTGCCTCTGCTGGTTTTGGCGCTTTAAACTATTCGGGATTCATTAAAATCATTCAAGCACTTTTGCTTTCACCTATCCTGGCTTTTGTTTTAGGATATATCGTGTATACCATTATCAAAATTATATTCCGAAATAACAATCTCGCAAAAACAAATAAACAATTCCGACGTGTTCAAATTTTAACGGCTGCACTGCAATCGTATACCCACGGAACAAACGATGCGCAAAAAGCGATGGGAATTATTACGATGGCTTTAATTGCAGGTAATTTGCATACAACAGACGACATTCCTTTCTGGGTACAATTCTCTTGTGCGCTTGCAATGGGACTAGGTACGTCTATTGGCGGCTGGAAGATTATTAAAACAGTCGGCGGTAAAATCATGAAGATTCGTCCAGTAAACGGAGTATCTGCAGACTTAACGGGTGCAGCTATTATCTTCGGTGCAACATTTATTCACTTACCGGTTAGTACCACTCACGTGATCTCATCTTCTATTCTAGGTGTAGGTTCTGCACATAGAGTAAAAGGAGTCAACTGGGGTACGGCAAAACGTATGCTTGTCACTTGGGTGATCACATTACCGATTTCGGGAACTCTAGGGGCACTTATATACTTTGTGTTAAATGCGATTCTTTAATATCAAAGACCTGTTAGACAGGTCTTTTTTTATTTGTTTGCATGCTCAAATGCTCTTTTTCTGCAAGCCATTTTTTCATGAAGCAGGGTTTCCAATCATATCCATAGAAATAAATAAGTATCCATCTGTCTATGGGAGAGAAGAACATGCTATTATTTTTTCAATTGACTGTTTGGTTATTGCTAGGTGCTCTTGCTGTATATGTATTTGCGGTATGGCGCTTTGAACAAAAAGTAAAAGAAAAGATGTTTGCGATTCGTAAAACGTGGTATTGGATTTATGTAGCGGGTGCTGTTGTGTACTGGACAAATGACCCTGCTTCAATCTTCACCGATTGGATGCACTACCTGATTATTGCTGTTTTTTTCGCATTAACTGATGCCTTTATTTTCCTCAGCTCCTATATTAAAAAACTCGGAAATCATGAACTTGAAACCGACACCCATCAACTCCTAGAACAAAATAACGACCTGCTTCATTCTTACCTCAATAAACTAAAAACGTACCAATACCTATTGAAAAACGAACCGATCCATGTATATTATGGAAGTATAGAAGCATATATAGAGGGAATTGAACGACTGATCTATTCTTTTGCAGAAAAAATGAATATTCAAGCAGTTCTTTGTCCTTATGATACGCAGGAGCAAAAAAATGACCTGCTGCGGACACTTGATCAGAGAGCGCTTATTCAAGCAAAGCTTGACAGGCAGGAAGTGTATTACGATGATTTCGGCAAATTGGTTCTCATCCCGTTTTCAGTAGCGGATGCACACTTTGTGATTAAGCTGACCTCTGAGGATATTGTCACTGAATTCGACTATTTATTAATGACTTCACTTACAACGATTTATGACCTAATCTTGCCTGACGAAGAGGAAGGTGATGAAGATGGAACACGCACTTCAAGGGGATAATAACAATCGCAAGAAAAACCCATTTAAGATTTTAAAGAAAAAGCGCCATATTAGTATGGCTGATTACAAAGTAAGTCCCCATACGGAGCGTATTTTTAAAAAGAATGAACAGCTCCTAGATGAGTATAAAAATAAAAAAGCTTGATTACACTAAAGGACGCGGAACTTCATCCGCGTCCTACTTCCGTTTTCACATCTACTTGCATACAATAAAACCAACTGCTGCAACGATTGAGGTGCCAATATGAAAAAGAAACTTAAACAATTGAGGTATGTTCAGTTTGCTGAATTTAAGCCATCCCCTTATATCTGCCGATTACATGAAAAAAGTGAAGCCGTCATTCAAGCGGCCAAAAAGAAAGACTCACTGATTTAATAGTTGAAGCAACTTCACTTTTGTTTTAGGACCGTATACCCCATCACTTGTTAGACCATTCATCAGTTGAAATCGCGCGACGGCATTGGCTGTTTTTTCTCCATAAACGCCATCAATGCCCTTATCTACGGCTGTTTTGTCAGGATAAAAATACACAGCAGCAAGCGCTTTTTGGACGAGACGTACATGCTCCCCCTTTGTCAGAGGTGATGTCACCTTTAACACCCCATCCGGCAGTTCATAACTGAGCTTTTCTTCTGCATGATAAATTTTGAGAACTTGTCCAACTCGAATCATGTTCGGGTCACTAATCTGATTCCATGTCTGTAAATCACTCACTGTGACACCATGGGCTTTAGCAATACTCGTTAGCGTATCCCCGCTTTTCACCACATATGTGATCACCGTTTCCGGATCATCTGCAGTCTCAATTCCTCTTTTAAATTCATCCCATGTAGCTAGCAGCAGACGTGGACATGTTTTTCCTGACCAATGCTGATGCGTCACCACATTTGCTAATGGAATGCCATGTTCTTTTAAAAGCTTTTGAATAAGCCACTGGGCATGTTTGACAGCTTGTTGAAAGTTTCCATCCTCATTTTCACAAATTTCAATGCCAATCGATTTTCGGTTGCCATCTCCATGCCCATCCCCAGCATGCCACCCATTTTCATTTAAAGGGAGATGCTGAAAAATTTCCTTGTCATCCACTGTGAAGTGCCAGCTTACCTCTGTTGTTGAGCGTTTGACATATGCCGCATGACTTTTTGCGTCAGCTCCCTTAGATGTATTGGCTGTGTTATGCACAGTTACATAAAGCGGCATCATAGCATATCCTGGCCGATTTCCGTTTCCAACTGGAATAAAATCTTGATAAATTTGTACCATGTTTTGCACTCCTTTTTGTTAAATTGATGTTTGACCTTGTTCATCAATCGGTGGCAAACGTAAGACAAATTTGTTTGTTTTCGTCATAAGACTATGGTAAAATTTGAATTCAATCGCCGTTTTATCTTTGTAAAAAATAGAACAAAAAAACAGGAAAAACTTCCAATTTTCTTTGATTTTATGTTAAAATTGTTAAAAATAAGCCGATATAAAAAGTAAGCGATAGCTTTATTAGCCATTTAGTCCTATATGGACTTTTCTTTTACGGCAAAAATAGAACATACGTTTGTATGGAGGTTTTGACATGACTTATTTTTTAACCCATTTAGAAGAAGATATTAAACGGTTATACACTCAACTGCAAATAAGCGGTCCTGCCTATGTAGACATGCATAGGATCGCAGCTGAATTTCATGTATGGGTACACTACGAGGATACTGGCAGCATGATGATCAAACATCAAGGTCTTTACAGTATTATTTTAAACAGAGCCTTATCGTCAGAAGAACAGTGGCAGGATTTCGCCCACGAGCTTTGTCATGTGCTGAAGCATACAGGCAACCACTTTAACATGCACAAGCTCTTTCGAGAACTGCAAGAGTTTCAAGCAAAACAATTCATGTATCACTTTTGTGTTCCGACTTTTATGCTGCTGCAAATGACGCTCCCAAACCTTAGGCAGCAAGCCATTTTGCATATTGCTCAAACATTTCATGTCACTCGGGCTTTTGCTGAAAAACGGCTTGCTCTATTTGAACAGCGAAGAGCCGGCATTCAATTTCAAAAAGAATTCACTTCTTATTTAATGAGAGCAGGCAAGGTCGCAGAAAATGAAGCTGCGTATCAAACAAAAGCGTCTGCACACGTGACGTCAGAAGTTTATTCATAAAGACTTAACACTTGTTTCAGTACATTTGTGTATTGATAAAATTGTTCGGTTTGTGTATCACGCCTACGGCTCCGCCTAAAGTCTTGAAAGAAAGCTCTTCTCTGAGCTTGGCTAATTTCAATTTGAACACTTTTTCCTGTGAGGCATTGATTATTAATATTTTGAGGATGTGTTCCAGCAAATTGATCCGATTCAGATAAAAGTAAGGCATGGAAGCCATTTTGTGTGAGACACTTCACTGTTTCAGCAGCTTTTTCCCTGTCGGTACCGCCAACTAAAGTTTGTAGGACGTCTGTTTCTCCATAGCCGTGGAGTGCAAACGTATAATGATGTGTATGCACTTGAGAAAGACAAATCGGCTCATCAAAACGTGTGCTCGTAATATGAAGAACATGATTGCCTTTCACTTTAAGGCCCTCGAATAAATACATAGAATAATCTGTTGCCACTTCATGGACCAGCTCGCTCACGCCAGATTCAATTCCTCCCGCATGAGGTGACAGGACGAGAAGCTGATCCCCTTTCCGCTGATGAAGAATCTGATAGTCGATCCCTTTTCTTTCATGAGCGGAAAGCTCTTCATAATTTTGATACGTATCTATGATTTGATTCATTCCATCTGCCCCATTTCTCTATATGAGCATAAGTCTACTGATCGCAAATTCTTTTGTAAAGTGTTTTCGATTCACCAGTGTGATCTGAATGCATCCTTAAATTTTCCTTATCTTTACGGGCTAACTGTTGAATGTTGAGAAAAAATGACCGATAATTGAAATGAATAGAACTTTTGAACTATATGAATCTTTTTGTAATCTCTCTCATATATTAGAATATTGCGATCTACACCTGGAGGAATTCATGTTTAAAAAGAAAACCACCATCATCCTTGCCATCTTATGTCTTAGCTTCGCCGGAATTATTTACTGGAAATGCTTCTCTCTTCAAGGCGTGTCTCACGGAACATTCATCCGCTCGATATCATCACCTGATGGAACCTATACCATTAACACGTATCGACATAGCGGAGGAAAGCTAAAAGAGAATGCGGTCAGAGCAGAAATTGAAAACAAACTCACCCATCACAAGAAAACAATCTACTGGAAGTACCCTGATAAAGATCCTCTGATCAAATGGGAAAATGCACAGCTCGTTCAAATTGGACATGAGTTTTTAAATGTGGTCAAAGGTGAAACATACGATTATCGCTTTGATCAGAAAAATAGAAAATAACGAGCCAGCAAAAAAACGAACCCTTTTTGGATTCGTTTTTTACGTTGACATCACCTTTTGCATAAATTCTTTCATTTCTTTGCTAACCGTCGTCAACCTGTCTACAATTTCACTAAACTCCGTCACTAATAAAGCCTGTTCTGAAGATGACCCTTTCATATGGCCCATACTCTCAAGTAACGTATGTATATTAGAGGAAATCCCTTGCAATGAGCTTTCTATGTTTTCTGTTGCACGTGAGGTTTCGCTTGAGAGTTTTTGAACCTCGCTCGCTACCACACTAAAACCCGCCCCCTCTTTCCCTGCCCTGGCCGCTTCAATTGAAGCATTCAATCCTAGCAAACTCGTTTGTTTAGAGATACCTTTGATCATTTTTGTAATATCTGAAGTTTTTTTCGAGCTTTCAAGTGTTTGCTGTGTTTGGAATGTCATTTCCTCACTTGTCGCAGAGAGCTCTTCTGAATGAGCCGCCACCACATGCACTTTTTCTTGAATACTTTGAATGATGTCGTTCAATGACTCCATATACGCCTCAAGCTCTATTTGATTTTTAAGCGGAAAACCTAAAGCGATTGCACCAATGACTTGTTGATTTTCATCGAAAATCGGCAATCCCATTGCATTTAAAGGCGTCCCATACACCGATTCAGGTACAAATGTACTTGATGTTTCGCCTCTAAGCGCATTTTTCATATTCTGATCATCTGGTTTAATGGGATCTCCTGTCCGTATTTGAAAATCCACATCTTTTGATGGCAAATACAGCAAGAATTTTTCTCGATCAATGACCCCCATCGTCACTTCATCTTTTAAAATCTTCATCATATAAGGTGCTGCTGTTACAATACTCTGTAGTATATCCATTCTCTCTACCCCCTTAATGTATTTATCGGTCATTCCTCTTAAATTTGATCATTATTTTTTAAAAATAATGATCATGATTGAAGTTTTTTTCATATTTACGAGTAAAAAGTATGCCAATTCCTTTCTATATTCAAAAAAACGAGAATTTGCTATACTTATAAAATCAACATATGATGAAATGGTCATGTAACCATTTTATATATTCACTGGAGGCGCATGTTGTGACACAACCCATGAAGTATGAGCGGGCGATCGTCATCGGAGGCGGAATAACGGGAATGCTCGCTGCAAAGGTTTTATCAAGTTTTTACCTTGAAGTATTGATTATTGAAAAGGACGAATTGCCCGACGCTCCTGAAAATCGTCTTGGCACGCCTCAAGCCTTTCATCCACATAGAATGCTGCCACTAGGCAAACAAATAGTGGAACGTCTATTTCCTGGTTATACAAAAGAATTACTCGAAATGGGCGGGTACAACACATGGCATCAGACATCTCGATTTTTGACAAAAGATGGCGAGTTAGTACTTACGGATACTGAAGAAACAGCTGTCACACGACGTGCCATGCTAGAGTGGGTGCTGATGCAAAGAATATTACGTGAGGAACGTGTTCAATTTTTAGAAAAACATGAAGCGATCGCTCTTTTTTTTGAAGAAGAAACGACTAAAGTGAGTGGATTACAGGTCAAAGATCGGAGAATAAAGCCTGGAATCATCAACAAGATGAGTGCGGACTTAGTCATTGATACGTCTGGAAGAATGTCTAAATTGCCAAAATGGCTGAAAAGCGCAGGGCGAACCTTGCCGCAGACAGATGAGCTAATCGTGTCTCTTGGCTATAGCACAAGATACTACCAAATACCACCTGAGGCACCGAATCTGGAACCAATGGTCATCGTTGGACAGCCAAAGAAGAAAATTCCAACAGGACTGTTTGAACGAGTAGATCATGATTTAGTAGCGGTTCTTCTCTCAGCAGCTGGCGATTCTCATTATCCAACAACAGACGCTGATCAGTTTGATGCAGAGACCGCTAGGCTGACCAATCCCTCGATAGCAGAAGCCATCACTCATTTAATTCCCTATACGAAACCAAAAGGATTTAGAGTTCCGGCTTGTGTCAGAAACCACTATGAACAAATGGAAGATTGGCCAAGCGGCTTATTGGTCATGGGTGATGCCTTATGCACATTAGATCCCATACATGGTCAGGGAATGACAAAGGCAGCTCTTGAGGCACAGACACTTGAGCGTATGCTCAAACAAGCACAAGAAAATGAGCTTATTTCTTTTGAACGGCATACCTTACAACAAATGCAGCACGCCAATGAGCTTGGCTGGTGGCTTTGTGCAATTGCGGATATGGCATGGGAAGGCGTCGAGTTAAAAGGAACCCCCATTCCCCATCTGACATTTGTACAAGAATTTTTCAATTATTATGTACAATATGCCGTTCAAACAAAACAAACTAAATACCTTGAGGCATATCATCGTATGCATTCATTCTTAATAGAACCAAGAAAAATCATCAACCTAGAGCAGCTGCAAGACATGATTCAAGCTGACTTCACTGGTGAGGTCGGCCACTGGTGGCATAGGTGGGATCAAAAGAATGATGAATTAAATCGAGCTTTCTTCTATGAAGCTGTTCCTGACTTTCAATTACATCTGTTGCTAAAATCAACATAAAAAAAGCCCCTCAACGGGGGCTTTTAATTAACGTAATAATTGAAGTACGTTTTGTGGCTGTTGGTTCGCTTGTGCAAGCATTGCTTGTGAAGCTTGAGAAAGAATGTTGTTCTTAGTGAACTCACTCATTTCTTTCGCCATGTCAACGTCGCGAATACGAGACTCAGCAGCTGTTAAGTTTTCAGCAGAAGCACCAAGGTTGTTGATTGTGTGCTCTAGACGGTTTTGGACCGCCCCAAGTGATGAACGTTGTTTAGATACAGCGCCGATTGCCGCATCGATTTTTTCAATTTCAGTATCAAAATTGAAGCCATCAACACTTACATCAATATCTTTAACTGTTAATGTTTCTGCATCCATTTTACCAATTTCAACAATAATATGTTGTTCCTTGTTCGCACCAATTTGGAATTGGAATCCGTCTGTAACATCTCCATTTAAAAGGTTCTTTCCGTTAAATGCTGTGCGGCTTGAGATACCATCAATCTCTTCAACAAGTGCTTTAATCTCATCTTGAATCGCCGTTAAATCCTCAGTCTGCTGTGTACCTACGTTACCCGCTTGAACTGTCAACTCACGCATACGTTGGAGAATCGCATGTGTTTCAGTTAATGCACCTTCAGCTGTTTGAATAAGAGAAATACCATCTTGTGCGTTTTTAGACGCCATTTCTAACCCCCGGATTTGTCCACGCATTTTTTCAGAGATCGCAAGACCTGCTGCGTCATCTCCTGCACGGTTGATACGAAGACCAGAAGAAAGCTTCTCCATGTTCTTTTGCCCTGCTCCATTATTTGCAGACAAACGGTTCAGTGTGTTAAGTGCTGCGATATTGTGGTTAATTCTCATATTAAATGACCTCCATGTGTTTGAACCAATTAGACATCCATGTCCAAAAGTTCTAAATTAGAATTTTTTTGTAAGCCTTACAATCCATTTATCGAACTTTAATGGAATATGTTTAACAAAAAAGGAATAAATAAGGAAAAAGTCTTATTCATTATGATTGTTTCGCTAGAGTATGCCAAATTTAAAGGTCATTTTTCATGATTTATCAGAGGGGTTTAAGAATCATAATTAAGGAGAAAAAACGAAGAAAAAACGGCATTAAAAAAAGCCCCATCAAGGGGCCTTTCATTAACGTAGTAATTGAAGTACGTTTTGTGGCTGTTGGTTCGCTTGTGCAAGCATAGCTTGAGACGCTTGAGAAAGAATGTTGTTCTTAGTGAACTCACTCATTTCTTTCGCCATATCAACGTCACGGATACGAGACTCAGCAGCTGTTAAGTTTTCACCAGAAGCACCAAGGTTGTTGATTGTGTGCTCTAGACGGTTTTGAACTGCACCAAGTTTAGAACGTTGTGCAGAAACAGCTGTAATTGCTTCATCAATTCCATCAAGTTGATTATCAAAAGATGTAGTAGCAAAATCAGTTACATCAATAGCACTAATTGCTACAGTAGTTCCTAAATCAGCGGATTTCATGCTGTCAATTGTGATTCCTAAAGACTGACCTTTGTTAGCACCGATTTGGAAAGTAAATGTTCCTCCAGTACCATCTAATAACTTTTTACCATTAAATTGAGTACGGTCACCAATTCCATCGATTTCTTCGATAAGCGCATCCATTTCCTCTTTAATAGCAGTTAAATCTTCAGTTTGTTGAGTACCAGTGTTACCTGCTTGAACAGTTAGTTCACGCATACGTTGAAGGATTGCATGAGTTTCAGTTAATGCACCTTCAGCTGTTTGGATAAGAGAAATACCGTCTTGTGCGTTTTTAGAAGCCATTTCTAATCCACGGATTTGTCCACGCATTTTTTCAGAGATTGCAAGACCTGCTGCGTCATCTCCTGCACGGTTGATTTTAAGACCAGAAGAAAGTTTCTCCATGTTCTTTTGGCTCGCACCGTTGTTTGCAGACAAACGGTTTAATGTGTTAAGTGCTGCGATATTGTGGTTAATTCTCATTTCCTATTACCTCCATGTATGTGGGACCTGACAGACGTCCTTGTCTGAAAAAAGTCCTTTATTCTAGGGCTTATCAACCCTGACAATTGTATTATCGGACGTGGTTATGGGATGTTTAGCAGATTTTTAAAAAAATATCTTATTTTTTTATGATGTTCATCCTAATTTTAACAATAATACAAAATATAAAAAGCTGCTAATCTATTATCAGCAGCTTTCATTTTATCAATATTGCTTGATATCAAACATTAATATATTTTGGTACACCACGTAATCCTTCTTACTTGTGAAAGGTCCTTTATTGTGTTCATCATTGATCTCATAAAAGTTCATCCCAATTCCAAAGCTTCTTTCTTTGTACCAGTTAAGAAAATCGTTGATTTCTTTCATTGAGAGCAGATAATCCTTTTGTAACCCATTGATCATGGTAATAGAAAGTATACCTTTCGAAGTTTCTTCTCCGGGTTTTGTTCCGTCTTGATCTTTTGGTTCTTCCGTTGTTCCGTCATCTGGCTTTGTTCCGTCCTGATCTTTTGGTTCTCCCGTTGACCCATCACCGGGATTTGTTCCATCTTGATCTTTTGGATCTTCCGTTGTTCCGTCACCGGGATTTGTTCCATCGTGGTCTTTTGGATCTTCCGTTGTGCCATCATCTGGTCTTGTTCCATCTTGATCCTTTGGGTCTTCTGCTATCCCATCATCCGGCTTTGTTTCATCCTCAGTCACTTGTAAGTCTTTTAATGAAATAGAAATCACGGATCTGTATTCACTTTTCACAGAAAGATGTCTCATAGATTCCGAATAGTTACGTCCGCCAATGACATACAATTGGTCATCAACAATTGCTGCGACAGCTGATACTCTACCTTCTGGTAAATCATATGCTGAATTTTTAAATTGGCCATCTTTTGGATTGAAAATCTGAACTTTGTTTACCATATTTTTTGAACTATCACCATATAATTGCCCACCAATAATAAAGAACTTGCCGTTGTAAGTTTCATAGGAGGGTTCATATATATAAGATGTTAACTGAACATCAATTAATCTCTTCCAAGTATCTGTTGAAATATCATACTGAAACAAATACTTTTCTCTACTATGCCCTATCGAATTTTCGCCACCTGCAACATATATTTTTCCGTCAATTGCAGAAATGGCTCTCCCATTCCGAGATGGTAAACCCGATGAGTTCAAGCTCTTCCATTCATCAGAGACTGTATTGTATTCATAGACATTATTCTTATATGAGTTTTTTGAAGATACAATATATATCTTCTCTTTCACTGCAACTGCTTGTAAAGTTCCTTTACTATAAGCTGAAAAAACCGGCTCTCTTGGAATTCGAATCGGCTCTTCAGCCCACTGATCAAGTTCTGCATCATAAATATCTATAGTGTTATAAGCTACTTCTGTCTCTTCATTAATTCCACCTATTAGATAGATTTTTTTACCTACAGTAGCGTAAGTACCACCTGTTCTATTTCTTGGCATACTGGCTTTCTCTTCCCAAACATCTTTTTTTGGATCATACATAAATGTTTGGTTATTCAACTTATTTTTTTCACTTGCTCCACCAAATACATAAATCTTCCCATCAACGACTCCCACACCAGCATTAATACGTTCTTCTGGTAAATCAGCTCGTTTCGTCCATCCAATTGAATTTTCTGCATTTACTTTAAATGGACTAAGAGTACTAATTAATAGGAGTACCGTGATAAATAATAAAAACCGTTTTTTCATTTTCTATTCCTCCAACTCGTTATGTTCCCTCCTTTTATCGTGCTATTTTTTACAAAGTTTACAATTTAAAGAAGTTTTAAACAAAACTTTATATACATTCAAAATGTTGTGCGCTAGAGATACGTCCTAAGCATTACCTTTTCATAATCGCTTCTTCATCTTTCAACTGAATCATAAGTGAGGACTGAATATATAATAAATTGATAATGCGGCGTGCCATTTCTGAGGGAGATGCATTGTAGTCATTTCTGATCCATTCAATGATAAAACCAAAGATGCCGTATGAACGATACTGGACAAAATAACTGTCGTTGATTTCTGCATACTGATCACTCACAAACGACATTCTATTTTGGAAAATATATTGTATTTTCTTAAGCAATTGTTCTTGTATGTGTGGAATTCGGTCTTCCATCACTAATAAATCATAATAGTCGCGATTTTCAACGATATATTGAAATACATCAGTGCCTTCTGGTTTCATGCGAGTTAAATCCAACAGTGGATTTTCACGAGTCGGCTTACAAAATTCATATTCGAAATCGACCATTTCCCGGTGAATAACATCTGCTGCTAATTCATCTTTACTTTCATAATGCACATAAAACGTCGTCCGATTATAGTTTGCCTTTTCCACAATATCCTTCACTTTTACGTGCGAATATCCTTTTTCTTTTACTAGTATTTTGAATGTTTGACGAAGTGTTTCTTTTGTTCGCTCAACACGGCGATCCTCTTTTTTGATCATGGGCCCCTCCTTTAGACACTTTTTAAAAAATGTTGATTAGAGATACATAATTTCATTTGTGTTGAAAACCTATACAAAAAAGTTTTTTTGCTGATTGAAACGAAAAATCTTTCGTCCTACAATCAACTTAGTCATAAAGAAATGAATTTTTTGTGACATTTGATCTAACCTTTCTTCAGAATATCATACTATACAAAAAGAGAGGGCACATGATATGGAAATTCAAGCGATGGTCACAACAAATGAAAAAGATTTCGAGAAACAAACACTATTACTAGATGATCCAAAAGCAGATGAAGTGCTTGTCAAAATCGTTGCATCTGGCGTTTGTCATACGGATGCCACTGTATTAGATGGCACGCTCCCTGTTCCACGTCCTGCTTTATTAGGACATGAAGGCTCTGGCATAGTCGTGAAAGCAGGTTCTAATGTCACAACCGTTCAAGAAGGAGACCACGTTGTACTTGGTTTCGCTTATTGCGGTCATTGCCATAATTGTCTTGACGGGAACGCTGGTGGATGTGAAAACATGATTCCACTAAATTTTTCTGGTCGTAATAAACATAATGAAACGCCTATCCATACACATGATCATCAAGATGTATCACAATTTTTTGGTCAATCGTCATTTGGTACATATGCAACGGTTGATGAGAAAAATGTGGTGAAAGTAGACAAAGAAACTGATTTACGCTATTTAGGACCATTCGGTTGCGGCTTAATGACTGGGAGCGGTACTGTCTTAAATTCACTTGCTCCAGCTCCAGGTACAAGCTTTGTTGTGTTCGGTACAGGCGCTGTCGGTTTAAGTGGGTTAATGGCAGCAAAAATTGCAGGCTGTGATCCGATTATTGCCGTTGATATCCATGATAGCCGCCTTGAGCTAGCAAAAGAATTAGGTGCAACACATGTCATCAACAGTAAACATGAGAATCCAGCTGAAAAAGTTAAGGAGATCACAGAAGGAAAAGGGGCACATTACTCATTTGAAACAACTGGAGTACCAGAAGTCACACTAGCTGCCCTTCACTGCCTGCGTGTCAAAGGAACTTGTGCAACAGTAGCAGTAGGAAAACGCGATTTAACGTTTAATGTGACCAATGATCTCATGCTCAATGCGCTCACGTTAAAAGGTGTGATAGAAGGAGATGCCGTTCCTCAACTATTCATTCCTAAACTAGTCAAGTTCTTTAAAAATGGACAATTCCCAGTTGAGAAACTAGCAAAATTCTACGAATTAGAAGAGATTGAACAAGCCTTTGAAGATTCTAAAAATGGATCTACGATTAAACCAATTCTTATTTTAGATAAAGAGTATCGAGCTTAAGTCGTAATGAGACATGAAACTCAAAATCCCCCTTTCCATATAAAGGGGGATTTTTGGACTTTCATGCTGTCCTTACCTTCACACATACATCACCGGTGTCGATATTTTAATAATCTTCCCGCCTCGACGATAAAACCTTGGGACTCGGCGGCTTAAGGTCGCGACAACTTCGTAGTTGATCGTATTGAGCATTTCAGCAATTTCATCAACAGAAATTTCTCCGCCCTTTTGACGGCCATAAATGACGACTTCCTCGCCTTGCTTTGCTTTCATCTCTCCTAAGCTGATCATGGTCATATCCATTGTGACTCGGCCCGCAATTGGCATTCGTTCTCCGCGAAAAAGCATAAACCCTCGATTGGATAAAGCACGTGAGTACCCATCTGCATAGCCAATCGGTATGGTCGCAATGACTTCGTCAGGCTTTGCTACATAGGTTGCCCCATAGCTGACGGTTCTTGGTTTTGTCACCATTTTCTTCACGAACGCAATTCTTGCTTTTAAACTAAGAGCGGGCTCTAGCTGAACAGCGTCTAAGCTTTCAATGTACTGCGAGGGATACAATCCATAAAGTCCGATACCAAGCCGGATCATATCGGCGCTAAATTCAGGAAACGCAATCGAAGCAGCTGTATTGTTCATATGTACGGTCGGCAGTTTGATCCCTTCTTCTTTCAAAAACCGAAGAAAATCAATGAAGATGCTGTGCTGAAGCAACGTAAAATCAGGATCAGGCTCATCCGCAGTAGAGAAATGCGTAAATATTCCATCCCACCTCAGGTTTTCACTCTTTTCAAGCGCCTTCACAACCGCTAACAGCTCTTCCTTTGTCCGTACACCTAATCGCCCCATCCCTGTGTCAACATTGACATGAATCCCAAGCTGGCGCTGGCTTTCTTCTTCCGCTAAGATCTCATTTGCTTGAGCAATCCAATCTTCACGAAGGCCAGATAGATCAATTCTCCAGGCTGCGGCCCTTTTCACACAGTCGAGCGGTGTAAATCCAAGAACCAAAATCGGTGCTTCAATTTTTGCTCTTCGCAGCACAATGCCTTCCTCTAAGCTAGCAACTGCGAGCTCCGTCGCACCGCTTTCTAGTGCCTGCCGCGCTACCTCCACTGAACCGTGTCCATAAGCATTCGCCTTCACGACAGCCATGATCTTACTTTTTCTTGGAATATGCGCTTGAATGGCTTCGATATTTCTTTTAATCGCATCAAGATTGACTTCGATCCAGACTTCCCTGCAAAGTTTTTGCATGTATGCTTCCTCCTCATCACATAAGTCATTTCAATATCAATGTTCGTTTTCGTGTCTAGTCTATCTTTATTCATTTTTGTGAAAAACATTCAACTACAATGACTGGACTGGCTTTGACTTGATTGAGATAAAAAAAGAAACCACATCAAAATGTGATTTCTTCTTTATGAACAGGAATTTAGTTAATATACAGATTTCATCATTGAATCAATTTGATGATAAATCTCTTCCAGATTTTCTCGTTCAATCAAATATTCAGCGGTGCTCTTACGAACTGGCACATCAAATTGCAGGAAGGTGATCGTAATCGTTGATGCTACTTGATCATTCATCGTTAATCTTAATTGAAGTGTAGAAATCTCTTCATTATTATCACTCTCAGTAGAATGTTCAATGGGTTTACCATCTTCTAACACGTCAACTTGTTTCAACTCTTGCAAGGAAAGTTCAGTGACTTCAAACCTGAATTTCTGAGATGAGCTGCCAGGTTGATATGTAATAAAGCGCATTTTCTTTCGCTCGTCATCAATCGCAAATCCTTTATCAACATTTTGCGAAAAGATGTATGTTGAGGACTGAAACCCGTCTTCGTGAAAGAGCATCATCATCTTATCTAATAAGATGTTTGGATCATTCTTTTCTTTTTGTCTTTGCAGCCTTCCCGCTATGAATAAAATGACCATTCCCCCAATAATGCTAAAAGCTGTTCCCAACCCATTACCTACATCTACGAAAACAGTAAAGCCTAAAATAGCAACAATAAAAGCGATTACAATTCCTATGATGAATATCACACCATGCTCCTCCTGACATAACCTTTCATTGTTTTAGCCATAGTATATCATTTGGATCAAGTGCTTCAACGAAAAGATTTTATTGGTTTTTAATTGAAAAAAATCTACTATAGACTAAACAGATGCTATATTTATCTCACTCTTTAAATAGAAAGGATCTTTAGGATGAACCTCTACTCGACAGACGAAATCATTGATGCTTTATATAAAGCCTGGTCCTCTCAATCTAGTTCAAAATTGAGTAAAGACAACCCAGCAAACGGACAATGTGGCGTCACTTCTTTAGTTGTCCATGATCTTTTAGGCGGAAAAATAAACAAGACCTTATTACAAAGCGGATGGCACTTTTACAACGTAGTGAATGGAACAAGAATTGACTTTACTTCTTCACAATTCTCTGAAGAAATTTTTTATATGGATGTACCTTCAAATCGGGAAGAAGCATTTCAAGATACGAATAAGGATCAATATCGTTATTTAAAGGAACGAGTCCTAAATTATTTAAACGTGTAGATTTTATATTCATGAAAACAGACCACAAGAGGTCTGTTTTCATTGAAGTTAGATAAAATGTTTAAAAGATAGGCAGTAAGAATTCACACACCTTATCTTCGCCTTCTTCTTCTCTATATCTCTCCATAATAGGTGCCTGGCGTATGTTCAATTGATTGTGTTGGATCATTTGAGGTAATTGTCTCCAAAACAAATTCACTTTTTCGGCTGTATGTGTCACCGTGAACACAGCATACTTTCCTCCTTCAACATGACCAGTCTGAACCAGTTGATCTTTGGAGAAATCTCTATTTGTCATGAACATGAGGTCATATCTGCAATTTTCAGATAAAGTTCTGGCAGGATCATCTTGAGAGACACCGTATATGCCATGTTTCTTTAATTCATCATTGAATTGATGTTCGTTGATCCATTTTTTAAATTTCTTCATCATCTCCACGTTCTCTTTACTGCCATACGGTCCTACATTTCTCATATACACCATTCTCATATTCGTTAACATTTCAATTTTGTAATTCATGATTCCCCTCCAACTCTTATTGGAAGATTGGCCAATCATTCCTTACATCCAACGGTAACACCCTTTAAAATATAATGCATTAGGATATTAAAAATAATTGAATCTCATATTCTCATTCATAAGATGTCCAATTTTTAATCATAAAAAAAGAACGGATTTTAGCCGCTCACTTGTTATTGGTTTTCCTTTGAAGAAATGGCTTTAAGAAAACTGACAATCAAATAGATTATTATTCCGAAAAACATACCATTTAACAAACTGATTAACAACATCTTACAAATCAGACCAACATAATAAGACACTGGCGTCCCTGGAAATACAGCCATATTAAACAGGCTAATCATAAAGGTTAAAGCAAAGAATATAATGAAAATCCTTCGAAATAATTTGGATTTTAACATTGTCATTTTACTTCCTCCTCAATATCTTTTCTATGGGAAAAATATTCTTTATTCATAGCATATATACCGTCTTAAAATAAAAAGCCCTTAAGGGGCTTTTTATTTAAGCAGTATAACCGATACTTGCCGTATGACCTCTCCTAGCTTCATCATGACTTGCTGTCACTTCAGATGTAAAATAACTAACAATACTGATGACACTGATCACTGCACATACTACTGATAACGTTTTAAATTTCATACTGACAGTCACCCCGCTTTACTTGAGTTTGGAAATAAAGAATTTTTTCATAGAAATGCATCGCATTGTCTTTATCTCCCATCTCATTATAATATTTTGCAGCATCTTTTGCTAAGTCTTCAAGGTCAGGATACATGGACTTCATCTCTAACCAATCTGAAATTTTTTCTAGTTGTTCAAAATTGTTGTCAACGTATAGTGATTTTAAAAACGTAAAGATACGTAACAACACATGATCTTTCAGCTTTTCAGATAGTTCTATACCGTTATGTAATGCATACGTACCTAGATCTTGTTCGTTCTTTTTAAAATAGGATTTTGATAACATAACGAGAGGGTCTAAAATTCGATTTAAATGCTCGTACCCCTGCTCTTTAAATGCTCGAATCGAGTCATTAAAGTGAACAATTGCTTGTGCTAGGTCACCATGATGGAAATAACTCAACCCTAAATTATAGAGCGCTGACCCTTTTAGTCTTTTTGTTGAGTGATCGGCAGCTTGTTCAAGCGCACGTTCAAAATGTGGAATGGCTTTTTCGGGGCAGCCCATATCAATATAGTTTAATCCAATGACAAAAGAACACTGGATTTCTCTGACTGTGTATGTATCTTTTTCTCGGTAACATTCTATCGCCTGTGCGATATGGTGCATGGACATGTGGGTTTGTTTCATGTGGTAATAGATTTCCGCCATCTTGTAATTGAACTCGGCACGTTCAATATCGTCGCTGACAAGAGACAGCTTTTTTTCTGCTCGCTTATAGAAGGTAATCGCATTGAGGTATTCGTAGTTTTCAAATTCATACATCCCATAGAAAAAATTAAAGTAATACTCAAGCAATCCTGTTAATTTCTCTTGATCTTTTTTTATCTTCACTGCAAGTTCCCTGAAGTTCGCTCGTTCTTTCCCATTTTCTAAAGGATTCAAGTAATCTAGCATTAATTTATGTCTGAACTCCATGAGTGAGAAATACAATAATAAATCTTGATTCTCTTCCATATGATCAATCATTGATTTGATTTCTTCTTTATATGCTTCGGCGTCCGGTACATTAAATCGTTGAATATGATAATACCATTCATTGATTTTCAAACCGACGTGAGAAGAAAGCACTTTCTCCATCAGCTCTTACCCCTTCCTCTATTTTCCCTACAATGACATATATTATCATTTTATGAATCATTCGACACCGAAAATAAACCGCAAAAAAGCCCTATAAAGGGCCGTGTGAATGATAGATAACATGACTTCTATTCATAAATAAGCACCCAGTATTTCGCCCCAGGTTCCCCTTCCTCTACAACAGCCTTCCATCCTCTTTTTTGATAAAAAGACAAAGCTTTGTGATTTTCGGATACACATTTGAGGGTGACTGGTGTTCCGAGCACTTTGATCGCATGTTTCAGCAACAGATCGCCAGCCCCTTGACCAGCAGCTTCTGGATGTACAAACAAGAGATGAATAAAACGATCTGGTACATATAATGAGATGAATCCAAGGATTTTATTGCTCTCCTCAGCTAAGAAAATTTGCTCTTCCTGCGTATCTTGATCAAAATCTTGCAGTTTGATTTCTTCTGTATTGAGCCAGTGAAAGCTCTGACGTCGGGATTCTAAATAGATTTGTCTTAATTGTGGATAATCTTCTATGCTTGCTTCTCTAATCAACATCGCAACATCCCCTATGTTTTTTAATTTGAATTTAAAATGTGTTTTGCCTGTGTTCTACCTGTCATTAACAATTGATCACTGAACTGCGAATCATTGACAGCTCGTGCAAGAGCAATTGTACCAATCATGCTGCTTACTAGTGCGTAACTGGTAGAGAGATCTATGTGTCCCGTATCAGCTGTAAACGCCATAAACCGTTTCAATTCATCTGTATAGGCTTTACGTACCTCTTGCGATAATTGAGCAATCTCCCCTGCCAGTGCAGGCAATATACAGCCGATCTCCGTCTGATCACGGTGAACGGAACTTAAATAAAAGTCAATGATCGTCTGAATTCGAGGCTGGTCTGTTTTCTTGTCTGCAACACTTTGCAGCAGCTTGATCGTATCAGTAATAGCAAAATGAAAAGTCTCTATCACCAACTGATCCTTGTTCTTAAAGTGAGCGTAAAACCCTCCATGAGTTAGACCTGCCCCTTTCATAATGTATGGCAAACTGATACTACGGACGCCATTTGTTCGAAATGCTCGTGCAGCACTAGCGATGATCTGCTCTCTCACTTTTGACTTATGACCTTTCGGATAAGGCATCCTCTTTTCTCCTTCCTTTTAACTCATCTAAGTGTATTTATTAAAATATTATAATTATCATATTATCTTGTGTCAATTGACTAAAATCCATCTTTCCTCACTCAAATGGGATTGACTTCACTAAAATATGATGACTATAATATATTATGATCATCATATTTTGAAATTGGAGGTGCAAGAAATGATTCATTTAGAAACAGTAGATACATTAGTGATTGGATCAGGTCCAGGGGGCTACGTGGCGGCATTACGTTCAGCTCATCTCGGCATGAAGACAGCGATAGTAGAACGTGATCAGTTAGGTGGCGTATGCACCCATGTAGGCTGTATCCCTTCTAAAGCGCTAATAGCAGAAGCAGAGCGGTTCAAACTCAGCACACAATGGGGTGGTTTTCAAGAAGGCGGTTCTTTCAATGAAGCTCAAGCGTTCAAAAAAGCTGTTGTGGAAAAACAAGCTGGAGGCGTCCAATTTTTGTTAAAGTCAGCGGGAGTTACTATTTTGGAAGGCGAGGCAAGCTTGTTCGATCAGCATACAGCGGTGATTCAACATGCCGAAAAAGGTGAAAAACGAATCAACTTCAAACACCTTATATTAGCAACCGGCTCTCGTCCAATTGAAATTAAATCACTCCCTTTCGGAGGTCGTATATTGTCTTCCACTGAAGCACTATCCCTTCCCGAAATCCCTAAAAGCCTTGTCGTAGTTGGGGGTGGATATATTGGTGTTGAACTCGGACAGATGTTTGCAAGGTTTGGATCAAAAGTCACCATTCTAGAAGGCGGCAATCAAGTATTGCCTGGTTTTGAAAGTGAACTTGTCTCACCTGTTGTTCGACAATTGAAAGAAGATAACATCACCGTGATTACAGGAGCAAACGTCATAGGTGCCGAGCAGCATATGAGCGGAATTGATCTTCATTATGAGAAACAGAAAGAAAGTTACACGTTGAAAGCAGATTATGCACTGATTACTGTCGGAAGAAAACCGAATACAGATGGAACATTAGGTCTCCATTCTATCGGTTTGTCCATTACCCCTAACGGACTAGTTAAAATTGATGAACAATGCAGAACTTCCATTCCGCACATTTATGCAATTGGTGATATCACCGAGGGTCCTGCTCTGGCTCATAAAGCTTCCTATGAAGCGAAGGTGGCAGCAGAAGCAATCGCCGGGAAACCTTCGATGATCGATTATAAAGCGATCCCTCTCGTTGTGTTTTCCAGCCCAGAATTGACGAGTGTTGGACTGAGCGAAACGGATTGCAAGCAGCAATCCATTCCGACTGTTACTGGAAAAACAATGTTCTCTATTAATGGTCGAGCACTGGCATTAAAAGAACCAGAAGGATTTGTGAAGATTGTGGCCCATGCTGAATCTGGCCTTATTTTAGGAGCACAAATCGTAGGTGCAGAGGCATCTACTCTTATATCAGAACTTTCTCTCTCTATTGAAATTGGTGCTACAGTAGAAGATTTAGCCATGACGATTCATCCTCACCCAACATTAGGTGAAATGATCATGGAGGCTGCAGAAATGGCCACTCGTAAAGTTGAAAAAAATCTGGCACGATAATTCATTCAGGTGCATCTTTTAAAAATTGAGTAAAATAATCGCCATAGCTACTTAGGAATAGGCTATGGCGATTTCAATTGAGTCATGATATAAAAGCAGCGGTATATTGATCTTTAATTGGATACCTCATCACGTTTTTTCCCTAACTTCATCGATAACTGCACGCCAATCATCAGCATCACGATGGCGAGCATTGCGACAATAGCAGCTTGAAAATGTCCGCTGATATCGAAAATCAAACCGATTAAAAATGGACCAAATCCTCCCATGATGTACCCGCCCATCTGTGACATCGCTGACCATGTACCGGCTTCTTCTGGTGTACGCGTTTCAATAATAGGCAGCATAAGCGCTAAAGGAAATAATCCACCTGCTCCAATCCCCAGAAAAATAACAGCTGGCAGGATCGGCATTGGCAGTAGAAGGAATATGAGGCCAATCAGCTCTGACAAACTGCATAAAATCAGAAATAATTTCGGCTTTCCTAGACGATTGACGATGTTTGGAACGAGTAATGCCACCGGAATCTGAATGAGCGTAAATATCGTAAGCAGCATGGCGGCATACTGCGGACTATTCCCAAAATCAAGCGCAATGGGTGAAATCCACGCTGTTAACGAATAGAACATGCTAGACATAAAGCCAAAGAACAAGGTGAATTGAATGGCTTTTTTGTTTCGCAGCGGTAATCTCAGCGGCACATCTGCATGATCCGCTTGTTGGTTTTGACGAGCTAGACCGAGCCATAAAATCAGTGCAATAACGCCTAAAACCGCCCAGCAAGATAACGCAAGTGGAAGGTTATGCTCACTGCGAAGGTAAATCGGAATGGTCAAGCCCGAAGCAAGTGCAGCTCCAACTGTCATCGATATAGAGTACACACTGACAATCCCAGGACTTTTCGGGAAATACTTTTTAATAAAACTAGACAACAATGGTCCGGCAAAACTTATTCCAACTCCTCCTGCAAAAGCAGTCACGAGAAGGATGGTAACCGTTTGACTTGTACCACGCAGTCCAGTCGCAATTGTGATAAGAAAAATCGAGAAAAAAAGAGTTCTCTCTAATCCAAACCGGCGGCTTAGTTTCGTTGCTACAGGGGCAAACACTCCCATGCACAAGACCGGCAAAGTGGTTAAAAGACTTGCCGTGAGTGCACTAACGCCAAGGTCTGATTGAATCATGCTCATCATAGAAGCCACGGATGTAATGATTGGGCGCAAGTTTAAGGCAGCTAAAAATAAAGCAGCTAAATAAAATATTTTTTTTATCAATACTCTTCTTCCTCTCTCATCTTGTTGAGGTTACTATGAGTATAAATCCGCTTCATTCATTGATCAATACAATAATTCGTATTATGATGATAGGAAAATACTATCATTAATGAAAGGATGGCATATGGATACTCGTCACATTACCTATTTTATGGCTGTATTCGATCATTTACATTTCACAAAGGCTGCAGAGCAACTAGGTATATCACAGCCTACATTAAGCCAACAGATTCAGCTGCTTGAGGCTGAAGTTGGGATGCCGCTCTTTGACCGAATCGGTAAAAAAGTAGTTGCAACTGAAGCTGGTACGCTTCTTTATCAATATGGCATGAAAATGCTTCAGGCTGAACGAGATGCAAAAAATGCCATGAAAGAACTGTTATCTGAACAGCGGGGTACCGTTCGGCTTGCCGTCCTTCCCTCTGATCTTGACTTTCAGCTTGTTCCGCTTTTTGTAGAATTTAAAACGCTGTATCCAGAGATCAACCTAAAGGCTTTTTCGACCATCTTTGTTCGTGACGAGGTGCTCTCACATAAAGTCGATATCGGAATTGGGCTGCGCGGGCCTGCGGATAAACGACTGATTCAAATACCACTTGGCGATGAGCCCTACGAATTGTTTGTTCATTCAGACAGTGAACTGGCAAAAAGGCGTGAAGTGACGCTAAAAGAGCTGACAAAGCATGCACTGGTCATGTATCCAAAAGGCTATCTAGGAAGAGATTTGGTCGATGACGTATGTAAAGAACACGGTTTTGAATTGGACACGGTCATGGATGTTGGGTCTGCCACTTCACTATTGCAGTTGGTTGAAGCCGGGATCGGCGCCACCATCCAGCCAAGAGGGCTGTTAAAGCAACATTCAGCATGGCCTAATATTGTCTCTATCCCTATTTCTGCCCCTGCTCCTGTTCGGCATCTTGAATTAACGTATTATGCCGATCGATTTGTGACCAAAGCGCAAAAACAGCTATCTGAATGGCTAATAGACTTTTTCAAATCAAGAACAAACTAAAAAGTGAGGGTAACACATGAAGAATGCAAACAGCATATTTACAAGAACAAACCGGGTCGTGATTCGTCAGTTTGATCAGCAGGATATTGAAGCATTTTATCAATACCGATCAAACCCCTCTATTGCCACATTTCAATCCTGGGAAAACTACACGCACGAAGACGCTGAATCATTTGTTCAACACCAAATGACGCAACAACCTAATCAACCAGGGACGTGGTTTCAATACGCGATTGCCTTATCTGAATCCAATCAGCTGATAGGAGATTGCGCCATTCATACACTCGGCAGCGAGCCTAGAATCGTTGAAATAGGATTTACACTCGCGCCTGAATTTCAAGGAAAGGGCTATATTCATGAAGCCTTGAATTCAATGATCGAATATATTTTCACTACACTGAACAAGCATAAAATCATTGCCTTTACAGATGTACGAAACGAAAAATCTATTCGAGTACTGGAACGTTTAGACATGAGACGCGAAGGACATTTGCTGCAAAATTATATGTCAAAAGGACATTGGGTCGATGAGTATCAATATGCCATTCTTCAATCTGAGTGGGCCGCGAAGCGTCATTAAACATTTATTTCCTATTCAAAATCCCTAAATAAGCGCTCCACGGTCCTACATCGGTTCGATATCGTTCAGCCATGACCCGAACAATTTGGGAGATATGGGTGAAATCATGGACAACCCACGCAGAAAGTAATTCGCTCACTTGCACGACGCCGAATTCTGGATGGACGCCCTTTTTCTCTAGATCAAGACTTGAATGTGTCATACGCTGAATGTATGCCACATTCTCCATCCGCACATGATGAAACTCCGCTAGTGCTTGTTCTATCTGTCTTTCAGTTTGATTCAAATGGGCGTAGCGGTCAAATGCAGGAAATGGGGTATTCTCTCCATCAGCAAGAATGACACTTAATCGAGGAATCCAGTTGGATTTCTCTGCTTCAATCAAATGTTCAATGACTTCAACGGGATTCCACGTTCCCTCCCCTTCACGACTGTGAAGCCAATCCTTCGATAAACCTGACAAAAGACTTTCTAATGTACGAGGAGTTCGACTCAACATATCTAAAGCTTCATCCAAATTGAAATTCATATGGTTGCTCCTTTATCAATTTTTCTTTATTCTAATGTTTTTTGATTAGATTGCAACTCATACCGTAAAACAGATACAGAAGAAAATGAAAGGTGCTTTTGATCAACCTTCTATATACAAATAGAACTTTTCTATAACACTCACCATCCTTTCTTTTTTTATAATAGAAAAAAATGAAATGTGGTGATATGCATATCTACAACAATTGGTATTATGGGTGGTATGGGCCCTTTAGCGACGATTGATCTGATGAAAAAAATCATTTCTCATACACCAGCGATAAAAGATCAGGATCATCTCCATGTAATTGCTGATAATGATCCGCAAATCCCTGATAGAACCAATGCCATATTTGGGAAAGGCGAAGATCCTACAGAATATATGATTGCATCAGCTAAAAGATTAGAACGCGCAGGAGCGGACTTTATTCTGATTGCATGCAATACCGCTCACTTCTTTTTAGAAAACGTACAACAATCCACTCATATCCCTATCATGAATATGCCATTAGAAACCGCAAAGCATCTGAACAAACATCACTATACGTCTGTGGGCTTACTATGTACTGATGGCACATTAAAAACCCAGCTCTATCAAAAGGCTTGTGCCCATCACAAGATTGATGTCATGACTCCTAGTGAAAATCTTCAGAAAAACGTGATGAATGGGATTTATGCCGTGAAAGCAGGGAAATTGAGTAAAGGCGAAAGTGAACTGGCGTTAGCTGCAGAAATTTTAATCAATCAAGGAGCAGAAGCCATCATTGCCGGCTGTACAGAAATTCCTTTAGTTCTAAGGTCAACCAAAGCTGTGAAAGTGATTGACCCTACTGTCATTTTAGCGAAAGAAGCTGTAAAATTAGTGTATGAGCTTGAGAAGCTAAACATTTAAAGAACGTCATATAAGGGGATAACATGAATATTGAGAATATAGAAGCGTTTATTTATGTATGCCAGCTAGGCAGTATCAATAAAGCTGCAGAAGCACTGTATTTAACCCAGCCTTCTGTTTCGGCACGTATTCAATCGTTAGAAAAAGAATTAGACCTGAAATTATTTGATAGACAGAGAAATAAACTATCTCTGACGGAAAAAGGTGAACAGTTTTACCCGCATGCCAAAAAGATTCTCCATTCTTATCAAGAAGCAAAGCATAGTCTCAAACAAACGATGATCCCTTATGAATTGACGATTGGATGCGCATCCTCTATTTCCAATAATCTATTGCCTAACATATTGCCCGCCCTAAAAGAAAAATACGAAAACCTGAAAGTGAAAATTGTAACAGGACATTCAAAGGATGTTGTCCAAAAAGTGATTAACAACCAAGTAGACTTTGGCATTGTCAGGACTGAAACACATCCTCAAATTGAATCAATCCCGATTTTCAGCGATCCAATCGGGCTGTTCGTCCCAACTCATCACCCGCTTGCCAGCCTAGGCAACATCAATATGAATGAACTAGAAGAACAACCTTTTATTTTCTTTGACTATGGGTCATTTGATTGGTTGATGCTCCACCGATTATTTCAAAAAAACAACATCACACCGAACATTTCCATTGAGGTTGATCATATGGAAACTGCAAAAAATTTAGTGCTACAAGGAATGGGACTATCGTTTCTTCCTCATCATTGTGTTAGAAATGAAGTAAAACAAGGAACATTAAAACAAATTTCAATCGAGCCATCTATCAATTTCAACATCAATATCGAGTTCATTTATAAAAAAGGAAAATCCAAATCCGTTTTCATTGATCAACTCAAACAGTTTTTTCATGAATTAGATTAAAAAAAGCCCTTTTTAGGGGCTTTTTTTGGATTTGTTCTGATTGATTAGCTTTCGTTTGCCAACATGTATGCTGCCGTTTCATACATATCTTTCAATCCTGATCTCTGTGCGTACTCGGCCACAGTGATCGCACTTGTCGTCAGAAGTTCTATTATATGTTCATCCATTCCTGACCAAGTTCTCCCGCCTGCTTTTTCATACGCATGGATAAGTTTCGTTAATCCTTCTTTCCCAAAGAGAAGTTGATGCGACAAAAAGTCTGCAGATACATCACCAACCCCCACTTCAGACCAATCAATCACACCGGTAACACATTGATTTTCATCAATCAGAATGTGACCAGGATGCAAATCTCCATGCTTCACTCCTACAAAAGGCGGCCATAAAGAATCTTTAGCTAGCCATTCTTGCCAGCGCTCCCATAAACCGCTGTTAATGGTGTATTGCGATTTGACACGTTCCATTCGCTGTTTCATTGATCCTCTTAATTCATGAGCACTGAGCATGTCCACACCGATCGTTTTAAAAGGCTGTTGATCTAAGGAATGTACATTCGCTAAAACTCTTCCTAATGATTCATAATAAGCTTGCGGTACATTCGTTTGGTCAAATCTCCACTCATAAGATTGCTGTTCCACATCAATACTAGCCGCCGGTACCCCCTCTAATTGTTTATAAGCAATCAGACTTTCTGTAAAGATAGACCACTTAGGAACCTGAAAGTGAACCTGATTACTAATGTAATCTAATGTCTTTTTTTCTTGTAAGGTATGTTTCATTGATTCAGGTCTGCGAGGCATTCTTATTATCCATTGATCACCATGTAAATCTTCGACGTGAGCGACACGGAAATCCACACCTGATTCATTTATTTTGATGGTATTCTCTAAAATCTCTAATCCGTGATGTTTGACTAACTGCTTTAATTCCAGTCTATTCATATCCAATCCTCCAATTGTTCATTTAGTCATGATCAATAGGCATCAAGAATATCATCACAAAACCCACAAACAGGCTACTTTATGTGGTCAGAGTAAACAAAGCTAGACATATGCCTTTCTTTGCATCATAAAAAAACATACAAAAAAAAGACAGATCGATTAGCTGCCTCTTTTCTAGTGAAATTGCATACTTTCCCGCTGAAGATCATTAAAAATGTGCAGACTACCCCGTTTACTCCGTTTGATGAAAACAGAGCCTTTGAACATATGAAATTACTGATTGTTCAAAGTTTTCTGGCGTAATCTTCCTGAATGCATCATCTTTAACCATCCTCCTCTTTATCATATAAATTTACTATACTTTATTTAAATATGGCTTTCAATAAGATGACAAAAAGAAGCCCTTTTCAGGGGCTTTTCGTCTTTCACCATCGTTTATTCCCTGGATGAATATCTTCTCCCAAAAAAGCGGTATTAGGCTCACCACTATTTTCTAGAAACTCCGCTATTTCTTTCAGCTCTTGATTGATAAGGTCATTTCTTTGCATATCCGGGTTTAACAGAAGGATGGAGTGAATCGTTGTCGCTGCTTCATACAAAACATGTTGATCTTTTATCTGTTTGATGCATTGTTTCATACGATCGAAAAACCATTCAATCTCTTCAATTTCTTCCATCGGATAATGTGCCATTTTAAAGAGATTCTGCTGACGAAGGTCTTGTCTCTCAAAAATTTGTTCAAGCTCTTCTTTACTGATATACAAATCCGAGCATTCCTCATCAATTTCTACTACCTCGATCATCGCATCTTCAGCTGTATATAACTGCTCAATAAAATCATCGAAAGTATCCGCCAGCTTAAAATCGACTCCCATCTCTAAATCAAAATAGTGAATAGGAGGGTGCTCTTTCGTTTGTCGATAATCCATTGCGATCCATGTATCTTCTTCTCCGCTGATGAAAATAAGTCCTTCAGGCAGCTCCAATTCATCACTTAACTGAGGGCTAGTCATAATTCCATCACCTTTGGCGATTCCTCTTAGATGGTCAAATTGAACATGATCCTCTGCCCATGAATTCGGCTGTTCCGTTGGAAAAGCATTACGAACTGTAAAACCACCGTTCCATTCTAAAATGAGCTTTTTATATGTATCAGGTAAAGTGACACCAAGTCTTCCCTCTGCCTCAAGAATTTTTTCCTCATCTATCTTTTCTAACGTGAAAGGACTCTCTTCTTCTTTCTCCCAAAATGGTTTCAAAGTGGGGACCTCCTAGTTTCTAATGAGATCAGTATATCATTGACCACTGTACATGAACTTTAATAATGAATACAAATTGACAACTATAAATCCTTCGCAATGAAAAAACAGACCCCCTTAAGGTCTGTTTTCTTTTTATCTATACGTTTTGTGATATTGCATTTCGGTCAATTAAAGTCGTGTTTCGGTCAGTTTTTGTTGTTCTTCCATTGTAGTATTTCGAATCGATTTTGTTTCAATGAACTCCCTCGTTTCTACAGTTGATACACTCAATAATACAAAGCTTACTATGAATAGTAAGCTTTTAATAATCATATAGACATTCTCCTTTTTGAATATCATTTTGAGCCTTAAAAAACTTGATCAATAATCTCCTAGTGAGAACGAATGTTGAGCAACTAGATGAGTTAATTAAATTGTCATTTGAGAATATTCATAAATCTGGAACACATTTGAGAGAATGAAAACATAATATTAAGGATTGGACAGTAAATTTCATTACGCATCCCAAATGAGACATTTGGAAGTGAACAATTCAAATTAAGAAAGCAAGACACATTGATTACTTGCTTTATAAAAGGTTTCATTAATATCACTATTCACACTGTCTAATTAAATTATTCTTTTTCCATATTTTAATCCTGCTTTATCTTTTAACTTCTCAGAGTATCCGATAGTTTAATTCAGATTGCTTTACGTAAATCCTCCTGTCATTATCGAAGGTTCCTTCATATTTGGGATAAAAACATTTTGAGATTGTGTAACTTCTCATGGAATAAATTAATTTGTTCCCTTATCATTAAATTAATAAATTTAAAAGAAGCGGGGAAAAAGATGGAGAGAAAAATCAATATCAATCCATTTGAAGAAATTACAGAAGTAAATATAAATGAATGTACAAAAGAAAGTCCGTTGAAAGAATTTGAACTCCCCAAGGGAATGTTTCAAAAAAAAGACGATCATTTTATGAACATAGGTAATTGGGACACACAACATTGGGAAGCTATTTTGGAGAATAGATTGCTCTCAGTGAATCGAAATTTTGGTTACACAATGTTTTACTATTACAAAGGCATTCCAGATGATGAGTGGTATATGTCTCCTGGGAAAAACGGTCAGTCAGTTCAATATTATCCTCACTTTGAAGAACAACATTACAGCAACTTTTACAATTTCACATACTTTGTAGACACATTCTTTCTAAAGGCTTACACATTGTATGAAACGATTGGACATTTGTTGTTCAAACTTTATAACTTTGAAATCAAAGAAGATGACTTAGTAAGTTTTAATTCTGCAATTTACAGATTAAAAAATGTGAACCGTCCATTGTACAAAGACTTAAACAAAGTAAAATACTCCAATGATTTCCAAATTGGTGTGCAAATGAGGCATGATATTGCTCACAATCACCCTCCTTACCGTATAGATTCTGGAATAAGAAAATTACATGGAATGGTTACTGTTGGTGTGGGAAAGTACACAACTTCAAGTGAAATTAAAGCAGCAATGATTGGATTACTGAAAAGTATTGAGGCCACATTTGAGGTGCTTGAAAAACACTTACCAATTAAAGAAGTAGCCAAATAAAAAAGAGGAGCCAGATAAGGTTCCTCCTTGCTTGTTACGACTATTTCCTTTCACGATTTTTTATAGTATCCAACAGTCAATTCTTTCTTCATTATCTCCAACAATTCTTTTCTCAATGATTCAAGCATTTCTCTATGAAATTTTATTTTCTCTCTAATTTCTTTTTTCTCTGCTGGTTCAACTTCTTTGTACCAATCATGTTCTAATAACAACTGTCTTTGTTCTCCAACTATTTTCTCGCAGAGTTCAGCCACTATCTCCGATTGATATAATAATGTTTCACTAAACAGTTGGTAAACCTCTAATCTTAAAGTATCTGCTTCAAAAAACTTTTTGTGCTGAATAAGATTATGTAATTCTTTTTGCATTTCTCTTTTATCCGTTTCCCACAAGTAAAAAATCCTACCTTTATCTTTTTCTAATAGATCGTGATTACTTAGATAGTTTTCTAAATCTGTCTTTGTGTGTTCCATAAAATTAGGAAATTGTTGATACCAATTTGTAACAGCGAAAATTGAATCTGTAGCTTTGTAAAACAAGCCATATAACTTAGGATAAGTTTCATGTTTCTTTTCAGTAAATAGTTGGAAGTCATGAACTTTCCTTTGTGAGTCAAATAACAAATTATTCTTGAATGCCTCAATATTTCTATTTAAAAAGTGCCTGTATAATGCCAAAATAATTGTGGTTGTAAAACCACTTGTCAAAATCGTGATCAGAATGTCTTTCACAAAAAACTTCCTCTCTTACTAAATTAAATTATTTTTTCTAGTGTTTCTTTTTCTTTATTTTTTAATTTTTTTAATTTGGATTTTTTTTGTTTCTTAGATAAAAATAGGTTCTTTTTTATGTCTTTTAGCTTCTTTTTGTATTCTTTATGTCTTGCTCTTTTTACACTTTTGATTTCCATATGATAAACATTGTACAACTTAATGTAACTTAAGGTGATTTCTTTGAAGAATTTTTTGAACTTAAGATACGGTTCTATTATTTCATAATCTCTTTCGGGCTCTTTTAAGCTATAATCAAGAAACTCGTTCCATAAATGTACGTCTTTTCTCATTAATAAGTGTATATTGGGATAAACAATATCTTCCACTTCTTTAATGACTTTATCCCAAGTATCAAAATTATCAATTGAAGGAACAATATATGTATGTTCCTTCCCATCCGGAGTAACGTCATAAACTTCCTCAACCTCTGTTATCTCTAATACATGATCATATTTGTAATAAAGAATAAACAATTTATTATATACCTTAGTAAGTTGCTCAAAAGTTATATTTTGTAAGTGTTTTTTCTTTTCACTCTTATTCTCCTTAAACATAACAAAGAAGGTTGTAAGTGCAGCAGCAATCAATGGTCCTGCAAAAAATTTCAAAAATAAGTCCATAAATTCTCCCCCGTTTTTTCTTAATTAGATTTTCATAAAAATTGCATCCAATAACCAGTTTAATCCAACGTGAAGAGTCAGATTCAGTTACTTTTTAAGGTCGCACTCCTTATATAAACTTATGAGAGCATTAACGCTACTTAGAAAAGAGTGCTAAAACAACATAAGATATTTAAGTTCATGCCACAAACAAATTAGAACATAACACTGCAAAACACCATAATAATTAGAATTCTAAAAATACTCAAAAACTACCTGGAGGATAAAAAGTTCTAACCCCGTTCGTCCTCATTTTAAAAAACAGACCATACAGGGTCTGTTTTAATTTTGCCTATTAGTTTTCAGATGTTGAATTTGGATCGATCATCGTCGTGTTTCGATCAGTTTTTTGAGGAAATACAGTGGTATTTCGATCAGTTGATTCTTGTGAGAAATTAAAAGAACCTAGGAAAGCAGCACCTACCAATAAAGTGGCGCTAATCAATATCTTCATTTTAATATTCATATAAACACTCCCCTTTTTGGATTTCGGTTTGAGCTTTTATGGCAGTTCTATAATAATCTGCTACCCTCTCCGAATCATTCCTTTTTTCATAAAGATTTGCAAGGCTTAAAGCAAACTCTTCAATATAAGGATACAACTTCTTTTCCTCTAACCCTTTAAACATTTTTCGTACATTTTCAATACCTTCATCTACATAAATTGTCTTTAATGAATTGAGCAATGTTTTATAAAACAGATTATTTTCTGCTGTTGCACTTTTTATTCCTTTAGCAATATATTCAAGTGCTTCTTTTGTTTTATCACTTTTAAACAAAGTCCAACTTAAACTAAAAAATAATCTTGGTTTAATATCTTCATTGTTTTCAGTCATCTTATCCAACCCTTTTTTATAGAAGGAAGCAGCTTTAATATAATCCTGTTGCCTGTCATACGTATTTCCAAGATTCAAATAAGTTTTAGCGATTAATCTTTGATCATTTATTTCTTCAGCAAGATCTAGTGCTTTATGTAAGTGGGGGAGCGACTTCTCATATCGTTTAAAATCATCATAATTTCCTGCGATCACAAATAAACTTTGAATTTTTCTCACCTTATAAAGATCATAACGATCATAAATCTCTAGGGCTTTTATAATATGGTGCATAGAAACATGGGTTTGTTTCATGATGTAATATGCTTCAGCAACTTTAAAATGGAATTCTGCTTGTTCAATTTCATCTACAACAAGTGCCAGCTGCCTCTCAGCAATCTTATAATATTGAATGGCTTGTACATACTCTTTCTTACTGAATTCATGCATGCCTCTAAAAAAGGCATTATAGTATTGCAACATTCCAGACAGTTGATGGTTAGAATTCTCTATTTTATCGACTAGCGCGGAAATTGATTGATCGAATGAAGGTTTTATATAATCAAGCATAAGTTGATGTCGAAAACACATTAATTGATAATAGATAAGAAGATCCTGATCTTCTTCCATCCTATCTATTTCCCATTCAACTTCCGCTTTCAAAATTTCTGCATCGGGTACACTGAATTGCCGAATCATTTTATACCATTCATTTATTTTCACACCAACATGTGAAGAAAGAACTTTCTCCATCCCTTATTCCCCTTCCACTAATTTCCCTTATATTACATTTATTATCACATGTATGAGTTTACAAGGCACCGAAAAGAAACCGCAAAAAAAACAATTGAGTAACCGCGATTTTACACATTTCTTCTCACAACAGAAAAAGCAGACTCTGCAAAGTCTGCCTTTTTCTAAAAATCAAATGACTACACCTTTTGAAAATTAATTATACAATGACTCGCTTAACCACTCTTCACAATGTTCTATAAGCCACCTCAAATATTCCACATATTGGCCGGCATGATAGCCGTCACAAACAGCATGATGGACTTGAATGGCGACTGGCAAGGTGATTTTTCCTTCTTTCATCTTAAATTGACCTAACGTAAATATTGGCAGTAAATAAGTTATATCTGTAGATACATTAAGGTTAAAAGAAGTAAAATCAATCCATGGCAGACTTGAAATATTGAATATGTTCTCTGGCATATGAGGTTTCGGAAATAGGTTGTTACTTTTGCTGTAAGTGTCCATGTCCGCTACACAGCTTTTATAAAACCGAGCAAAGTTTTCGTCATAAGGCGTCCAAATACTTGAAAACGTCTTTGTTTCTTTATTTAAAATCGTATAACTTGGATGGAGAATCTCCCAGTAACCAAGTGCATCGTTCACTTGATCCATCCGAAATTCCGGTATTTTTTGCACAGCTCTTGCTAACAAATAAATTTGCACAGGATATACTTTTAGCCTTTTTTCTTTTAATATTGCATACAATTTCGTGATGTCTAGATCGATCACCAGACTATATGTGCATCGGGTTACCTTCATATAATGATGAAAGTGCTCTTTTCTCGGATAATTTTCATCTATTTGTTTAAACATTTTCTATCTCCTCCTGAATGTAATTGCTTGTATTCAGGAGGAAGCTTTATCTGTTTTTACCACCACAATCATCCTTTCACAAGATATATCATGTTTCTGTTTATTCAAAGACTACTATGAGCTTTGCCTACGTTAAAGCCTCCAGCAACTCTTCATAAGTCATCTTGCCCAACGTGAATTTTTCTAGTGCTATATATGTATTCTCCGCTGAGGTATTCATTCTATTATGACAGTCATTCACTAGCTCATGTTCATTTGGTAATGGTTCATGTATATGTTCTGTTTTTCGAAATGCTTCATAGTATCTTATACCAAATATTCTTTGGGACATCGCATTGATGTGAATTCCGTCCGGATTAGGTATAAGGCTTTTCGCAGTAACATAATAACAATTTTCATGATGATTTGCATATTTTTGTAGCATCTCATTGATCAGTTGATGTTCCACACATCCTGCGCCAAATGCTGTCTTTCCTAAGAAATCGCCCAAACCACCTATCACAAGCGGAATGTTAGGTACAGATAATTCAGTTCTCAGTTCATGAAATAATCTTCGTATTTTTTCATCGTATTCTTTGTATTTCCCATCTTGGCTGTCACTTTCTCCTTGATGCCATAATATTCCGGCCAATTCGCTATCTTCCCTTGCAAATGTAGCTTCATTTATTGCATGACGAAATAATGCCCCATCTCGTGACCATTCATCAATGGTACTGCCACCTTCGGCACATGGAATAAGACCAATTTTTTCTCCCTCATGATCCTTACACCAAGTCTCCGCGAAGGAAGCCGCCAGTCCTACACCAGCTACCGACCTATCAAAATGAATAGGTTCAGTCATCATTTGCCATCTTCCATTTCGCAGCATCATGATTCTTTCATTATAAATTGGCGGCACTTCATGCTTAAAGCCTCGACCCGCCATATTAGATTGTCCAATTAGTAAAAATGACTTCATATTTTTCTCCCCCTCTCTTCATTTTTCATATTTTTGTTGAAAGAACAGTAAACAGTAATTACTTAGGGTAAGATCCTGATGCATCTATCAATCAGGTGGATCGACTATGATCAATCCACTTAAACCATTTTAACAAGAAGAAATCTCTTGTCCATGTTGTCATATGGGCTGACGTTAAACTTGTGAAAAAAACATATTCATGTATAATACAATTGATGTATCATACATGAATTTTAGGAGGGTGACCTTTTTGAAAAGAGAAGATGCCTTAAAACTAAGATCAGATATTAAGAAAATGATTATAATAACTGGGGTTTTTGAATCTCAAAATTTGCCCAATGGACCATTTGAAAAACCTCTACCAACTTCTCAAATGATGGCGTTAGAGGAAATAGAGATGGAAAAATTAACTGTTTGGCAACTATCCAATAAACTTAGATTAGAGACTTCAACTGTAAGTAGATTGGTAGATAAGTTAGTAAAAAAGGGACTTGTTTATCGTGAAGTAAATGAAAAAAACAGAAGAGAACTTTTTCTGCACCTCACAGAAAAAGGTCACATTACTGTTAATCGCTTAAGAGAACAATCCCTTACATTTTATCAACGTATCCTCAATAATTTATCAGAATCAGAACAAAAAATAGTTGTGGATGGTTTTGAATTATTTATTGATTCTATTTCTAAGTCTTTTGATTAGAGTGAGGTAAATCATACCCTTTGGAGGATAAAATGAGTTTGGATTTTGAACGTCCTATGATTGAACTAAAAGAGAAATTTGATGAATTAAAGAAAATGATGAAAGAACATAATGTAGATTTATCAACAGAAATTCAAGAATTAGAAAAACGTTTAAATAAAATGCAAGATGAAATTTATTCTAATCTTACACCTTTTCAACGAGTTCAAATTGCAAGGCTACGTAACCGGCCCACGACATTGGATTATATACCTTTATTGTTTACAAACTTTTTCGAACTTCATGGTGATCGATTATATGGTGATGATCAAGCAATGATAGGTGGTATTGCAAAATTTAAAGGGATGCCCGTTACGGTTATTGGTCATCAAAGAGGGAGAAGTACAAAGGAAAATATAGAAAGAAATTTTGGAATGTCACATCCAGAAGGATATAGAAAAGCGCTAAGACTGATGAAACAAGCTGATAAATTTAATCGCCCTATTATTACATTTATTGATACAATTGGCGCCTATCCAGGGAAAGGGTCTGAAGAACGTGGAATTTCTGAAGCAATAGCTCGAAATCTATTGGAAATGGCAACACTTAAAGTGCCAATTGTTTGTATTGTAATTGGAGAGGCATCAAGTGGTGGAGCTCTTGGCATTAGTGTCGGTAACCATATCCATATGTTAGAGTATTCATGGTACTCGGTCATTTCACCAGAAGGAGCAGCATCTATCCTATGGAAGGATGCTAAGTATGCTCCAGAAGCTGCTAAACACATGAAAATTTCAGCAAAAGATTTAAAGCATTTAGGAATTATTGATGAAATCATTCCTGAAATGAAAGGTGGAGCACAAAATGATATCAAATCACAGGCAAAATTGATTGAATCTGCAATCGAATCATCTCTTAAAAAATTGATACGATTATCCTCGGAAGAGCTTATACAACAGCGATATGAAAAGTATAGACAAATAGAGAATTATAAATGAAAATACTTAAAACCGTATTACATTTCTGAGGATTCTTACTAAAAAGTTCTAAATATTTTGTAAGTAACCTCTTAAACTGGATATGCTGTTACTATTAAAAGTGTGTGATCTGTATGGAAAAGGGATTTTTTGATTCTAAAAATACTGAGAAACAATTTAATGGATAAAGTTCGTTCCCAATTCGTCCCCAATCAAAAGAAACAGAACAAACATTTGTTACCGACAATCAAAAACCCTTGCTAGGCAAGGGTTTCAACGATGATTCCGACTGGGCTCAAACCAGCGACCTCTACCCTGTCAAGGTAGATATGTAGAATCCTGTGATTATCACCGATATCCTCTATTCACTTATAAACCTTGATACATAAGCTTTCCTTACCCATCTGTATCCTCTGGTGTTCCTTCGTATTTTTTAAAAACCGAAAAAAATGTTACCCTTTTTATACACCTGTTTTAAGCTTTATCACCATTAATATATTTCACTAACATAGCTGCTGCGTACATAAAGAATGCAGCGATTAAACCATTCACCATACTTCCAAAAACTACAATCGAAACCTGTCCTGCGTAATCTGTCCATGTCTTATCTGGAAATACAGCAATGTTCCATATACTTATGAGCATATAGAATCCAGTCACAATGATAAAAGTCCAAACAACTAACTTTGATTTGAGCATTTGCTGACAATCCCCCAATATCCAATTTCTTCTATGATAACATGGGTTTATAATAAATCCTCAATTAATTCATCGTGATCCATATTCTTAGCTTCATCTAACTCACGTTCTAATCGATTCTTATCTTGTTATCCTTTCAAAACGTATATGAGCAATATACAGAATTGGTTTCTTCATAAGTTGAAAAGCTTTCTACTTTCAAATATCCTTCAAAGCCCAAAGCAGCTTTAACTATATTTTTACTCTTAAACAACATATCTCTTTGAATATCATTATCTTTCATGCTTGAAATATCGTCCATAAACATTGTGTGTAATTCAAATCTATTATTCTCATATTCAAATCTAAGAACCTTCACTTTTAATCCTCCTTATTAATTTTCCTTAATTATACAGGGGATTTAGATTGAATGGAAAGAATATCATAGTTTTAAACGACTGAACGCAAATATGCGTTTTGACATAAGCTGATGTCATTTTAAATGACGGTAGGTATTTATGAAATCCCCACTGTAGGTTAAAACTACTCCCTTTGTAATACTGCACTACTGTGTCAAGTGTCCCGAACAGTTTCTCAACCCTCAAGTTTGAGTTTTGATACTTGTGGCTTGTCCTGCATCGTCAGAAACGATACACCCATCCTTCGTACAGCACTTAATGGCAGCTTTCGCCTTTCAGATACATGTGCAAATAGTGAAGCACAGTGGTATCCTATCCTCATTTATCGCATCGGCTGAGTCACTACCCTTTTAAGTTTAACGTGTGTTAGCGCATTCCACGACAGTCTTATCCTTAAAAATGGCATCACTAAAGACAACACATTGATCCAGGAGTATAGACTGATTCTATTTAGTTAGGTGAGGTAAACTTTACTTGCCTCGTAAAATGCACGACCTATTGAATACAAACTAAATTAAGTTAGAATGGGCTGGTATCACAGAGCATACCAACCCATCAGATTAGATAGTGCGCCAACACTTTTCTAATAAGCTAGAAATGACGATCATGAGCAGTAGGAATAGCCCTAATGTGCTCATGATTGTTACAAATAGTAACTCATCTATTAACCTTACATCTAAAAAGAAATTGAATACAATATTATTGAATTCATTGATGATGTAAAGAATGAATTCAATCAAATAAATAAAAAATTAGATAGACAAATAGCCACTTACATTGATGTGTAGATGGTTTTTTCAAGCGTAAATATGCCCTTTTCAAGATGTAAGAAATTAGTAACACATCGAATTAAACAAAGACAAACAGCATGTGATTTAAAGCTCATTTATTCTAATTTATGTAAAATTAATTCCTTTCTGTGATATCCTCACTATTGAAAAATGATTAGAAAGGAAGTATTCCAATGAAAAAGTTTTTTGTTAAGATGTTGCTAGTTCTCATATCAGCAGCAGTTTTCATTCCCACAACAGCTACATATGCAGCAGAAAAGATCGAACAGAAAGAAAATTTGGCAGTAACTTTCAATCCTACTGAGCTACAAAAACAACTTGCTTTAAGAGATGTACCATTAGAAAAACAAGAAGCCTTGCTTCAAGCATTTAAAGCTATTGAGAATGCTAACAATGATCCACTTGCTACTACAAATGGCCCTAAGGGTGCGGCTATTAAAGCAGCAATCAATGTAATTAAAGGCTTAGTGAATAACGACTGGGCAAAATGGGTTTTACAGCAACGTTTTGGAAAGGAAGCTGTAAATGGTACTGTCAAAAATGCAAACAAGATCATTAAAGAATTAGAAAAAATTATTGATACTCCAAAAAATGCAGCTGGTAGGGCTCGAAAGGTTGTTTCTGCAGAGCTTAAAAAACATATAGACTCAGGTGTAGCTGATACAATCGGACTTATTGTTGAATACATCGTTCTTACTGCTGATTTACTCATACTTTAGATAAAAGGATGGTGACTATATATGTCACAAAATCAATTCATTCAGTTCCAAAAAGCCAATGGTTTAGACGATGAAGACGTTCAATTCCTCATTACTCTCTCAGGAGCATTTTGCACCTGTGAAGAAGAAAACAAAAAGGCATATGATATAACAAGGACAGCGTTCATTAGACACTTCGGTGAAGAATTAAACCTTTCAGATATTGAAGGAAACACTAGAGAAGAATATGAAAAGATCATTGATCAATTTCTAAGCAAGAAGGATAAAAAAATCAATGTAGATGAACTTTTACAATCTTTTTATGCTGCGGATATGATGGATGGATTAAAAAAGAAATTCAATTAGAGGCCTTCGTTTGAAGGTCTTTTTTATTGCCATCAATTACATATAGGCACCTCTCTTTAGAAATACTTGAACATAAAGGTGTTTATAGTGAATGAAAGAAAAAAGAAATTGGAACAGATTGAAGATTACAAAGTAGTTATTGATGATATTGGCCAAAAAGACAAATTAATTAATCTTGTTAATGAGGAAGGTAAAAATTTCAACGAATACATTATAAAGTATAGATTATTATAGGCGATTCAAATGATTATTTTAGAAGGTAAGCAAAAGTTAGACGAAGCTGAGATCGTGAGATGTTGTTGTTAAGGGTAATACTACTGGAAAAAAGATCGCTCGATTTAAGACTGGTGGATCAGTTGGTAAAGTCCCAGCTCAAGGAGCATTAGCTGTAGTAGATACAAAAGCCACTCTCGATTATCTCGAGAATGGCTCTGCATCAACATCTTTTTATATGATTCCGACTGGGCTCGAACCAGCGACCTCTACCCTGTCAAGGTAGCGCTCTCCCAGCTGAGCTACGGAATCGGGTTATGTATCAGTTCTGGGCTTTCTGTTACTGACAGTCTCTATTATATAACCATCATGATCAGTCGTCAATGGTTTTGTTCAAAAAAGGCACAAAGCCGGTATCCATACCGGCTTTTCACTGACTTTTATGATTGGTTCACAAGTACAGGCTTTAGTTGATCTAGTGCTTGTTTGAAGTCCCTTTTGAGGTCTTCTCCGTTTTCTACGCCCACACTTAATCGAAGTAAACCATCCGTGATGCCTCTTTTTTCTCTTTCTTCTTTTGGCATAGCGGCATGGGACATTTTGGCCGGATAGGAAAGAATGGATTCAACTGCTCCGAGGCTGACGGCGAATACAGGTAATGTGACGCCATCGACCAATTCTTTGACAGCCGCTTGGTTTTCTAGTTCAAATGAAAGAACAGCACCTGCACCGCTCGCCTGCTTCCGCTGAATGTCTGCCCCTGGGTGATCATCTAATCCTGGGTAATATACTTTTTTGACCGCAGGATGTTCTTTTAGGAATGTAGCCAGTTCTAATGCGGTTTGACTGGCTTTTTCTAATCTGACTTGAAGGGTCTTTAATCCTCTAAGCACAAGCCAGCAATCCTGTACGCCAAGTACTGCCCCGAAGGAGTTTTGCAGCGAATAAAGTTCGTCTCCTAGCTTCTCATCTTTCACCACGGCTAAGCCTGACAGTACATCACTGTGGCCGCTTAAAAATTTCGTTGCGCTGTGCAGCACAACGTCAACACCAAGATCCAGCGGACGCTGAAGCGCAGGCGTTAAAAACGTATTATCTAAGAAAGTCAGACAGTCATGTTCTTTCGCAATCTGTACGACACCTTCAATATCCGTAATACCGAGTGTAGGGTTTGACGGTGTTTCCATGTAAATGACTTTTGTATTTGATTGAATGCCTTGTTTCACTTCATTCAAATTGGTCATGTCCACAAAGGTATGCTCAATCCCAAATCTTGAAAGAACTTGGGTGATCATTCGGAAAGTCCCGCCGTACACATCTCTTGTGACAAGGACGTGATCTCCTTTTGACAATAGAAGAAAAGCGGTTGAAATGGCTGCCATACCTGACGCAAAAGCAAGCCCTCTCGTTCCTCCTTCTAGCGCTGCAATGGTATCCTCCAATGCCTGACGTGTAGGGGTGCCTGATCGGGAGTAGTCATATTGACCAAAGTCATCGAAGCTGCTTTGATGAAACGTCGATGCATGTTGAATCGGCACACTGACTGCACCTGTTGAACGGTCTGTTTTAAACGCATTATGAACGAGTTGTGTTTCTAGTGTCCAATCGTGTGTGGTCATTTGGTGTTTACCTCCTCTTTCACATTTGATAGTGCCTGTTTCAGGTCTGCTTTTAGGTCCTCCACATGCTCAATCCCAACAGAGAAACGGAGAAGCTTATTACACACACCGTTTGCGATGCGAATCTCTTCTGGAATATCCATGTGCGTTTGCGTTGCAGGATACGTAATGAAGCTTTCGACTCCGCCAAGGCTTTCAGCAAAACAAATCGTTTTCAGCTTCTTTAAAAATGGATTGACCCAGTCCTCTTTGGCTACTCGGAATGACAGCATGCCTCCCTTTCCTGGGTAAAGGACATCTTGAATTTCCGGCTGCTGCTTTAGAAAGTCAGCTACTTCTTTCGCATTTGCCTCGTGCTGGCGCATTCTCAGCGCCAATGTTTTCATTCCTCTCATTAAAAGCCATGAGTCAAATGGAGATAAAACCGCTCCGATGGCATTTTGATGCTGGAACATGTCTTCAGATAGCTTCTCCCCTTTTGTGACGACAAGTCCGGCAAGAACATCGTTATGTCCGCCTAAATATTTGGTGGCACTATGAATGACAATGTCCGCTCCGAGTGTAATCGGTTTTTGCAAGACGGGCGTATAAAAGGTGTTATCCACAATGACCAATGCACCATACTCTTTAGCGATTTTCGCAACCTTTTGAATATCCGCTTCCTGCATGAGTGGATTTGTTGGCGTTTCAATAAAAACGGCTTTTGTATTTGGCGTCATTTTAGAGCGTAAACAGTCTTCATCTGAAAAATCATCATAAACAAAGCGCAGTCCGTACTTTTTCCATTCGTTTTCAAATAGACGGTATGTACCGCCATATAAATCTGATGAAACAATGAGTTCATCCCCGCTCTCAAACAACGCCATGATCGTTTGGATGGCAGCCATTCCCGAACTGAAGGCAAAACCGGCCGTTCCTTCTTCGAGTGAAGCAATCGCATCTTCTACAAGCTGCCTTGTTGGGTTTTTCGTCCGAATATAATCAAATCCTGTTGATTCCCCAATACCTCTATGTCTGTAAGCTGTTGAAAAATAAACGGGAGGACTGACAGTACCAGTCACCTCTTCGCTGCGGTTTCCAATTTGCGCTAACTTCGTTTCCACATGTTCTGTCATTTGACACCATCCTAAGTAAAAATCTAATTTCAAAACAGAAAAACCCCTTCTTCATAAGAAGAAGGGGTTTAATCGCTTCCTCTTATCTTCCAAGCAAAAAAGCTGCTTGCTGGATTTAGCACCTTGGTACATCACATGAAGTGATGCATACCGGTTGCTGAGGTTTCAAAGGGCCAGTCCCTCCACCTCTCACGATAAGAATGTGTTGTCTGTCTGTTCTAATTCTTAATACTGTAACGCATTAAACCTCATTTTTCAAGGGGAAATGTAACGATTAATTAAAATTTTCTGTATTTTGCAGCAGATTGGATGTCAGCCAATTTGATTGCATGTTAGCATATAGGAACAACGCTGTTTTTCATGTTACAATGAATGGAAACGTTTCACTTATGATGAATTTGGTTAGCTGGAGGAATGGATTATGGTGAAGAAAACAGGCATCATTCAAGAAGAAACCTTACAGTCAAAAGAACTTGGGGCAGATATGACCATTTTGATTTATTTGCCAGTCAATTACTCCCCCCTTTATACATATCATGTCATCATTGCACAAGATGGTCATGATTATTTCCGCTTAGGTAAAATAGGCAGACAAGCGGAAGAATTAATGCAAAACAAAGAAATGGAACGCTCGATTATCATTGGTGTCCCATATGAAAATGTGACTGAAAGGCGAAATACGTATCATCCAGACGGACCAAAGTTCGAGGCGTATAAACGCTTTTTGGCAAATGAACTCGTTCCGTATATTGATGAACACTATCCAACGTATCAAGTTGGATCAGGTCGTACATTTATTGGTGATTCATTAGGTGCTACGATCTCACTTATGACAGCCATTGATTATCCTTCGTTATTTGGCGGACTGATTTTGCAGTCTCCTTACGTGGATGAGTCGGTTCTGCAAGCAGTCAAACAGTCATCATCCCTTGCTCATTATGCCATTATCCATCAAATCGGGTTAGAAGAAACAGCTGTGAAAACGACAGATGGGCAAGTGCTAGACTTTATTCAGCCGAACGAAGAATTAAAGGTCCTTTTGGAGAAGTCCGGTGCGGATTATTTATTTGAGACATTCGAAGGCGATCATAAATGGACGTTTTGGCAACCGCTCATTTCACCTTCGTTAAAAAGAATGCTCCCATATTCGTTAATCAACTGAATTTTGTTATAATAAAAAATAATAAATACTTTCTTAATCAGGAGGGAACATGATGAAATACGGAGTTGTTTTATTTCCATCAAAAAAATTGCAAGACATTGCGAACTCTTATCGGAAACGTTATGATCCGAACTATGCACTCATACCACCTCATTTAACATTAAGAACACCTTTTGAATTAACGGATCTAGAAGCAGCTGAGGTCGTCTCCACCTTGCGAGAGTACGCAAAAAATGCTTCTCCTATTACGTTACGTATTAAAAAATTCAGTTCATTCGCTCCTGTAAACAACGTGATTTATATGAAAGTAGAACCGAACGAAGAATTAATGGCTCTCAATGAGAAGTTGTACACTGATCCGCTTGCTGGTACACCTGAATATGCGTTTGTTCCGCATGTGACAGTGGCTCAAAAGTTATCAGACGATGAGCATTCAGACGTTCTAGGCACATTGAAGCTGAGAAAAATTGACCACGAGGAAACGGTTGACCGCTTCCATCTTTTATATCAATTAGAGAACGGTTCTTGGACCGTTTATGAAACATTTATCTTAGGAGAAGAGGGTTAAAGACATTTGAATACAGTCATCGTAAAAGAACAAACACAACGAGAAGATGCTTATTATGTTCGAAAAGAAGTTTTCGTAAAAGAACAAGAAGTCCCGTTAGAGATCGAAATTGATGAACTTGAGGACGAAGCCATTCACTTTGTCATTTATAATGATGACAACAAACCACAAGCTGCTGCTAGACTGCGCATAATTGAAGGTCATAAGGCAAAGCTTGAACGAATTTGTGTATTAAAAGAGGCGCGCTCTTTCGGTCTTGGCCACCAGCTTTTAGAAGCACTTGAGTCTGAAGCGATGGCAAACGGGGCGAAAGAAGCTGTCATGCATGCACAAGTCCAAGCTCTTCCCTTCTACGAAAAAAAAGGCTACAAAGCCGTTTCAGAACCGTTTGAAGAAGCAGGGATTACACATGTCAAAATGACAAAAACACTATCCGTTTAACGAAAATAAAAAGCCAGGGCATCATGGATGCTCTGGCTTTTTATTGATTCCATCTCGTTCGCTCAGGAAGAAAGCGCAGTCATTTAGACGTAAGTATTGATATGAACGCCCTTGCCTTCTTCCATAAACATATCTCGTACAAAGCGTTCCCGCTTTTTTTGCTGTACTTTCGTTTCCGCTTCTGTCACTAAGTCCTCTTTTTTCTCCAGCTCTCTGTATACCTTGTCATGAAAGGTGCGGGTGACCTTCGTCACTTTCGCATAGTCTTCTTTATCCTGAGGAGCAGGACGATTGATATATTGAAAATACAGATCCGGCTGAATCGGGGCTATATATCCCATCAAGAACGCCTCCTTTGCTTCTCTTCTACTCTACTATTCCCTAATTATGACTGTTTGAAACACGCCTCATTTGATATGATTAGATGTGTTTCTTTTTAACATTGATTGACTATTGGAGGACTAGCTTTGAAATGCGCACGACGACATGATCGAACGATCTCACTACATACATATTCGAGAGAACACTATCAATTCCTCCATGATGAGGGGAAAAAAGGGCATTTATCTTGCCCATATTGCGGACAACCCGTCTTTTTTAGATTAAATATACATGAAGAACCTGCCTTTATCCATAAGCAAATATCTCAGCAAGAGATTTGCGAAAAAAGAGAACAACAAGAGGAAAAGAAACCGGCTGAACGAGAGGTACATGCATCCTACAAAGAACTTGGCGGCTTTCGCTTTCCAACCGGCAAACAGATCATCTCACAAACAGAAGAATCGGATGACTGGCAGGAACCACGGTCCATTCAATTTGGCGAAACCTTTCATTTAGAAAAGAATGAAGAAGTGCATACCATTGACCTCTTTCCACACATCACCTTTAGCGCACCGCAGCTTCAAGCTGTCACACACAAAGACGGTCCGATGCTTGTGCTGGCTGGCGCCGGCAGCGGTAAAACAAGGGTACTGACAGCAAGAGCTGCTTATCTGATGTCGCACCATCAAATCCCTGCTCACCATATCCTGCTCGTGACCTTCACCACAAAAGCAAGCAGTGAAATGAAAGAAAGATTGCGTATGCAGTATCAGCTTCATCCATCACAGGCGAGCCAAGTTGTGACAGGCACATTCCACAGTCTATTTTATAAAATGCTGCTTCACGATGATCGGGGCAAATGGAACGGACAGCATTTGATTAAATTCGACTGGCAAAAAGAGCAGTATATTCGAAAAGCAATCATGCATGAAGGACTTGATGAAAAAGACTATCCAACCGATCAAGTGCTGCAATCAATCGGCTATTGGAAAAATGCTTTTTTGCCAGACGAACTTCCTGAGCTGAAAGATGAAAAAGAAAAGCAAATGTGGACAATCTATCAGTCATACGAACAGCAAAAGCGTGAAAATCAACAATTTGACTTTGATGACATGGCGATTGCCTGCTTACACATGCTGACTAAGCAGCCTGAATTGCTCAAACAATATCAAGAACGATTCAAGTATATTTTAGTAGATGAATTTCAAGATATTAATCCCGTACAATATCAATTAATCCAGCTTTTAGCTGGAGAATCCGAGCAGCTATTTTGTGTAGGCGATGATGATCAAGCCATCTATGCATTTAGAGGAAGCAATCCTGCTTTTATTCTTGACTTCAAACAGGACTATCCTTCGGCCGAGATCGTCCATTTACATGCAAATTACCGCTCTCATCATACGATTGTCGCAAGTGCAGACGCCATTATTAAGAAGAACCAGCATCGTTACGAGAAAACGTTAAAAGCCGTTCGCGTGGAGAAAATTCCGCCGACTCTTTTTTATCCATATGACGAGGAAGAGGAAGCGACCATGATCGTAGCAGATATTCAGGAGAAAATTAAAAACGGTGCAAAACCGAATGACTTTTGCGTGCTGTTTAGAACGAATACAGGAGGCCGTGCGATTTATGAACGTCTTCATCAATCGGCGATTCCGTATCAAACCGATGCTGGCGTAAAAGCCTTTTATAGCAGAAGAATTGTTCGGGTGCTGCTCGCTTTTCTTTCGCTAAGTCAGGATGCAGATGATGTCGCCGCAATGAAGCTGCTGCTGCCCGTTTTCTTTTTAAAGCAGCAAACACTGAATACCCTGAAGGCACTGACCATTACGGAAGATTGTTCTATGGTAGAGGCACTTGGAAAGCTAACAGACATTCAGCCGTTTCAGCGCAAAAAACTGCAATCGATCGTTCCCCTGTTTCGAACGTTAAAATCGTTAAAGCCATCTGAAGCTGTAGCGTTGATTGAACAAAGGATGGGACTTGGTGATTATTTAAAAAAACGTGTGAATGATACGAATGTGCTTGAAAAAGGAACAGATGATGTACGAGATGTGAAAACAGCGGCGAAACGTTTTGAAACAATTGAAGCCTTCCTCGCTCATGCCGAACATATGAAATCTGCTGAAAAGGAAAAATCAGATGAACCAGGCGTTCAGCTCATGACGATCCACCGTGCGAAGGGACTAGAATTCCAAACAGTGTACATCACGAGCGTGGTTGATGGGGCGCTCCCTCATGACTTTGCACTTGATGAGCTGAGAAGCGGTGATGAAGAAGCCATCGAAGAGGAGCGGCGCTTATTATACGTTGCCATGACGAGAGCAGAACAATCCCTTTATCTATCCGTTCCATCATATAGAAGAGGAAAAACGGCTCACCGCTCCCGCTTTTTGTACCCTCTTTTAAAGAAAAATCGTGAATTATTCACACAAAAACAACAGGCCCCCCTTTAAATGGAGAGCCTGTTGTTTATTTTTTGTTGTTCATCATTTTAGCGATTGTATTAAAATCAAGCTTTTCTTTTCCACTTGTAATCGATTGAACGATTTTGTCTTCCATTTCTTTAGGTACACGTTTGTTTGCAAGCTGCGCCACTTTTTTAATGACACCTCGAACGGTATTCTCATCTTTAAAGTTCGCGTTTTGCAAAGAACCTGCAAGCTTAAAGACATCATTCATATTTACACCTGTTTTATTTTCCACACTTTTAAAGAACTTATTATCCATTCCTTTGCCTCCTCTTTGTGGAGTAATCACCTTACTATATGAAAATAGGCGAGATATGTGCCTATCCTGCTGCCTTGTTAGCAAAGAGAAAGGAAAGCAAAAGGCTTCCCTATTGCTTCCCTCACCTTCTTACTGTTTAGTTAAAGAAAGAAGCACCAACGATGATTAGAAGGATGAAAAGCACGACGACAAGAACAAAAGTTGAACCATAACCGCCGCCGTAGCCGCCACCATAACCTCCGCAATAACCGCCACCGTAACCGTAACAACTCATATTTAAGCACCTCCTCTTCTCCCTTACAAAATATGAAAAATACATGAAATGGTTTGGACGATCACATAAAAAAGTGCGGAATTTTTATTTCTGCTGTTTAAAGACGTAATCTGCCTCTCCATGACGGATCATGAATGCTTCTGTTTCTTTCGCAAAAGTATCCATTTTCTCGCCAAATGCTTTTAAGTGCTCTTCAAGATCCTTCGCTTTATTCGCTAGATCCATTTCAGCTTTTTCGTGCGCTTGCTCTTTCCCATCATGGGGTTTAGTGAACAAGGAACCGATTAATTGTTCGAATGCATCCATTCTGGTCACCCCTTCTCTCTTACATATGCATCACCCAAAAAAAGGGCAACAAAAAACCGGATAAATCCGGCTTTTGTTTTTCCCTATTGAGGTTTCTTTTTCTTCCCGCAGCCGCAGCCAGTCTTCTTGATTTTCTTCGTATATACAGATTGTTGATTTGACTGCGCTGGATACCCTTGAAGCATATGTGACGGTGTTTCAGTTTGTTTCATCGCAACCCTTCCTTTCCTATTCCATGTTAGTATATGCATTTTCTTTAAGCGTGTCTGATCAGAATGCCTGTTTATTTCACAAGCTTTGACACGACTGCTTCAATCAAGCCTGCTGCGGCGGCAATCGCTAATAGTAAATTAAGCCACATGCTGATGACAGGAAAAAATATGTATATCGCAAGTAAAGCAGCAGTGCACCACATACCCGTACACCAATAACAGCTTAACAGCTCTCCTATCCAAGATCGCAGTCCCTTCCCCTTAATGACGATATAGGTCTCGACTTCACCTTGTTCGTTTACCTCTTCTTGCTCTTCATGAAATAGACGGCGAAAGGGGGCTGTAATCGTATCAAACACGATCAATCTCGTCAGCCTAAAGGATGCGAGGGCAAATATAGCAAATGACAAAGCGCCGCTCATGGAACCTCCACCTCCTTCATTCTTCTTTTTCCGTCCTTTCTTTATATATGCAAAAAGAAAGACCGCCATGATGAATCGGGTGTAAATAAAATTGGGTTGTACTTTTTCATGCTTTCCGATTCCACCTTGAGCCTCTGCTGCATTAAATAATGTATAGATAAGAAAGGAGTGAAAGTATTGTCTATTGAAGAAAGTGCTGATTTATTATACACACAACTGTTAAACGAATTAATCAGCAATTATGATGATTTCATCGAGATCAAGGATTCCGAAAATGTCACGATTCATAAAACAGATGTAACAGCCGCACTCTCCCTTCAAGCGACCGTAACGACAATCATTACTCTTTTAATTCAAATTCTTGTACCAGATGATGAATTGGCTGCAGACATCACAGAACAGCTTTTAGCTGCACAACAAGTGACAGTTCAAAAGAAAACAGTGATTCAAATCATCAATTGTTATAACGTCACGATTACATTATCTGATGCATCCATTATGAACTCCGTCCAAATTCTCACTCAAACACTGAATGTACTTTTAGTTGAAGCCGGCATTCTTTGACCCTTTCTTTTTCTAACATCATGTATGAAAGAGGTGAAATAATCGTGGCTGAAGAGAACGAAAAAAAGGAGTTTCAAATCAACACTGATGTTGATCCATTAACAAGCCTTCTTGTGAGTGATATTTTAAACAAAAATAATGTCACAGATGATCAGAAAGCAAACCTTTCAGAAGATCAAAGAAGGATGATTTTGAAGCTGGTTCAGGATTTACAAAAGAAAGCAGATGATTTCGTACAGCAGCAGCAGGAGAAAAAGCGTCAGGCAGAGGCAGCAAAACATGCAGAAGAGGTCGAGCCTGAACCACAAGTGCGCCCTAAACGAAATTCACTTCGAGATCGTATCCAGCAGCGCCGTCAAGCGCAGCAAAATAACGATTAAATAAAAATGGGTTGCCTGCTAGGATAAATGCCCGAGACAAAACCAATCATTCCAGCATTTAATAAAGTAAACGGAAGGAGGAAAAGAAATGGATTCTAAACCATACTCTTGGGTCGCTCTAGATCGTAACTGTACACACCACGGCGATTACCATCATAACTACGAAAGAAAAGCAGTTTGTGACGGCCACTATTATGATGATGAAGATGTTTTACAAGACTTTGATCAAGTGAGTGTCACAAAGCAGACATCTGAGGAAGTCATTATCGTTAGAGATTCTTGTGACATTAACGTTTCTTCTGTTGATGCACAGGTTGCAGCATCTATCCAAGCAGCTGTTCAAACAGCGATCATCACCATTACAAACATCTCAATCGCTGATGGTGACCTAGCTGACCGCGTCACGCAAGATCTCTTACAAGCAGCTAGCCACAAACAAACAAATCGCCAGAAACTTGTTATCGAAAACTCTAGAAACGTTACAGTCTCTACAATCGATGCGGACATCTCTATTGCCATCCAAACGCTTACACAGACACTTGTTGCGACGATCGTTGCAATTGGTATCCTCTAATGTACAAAAGCAGAGCGAAAAGCTCTGCTTTTCCTTTTTCTAAAAATACAACAAAGATAAATAGTCATTTACCCACACCAACTAGAGGGCGCATACATATGTTGTTAAGGACTAAAGTCAAATACCTTGTTAAAGGAGCTGAAATCCATGAGCTGCGGAAAACACCATGGCCGACATGATGAAAACTGTGTATGCGATGCGGTTGATAAGATTTTAGCAGAGCAGGAAGCTGTAGAAGATAAATGTCCTACGAGCTGCTACAGTAATTTATTAAGCCCGACAGTTTCTGGAAAAGATACGATTCCGTTTTTACTTTTTGATAAAAAGGGCGGATTGTTCTCTACTTTCGGAAACATTGGAGGATTTGTTGACGATTGCCAATGCTTCGAATCCATTTTCTTCCGGGTTGAAAAATTGCATGACTGCTGTGCCACATTATCTGTATTAAGACCTGTTGATGTACACGGACATACGCTAAGCGTTTGTCACCCTTGCGATCCTGACTTCTTTGGTTTAGAAAAAGCGGACTTTTGTATCGAAGTTGATTTGAACTGTTTCTGCGCGATCCAATGTTTAAATCCAGAACTAGTCGACAGAGTCATGCCAACAAAAGATAAAAAGCATCATCACCACGGCTAAACCAATCGCCCGCTCATCTATCTTGTCATAAGTCAAAGCATCCCCTTCCTCACGAATGACAACCAATCATGCGGAGCAGTCAGCAAAAGGCGGCCGCTTCCGCATTGATTGACATTAGATGCATCAACCGGCGAGACACGTAATAAAGCTTATAGATGATGATGACAGTGCTCAAACACTCAAACAAATTTCCTTGTATAGGAGGGTTGAATATGAGCCGCAAACATTCATGGAACTGTGTAGCAGAGGCTGTTGAAAACATAAACGACTTACAAAATGCCGTCGAAGAGGATTGCCCGACCAGCTGTTACAGCAATCTCCTTTCTCCATCACATTCATTAGGTGACACTGTCCCGTTTGTTCTATTTACCTCAAAATCAAAACCATTCGTCGCATTCGGAAACGTCGGAGAAGTAGATGCTGGCCCTTGCTTCAGCACTGCATTTTTCAGAGTCGAACACATCTCTGATCACTGCGCAACACTCAGCTTGCTTATTGCATTTGACAAAGATCGTCATATTTTAGATTTTACAGATAAAGATTCCGTATGTGATGTGTTCCGTTTAGAAAAATCAAAATATTGCATTGAAGTAGACCTTGACTGCTTCTGCGCAATCGAGTGCTTAAATCCAAGACTCATCAACCGTAGCTGCTAACAAAAAAAGTCCCGTTATGGGACTTTTTTTATGTTCATTAAAAACCAAGTGGATGAATAGAAGAAATATCACCAATTGCTAATTCCACTGGATTACCGCCGCCTGCCGTGCGGATGACCACCATATTGTCTTTTCTCTCCATGATGATTCCTCTGTATGTTTTTCCATCGGCTTCAATGAGGCAAAGCGCTCTCGGCATATTATGCGGCAGACTTGTAAGAAAATCGACTTTCTCCTCGATATTCATTTGGCTTAACGGCTTCTTCACTCGTTTTCTTCTTGGTTCTTCTTTTGTTTCATGAAATACGCCTTCTGGTTGTTTTTCTTGTTCTTGTACTGGCTCTCGATTTTGTGAATCATCTTTTTCTTGATTGATCTCCTGCTCTTGCTGTAGCGCAGGCGGCTCTTCTTTTTTCTGCTTTACTTCCTGTGATATAGGTTCTTGCACGCTCTCTTCAATGGCATCCTCTTTGGCGCTTTTTTTGGTTTCTGAAGGTTTTTCTGACTTCTTTCGCTTTCTCACAATATTTTGCATGGCCGGCGCTGATTCATCATAGCTCGGCTGAACAATATACATAAGCGGCTTTTGATTCTCATCACCTTTATTTGACATACTGATCCCTCCCGAATGATTCATTCCTTATATATATGAGAGGACACCCCAAATCAGAAGAAAAATAAAAAACAGCATACCAGTGATTGGTATGCTGCAAATCAATTATTCGTTTAGCGGGCAATGATATGGAAGCCAGAATCAACATGAAGATTCTCACCTGTCATGCCGCGGGATAAATCACTGAATAAGAATAGTGCTGTATCGCCAACTTCTTCAGGAGTCGTTGTACGGCGAAGCGGTGCACGCTCTTCAATATCCTTCAGGATCGTATTAAAGCCGCTGATTCCTTTTGCAGATAACGTACGAATTGGCCCAGCAGAAATGCTGTTCACACGGATGCCTTCCGCTCCAAGATCAGCTGCTAAGTATTTCACACTTGCTTCAAGGGCTGCTTTTGCTACACCCATGACATTGTAGTTAGAGACAACGCGCTCTCCGCCTAGGTAAGTAAGTGTGACAATGCTTCCGCCTTCTGTCATGAGCGGACGTGCTGCTTTTGCTACAGCTGTTAGTGAATAGGCACTAATGTTGTGCGCTAAAAGGAAACCTTCACGGTTCGTGTTCAAATATTCACCGACAAGCTCTTCTTTGTTCGCAAATGCAATCGCATGTGCAACACCATGGATGACTTGTACTTTTTCTTTAATCGTTGCAAAACATTTTTCGATTTCTTCATCACTTGTCACATCACAAGGAAGAATAATGGAATCATCACGCTCTAGCGTGCTTGCTAGCTCTTTCACTGATTCTGCCAGACGATCTCCAACATAAGTAAAAATCAAACGAGCTCCTGCTTCGTGAAGTGAACGAGCGATCCCCCAAGCGATGCTTCGTTTATTGGCAACACCCATCACCACAATATTACGGCCTTCTAAAGAAAAGTTCATATGTATTAAAGCCTCCTATTTTTTCAAGACATAGTATTAGTACCTGATCATAATCTTATCACATATCATGAGATATTGACAATTTCCGCTGAAAGAAAGTTTTTATTTCAGAAAAAAGACCGTCCTCACAAGTGAAGACAGTCTTCTTTTTATGCTTTGACTCTGTTTTGCTGATAAGCAAAGTGGTTAGTCGGTCCGTGCCCAGCGCCAATATTCAGAGGAAATTTGATCGCCTCATGGACAAAGGTTTCTGCCGTTTCAAAGGCTTCCTTCATGGAACGACCTTTTGCTATTTCTGCCGTTAATGCCGCTGCAAATGTACAGCCTGTTCCGTGTGTATGTGGTGTATCAATATGTTCATTACTGAGTTCAAAAAAGCTTTTTCCATCGTACAAAAGGTCTGTAATGAGGCCGCCTGAAGGACTATGACCTCCTTTAATCACAACATAGGACGTGCCAAGCTCATAAAGTCGTTCTGCTGCTCTATGGCGATCGTCTTTTGTCTGAATGCGCATGCCTGTCAGCACTTCTGCCTCAGGGAGATTCGGTGTGACTGCATAACTGACAGGTAGTAACTGTGTTTTCATAGCAGAGACCGCATCTTCATTTAATAAAGAAGCGCCGCCTTTGGCAATCATGACTGGATCGACAATTAGTTTCAAGTCATATTGCTTCGTCTTTTCAGCAACAACACTGATCATGTCGGCACTCCACAGCATTCCTGTTTTAGCGGCATCTGGCAACAAGTCTTCTGCTACTGCATCAATTTGACTTTCGAGCGCCTCGATAGACAGTGGATAAATACCGTGAACACCAAGTGTGTTTTGCGCTGTAATGGCCGTAATGGCGGACATTCCGTACACACCAAGCTCCTGAAAGGTTTTCAAGTCTGCTTGAATACCTGCTCCACCACCAGAATCAGTACCTGCGATGGATAATGCTTTTTTAATCGTCATGTCATCTCACCCTCTCATTAGCCAATCCATTGATGATAAATCGTTCTCGCTTTCGCAATATCATTTGTCCCATGTACAAGCGCTCTGCCATCTTTGAATAAAACAAGCTTGTACTCATCCTTCTGACACGAAAGCAAATAAGGATTTTCCAGCACATCCATTCCTGCTTTCTTTAGCTGACGTGCTACTTCATGAAGCGCCGGGGGTGCCCCTAGTGCACTGCGAATTTGTACAGTATTTCGTCCACATAATACATCTGCTTTTGCTCTTTGATCATATGAGAGAAATGGATATGTCTTAAGACCGCAGCTTGGACATTGTTTCTTTTTTAAAGACGTAACGGATCGAATATCAGATCGCTCGTTTGTCCATAAATCAAACGATCTTAATACCGGCGTGATGTGGTGTCCTGTTAAAAGCTTCAGTGCATCCGCCACTTGATAGGCCGCAACCTGCTGCACTACTGGACTAATAATTCCTGCTGTATCACATGTCATGCCTTGTGGCGGTAAATGCTCAAGCAGGCAGTGTAAACATGGTGTTTCACCAGGAATCACTGTGAATTGAATACCATAGCTTGCTACACAGGCTCCATAAAGGAACGGAATTTGATGTTTGACGGCCGCATCGTTCGCAATCATTCTCACCTCAAAATTATCCGCTGCATCCACGATGATGGATGCCCCGCTGACGTACTCATCAATATTTTGAGCGTTCACGTCAATGACGATTCCTCTCACATGAACGTCACTGTTCACCTGCTTGAGTCTTTTCTCAGCAGCCACAGCCTTTGGCAACCGATCAAGAACATCTTGTTCTGTGTATAGCTGCTGACGCTGCAGGTTGCTCCATTCAATATAATCTCTATCCAAAATGGTGACAGATCCTACGCCGGCACGGACAAGCATTTCAGCACTCGATGTTCCAAGTGCCCCAGCCCCAATAATGACGGCCTTTGAGGCATGTAGCCGTTTTTGTCCTTCTGTTCCAATCGGCCTAAAAAGCTCTTGGCGTGAATAACGTGTGCTCAAAATGCTGGCATTCCTTCCTGCGGACTGCTGGCTGTTCCATAGTTTTTGAGTGGAATACGGCCTGCCTCGAAACCGAGTCTTCCAGATTCAATCGCCAGCTTCATCGCTTTAGCCATTTTCACAGGGTCCTTTGCGCCAGACACGGCTGTATTCAGTAATACAGCATCAGCGCCCAATTCCATCGCATAAGCAGCATCCTTCGGAGAACCTACACCCGCATCAATAATAACTGGCACATTTGCCTGTTCGATAATAAACGATAGATTCAGAGGGTTTAAAAGCCCTTGACCTGAACCGATTGGAGAAGCACCTGGCATAATGGCATGAACACCAAGTTCTTCTAATTTCCTTGCTAGCACCACATCATCTGACGTATATGGCAACACGATAAAACCTTCTTCTAATAGCATTTCAGATGCTTTTAACGTTTCGACTGGATCTGGCAGAAGAGACCTTGAGCAGCCAATGACTTCTACTTTGATCATGTCACACAGTCCAGAAGCTTTCGCTAAACGGGCAATCCGCACCGCTTCTTCCGCTGTACTTGCCCCGGCAGTATTTGGCAGCAATGTATAGGCTGATAAATCGAGCTGCTCTAAAAAATTGGGCTGTGATGGTTCAAATATGTCCATTCTTCGCACAGCAAAGGTCAAAATTTCAGCTTCTGATACGTTGACCGCCTCTTTTTGAACTTCAAATGATGGATACTTTCCTGTCCCTAGTAATAGTCTTGATGTAAATGTTTTTCCGCCAATGCGCAGCATGGTGTCATCCTCCTCCTACAAAGTGAACGATTTCAATCGTGTCATTTGGTTGAATTTTTACCTGTTGAAAGGCTTCTTTATCTATAATTTCTTGATTTTTTTCAACGATCACCACTCGGTTTTCAAGTTGATAGGCTGACAGCAGATCAAAAATCGTGCCATTTTCCTTATCGAAATCAACCATTCTTCCATTCAATTGAATTTTCATACGAACAATGCCTCCTTTCGCCCAATACGAAACGCATGAAGCCATTCCTTGTGAACAGACTCGCCTACTATCAAGCCGCGAATGATTTCCCCCGTAATTGGCGCAAGTAAAATGCCATTTCGGTAATGTCCCGTTGCAAAAAGAATACGCTCGTCTTCCGGATGTTTTCCGATATAGGGGTGCCGGTCGCTTGTCGCTGGCCGAAGACCTGCCCAACATTGATCAATCGGCATCTCTCGAATAGAAGGCATGAGCTGAGATGCTTTGTGAATAACTGCTTCAATACCGCCAAGTGTCGGAACGGCCTGCCAGTCATTCGGTTTCATCGTTGCACCAATCACTAGCTTACCGCTATCCCTTTGAACGATATAACAATGATCATGATAGATGGTGTGTGCAAGCGCTGGACCGTTATTCCAAACAGACACGCATTCTCCTTTTACAGGATAGAGAGAATGTGATAACCCCAGTTCTTCTAAAAAACGGCCTGACCATACACCACTTGCTACAGTCAGATGATCACATGTGAAGATGCCTTTAGCTGTACTGACTGTCAAAGTTTCTTTTCCCCTCTTCACATCGATAACGGGGGTAAACTCCTTCACATCCGCTCCATGCCGAACAGCCGCCTGCCAAAAAGCCCTGCATACCGCATATGGCTCGACATGTACATCATCTGCTATCAAGCCTGCTCCTACGATGTCATCTGCTATTTGAGGCATACGTTCTTTTACGCTGCTTGCTTCAAGCCATTCAAATGTGGGCAAATGCTGCATCCGGCAAAGCGCTCGCTTTTCTTGTTCTGTAAAAGCCACCTTCATAATCCCGCCCACTGATATCCGAATATCAATGCCCGATTCACGCTGAAGGTCGACCGTTAATTTTTCATATAAAACCTGACTTTGTCTGCCTACTTGAAAGAAAATATCCTCATCACCTTCTCCTTCAGCATGTGCACCCAGCATGCCAGCAGCCGCACTCGTCGTTTGCTTCCCGATCTCATTTGCCTCAAATAAGACAATCTGCTTTCCTGCTTTTGCAAGGTGATAAGCGATCGACATCCCTATGATTCCACCACCAATGATTGCAACATCATAATGCTTGTTCATAAGGATTCTCCTTTCGCTTTTTAGAAAATATTTGCGCCATTTTGCGCGGCTGAGGATGAGCAAAAATCCCCGACATGACGGCTATTCCCTTTAAATCAACATGCATCAATTCTGGCAATCGTTCTGGTGTGATTCCACCAATGACAACGACTGGAATGGACAGCGAAGAAGTCATGTCTTCCACAATCTTTATGCCTCTCGCCTGAAGTCCGGGTTTGCATGCGGTATCATACACATGCCCAAACATGACATACTCTGCCCCGTTCTTCTCTGCTGCTTTGGCTTCTTCTATCGAATGAACCGATACCCCCGCATGGAGGTGAGGAAATTTTTGTCTTAATTCCTTTGGCGAAAAGCTGTGTCCTGGAAGATGAACCCGGTGAATATTGGTCAGCAGCGCAACGTCAACTCGGTCATTTATAATCAGCTTTTCTTTCGGAACACCTTCTGCTAGTAGTTGTTTCACGAGGTGAACCAGCTCACCTGCTGCCTTCGATCGTTCACGAATATGAATAAAGTCTACTTCAGACGCAATGTCTTTTATTTGCTTGATGAGCTCCCTGACAGGAAGCGTATCATTTGTCACTGCATGGAGTTCCATTTGCACCAACCCCATCTAAGCATGCTGTCTGCCACATTTCTTTTTCATACGCCATCTCCCAGAAATGGTATTCGTAATAGCTTGAAATCACGAAATTTTCTTTCATATTAGCCCGCACATGTTCTGGCGCTTTTTCTGCAAGTTCATCAAAACGGTTCACCTGTTCAAAAACAAGCTCTTTAAACCAATCCCCACCATATGTCAAAATCCATTCTTGATAAATCGGATGGTCAGGTGTTGTTTGTTTCAGTTTTTCTCCTACCTCATAATAAAGCCAGTAGCACGGCAATAATGCGGCTAAAATTTCTTCAAAACGACCGCTTTTCACAGATCGGTACATATGCGAGGTATATGCATAAGCAGTTGGAGAAGGTTTAAAGTTTGCCAGCGCTTCATCAGAGATCTGGAGCAGTTCTGTGAACTTTCTATGCAGTGATAGCTCTGCTTCATACGTACCCTGCGCATGATATGCCATTCTGCCTGTCGTATGTAAGTCCTCACTAATGGCGGCTCCATATGACTGTACTTTTGCAAAATGAGTTAAATAGTACGAATCCTGCATCACATAATAAGTGAAACGATCGAGTGAAAGTGTGCCATCACCAATCCCTTTTACAAAAGGGTGTGTAAAGCTCCCATTCCACCATCTAGCTGCTGCTTCTTTACATTCGTTCGAAAATGTCATGTTCCTCTCCTCCTGTTTTTCCATATAAAAAAACCACTTTCCGCGTGGAAAGTGGTTTGGAATTTGTAAAAAGCATAGTCAAACACCGCACCACTTCCCTACGCAGGTATGAACCTGTTCAGGTAATGAGGGTCTAAAAGTCTACACTTTTATCTCAGCCCTTTTAAAGGACTCCCCTAGTGGATCAAACATATATTGTTGTACCTCTATCTTAATCAGGATTTGTTCATCGGTCAAGGGTTCATTGCAACTCTAATTGGGCTCTAAGTCCTGCAACATACTCCCGGGAGCCAGACACAAGCACGCGGTCACCGCTTCTAAGCGTCGTATCCCCATGCGGTACTAAGCTGTCAATTCCTCTAAAAATACGGACAAACACCAAATCGCCGGTAAAAGGAAATTCCCTCAGCATGACATTATGATACCGATGATTGTTCATTTGAATTTGATACAAAGAAGAATCCTCATTTGTTAACAAGCGAATCGCATCAGGTGCTTCAATCAATGCCCTCAGCACCGTTTTAGATGATAAGAAGTTAGAAAAGGTATCGATCCCTGCTTCCTTTAATGTCAGCTCGGCTTCCGCTTTGTTAACACTTGCAATGACTTGTTTAGACCCTTCTTCTTTTGCAAATAAAGCAATTTCCTTATTTTTCGTTTCACTGCCTGTAGCCACAACGAGCACATCCTCTTGCCCAATGCCAGCCTGCCTTAGCGTATCATCGTCATATTGTTCAATCGCTTCAACTTCAAAGATGGAGTCAGCAAGCAAGGCTTCTTTATTTTCCTGAAAGACGTGTAAAATACGGATGTCATATTCATCCTGATGCAAATCAAGCGTCACAGGTAACGTCAGCTGATTCGCTCCAATAAACGTCACACGCTTTTTATGATTGGTTTCACGTTCTTGTTTAAATAACGCCTTAAACCAAACAGGCGTTAAAATACTCGTGAGCACAGCGACTAGAATAAGGGCTCCTGACATTTTATGATCAATGACGCCAAGCCGCTCACCAATCGTTGCAGCAGCAATGACAAGGGATAACGTCGAGGTTAATAAAAAACCCGAACCGATGACTTTTTTCATGTCATACCATTTTTTTAAATAAAGAATCGGAACGAGTTTACTAAGCAATAATGCAATAAACAGCAGCGGAATCATGATCATGATGGTTGGATCTTTAAAGAGTGACCATATATTCAGGTCCACACCGACCATCACAAAAAAGATCGGAATTAAAAATCCATAGCCAAATGAGTCCAGCTGTTGTACGAGTTCTTTATTAGGCGAAAGAAGAGACACAAGCACACCTGCTAAAAAAGCCCCCAGAATATTTTCAGCACCGAGTGATTCAGATAAGGCAACTAAGACTATAATGAGAGTAAAGATGGCTCTTGTCCCAATTTGCACCGTTCCTTTTGACATGGACTGAAAAATGGACTTTGTCTTAAATACCCGGCCAAATAAATAAAGAAGAATACCTGCCGCAAATAATAATAAGAGCAACCACATGTTCCCTGTTCCATCGCCATAAATGGAGGAAAACACAGCAAGTAAAATCATTGTCACCAAATCAGCAATAACGGCTACAAGCAAAATGATTTGACCAATATTCGTTTGCATCAACTTTTCCTCTTTTAAGGTAGGAACTACCACACCCAATGAGATGGTGGAAATAATAAGCGTCATTAAAAAGGCATTTTGAATAAACCCTGCAAGAACAAACGCATAAGACAGGATAAAGGACATACAAAATACGCCAACAAAAATAATGGTCGCTGTTTTAAATGTATTCGGTTCTTTTAAACCATTTGGCAGTTCTCGCGCTTTCTTCTTTGATTCAAAAGAAGAAAAATCTATTTCAAGTCCACTTAAAAACATAAGAAAAATAAAACCTAGCATGGATAACGTATCTAGCCATGCGTCGTGTTCAACAACTAGTTGAAGACCGCTTTTTCCAATGATGAGCCCCATGATGATTTCAGCGACAACGACCGGGATGGTCAGCTTAAATCGGTGCAATAAAATGGGGGTGAAAAAGGCTACAATAATAACGACAACGAGTGATGAAACAGATGTATGCTCCATTGGCTAAAGCCTCCTAACATTCATGTTTAATTTTTAAGTTTTACGTTAAAGCATTGATTCTAACAATTGCCCAAATGAAATGAAAGCCATTCGTTATATTTTCTAAAATTCAAACTTTTTTATATCCGATAAATGGATGAAAAAATCAGGAGGAACCTTTATGAAATTCGATATCATCGGCGATATCCACGGCTGCTACGAAGAGCTGCTTACCCTCATACACAAACTAGGATACGAACTCAAACACGGACTACCTGTCCACCCTGATAAGAGAACACTGGCCCTTGTTGGTGATTTAACAGACCGCGGCCCTCGATCAGTTGCCGTGATGCAATTTGTCATACACGCCTATTCTAAGGGTGCCATCCGCTATGTGCCTGGCAACCATTGTTTTAAGCTGTATCGCTATTTGAAAGGAAATCCCGTAAAATTACTGCACGGTATTGAAACAACGGTGAACGAAATCAAAAACCTGCCGCATGATGAACAAACCATTTTATCACGTGAATTTAAACATTTATTTGAAAAGGCACCGCTTTATGATGTACTGATTCCGAATGAACTGATCATTGCACACGCAGCAATGAAGGAAAAGGATATTGGCAAAAAACCGAACAAACAGATGAGGTCTTATCTATTATTTGGAGCAGTCACCGGAGAAACATGGCCAGACGGTCGACCTGTCAGGAAGGACTGGGCAAAGGAATATCACGGAAAACCATGGATTGTGTACGGGCATACACCCGTAAAAGAACCAAGATTTATCGGTAGAACGGTTAACATTGATACAGGCTGCGTCTTTGGCCACAAGCTCTCTGCCCTTAGATATCCAGAGCTTGAGACAGTATCTGTTCCTTCATCTATGCCATATGATGATTCAAGATTTCAGCATTTCACGCAATAAAAAACCCGGTCCACCTTGACAGGTGACCGGGTTTACTTGTTTACTGAAGCAATAATGTCATATCATCCGGCAAAGGAGCCGAAAAGGTCATGGACTCCCCAGTTATCGGATGCGGAAAAACAAGGGTTTCACTATGAAGTGCCTGCCTGCCTATTCTCTCGCTTGTTCCACCATATAGCGTATCTCCAACAAGCGGATGACCAAGGAATTGCATGTGAACACGAATTTGATGTGTTCTTCCCGTTTCAAGGGTGAGGGACACATCAGACATATCTAAATGAGTATGTACCGCCAGCACCGTATAATGTGTTACGGCTTCCTGACCAGATTCATCCACCATTCGTTCAATAATGCTGTCCCCTTTTCGAGCAATTTTTGCTCTAATTGTTCCTTCCTTTTGCGTGATCATGCCATGTGTCATGGCTCTATACGTTCGCTTGACTTCCCCTTTTTTCTGCGCCTTTGATAAAAGGCTGTGTGCAAAGCGATGTTTAGCGACTAACATGACACCAGAAGTATCACGATCAAGACGGTTCACCAAGTGGACAGTCAGTCGAACGGACTGCTTAGCATAATGGTGAAGCAACCCATTTGCAATACTATGCTCAGGGTGCTCTCGAGAAGGAATCGATGGGATATATGGCTTTTTATTCAGCACAAGCACGTGCTCGTCCTCAAATAAAATATCAAGCGGAATGGCCGCAGGTTTTAGCCCTTCACTCACTTTTTCCTCGGGAAATAAAATGGTGAGCCTGTCTCCCTCGCGCAGCTCATATCTCACGGTCACATGCTCTCCATTAATCAGAAGGTCACCGCCGTCAAATTTAATATCTGTCAGCATTCGTTTTGAAATGCCAAGATCGATTAAGTAGTCCTTCAGCAGCCTGCCTTCTTCTTTGGCTGATATGGTTTTGTTTATCTTAAAGTATTCCAGCGAGAACAACCTCTTTCTTATTCTCCTTTGCCGATAAAGGAATCTTGCACCCTTTTCCAAAACGGAAATGGTCTAAATCGGGCAAACCGGACATTCTCGTCTGCCACTCGGCATTGAATGGATTTCACATCTTTATGCAGCAGCGACAAATGATCTATCGTCACCTGAAAATCCACGTCATTAATCGGTTTGATCACACACGTATGGTGGTCCGGCAAAATGAGCGGCGAACCGACCGTTCTAAACACTCTGTTGTTGATTGAAGCCATTTCTGCCAGCTGGATCGCCCTAATGGATGGGTGAATAATAGCCCCGCCAAGTGCCTTATTATAGGCTGTACTACCAGATGGTGTAGACAAACAAAGACCATCTCCTCTGAATGTTTCAAAAAGCTGACCCCTAATCTCAACATCTGCCACAAGTGTACCTTCCATACTTTTAATTGTACATTCATTCATTGCTAAATATTTTTCTTCCCGGCCGCCATCGTTGTACCTGACGATGACTTCAAGAATCGGATATTCCACAATATGATAAGGCGTTTTGGCAATGGCTAACACAAGCTTTTCAATTTCACTCGGGACCCAGTCCGCATAAAAACCAAGATGGCCTGTATGTACGCCGACAAAAGCGGTTTCGTTTAGACGGTTACTATACCGGTGAAAAGCGTATAAAAGGGTTCCGTCTCCGCCAACTGTAATGACGAGATCGGGTTCCTCTTCATTTAATTCCATTCCAAAATCCAATAAGTAGGTCTGTATTTTATTTTTAAGTGTGTCAGATACAGAATTCCCTTTCGAAGAAACTGCAAATTTCATGAATTCTTCTCCTTTTCCACCTTGCTGCGACGAGAGAGCAGCATCATATTTGATCAAGCTTAGGCTCAGCTATCGTTTTTCTTTTTCCGGGAAAATGCCACTTGTGCTTCTTGAATTTCCCCTCTGATTTCAGACATCTCATCATCAAGAAGAGATGCTGCCTCAGAAGCTCTTTGAAGGCGCTGCTTGACCTTCTCCGGGATATTCCCGCTATATTTATAATTCAGAGAATGCTCGATGGTCGCCCAAAAGTTCATGGCTAATGTACGGATTTGGATTTCGACGAGGAGCTGCTTCTCTCCATTGATCGTTTGCAGCGGATATAACACAACAAGGTGGTACGAGCGGTATCCGCTTTCTTTATGTTCTGCAATATAGTCGCGTTTATCTACAACCACGAAATCTTTTCGTGACTGAAGCATTTTCTTGACGACTTGTATATCTTCTACAAATTGGCACATAATGCGAAGCCCTGCAATATCCTGCATCGTTTCAATCTCATGCATCGGGATGTTTTTACGCTTTGCCTTTTCCAATATGCTGGCAACGGGTTTCACTCGGCCAGTGACAAATTCTACTGGTGAATGGTCATCCTCAAATTCATACAGTTTTCGGATGCCTTTTAGTTTCACTTTTAATTCTTCGACTGCTTGCTTATATGGTGCGAGGAATTGATCCCATTGTTTTTTGTCCATGAAACTTCCCCCAATTCCAAATACCTAATTATTTCAGAGGAATGTGCTCTTCACTTTCTCTTCCATATCTCCGTAATTGGCATTGTCTTTAATATTGTCGATTAAATAGTTTAATTCCTGATGAAGTTGAATGAGTTCTAGCGTTTGCTCTTCCGCCGCCAAATAGACAGGGATTTCACGATTCATTGCTTCTTTTAATGGAGCCCATGTATGTTCTCCTAAAATAAGATACGTAAAAGACTCCTCAGTCTCAAGTATGTAAACGAACGCAAAGTGATCAGAATCAACAAGCATTTGTCCTGATGCTTTTGCTTTTTGAATTTGCTCATCTGACTGGACCGTCAAGATCAGCCTGTCTTCTTTTAAAGTTGCTTCTGTGATTTCAATTCTGTTTTGCATCATGATCTCCTTTACAACAAAGTACAGCTTTATTTTATCATATCAAGTTCAATATTGATAAACCGAACTTTTTGAGAAAATTTGATTTCTCCATTTCGTTGTTCATTTTGCCTCATTTAGCATCTATATACGTCTCTTTTTAAGGAATAAATAAGAAAAAAAGAAGCTTTTCATGTACAATAATCATATTTCCTCTAAATGAAAGGTTGATGTCAAAATGGCACAGGAAATTGAGATAGAACTAAAACAATTATTAATGAAAGAAGAATTTGAACAGCTAAAAGAATATTTTCAATTAAAGGACGAGGACTTCCTCACTCAAACCAACTATTATTTTGATACACCTCAATTTGATATAAAATCCAAATTCGCTGCATTACGAATGAGAGAAAAAGGTGGGCAGTGGGTCCTCACATTAAAGGAACCGCATGAGATCGGCCTTTTGGAAACCCACCAAACGATCGATCCTCCCGCTAGTCTTGAACATTTCCAACTGCCAGAAGGTGAAGTGGCAGACAGGTTAGTACACCTTCACATTCAAAAGGATCAAATCGTGTATTTTGGTTCACTGGAAACGTCAAGAGCAGAAAAAATGATCAAAGAAGGCTTAATTGTTTTGGATCACAGCCGATATTTAACAGTAGAGGACTATGAACTTGAATTTGAAGTGAGTGATTTAGACATTGGACAAGCTGCTTTCACAGCATTGCTTCAGCAATTTCAGATCCCACCAAGACACACGAAAAACAAAGTCGTACGTTTTTATGAAGAAAAAATGAAAACAAAAGAATAGATGAATTCCTTGAAGGAGGAACATGATGAACGTCAATCAACTTCAATCCTTTATGCAGCTTCAAGCACTCAAAACGTTACAATCTGATAATGGACAAACACAACTCACAGCTGGACAAGAATCAAGCGCTGAGACTTCATTCCAGTCGCTGTTGCAAGATTTTTTAGGCGGATCAGAATTATCTCGTCTCCCGCTTTCCATTTCTGCTTTCATGGGATCGGACCCATCAACGTCTCCGAACACGCAATATGCACGCATGAATCCATATTTATCTGCGATAGCGGGCAGTGAACAGCTTCAATCTCAGTCTCTTTATGCAAATGACAGCCAATTGAATACCGCAAATGGTATTGGAAACGTCTTAAATAACAGCTACACACCGCCCCTTCAAAAAGCTGTTTCAGGCTCTTCATCAAAAGAGATTAATCAAATCGTCTCACAAATGGCTCAAAAGCACGGAGTTCCAGAAAAGCTGATCCATGCAGTGATCAAGCAAGAATCCGGTTATCGCACGAATGCTGTCAGCCATGCAGGTGCACTTGGACTGATGCAGCTAATGCCGTCTACTGCTAAATCACTTGGCGTGAACAATGCCTTTGATGCAGCCCAAAACATTGAAGGCGGAACGAAGTATTTAAAACAAATGCTTCAAAAATATAATGGAAATGTCTCACTCGCCTTAGCCGCTTATAACGCAGGCTCAGGGAATGTAGATAAGTACGGAGGTATTCCTCCATTTAAAGAAACACAAAATTATGTAAAGAAAATCACAGCTCAATATTTCGCCTAAACCGAAGAGAATAACCTCTTCGGTTTTTTGTATGTCGCTTTTCACCCTTTTTTGACTGAATGTGTTATGATATGGTCAATTGAACACGGAACCTGTCTCCCTCACTTTTCCCAAAGGACCAAAGCGGTTTGTTTGTGGAATTGAGTAGAGGTTGTTAAAATAAGTATACAATAATAGAAACAACAAAATAGAACAAACTGAATATCACTTTTGAAATACATGAAATTCGCAATAGGGTGAGCCATCCTATTAGCTACGAGTTAAAGGAGTAGTCAACATGGTACAATCGTTTAACGCACCTTACGAAGCGGTTGGAGAGGAACTTCTATCGCAACTTGTTGATACTTTTTATGAAAATGTAAAGTGTCATCCTTTGCTTCATCCTATTTTCCCGGATGACTTAAAAGAAACAGCAAGAAAACAAAAACAGTTCTTAACTCAATATTTAGGCGGACCGCCGCTTTATACTGAGGAGCATGGTCACCCAATGCTACGGGCGAGACATCTCCCTTTTCCGATTACTGAGGAGCGAGCGGACGCATGGCTTGAATGCATGGAGGATGCAATGGATCAAGTAGGACTAACCGGCGATATTCGTGACTTTTTATTTGAGCGACTGTCTTTGACGGCTCGTCACATGGTCAACCAAATACCTGAAAAGGACGGACGATCTTGAGCTGCAATCCGCATGAGCAATATTTCTCACATTGTCACGGACATCCTCAAAAGCCGATTGAAATCTATGTATTCATTGATCCTCTCAGCCCGGACTGCTGGTTATTAGAGCCATCAATTAAAAAGTTGAAAATGAAATATGGCCGTTTCTTCACTTTACGAACGGTTACAAGTTCTAGTATTAATGCTTTGAACCGGAAACGAAAAAAACATTTACTAACCGAAGCGTGGGGGAAATTTGCCACGAAAACTCAGACCAAAAAAGAACAAATGCTGTCTGAACAAATTGTGACATCACCTTATCTCGCCTCTCTTGCATTAAAAGCAGCTGAACTTCAGGGCAGAAAATGCGGAATGAAATTTTTACGACTCATTCAAGAATCGCTTTTTTGCCATCAGCAGGACGTCACCAGTGAACAAGTCTTGCTAGAAAATGCAAAAACGGCTGGACTGGACATTGAAGAGTTCCAGCGAGATATCCATTCTCAAAGTGCTGTCAAAGCGCTCCAATGTGATATGAAAATCGCAGCTGAAATGGATGTATCTGAGCTTCCCACTTTCGCCTTTTTTAATACGATAAATGGTGAAGAAGGATTAAAGATTTCAGGTGCATATTCTTATGATATTTACGAGGAAATTCTCTTTGAAATGATTGGCGAAAAACCAACACCTTCAGAACGACCGCCAATTGAATGGTTTATCGCTTACTTTCAATTTGCATCAGCAAAAGAAATTGCCGTTGTATATGACCTGACCCTTGAAGAAGTTGAACGCGAGATGAAAAAACTCGCATTTGCTAAAAAGGTAGAACGTGTACAAGTACATCAGGAAATGTTTTGGCGTTATACAGAAGGAGACAATCATTCAGATCTTGATGTCTACCGCTGTGAGAATGAACATGGGTGCTGACCCATGTTTTTTTTTTACCCCCAAAAGAACACTTGTTCTATTTGTAAGTACGAAGAAACCGCGCCGGGATAAGCGCGGTTTCACTATGTCTTAACGACAACAAAGGGGATGGGAGAAATTTTTCACGGTCAAACAAAGGGGTAATGTTTGTATGTGATTAATTTCACATCTGTAGTATATCAAATTTTGTCGACTTATGACAACCGATATACTATATGTTCATATTTTTGTCACAAAACATAAGAGGACTGTCACTTTCATATAGTGAAAGTAACAAAAAAATGGGGGGATCTGCATGCGCAGCACAACCATTGGACTTGTTGCCATTGGCTTATGTTTCTGTTTAAATATATTAGGCTTAATGAAGATGCTGCCTCTTTACCTGACATCTCCACTCCTATTCGCTTCCATTCTCTTTACACTCTATCGAATGAATTACCGAAAAACCTTCAAAGGTTTTAAAGCGTAATCATTGAATGTACAAACCTCGTTCATATAGACGAGGTCTAGCGTGTAGGCAAACCCTCGCATTCGGTGTCAGTCCTGCGTGCTAGTGCTCACGAATGTCAAATTCGCTCCGCGCAAGTAACTCGGCCTTCCTAGCCTGCAAAGGTTTTCTATCACGCTAAAAAGAAGTCAAAGGGCTAAAATCAAGTTCATTTTAGCCCCTTGTCAACAATCTGGTCTTTTTATTTCAAGAAAAAACTCCTGCCAAAAGGTGAGTTTCCACTCACACATCTGACAGAAGTCTTCTCGTTACTCACCAGTCTTTGAGATGAGCTCTTCCATTTCCTTTAATTTTTCTTCAAACAATTGACATGCTGCCTCAATTGGTTCTTTTGATGCCATATCTACACCAGCTTTTTTCAGCACGTTAATTGGATAGTCAGAGCTTCCTGCTTTAAGGAAGTCTGTATAGCGCTCCACTGCAGGTTTCCCTTCTTCTAAAATTTGTTTACTTAATGCCTGAGCCGCACTATAGCCTGTCGCATATTGATACACATAATAGTTGTAATAGAAATGCGGAATTCGGGTCCATTCTAATCCGATTTCCTTATCCACAACCATACCGTCGCCAAAATACTTCTTATTCAGGTCGTAATACAGGTTCGTCATAAACTCTGGCGTTAATGCCTCCCCTTCTTGCGCTTTCACATGAATCAGGTGCTCGAACTCTGCAAACATCGTTTGTCTGAATACCGTCCCTCTAAATCCTTCTAACAAGTGATTGAGCACATACAAGCGCTGCTTTTTGTCCTCTAAATGATTGAGTAAGTATTCACCTAGTAATGCTTCGTTTGTTGTAGAAGCTACTTCCGCTACAAAAATGCTGTAGTTTCCGTACGGATATGGCTGATGCTTTCTTGTATAGTAGCTATGAACAGAGTGACCAAATTCATGAGCCAGCGTAAATAAATTATCAATATTATTTTGCCAGTTCATTAAGATATAAGGATTCGTACCATAGCTTCCAGAAGAATACGCGCCGCTTCGTTTCCCTTTATTCTCATAAACGTCTACCCAGCGATTTTCGAGTCCCTCTTTTAATACCGAAACATATTCTTCTCCTAATGGCGCTAACCCTTTCAGCATATAATCCTTTGCTTGGTCATAGGTCAGCTTCATGCCAGCATCTTTTACTAATGGTGTATACAAGTCATAATTGTGCACTTCATCAAGCTTTAATACCTTTTTACGCAATTCAATGTAGCGGTGTAATAAGGGTAAATATTGATGAACTGTATCAATTAGATTGTCATACACTTCTTCAGGAATACTGTTGCGTGATAGCGCTGCTTCTCTTGCCGATTTGTATTGACGTACTTTCGCATAAAAATTATCCTTTTTAATCGAGCCGCTGAGTGTAGACGCCAAAGTATTCTTATATTGATCATACGTTTTATAAACGGCTTTAAAAGCATTCTTTCTCACTTCACGATCATCACTGTTTAAAAAAGTAATGAAGTTGCCATGAGTAATTTTCTTTTCTTCTCCATTTTCATCCTTAACAGAAGGGAACGAAATATCTGCATTATTAAACATACTAAACGTAGTGGATGATGTTGATAAAGGTTCAGAGGCTTCAGCTAATAAAGCTTCTTGCTCCTCACTTAAAATATGCGGACGCTCTTTGTTAATTTCTTCGAGAGCGTGAGAATAAAGTTTTAATTCTTCTTTTTCCAAAATAAATTGCTGCAGCTTATCTTCTTGAATAGATAAAATCTCCGGAACAATATAGGCAGATGTACTAGACAGCTGTGTAAATAAATTGGATGCTTTATCATTTAAAGCCTGAAATGATGAATTTGTTGTATCTTCATCATATTTCATATGCGCATATGTATAAAGCTTGCCAAGCTTTTCAGAAAGTTGATCCTGAAATGTTAGGGCTTCATACAAGACATCAGCAGAATGGGCCAGCTTGCCTTTAAATTGGGCGAGCTTCGGAATTTCTTTTTTTACAGCTTCGAATTCCTTATTCCAAGAATCGACACTTTCAAAAATATCTTCAAGGCGCCATTTGTTTTCTTCTTTTACTTCGCTTCTGTCTGGTAAATGATTGTTGTTATTTTGTGAAGTCATATGAATCCCCCTTGCATGAGTTGTGTTGAACCAACCTTTCGGAAAGTGAAAGAAATTGGTGTTGTATTTATCTTCTTTGTTTTGAACTATGTTTGTCAAATCATATGCAGAAATAAATACCAAACAAACTAAAAAAATGAGAAAAAAGCGTTTCTTTCTATTCAATAGCAGCACCACCTTTTTCTTATCATGATCAAAGTGGGCATGAAACATGCTAATGAAATAAGAAAGCATCTCGTTTTATCGCTTCATCTGCTGTTCGTATAGGCTTTTGATTCGACGTTACTTGATAATTACCCTCTTTCGTCATGTATAAAAACCCTAGTTTCACAAGCGCCCGTACATATGAAATGATCACCTCTTTGATTTCTTCTATTGTGACATTGGTATATCGGAGCTTCACTTCTTTATTCTGGACACATCGCTCAATTTCTTTTAAAAGAAGATGAATGGTCACTTGTTCTTTTCCCGTTCGAACCATCCAATCATAAAGACATCCTTGCCACACATAAACAGGGCTTGAAAAGATATATGCTTCTGTCAGGGGGATAAATAGTTCTGTCGGTAGAAATGGCCATGCTGTTTGATGATGCTCATAAAATATGGTTCTTAAACGCTTGCTTTCATTTGCTAAAATTTGGGGTGGCCGCTCCCTAAATTGCCGAATACACTTGAGCCACTCTTTATACAATTGATGATTGCTCGAGGAAACAGATAAGAGTGCTGGTAGTTGGCGATAAGCTGAAGGCGGTCTAACGGTCATTGAGGCACATATTTTCGTTGGCTGAAACACGAGAAGTTGATCCAGGTGGATGAATCTATTTTGGATCGGACAATAAAAAATGAGTCTCCTATTCTTTGACTGCCTTAAAATTCCCCAATGAATGGAGGAGAATGAAAAGAGCTGGCCAGCCATTCGTTTTAAACGATTCGCCCCTATGATCCATATAGGATAGAGCCCCGCAGCACGGAGACCTTCCGTTCGTTTATGTAGCTCTTTCCACGAAATATTTGCACATTGAAATTCGATGGCATAGCTTTTATTTTCTATAGCAACGGTCACATCAGGGCGCTGCTGAATGTTTGAAACATACTTCTCTAGTAACGGCTCATATCCAAGCTGTGTGAGCCAATCCTTAAGAGCAATCTTCCCTGCCTGATGATAAGCTGTTTCACCGGTGGACGCTAATGGACATGCCGAGAGCTGTTTATGTGCAAAATGATGGACACGATGCTCACCTAGCTTTAATAGAACCTCCTGCCTACATTCAGGACAGTAAAATTTGCACGTAGCTCTTACATGCTCTAGCCGCCTTTTAGTCAGATGTTGTGTGATGCGAATCAGCTTGCCATTCTCCATGATTGCTGCATTCATATATTTCGCCCCTTGCTCTTTGATGACCGTATTATAGCTTTTTCTCTCATCAGGAAGCGAATATCGAAAATGAATTTTTATCGTATCAAAACACGATTTCAACCTACTTTCCCTTAGTAAAATAAAAAATCCCCCTTTTAGAAAAGGGGGAAAATACAATTTTTATAAAAGAGGTGATAATAATCTTGCTGTTGATTCAAACAGCCTCACCCTTAAAGGCCTCTTCGCAAATTCTTCTGGAACAATTTCATGTGACTGCTCTAAGTCACCTAAGAAGTCGTTGACCAGCTTCTCTGTGCTTTTTGTTTTGTAGAGGAAAGCATTCACTTCAAAGTTCAGATGAAAACTTCTCATATCCATATTTGCTGTACCAATTGATGCTAGCTCACTATCCACAATGATAAACTTACTATGCATAAAGCCTTGATCATATTCATATACCTTCGCACCTGCTTCTAAAAGTTCGGGGAAGTATGAACGGGACGCATGAAATACGATGCGTTTATCTGGATTTTTCGGTGCAATGATTCGTACATCGACTCCGCTCAAAGCAGCAATTTTCAGTGCGGACAAAATATCATCATCAGGTACAAAATAAGGTGAAGCAATCCAAATTGATTTTTTGGCGGAGATAATCATGGAGAAAAAGAGATTTTTAATGACTTCCCACTGTTTATCAGGACCACCAGCAATCATTTGTACGCCTTCTGCTCTACTCTCCATATGACTGAAATCTTTAAAATAATCCACACCCGAGCACCTTTCGTTGGTCATGTAATACCAATCCTGCATAAAAATCTGCTGCAAATCACGAACGGCCTCACCTTTAATCATCAGGTGCGTATCACGCCAAAATCCATATTGTCTGCTTCTCCCCATATATTCGTCCCCAATGTTTAGCCCGCCGACAAATCCTACTTCTCCATCAATCACCACGATTTTTCGGTGATTTCGGAAGTTGATTTTATTATTTAATAAGGGCAGTCTCACTGGTAAAAACGGAACGATCTGCACGCCAGCCTTTTCTAAGTCAGCAATATATTGACGGGAGATTTTTAGGCTGCCTACATCATCATATAAAAAGCGGACAATCACACCACTTTTTGCTTTCTCGATTAAAATGTCCTTTAATTCTTGTCCCAGATCATCATGACGGAGAATATAATATTCTAGGTGAATGTGATGTGTTGCTTTTTTGATTTCTTCAAAAATATGAGAGAACGTTTCTTCTCCATTGGTCAGAACTTTAGAGGATGTGCGATACGTAATAGGGGTATGTCCAAGTCTGTGGGCCAGTTTAAATAAGAGCTGCTGATGGTCACCCATATGAGTCATTTTTTCAATCGCTTCTCTGTGGATACGTTCATCTTCCTGGACAAGCTGTTCGTCTAGTACCGCTTTCTTTTCAAAAAGTCTGCGCTTTTTAATATTGCGTCCAAAGAAAATATAAAACAAAAACCCGAAAAGCGGAAAGCTCCCAAGCAGCACAAGCCACGTAATCGTTTGAGAGGGGTTTCTGTTTTCTAAGAAAATGACAAACCCGATGAAGATAATCGATAAAGTGAATAGAACACTGACGGAACTTAATACACTTACCGCTAGATCACCGGCAAAAATTTGGATAATCAAATAAGCACCTATCGTAATGATAAGAAAAAATAGAACTTTGACTACATTTCTCATTTCATTTTCTCCTTGCCGATCACTTTATTTACTTTTTCATTCAGATAAAAAAGTCGATTCCTCTATAGAAATCGACTTTTGGTTGTTACGAGAAGTGCTGTTGAATCGTTTCAAGCGCATTCTCTTTGACAATCAGCTGACCGTATTCTTGCAGTCTGTAGATGCTGACCACTGATTCATGAGCATATTCAAGCAGAATACTAAGCTTATTCTCCACCTGCTCATCTGACAAATCCTCGTGGAAGTCAACATATAGATAATAACGGTTTTCAAACGAATATAAACTTGTCGTAAAATCCTGCATATTTAATTGAGAAAGTGCAATCAAATCTTCAAAGTCATCCATTTTCAATACGAACTGAAGTTGAAGTTTTTTGTCCTTCTCATTATGATCTTCTTGATCTTGCTCTTCTTTATGAAAATCATCAAGCAGAGCATCTAAACTTTCTTCATCTGTTTGATCTTTTTTATCTTCTGGAATCGGCAATTCGAGCTTTTGTCCATCTTTAGAAAGTTGGGCTTTTGTCACGACAATTTCAAGACCTTTATCAAGTGCCTGTACTTGAATCCAAAGTGGTCCCTCTACTGCAAATTCTTCTTCTTCGTGCACTTCGTCCATCACTTCCCAGAACAGCTCTTCACTGCGCTCACGATTATACCAAATCTCTTCACGGTCAAAACCGCGATCTTCAATATCACCGTAGGAAATATAAAATTTGACTGTATGTTCATTTATTCTTTCGATTTCCATTTTGCCAACCTTCCCTTCTATATAAGATGTTGAAGGGACATACAAGCTCCCAATTAATAGTACTTTACTACACTTTACCCGTTCCGTCTACATGTTAACCATTTAAAGAAATGAGGTATTGCTGTGTACTGTCTATTTTATGATAAAACATGAATAAAAGAAATAAAAACGCATTTTTTGCAGAGAAAACTTGCAGAAACATATATTTGAATTGTCCTCATATATTGGTTGTACGAGCTATTTTAGTGAAATGAGGTGAACTGGATGGAAACAGAGTGGATCGTATCCTTACTGATGATTATTGGCATAGACCTCATATTAGGCGGAGATAATGCATTAATCATTGCGATGGCCAGTCGAAGCTTATCAAATGAAAAACGAAACAAAGCCATATGGATCGGCACACTTTTGGCAGTGCTGATGAGAATTACCATGACTGGTGCTGCCGTTTATTTATTGACCATCCCATATTTGCAATTTATCGGCGGTCTCTTTCTCCTTTATATAGGATACAATTTGTTAATTGAACAAAAGAAAGAATCCATTCGGATTAAAAGCAGCGGCTCCCTTTGGCGTGCTGTTCAGACCATCGTGATTGCAGATCTTTTTATGTCACTTGATAATGTGATTGCTGTTGCAGGGGCGGCTAAGGGGAACATGGTGCTCACTGCCTTTGGCTTAATGATTTCAGTCCCGATTATTATTTGGGGGAGTAAGCTGATTCATGCAGCACTAACCAAGTTTCCGATTCTTTTATACGGAGGGAGTGCCCTTTTAGCTTTTACTGGCGGAGAAATGATTGTCCGTGATGTAAAACTGAATGAATTTATGGCGCAGCATACTACACTTGAATTGTTGCTTCCTTTTTTAACCGTCGCAACCGTTATTTTAGCCAGTCTCTTTTACGAACAAACGGCTGAAAATAAATAAAAAAAGCTGCCAAATGATCGGCAGCTTTTCGTGTTGTCTATTAGTTAGCAAGTCGCTGAGCTTCTCGAAGTTGGAATGTACGAACCGTTCTAGGAAGGAAACGTCTAATTTCATCTTCGTTGTACCCAACTTGCAGTCTTTTTTCGTCCAAAATAATTGGACGTCTTAGAAGACCAGGGTGCTCATTGATTAGTTTATACAATTGTTGAAGCGGCAATGTCTCAACATTTACATTTAGTTTTTGGAATACTTTAGAACGTGTTGAGATAATTTCATCTGTACCATCTTCCGTCATACGAAGAATCTCTTTGATTTCATCGATTGAAAGAGGCTCAGAAAAGATATTTCTCTCTTGGTATGGAATATTGTGCTCTTCTAACCACGCTCTTGCTTTTCTACATGATGTACAGCTTGGTGATGTGTATAATGTTACCATAAATCTTCACTCCTCAATTTGTAGAATGAATATTGATCTGTATTCTTAAATTAAAATTGTTCTAAATAAGTAATCTTTATAGTGATTATACTATAAAAAAGTAAGTGTGAACAGATTTTCTTGCAATTTTTGTGACAAAAACTAGACAATTTCATTCTTTTTGTGCTGATGTTTGAAGTCTGAACATTCTCATTTAGTCGAGATGATCGAAAATATTTTTTTGTTTTCTATTTTCAACGAGCTTCAGCACATCATCAACATCCTCATACGATTGTCCATACCATTCTTCGTCTTTATACGTATGGATTCTTTCGTACGTCTTTCTCATGGCCTCCATCATTTCTTCCTCATTATCTGTACGAGGCGACCAATAAAGAATTTCCATGCGGTTCACTTCATTCGTTGCAAGTGACCTGCGTTTATAACCAATTGATTCAGCATGCTTGAAGTGCTCTCTCTGATAAAACTTTAGGCGTTTTGCAGTATCTGCATCATCTTCATCTACAGGCTCGACCTCAAGCAAGATCGGTTTTCTTTTTTCCTTCAGCTTATGAATGAGCTTTGAGCCGAGGCCTTCACCTCTTGCATCCTTGGAAACAAATAAATAATCAATAAAGATGAAAGAATCAAATTCAGCGTACATCATCACATGATGAGGCCCTTCTTCTTTATGATAAATATCACTTCTTTCCTTTAATAAAGCTTCCATATGCTCTTTTGACTTCATTTCTTCTATCGGGAAGTATTCACTGAGCTTTTCATACCAATTCATGGATCCGCTCCTTATGATGTAGTTAAGAACCACTTCCTTATCTATTCCCGATTTCCTGCTATTTAAACGCCTGTACTAGTAAGACGCATCAATGCCATTAGTGGTTTCACTTTTTTTCAAGAGAAAGCAAAAAAGTTTTATATCGAACGATTCATGAGCATTTGAAAGCAAGCAAACAAAAGAAGTGTCATGGCAATCTGAAACATGATGAAATAAAGGTTCTTCATACGCCGGACTTCTTCCTTCTGTTTATTCGTGCGCCGATACAGAGCAAATTCAACCGAAAACGAAATGATGCAAATGAGCACTAAAAATGCGATCATCCACTTTCCTCCGTTTGGTTTAGATAAAAAAGATATTGAAAAAAGCATCGTGACGATAAAAAAGTGAAGACATGAATAGCGAAACGTCTTCCATAACAACATTTGATTTCCTCCTAGCTTACTCATTTTACATAAAAATTACCATCAACTTGTTTTTTTGTAAAATAAAAAAAGAAGCACTGATATCGCAGTGCTTCTTCTCTGTTCTTATTGTTTTGCTTTGATCTCTTTGAATTCTTCCTCAGTACAGCTGACAAAGTGACCTGGCTTCACTTCACGAAATTCCGTATTTGTTCCTTTATGAACAGATGGATCGTATTTAATCCGTTTGCGGTTACGCTCATAATCAGGATCTGGAAGCGGAATCGCAGATAGTAATGATTTTGTATATGGATGAAGCGGGTTTTCATATAATTCATTCGCTGGTGCCAGCTCAACCAATTTCCCAAAATACATCACGCCGATACGATCGCTGATATATTTCACCATGGAAAGGTCATGGGCAATGAATAAATACGTTAAGCCCTTTTCTTCTTGCAGTTCTTTCATTAAGTTGACGACCTGCGCTTGGATCGACACATCTAGTGCAGAGATTGGCTCATCGGCAATGATGAAATCCGGCTCAACAGCTAACGCACGAGCAATCCCAATACGCTGCCTTTGACCGCCTGAAAATTCATGTGGGTATCTATTTGCGTGCTCTTTATTCAAACCAACCGTTTCAAGCAATTGATACACACGGTCTTTACGTGCTTGTGCTGATTTTGCAAGACCATGAATATCGATACCCTCAGCAATAATATCCACAACTTTCATTCTTGGATTGAGGGAGGCATATGGATCCTGAAAGATCATTTGCATTTTTCGGTTAAATTGTTTAAGATCTGTTGTTGATTTTTTATCATGCACATTCTGCCCGTTAAAAATAACTTCGCCACCTGTTGCATTGTATAGACGAATGATGGTTCTCCCAGTAGTGGATTTCCCGCAACCAGATTCACCTACAAGGCCCAATGTTTCACCTCTATAAATGTCAAAGCTGACATCATCAACAGCTTTTACTTCATTAGGTTTACCTACATTAAAATATTGCTTAAGATTTTTCACTTGTAAAATAACATCTTTTTCACTCAATGTGATCCCCCCCTTTTTGCGCATTAAATTGTCGCATTCTTTGCTTAATTGATTCAGGAGGTTCTACTTTTGGTGCGTTAGGATGTAAAAGCCATGTAGCTGCAAAATGAGTTTCTGATACTTGATATAAAGGCGGCTGCTGTTCAAAATCAATTTTCATTGCAAATTGATTTCTAGCCGCAAACGGGTCTCCTTTTGGAGGATTCAACAAATCAGGCGGCGTACCTGGAATGGCAAACAATTTCTCCTCTTTTGCATCAAGACTTGGCATAGAGCTCAGTAATCCCCAAGTATATGGATGTTTTGGGTTATAGAAAATCTCATCTACGGTGCCAATTTCAACAATTTGACCACCATACATAACCGCTACACGATCTGCTACATTCGCAACGACCCCTAAATCATGTGTGATAAAGATGATAGATGTTTCAATCTTCTTTTGAAGATCTTTCATCAGTTCTAAGATTTGGGCTTGAATGGTTACATCTAAAGCAGTAGTTGGCTCATCTGCAATTAAAATTTTCGGATTACAAGCAAGAGCTATTGCAACGACAACCCTTTGTCGCATCCCACCAGAAAATTGATGAGGGTATTGCTTGAACCTCTGTTCCGGTTTCGGAATACCTACAAGACTCAAAAGCTCAAGTGCTCTTTTTTTAGCTTCTTCTTTACTTGCATTTTGATGTTTTAAGATGGGTTCTATAATTTGCTTGCCAATTGTCATAGTCGGATTCAAAGATGTCATTGGATCTTGAAAGACCATGGCAATATCTTTCCCTCTTATTTTCTGCATCTGTTTGTCAGAAAGTTTTGTTAGGTTTTTACCTTGAAACAAAATCTCTCCTTTTTTCACTTCGGAGTTAGATTTAGGAAGCAGACCCATAATTGATTTAGAAGTTACCGATTTACCAGAGCCTGATTCTCCAACAATGGCAAGCGTCTCACCTTTTTTCAATTCAAAATTCACACCTCGAATTGCCTTAACTTCGCCAGCAAATGTGTGGAATGAAATATTTAAGTCATTTACTTTTAAAATCGTTTCTTGTTTATTCATCAACATCACCGCCCCGTACTAATCTTTCATTTTTGGATCAAGTGCATCTCTCACACCGTCGGCAACAAGGTTAAAGACGATCATGATAACACTAATGATAATTGCTGGATAAACCATCTGATATGGGAAAGCGATCATTGATTTAAACCCATCTTCAATTAATGTCCCTAGTGAAGCTTGCGGCTCTTGCAGACCTAATCCAATAAAGCTTAAGAAAGCTTCAAAGAAGATCGCACTAGGAATAGTGAACATTGTATTAATAATCATCACACCTGTTAAGTTTGGCAACATGTGCTTAAAGATAATTTTAAAGTTACTTAATCCCAAAGTTCTAGCGGCTAGTACATATTCCTGTTCTTTCAGCTTCATGACTTGAGCACGCACGACCCTAGCCATACTGATCCACCCGGTAATACTTAGTGCAATAATAATTGGAATAATCCCTGGTTTTAAGACGAGAATCATTAATATGACAACGATTAAGTTTGGAATCCCCATTAGAACTTCCAAAATACGCTGCATCGCATTATCAATTTTCCCACCGAAATAACCAGAAATAGCGCCGTAGGCAACACCAATAATTAAATCGATCACAGCTGCAACAACAGCAATAAGCAGTGAGATTTGAGTTCCTTTCCACACACGTGTAAATAGATCTCTCCCAAGATTATCGGTACCGAACCAGTAGTAATGTTCAATCCCTTTTTGTTCATATGGATTAACCACATCACCATTTTTTAGTGTTCTTTCACCAGTAAAAGGTAAGAAACTAACATGCTCTAATCCTTGGATTCGAGGCGGTAAGTTCGCTTCAGACGTTGTTTGAGTACTAAAGTCTTTGCCACTAATTAATGGTCCGACGAGCGCCATGAATACAATTAAAAATAAAATCACCATACTAACAACAGCGGCTTTATTCTTTTTAATTCTAAGCCATGCGTCTTGCCAATAATTTAGACTTGGTTTTTCAATTTTTTCAGCAGATAATGTATCAACACCAGCGGGTTCAAACAGACTTTTATCAATATTTTCTTCTTGCTGTTTCATTATTTGTTACCTCCCGCTACACGAATTCTAGGATCGATAATTCCATATAGAATATCGACAATAAATACAACCACTACAAAAAGAACGGCAAATAAGATAGTTGTACCCATGATGACTGGGTAGTCGTTTACTGTAATGGCTTTAACAAACTGCTCACCAATTCCAGGAATTGAGAAGATTTTTTCTATTACTAGTGATCCCGTCATTAAACTAACAGTCAATGGACCAAGTACTGTGACAACAGGTATTAAAGCATTTCTCATTGCATGTTTAAATGCGATCTCAAAATAGCCTGCTCCTTTTGCTTTTGCAAGCAAAATGTAATCTGTCTCAAGTACTTCAACCATTTCTGTTCTCATAAAACGAGCACAAATGGAGATAGGGAACATTGCTAACGCTATAGTAGGTAAAATTGTATATTCAAACCCATTCCAAAATTGAGTTGGTAATAACCCCAATTTCACCGCAATATAGTACTGAAGTAATCCAGCGAATACAAAACTCGGAATTGATTTACCGATAACTGCCAAGAAAGTAGCAGAGTAATCCACCCATGTGTTCTGTCTTAAAGCTCCAACTACTCCCAAAAAGATACCAACAATCGTTCCTAAAATAATCGCTTGAAGGCCTAGGACAGCAGATGGTCCTACTCGATATGAAAGAAGTTCTGTTACGGAGGTATTGTTGAATTGGAATGAAACACCTAAATCCCCAGTGAATGTATTAATCATGTAATGAAAATATTGAACAGGAATTGGCTGATCTAGTCCATATTTTGCATTAAGTACAGCTTGTTGAGCTTCTGACAACTTTTGCGCATTAACAAAAGGAGAACCCGGAATAAGTTTCATTAAGAAAAAAGTGATTGAAACAATGATGAAGAGGGTAACAACCATGTAGGCAACCCGTCTAATTAAGTATTTCAGCATACTTGCACCTCCTGATAAAACTGACTTTTCTGTATATTTCGACATATTTCTCTCAGTGAAAAAGAGAGTATATTCAGAGAATACACTCTCTTTTCTATAAGATTGTTAATTATCCTTCAATTTTCATCCATTTGTAGCTGAATTCAGGTCCAACTTTGTGAATGACAAATCCTTTTACTTTGTTATTAATCAGATAGTTAGTTGCTCTCTGATAAATTGGTGAAAGTGCTGCGTCATCTTGTAATAATACTTTTTCAGCTTCTTGTAAAGCTTTCCAGCGTTCTTCAGGTTTTGCAGCTAATTTGCCAGATGCATCTTTTAACAACTGATCATATTTTTTATCTGAGTAACCCATGTGGTTGTTTCCGCCACCTGTGATGAACAAGTCAGAGAACGTGATCGGATCAAGGTAATCTGGACCCCATCCAGCCATCTGAAGATCGTAATCCTCTTTCTTATCACGATCAATACGAGTAGCGAAAGGAACACTTTGAATATTGATATCTAAGCCAGGTAAAGTTTTCTCGAGCTGATCTTTAATGAAAGCACCGATTGTTTTAGCTGTCTCAGAATCATCACCTAAGTAATTAAGCGTTACTTTAGACGTTCCTAATTCTTTCAACCCTTTTTCAAAAAGCTTTTTCGCTTCATCTTTATTAGTTTCTAAGTATTTAGGCATTCCATCACGGAAGTCTTTTCCGCTTTCATCATGTACGAAATCTTTTGGAATTTGATAGTATGCAGCAACTGAACCATTCTGCAACACATCATTTACAAACGCTTCTTTATCAATTGCCGTTGCAATTGCGCGACGAACGTTTTCATTCTTTAAAGATTTATTTCCTTGGTTCATTTTCAACCAGAACACAGTAGGTTCTAGTAATCTTTTCATCCGCTTATCACCTTCGTATTGAGAGATGATGGCAGGTGTTGATAATTTAGGTGTAATATCAGCTTCTCCCGCTTCAAATGCGTTAACAGCTGCTTGTGGATCTTTAGATACTTTAAAAGTAAGTTTTGTCATAGAGACGTTCTTTTTGTCCCAATATTCTTCATTCTTTTTGTATTCCCAAGTAGTTGCTTGTGGGCCATCCCAAGAAGAAAGTTCAAATGGTCCGTTGTATACAAGGTTCTTTGCAGTCTTCGCATATTTGTCACCTTGTTCTTTAACGAACTTTTCATTCACTGGGTAGAATGTTGGGAATGAAAGCAGAGATTGGAAGTAAGGAATTGGTTTTTCAAGTGTAATTTGCAGTTCTTTATCGCTTACAGCTTTAATTCCTAGTTCCTCAGGCTTTGCTTTTTTGTTGTATACTTTATCAGCATTCTTAATTTTACCAACCATCATATATGGGCCATACTCAGACTTTTGTTCTGGATCTAAAGCACGTTGCCATGCATATACGAAGTCTTGAGCTTTAACTGGGTCACCATTAGACCATTTTGCATCTTTAATTTTGATGTTGTAAACTGTTTTATCTTTGTTAGCAACTGGTTCCCCATCAGCCATACCAGGCACTAATTCTTCTTTATCGTTGAAACGATACAAACCTTCAAACACGTTATTCATAGTCGTAAAACTGATTGTATCACTCGCTTGGATTGTATCCATTGCAGGCATTTCCTGTGATTCTAAAATTGTAGCCTCTTGTTTTGAATCTTTGGATGCAGTGCCCTTGTCGCTACTTTGTTTACCTGAACATGCAGATACAAAAATAGTCAGCACCAATAAAAAAACTAAAAGCAGTGAAAATTTAGACTTTTTCATCTAGTTGTTGACCTCCCCTTCATAAATGAACTACAGGAACTATTATACTAGCAAATAAGTAATTGTGCATTCATTTTTTTAAGAAAATTTTCATATTTCCACTGTTTTTTAATATTTTTATTAAAAAATTGAAATAATTTGGTTATTTTTCTGAGATTTTGTGATCTTAAATACCTAATCAGAGGTAATCCTGTCTATACAATTGGCAATCTTCATGATTCATTGTAAACTGATATCAAGAAATTGATTAAAACAACAGCTTCGTTCCTTGTTTCGTTTTTCTTATATAGTGAAAGTCTTGAATTAAATGTTTTTATTGCTATTTTAGTACAGTAAAGTTTTAATGCGCAGGAGTGATTGTTATTAGATTTTTTACTCTTTTACTTAGTTCTAATGGCCTTGTTTTCATTTTAAGCTTCCTCTTTTATGGGCACATATCTTTCTTAAGCATGATTAACATCACATTTTATTTAGCTTCTGGCACTTTGCTAGTGTGGTTATCGTTCATCACTTTAAAAAGTGGATTTTTTGATCAAATATCTTACAGCTTCCGAAAGGTGTTTGATTCTTTAAATAAGCAAAAGGACCATGTTGATGACAGTTTAAACAAACATTTATCATCATCTTTTCAAAGTAACTTTTCAACCTTAAGAACATTAGGTTTGAGTTTACTCATTGAAATGTTAATATTGCTCTTGATTTATTATATGTAGGTTTTGACTTTTGATTTTTGCTTATTTATAATGAATGAAATTACATTTTTGCGATGAAAAAGAAGAGTACATATATTCACCATTTACAGAGAGTCTGCGGTTGGTGCAAGCAGATAATGGCATGTATGGAATGGGCTTTGGAGCAGCTAACCGAACACTTGATAGAGTGAGTAGGCTTAGACGGAGCAGTCTCCGATATCAACGTCTTGAGTGATTTCTGATTTGAAATAACAAGGGTGGTACCACGGTTCATTCGTCCCTTTTCTGTTGAAAAGTGATGGGTGGGCCTTTTTATATTGAAGAAAAGAGGTTTTAGTATGACAAAAAAGACGATTTTCTCAGGCATTCAGCCTAGCGGTTCTGTGACATTGGGGAACTACATTGGAGCGATGAAGCAATTTGTCGATCTTCAGCATGATTACAACGGCTACTTTTGTGTGGTCGATCAGCATGCCATTACGGTGAGTCAGGATCGTTTAGCCCTTCGACAAAATATTAGAAGCTTAGCCGCTCTTTATTTGGCAGTGGGACTTGATCCTGAGAAGGCAACATTGTTTATCCAATCAGAGGTACCTGCCCACGCCCAGGCAGGATGGATGCTGCAATGTATCGCTTATATTGGGGAATTAGAAAGAATGACTCAATTTAAGGACAAATCTGCTGGTAAGGAAGCAGTCGTTTCAGGACTATTAACGTATCCGCCATTAATGGCTGGCGATATTTTGTTATACGGTACGGACTTAGTTCCTGTAGGAGAAGATCAAAAGCAGCATCTTGAATTAACGAGAACGCTTGCTGAACGCTTTAACCGAAAGTATAACGACATCTTTACTGTACCTGAAGTCAAAATTCCAAAAGAAGGCGCTCGGATTATGTCTTTAACAGACCCAACGAAAAAGATGAGCAAATCTGATCCGAACCAAAAATCTTTCATTACCTTATTAGATGAGCCAAAACAGCTTGAAAAGAAAATCAAAAGTGCTGTGACTGATTCAGAGGGCATCGTCAAATATGACAAAGAAAACAAACCTGGAATTGCCAACTTGCTGACGATTTATTCTGTATTAGGGAACGTATCGATTGCAGAGCTTGAACAAAAATACGAAGGTAAAGGTTATGGTGAATTTAAGGGAGATCTTGCGAACGTGGTCGTGGATGCGTTAAAACCAATTCAAGATCGCTATTATGAACTCATTGAGTCAGATGAGCTTGATCGCATTTTAGATGAGGGTGCTGAAAAGGCAAACCGTGCGGCAAACAAAATGCTGAAAAAAATGGAGAATGCAATGGGTCTTGGCCGGAAACGCAAATAAAACAAGCTTGCAGCATATTCAGCTGCAAGCTTTTTCTAATTCACTTTTGATTCGTTTTCCATTTCCCAAAGTTTTTCAAAAAATGGCTGTCCTTTAATCATTTTTTCACAAAAGGCTAAATGGTTTTCTGACCATCCATCAATGGTTTCGTTATAAAGCATGTTCCAAATTTCCTCGAAAGACATTCGTTTGATCTGGTTGTACATGCGCGGATTCCATTCTGTATACCAATAGGCAATTTCTGCCCGGTTTTGAAGCCCCTTTAGTTGATCTAGCGCCATAAACATCAGCTGCTTCAGCTGTCTTTCTTTTCTCGTTAATCCGCTGATATGCTGCGGTGGTAATGATAGGATGTGATATTCTTTCGTCGATTCAAGGCTGTCTGTTGTGAATTCATACTCCTCTGCCTTCACATCTTTCACCATTTCATACACCAATTGCTCCTGTCTTGGAATCAATCGGCTCTTTCTCACAGGGATGGAATAACCAATCGTATCCACAGCAATGATTCTAATCCCGTCCGTGACCACAAAGCAATACTCTAATTTACGGCGTTCATGATTTTTTCGAATATATGATTTCTCAAATACAGACTCTAGCAGCGTCTTCGGCAGCTCTGATAGATCATTCTCTATGTAATCAAACAAAGGACTCTGCACCTTGAGTAAAGGCACTTGATCTAACAGCTCCACGCTGTCCTCCTTGCGCCACTCATGAAAATGGCACACATTATAGCCATTCTCTTCCCCTTCAAACCAATTCACCCATACGTCATGAAGAAATAACATAACCAATCCCTCACTTTTTAAAAACTGTTGTCCACAGTATGGGCAAGGGATAGAGAAATTATTCCAACTTTATTAAAACTTCTCCCTGACGGAAGGACGGCTTTATTTCCTGGGAAAAGGAGAACGTCTCGCAGAGTCCTTTCACGATTTTCTATAAGAAGAACCTTATTTTAGCTTTTTAGGATCAAGGGCATCTCTCAGTCCATCACCTAAGAAGTTAAAGCATAAAACGGTAAGTAGAATCAGTAAACCTGGGAACAGTGGATACCACCATGCTTGCACCATAATGGAGAAATTTTGTGCATCTTGAAGCATGTTTCCCCAGCTCGCCGTTGGAGGCTGGATGCCGAACCCTAGATAGCTAAGTGTCGACTCAGCTAAAATAACAGAACCGACTTTTAATGTAGCAGACACAATAATAGGGCCGATACAGTTCGGTAAAATATGCGAAAAGATGATGACATGGTTTTTCGTTCCGATCGTTCTTGCTGCGAGTACGAATTCTCTTGTGCGAAGTGACAAGAATTCACTGCGGATCAGCCTGGCGGTTGTTGTCCAGCCAGTCAGCGCAAAGATTAAAATCAATTTATCAATACCCGGTTTAAAAATTGTCACTAGCGTGATCAAGAGAAAAATATCTGGAATAGACAATACCACATCCACCATTCTCATGAGCACAGAATCGACAAAGCCTTTAAAGTATCCCGCTACCGCCCCAATGACGGTACCAATGGTGATGGCTCCGACTACTGAGACAAAGCCAACTAATAGAGACACCCTCGCTCCGTATAGCACCCTTGAAAAAATATCTCGGCCAAACTTGTCGGTTCCCATAAAATGCTCTGCACTTGGAGGCTGTAGCCGTTTCAATAAGTCTTGCTGTTCCGGTGCGTAAGGTGCGATCACCGGGGCGAAAATAGCAGAAAAGATAATGACCAATAAAATAGCGGAGCCGGCAACCGCCAATTTATTTTTGAAAAATTTCTCGCAAAATAAACGAAGCATCGTCTCTGGTTTTGGCGGAAGGCCTTCTTTTAATTTGAGATCAACAGAAGGTGTTCCCATATTAGGTTGTGCCAATTGTGCTTCAGCTCCCTTCTAATATTCAATACGCGGATCAACGATCGCATAGAGAATATCCGCTATTAAGTTTCCAACGACCACGAGCACAGCAGAGATAACAGTCATCGCCATAATGACGGGATAATCTCTTGAAAAAGCAGAATCGATAAACAGCTTCCCAAGCCCTGGCCATGTGAAGATTTGTTCCACCACGACCGCGCCGCCAATAAAGGATGGAATCATGAGTCCAAAGATCGTAATAACAGGCATCAGACCGTTTCTCAATCCATGTTTGAAGATGACTTTGTTCTCTCTAAAACCTTTCGCTCGCGCCGTACGAATGTAATCCTGCCGCATCACATCGAGCATACTTGACCTTGTATAACGTGTAAGGCCGGCCATATCAGCCGTTGCTAAAACAAAGGCAGGTAAAATAATATGATGAAGCCGGTCAAATAGATTAAAATCTGCATTTAAGGTAGAGACACCCCCGGTCGGAAACCATCCTAAATTCACTGATAACACCATTATAAGGATCAAACCAAACCAGAAATTCGGAATAGCCAGTCCGATAAATGATGTAACCGTAATACCATAGTCAAGTTTTGTATACGGACGTTTTGCTGAAAGAACACCAAATGGGATGGCAATGATCAGGGCAACTAATGTAGAAAAGATCATGAGGATGAGGGTATTTGGCAGCCGGGCAAAAATCAAATCAGCCACGGGCGTTCCTTTTTTTACGATGGATGTGCCAAAGTCACCTTGAAGCATATTACCGAGCCATTTCATATATTGCACATATTCAGGATCGTTCAAGCCGTACTTATCAATAAAGGCTTCCCGGTCTGCGGCACTAATGGTCGGGTCCATCATGAGTGACATCGGATCGCCTGGTGCTGCTTTCATAATCGCAAAGGACAAAATCGTAATACCAAACAAAATCGGGATGGAAAGCAGTGTCCTTCTAATGATATATGTAACCATGTGCACAACTCCTTTTTCATCGGATGGCCATACTATGATGAAAAAAGGGGAGACACCTCCCCTTCTTCACTTGCAGACTACTGTTCAATCCACCATTTTTCGATTTTGTAATATTCATCTTTCGGGTGGTAAGAGTAGCCTTGTAGATTAGATGGCATCGCGCGATGTGAGTTGGCATAATAAAGGAACGTATACGGCTGGTCTTCTGCAATCAGCTCATAAATTTTTTCATATGCCTTTGAATACTCTTTTCGATCACTCAAGTTTTTGGCATCAACTAGCAGTTTATCGACTTCTTCATTTTTATACCAAATGTTATTTAAGCCTTTTTCAGACTGACTTGAATGGAAAATGCTGTATTGGTCAGGGAATGTCGCTAAGCTCCAGCCGAGTAATAACGCATCATAATCCCATTTGGGCGGGGTTGTTTGTTCGATTAATGCACTGAACTCCACAATTTGCGGTTTTGCTTCAATGCCAATTTCTTTGAGCTGCTGCTGGACAACGACAGCAATATCTTCACGGACTTTGTTTCCTTGGTTCGTCTTCAAGACGAAGGAGAACTTCTTACCGTCCTTATCAAGATAACCATCTCCATCTGTATCCTCCCAGCCTTCTTCCTTCAGCATCTTTTTCGCTTTTTCTTGATCAAATTCAAATACTGGGACATTTTCATTTTTAGGGTAGTTCCATGACAGCGGGCTTTCTGGGATGTTGGCTACTTTCCCGTCTCCATCTAACACTTGATCGACAATCGTTTGACGATCAATGGCATGGGTAAGCGCTTGACGGACTTTTTTACTTTTGAACAGTTCGTTTTTCTGATTCCAGCCAATATATGAATAATTTAGCCCTAGATCAGATTCGATTTTGATGTTGCTGACTTTTTCAGCTGTTTGCAGTTCTGCTCCAGGCACTGCAAAGAAATCAATATCACCTGCGGATAGCTGGGCCATGGCTGCATTTTGATCAGGAATCGTTTTAATGGTGACTGTATCAAGGTATGGCCGTCCATCCCAATAGTCATCAAATGCTTCAAGTTTGACATAGTCTCCTTCTTTCCACTCGGCAAATTTAAATGGGCCGGAGCCGATTGGATTTTTTCGGTTAAATTCATTTTCGCCAAGATCCTTTATAGGGACATCACCTAAAATATGCTTTGGTAAAATGCCATAGCTTCCTAGCGTGACATTATAAAAATATGGATCTTTTTTATTCAGCTTAAATTCGACCGAATAGTCCCCTGTTTTTTTGACAGACTCTAATACTTCAAAGCCTGATCCACGCTCACCATTGTAATCCTTATTGATCGGAATGCTGTATGTAAACACAACATCATCAGCAGTCAGTTCTTCTCCATCATGAAACTTCACGCCTTTTCTAATGGTCACATCAAACTGTTTGCCGTCATCGGATTCTTTAATATCTTCTGCCAACGCCAGCTGTGGGTTTAGCTTTCCATCTGTTTGTAGTAAAAAGCTATAGATTCTTTCTTCAATATCAGAACTTGCTACGTCTGTTGAGTAAAGTGAGTTAAATAATGTAGGCTCTGCAATCGAACCAATGACAAGATCGCCGCCTTGTACAGGTTTACCTGTGGATTTCTTTTCACTGTCTCCAGACGTTTTATTTCCACCAGAACAAGCAGCAAGGATCAATGTAAAGATCAGCAGCAAACTGACCAAAATGGACTTTCTCTTTCTATCTTTCATAGACAATTCCCCCTATCTTTTTTAAAAAATGATGACAGAAGCCCGTTTTATCACCCCTCTCAAAGATGAGATCATACAAACGTGATCAAGCGTCGTAGAGGTGGCAGGCCACAAAGTGGTTCGTTTTTAATTCTTGAAATTGTGGTGCTTTTTCTTTACAGACTTCTTTCGCATGCGGGCATCTTGTATGAAACACACAGCCTTTAGGCGGGTTTGCAGGGCTTGGTAAATCACCTTGCAGCATAATCCGTTCCCTTTTCACCTGACCTTTTTTACGGGTGACTGGAACGGAAGATAAAAGCGCCTGTGTATACGGATGAAGCGGATCATCGTACAGGCTATGCTTATCCGCCAGTTCCATCATTTTGCCAAGATACATGACGCCCACTCGATCACTAATGTGGCGGACCACACTGAGATCGTGAGAGATGAATAGATACGTGAGGTCAAACTCTTCTTGAAGCTCTTCCATCAAATTGATGACCTGCGCCTGAATGGAGACGTCAAGCGCTGAAACAGGCTCATCTGCTATGATCATTTCAGGATTCATGGCAAGTGCACGAGCGATACCGATCCGCTGCCTTTGTCCACCGGAAAATTCGTGCGGGTATCGATTCGCAAAACTTGGGTGAAGGCCGACTTTGGATAAAAGCTGTTCTACTTTTTCATTTCTTTCTTTTAAGGAATATAAGTGATGTGTTTTGTAGGGTTCTTTGATGATACTTCGAAGTGTTTTTCTAGGGTTGAGTGATGCAAAGGGATCTTGAAAAACCATTTGGATGTTTTTCCTTGTTGATTGTCTTAGTTTTGATTCAGATACATGAGAGATATCTTGCCCTTTAAATAGAATTTGTCCTTCTGTTGGTTCATATAAACGAATCATCGTCCGTCCTAATGTGGATTTACCGCATCCAGACTCTCCAACGATGCCTAACGTTTCGCCTTTATAAATGTTTAAGTCGATGCCGTCAACCGCTTTGACTGCTCCTACTTTCTTTTGCAGCACCCCAGCTTTAATCGGAAAGTGTTTTCGTATATTTTTTAATTCCAGGATGGTTTCTTTCTCAGATCGATCTGTCATGTATGGTTGGTTTTCAGCAAGTGTCATGTTTGGCTTGCCTCCTCATATAAGAAACACCTGACGCTTCTACCATTTTCAAAGGTTGTCAGTTTGGGCAATTCACCTATGCAGCGTTCCATTACTTTCGGGCATCTTGGCGCAAAACGGCATCCTGCGGGAAGCTGATCTGGCGCAGGGACATTTCCTTTTATCGCCGTTAATGGCTGAATGTCTCCGTCAATGACTGGAATGGATTCAAGCAGTCCTTCTGTGTATGGGTGAAGCGGCTGATCAAACAACTCTTCAACGGTTCCATTTTCAACAACCTGTCCGCAGTACATGACAATGACACGGTCTGCTACTTCCGACACAACACCTAAATCATGCGTAATGAGAAGTATAGATGTACCAAAGGTCGAACATAAATCTTTCATTAAGGTCAGCACCTGGGCTTGTATGGTCACATCGAGCGCAGTAGTCGGCTCATCCGCAATGAGGAGCTTCGGATCACAGCTTAGCGCAATGGCGATCATGACTCGTTGACGCATACCGCCGGATAAACGGTGCGGGTAATCTTTGATGATTTGTTCTGGCCTGGAAAAGCCTACAAGCTTTAGCAAGTCAATCGCTTTTTTGGTCGCTTCTTTTTTTGAAAGTTTTTTGTGGTAAATGAGGATTTCTGTTATTTGTTCCCCGATGGTTAAGACGGGATTAAGTGAGGTCATGGGTTCCTGAAAGATCATGGATACATCATTACCACGAATATTGCACAATTCCTTTTCACTATATGTAACAAGGTCTTTTCCATCAAGCTTAATGGAACCATCCATAATCTTCCCACCAGTCCCATTAATCAGACCCATGATGGATAAAGACGTAATACTTTTACCAGACCCAGACTCACCGACTAATGCGACTGTTTCCCCTTTTTTGATACTAAAATCAACGCCATCAACAGCAGGTATTGGTTCCTTTTTTCGAAAAAAATAGGTTTTTAAGTTTTGCACTTCAAGCAGTGTGCTCATGCATTCGCCCCTTTCTCCATAGATCAAATGAACCGAATCGAAAAATTCCGTCTTTTTAGAATAAAAAGAATTATCAAAATTTATATTTGTATATTATTACATCAGCATGACGAAATCAAGAAGTATTTAGTAAAATTGTAATATGTCACTTTTTTTGTGAATGTTTGTCTTTATGATTCTATCGCCTTTAAAAACGTTTCTGCTGGCTCCGCAATCATAGACTCCTCGCTGATTCGGTGCTCATCGAAATACTTTTTCACGATATAAAATCCAGTGGCATAGCCAAGCATTTTGGGGTAGTTCCCTTTTCCATAAAGGAGATTCTGTATCAGCCTTTCGTCGTCCTGCACTTTCTGATAAAGGTGACTGGATACCCATTTCTTGTACATGCGCTGCAGCTGCGATTCGTCATATAAAGTCGTCCACTTTGCTGTATAGCTTTCTCCATATCTATGATACACAGCATATTCAGCGAGCCCCTCCATCATGATTGTATCAAGGAATGTAAAATCTTTTTCTTCTTTCGTGAGAAAATGCAACCTGCATACATGGTGATATTCATGCGTCAGCAACGTACCGATTCGCTCCTTCGGTGTATGCGGGGATAAAAAAAGAAAGATTTTGTCATCAAATGCCATGCCGGATTGAAAGTAAAATTGTTCTCTGATCTCTTTGCTGCTCTCATTAACAGGCAAAATAAAGACAGGGACATCAGGACCTCCCCACTTTTTTTGCAGCGCTTTGTATTCTTTCATCACAAGCTGGAAATACCCTTTTTCTTTGAGCTTGTCGATCATTTCCAGGCAGGCGTTCCATGATCGCACCATTCCGTGATGTTGTAAATGGGCGAGAATAGATGATCCTTCTTTTTTATCCGCTCCTTTAAAATAAGGGACAAAACGTGCCGCCAGCTCCTGAAATGATGATGATTGCTCAATGAGATATTGTGTATTGATCAGACCCATACCGCTGAACACCTCCATTTTCATCATATGCAAAAAGGCGGCGATCTGTTTATAGATCGCCGCCTTCTTAAGACATATTACGCTTCATATTTTTTGAAGATAATTGTCGCATTGTGCCCGCCAAAACCAAGTGAGTTGCTCAACGCAACTTGTACTTCTTTTGAACGTGCTTCATTTGCTACATAATCAAGATCACATTCTTCATCTGGTGTTTCAAGGTTAATCGTTGGCGGAATGACACTGTCTTTAATCGCCAGAACAGAGAAAATCGCTTCTACTCCGCCTGCTGCGCCAAGTAAATGACCTGTCATTGATTTTGTCGAGCTGATCGCAAGCTGATTCGCATGCTCTCCGAACACTTCTTTAATCGCCATTGTTTCAAACTTATCATTATACGGTGTGCTTGTTCCGTGGGCATTGATATAATCAATTTCTTCCACTGTTAAACCTGCATCACGAATGGCTTCTTTCATTGCACGTACGCCGCCTTCTCCGTTTGGAGCAGGTGCTGTGATATGGTATGCATCTCCAGTTGAGCCGTAGCCAACGATTTCTGCATAAATGGTCGCACCACGTTTTAACGCATGCTCTAATTCTTCAAGTACAACAATTCCCGCTCCCTCACCCATGACAAATCCGTCACGGTTTTTATCAAATGGACGGCTTGCTGTCTCTGGATCAGGATTTGTCGAAAGAGCTTTGTTCGCACAGAAACCAGCAAACGACATTTTCGTTAACGGTGCTTCTGTTCCACCTGTAATCATCGCATCTGCATCTCCGCGCTGAATGACTTTAAAGGCATCACCAATGGAGTTTGTTCCTGTTGCACATGCTGTTACAGTACAAGAGTTAACCCCTTTTGCGCCAAGTGCAATTGAAATTTGGCCTGTTGCCATATCTGGAATCATCATTGGAACGAAGAACGGGCTTACGCGTCTTGCTCCTTTATTCGAATACACTTCGAATTGCTCTTCGAATGTTTCAAGTCCGCCAATACCAGATCCAACCCATACCCCAACACGAGGTGCGTTTTCATCTGTAATTTCGAGGCGTGAATCTTCTAAAGCCTTTTGAGCAGCAACGACTGCATATTGTGTGAAGCGTGCCATCTTTCTCGCTTCTTTTTTCTCCATGTAATCTTCGATGTTAAAATCTTTTAGTTCTGCAGCTACTTTTGCTGTATATTCACTTGAATCAACACGTGTGATCGGGCCAACACCTGATACACCTGCTACAGCATTTTTCCATGTTGTCTCTACATCGTTGCCAAGAGGTGTCAAAGCACCTAATCCTGTAACAACTACTCGTTTCTTATCCATTAATTTGTGCACCCCACTCTTTTATCGGCCCCATCGCATAGCGATTGCGCCCCACGTTAATCCTCCACCAAAACCAACCATTACAATCACATCGCCGTCATGAATTTTTCCGGCTTCGATTTCTTCACATAGTGAAATTGGAATGGATGCTGCTGATGTGTTTCCATATTTATGGACTGTTTTCGACATTTTTTCAACTGGCAGCTCTAAGCGTTCGCGTGCTGCTTCCATAATGCGAATGTTTGCTTGATGCGGAATCAAGAAGTCTACGTCTTCTTTTGATAGTCCAGCTTTTTCTATCACGTTTACGCTTGACTCGCCCATTTGTCTCACAGCAAATTTAAATACTTCTCTTCCATTCATGATTGTATGATCTTTTTCATCTAAGTACAAGTGCTTCCCGCCTCTTCCATCGGCTCCAAGCTCAAATGATAGAATTCCCTTGCCTTCGCTGACTGTTCCTAGTACAGCAGCACCTGCTCCATCTCCAAACAAAACAGCTGTGTTGCGGTCATCCCAGTCGGTAATGCGAGAAAGCTTTTCTACACCAACGACAAGCACATGTTTGTAAGTGCCAGATTCGATAAATTGTTTTCCAGTAACAAGCCCATACATAAAGCCAGCGCATGCAGCGCTAATATCCATTGCACATGCTTTATGTGCACCGAGCTGCTCTTGAATCATACAAGCGACTGTCGGAAATGCTTGATCTGGCGTAACTGTCGCTACAAGAATCATATCAATATCTTCTGCAGCCACATCTGCGTCAGCTAATGCTTTTTTTGCAGCAGCAAGCGCCATATGAGATGTATTGACATCATCAGATGCAATTCTTCTTTCTTCTATACCTGTTCTAGTACGAATCCACTCGTCAGAAGTTTCAACCATTTTTTCTAAATCACGATTTGTTAATACTTTTTCAGGTATATAGCGGCCAAGGCCAATAATTCCAGCATTCATTGAATAAGACTCCTTTTACTCATACGAGCATGTGATATTGTGATCTTATATTAGTATCTGGTACTAATTTTACCTTATTTTTTTCTCCTTGGCAATACAAACGTCTAACCTTTCCTCTCACTTTTTTCATAGATTAATGATATACCAATAGTAGAAAGGAACATGTGATATGGCGCAAAAGGATATTTTCTCAGCAATGATGTTTGGTCAGCCGCTTGAAAAGGAGAAAAGCAAGACAGAAAAAAAGGAGGAGCGTGCAGAGACTTCTTCAAGTGATGACTCCATTGACTACATGCATGTCATGAATCAAATTGGAAACATTATGAACTCCATCGATGAGCTGAAGCCTGTGTTTAAAGATGTTGGTCCTATGATTAGTGCCTTCAAGAAAAAATTATCATAAAAAAAGCCACTATTCTGTGGCTTTTTTTGATTGTTGACAAAGGGCTAAAATATTTTAGGCCTTTGTCTTCTTCTCAGCGTGATAGAAAACCTTTGCAGTCTAGGAAGGACAGCTACTTGCACGGAGCGAATTTGTCATTCGTGAGCACCAGCGCGCAGGACTGACAAAGAATGCGAGGGTTTGTCTACACGCTGAAAGCCACTATTCTGTGGCTTTTTCTGATGCTGCATCTGCTTTTCCAAGCTCATATGCCTCTTGCATGACAGATGTAAACAAAGAGAGAAGTGGCTGAAGTGCTTGTGGATCAAGCTGAATCCCTGCTTTATCTAATTCTTCTTTTGCTTGTGGAAAATACTTCATCGCAATTTGTAAAAACTCCATCGATTTTTCGTGCTGCATGTTCAACGTCCTCACTTTTCATTTGGCAGTTTGCCTGTTTTTTTGTAATTCGCAATATCCTTCTCAATGTCTTTCACAAAAGCGCGGTCTATGGTTGAGCTAAATTTCCCCATTTCGATCACTCCTTCTTTAAAGTCAAAGGAGTACTCACCTTGTTCGTTTAGCTTGCCTTCATTAAACTTCTTCGCAATGATACTGTACGCTTTATCGACATGCTGGACTGTGCTAGTTAACACCGTATGGCTTCCAAGGTTGGATTGATCAGTGACATATCCGATCGCAGATAAATTGTCGGTTTTGATTTGTTCAATGACAGGGATATTATAACCATCACCTGCTGGATACACAACATCTACACCTTGTTTTTTCAATTTTTGATAGAGGTTCACCGCTTTGTCAGCATCATCCCAGTTTTCGACAAATTCCGCTAGGACTTGCACATGTTCGTCCTGATATTTTGCACCTTTGATAAAACCGTCTACTTCACTTTGCCAATCATATGTAGCCAGAATACCAATCTTTTTTGTTTTGGACATATGCGCTGCTGTCATGCCTCCGAAAAAGCCCATTGCTTCCCCTTTAAACGTGACGTTTGTGACATTATCAGCTTGAGGCTTGCCTCCATTGACCGTGATAAATTGTGTTTTCGGATAATCTTCACTGATCAAGTTGAAAATTTCGCTGTATTCATTGCCATGGCCAATAATCAAATTGACTCCTTTTTTATGAAATTCTTCAATGGCATCAACGATTTTCTCCTTGTCGACCATCCCTTCCTTATAATAAACATCTACACCAAATGTTGATTGGATATTTAATAAGCCTTTATAACCTTTCGTTCCCCAAACTTGATCATTAATCGTATCGGGGACGAGTAAACCCACCTTCTCAATATGTCCTTTTAACGGCGCCTGCGAGCAGGCAGATAGCATAAGAAGAAGGAACGAAAAGATCATGACAAGCCGCTGGTACTTCATGCCATGTTCAACTCCCTTTGCAACACGCAGGCATGAACCTGTATGTTAAATATAGGTTTATTTTATACTGAAAAAAGATAAGATGGAAGATCATTCTTGCTTTTTGTCGAAAAATGTTGAGTTTTGTCTTTTCCATTCTGCTATGATTTCTTCTGCTTGTTTGTCACCTGTTTGTCTTTCTACCTTTAATTGATGGATCATTTCCTGCCTTTGATCGGTGCGTGCCCACTTTAAAAGCTCCTTTGCGACATCTTCTACAAAAAATGTGTGATCATCCTTTATTCGTCTCTCTTCATGGAGTGTCCACGGACCAAACATGCGTGGAAGGATAACAGCCGGAACGCTTTGTTCATGCGAATGGCTTTCGGGTTCTTCGTAAAACAAGCGGTATATGCCATGCTTCGCTTCGAGGTCTATCTCACTGTTCATTGAATCATCTGATTGAAAAAAGATCAGGTCATATGCCTCTTTCCTATATTGACCATCAATAAAGCGGACAAGATCATTGCGGCCGAGCCACATCATCCGCTCTTCTAATAACATTTTTTGCTCCTCTGACTGCTCCTTAGGATATGTGATATCCACTTGTATGCCCTCTTTCATCATATATTCACAAAGTGTCAGGCCAAAAAATTCATCTGCACCTATGATCAGTCCTGTTTCCATGTTCATGTCCCCTTTTTTAGCATATCGAATAAAAAGAAGAGCCCTTTCCATGAAGGGCTGTTATCATCCTATTCATTACAATTCTCTTTCATGCGATTTATAAAACTTGTGAATGGACTGAAAGATTCTTCTTGGATGATCAAACATATGCAAGGTAAGGTCCATCTGACAATGGTCTGGATTCATCATATGCTGATCAATAAAAGGCTTTGCGTGTAGTTCATAGGCATATGGTGCGCCGTTTAGTCTCTGCCATATATGAATCGGTACATGAGCTGAATGAACGGGGCAAGAAGGAAGTGGATACGTTTCAGCTTCCTTTGCAGAGCACCCATAGCTCTGTGCGAGTTCTTTCATGAACTGTTTGTAGAAGAATTTGTGTTCCTTTTCTCTTTCTCTTTGTGCTTGCAGGTGTAAACATGGATTCATCATGGCTATAGACCTTAGCACTTCTGGCATTTCTTCGGCAAGACTCATGGCGACAAGTGCACCCATTCCTTCTGCCAGCACATGAATTTCACGGTTTAATATTTCTTGTTTTAATGTGTGATGAACAAGCTGTTTCGCACTAAAAACAGCATCTTCACATCCCCAGTGATTCCCATGAAGATGACTATTAAACAATGTATATCCTTCATCCTTTAAAGCAGTTAAAAGCTGGTTTCTTCCGTAATGCTGAAGCCAGAATGATGTATTTTCCTGCACAAAGTGATTTCGGTCACCGAGGATTAGAATGCCAAAGCCATTTGGTTTTTGAGGAAGGTGAATGACGTTCCACTGGGAACCAAGCTGGAAAAAACGTTCGCTTACACCCATATGGCCAGCCTCCTTTCAGTGATTCTGCTTTCTATGATATGAACAACAACTCTTGTAGGAATAAGGAAATCCCCTAAAGACAGAAGAATTCTTTTTATTTTTATAGTAGAAGGTCTCAAAATGGTCACATAAAGGCGGAAAACAGTCTTTTCTCTGAACTCGTATCTATGGTATGATAGTCAATAGATTGTTACATAAAGGACGGTGGAATAATGCATTACATTATCACCCTCATTTGGACTTTTCTGCTGACACATATGGCTGGTTACATCGTTGCATCTATGAATGGAGCTGCTTATGATTTTACGTTAACTTCCATTCTTGCCATAGTGTTTACGGTTATTTTATTCATCTTTGCTGAAGTAAGTCCAATGAAAGAAACAGAAAGTTCAACAGAACATTCTTAATATTGCTGGAAAAGAGCTAATGATTTGAGGTTAGCTCTTTTTCTTTTTTTCAGAATGATGACCAGAAGTTGAGAGGGCACGCTAAAACCCCCTGCCGTCAATTACAGGGGGTTTTTGAGTTACACCTCAACCGTTTCGGACTTCTGTTTGTCTGCTGACAAATGGCTTTTCGCAAGCCCTGTGAACAGGAAGATCGCAATGCCCGATAAAATTTCAAGCACACCACCCCCCGCAATGACAGGTCCTGCTCCAAAGCGTTCTGCCAGGACGCCCGATATGACGGCTGCAAGCGGGAGAAAGACATTTGATGACGCATTGATCACGGCATATACTTGCGGCTGATCTTCTTGGTCAACAGACGTTTGAATAATGACCATCTCTGGGACATTGATTGCACTGACGGCTGCACCAAAAATAAAGGAAGCTAGAAGAACGACTGGAAGCCATGTACTCATTCCAGTGATAAAGAATGCAGCTCCTTCAATCATGCCTGCGACAATAAAGAACAAGCCGAATCTTTTGATTTTCACCTTCGCCAGTGCAAAGCCCATCATAAATGCACCGACTGCGGCGACACCTCTTAAAATGGAATACACCATTGAATCACTTTGCAGCGCTTCTGCTACATATACAGCGGATAATGCCTGCCACGGAGCTGCGGCGACATTCATTAAAATACAATAAAGGGTCAGTGCAAATAAAATATGATGATTTTTAACAACTAGAAAGCCTCTTTTTAAGTTATACAGATATGTATTCTTTGCTTGTTTAATGTCTGCTGCTTTTTCTGCATCTGACTTTTGGAGTTTAACGCCAATAATGAACAAGCCCGATATGATAAATAAAGCAGTGGTGATCAGGAGCGTATCTGCAGGTCCAATTAATTTGACCAAAAGACCAGCGACCATCACCGCAGCAAGTGCGACAATTTCAAAAGATGATTGCAGGATCGCATTTGCTTTTTGAATGAGATGCTTTGGAACAATCTGTGGCAGGATGGCCACAGAAGCCGGGTTATAGGCTGCACCTGTTGCCGATTGAATAACCATTAATGAGATCAATAACCATAGAGGCAATATGTGCGAAAAATGCAGTAGTGGAATAATGAGTACAATGGTTGCTCGAATGACATCTGAAGCAAACATCCATTTAGATAAATGATGTCTTTTCATAAGAGGTCCTAGTATTGGGGCCAACAATGATGAAGGAAGAACTGTCACTGCTAGAAGAAGTCCGGTACCGAGCGCTCCATCCCCTCTTAAAATTAATAACCAAAGAACGGATGTAAAAGCAAAACTTTCTCCTGTATTTTTTATGAGTCTTGATATGAACAATGAGGTGAAGCGTTTATTCCAAACACTTTCACTGAGATTCATCTTTTCCATCACACAAATCCTTTCAACCTTATACTATTCTTACATATTTTACCTTAATCTTTCTTTTTTTCATACTATTTATTTGAAAATTGGAACTTAATTGTTTTTTATTATAAAGAAAAAAGAGGCATGACACATGCCTCTAAAGACTTATTCATATCGACTCTTAGTCAATTGCTTACGGCTTTCTTTGGTAAGTCCAAACACGGTTATGGTTCGAGTTATCTGGAAAGACGTCTCCTGCTTTAAGCTTTATCTTTAAAGGATCTTTCACCATACTACCGGTCTCACCGATTTCGATATAAACACCATTATTAGGTGCCTTATTACCAGATTTAAACTGATGCTGTTGACCCATTTCCATCCTCCTTTCTCGATTGATGTTATTATGTCCCGTCCATTGCCTCTCCAATCCAATATGTAAAAAGTCCCTGCTCAGCCGAGACAGGGACACTTGTGATTTATTTAGGTTGTTGATACATGAGCTCTTTGATTAACGCTTTTTGCACATGCAGACGATTTTCTGCTTGCTGGAATACTTTAGAGTGTGGTCCATCAATGATATCAGCCGTCACTTCTTCTCCGCGGTGTGCCGGCAGACAATGAAGGAAGATATAATCTGCTGCTGCATGTTGCATGAGTTCCTCATTGACTTGATATTCTTTAAATTCAGCTAGACGTTTCTCTGTTTCAGCTTCCTGCCCCATGCTTGTAAATACGTCCGAATAAATGACATCTGCATCCTGAACAGCAGCTACTGCATCTGTTGTGACGATGACTTCTGCGCCTGATTGTTTTGCAAACTCCCGGGCAGTGTCTGTCACCTCTTGAAGAGGTTCATAGCCTTTTGGTGATGCAACGGCAATGTCACAGCCTAACTGCGCGCAGCCGACCATTAAGGAATGAGCCACATTATTCCCATCACCGATGTACGCCACTTTCACACCTTTTAGTGTGCCTTTCGCTTCTTTAATCGTCAGTAAATCAGCCAGTGCCTGACATGGATGAGAGTAGTCCGTTAGTCCGTTGATCACTGGAATAGAGGCGTATTTTGCAAGTTCTTCTACCTTCTCATGTTCAAAGGTTCGAATCATAATGCCATCTACATACCCAGACAGCACCTGCGCTGTATCACCAATCGTTTCTCCTCTGCCAATTTGCAGATCATTTGAGCTGAGGAAGAGCGCATGTCCGCCTAGCTGCGTCATGCCCGCTTCAAACGAGACACGGGTTCTAGTTGAAGATTTTTCAAAGATCATCGCTAATGTTTTTCCTTTGAATAAATCTTGATATGGATGTTGTTTCATTTCTTCTGCTTTTTCAATTAAGTACGCAATATCATTGATCGAAAAGTCTTTTAACGATAAAAAGTCTTTTCCGTATAATGCCGGTTGCACGTCGACTTGGCTCATGCCGTCACTTCCTTTTTATATAATTCGTGGAGAGATACTGGTGATACATCTCCATCTTTTCCTTGCAGGAACGCTTGCGCTGTTTCATATTCGGTTAATACTTGAACACCATGTGTGAGTGCTTTTACACGCTGTTCTTTTGCCTCTTCATCATCACCTAAATGAATGTGAAGCGATTTATCGTCTTGTTGCAGCCACGATTCAAAGCTGCCAGTCCAGACGTTAAAGCCTGCTCGTGTAGCTTCATCTATGAGTAATTCACTGCCATGAATATAGAGGGTCCCTTTCTGTTGCCAGATCGGCGCAAACACTTTTTTCAAAGCGCTTTCGACGTTCTTTCCAACACACATTCCTTCACCCGTCGCTTTCATTTCAGGTGTCAGCTTTAAATCGATATCTTGAATGGCATGTGAGGAGAAGACTGGGAATTTAACAGCTGTGCCCCCCTTATTCTTCGTTACAGGATTCAATTCTTCAAGCGTTGCACCAGCTAACAGCTGTGTCGCCATTGGGATCATGTCAACACCCATGACTTTACTTACAACTGGAACAGTCCGGCTTGCCCGAGGATTCACCTCTAATACGAGCGCCTGGTTCCCTTTCATCACAAATTGAATATTCATGATGCCTTTAAAAGCTAATTTCTTTGCGATTTGTTCAGAAGCGTTATACACCTGCTCTTTGATGTCTTCACTAATAGAGACACTTGGTAAGATGGCAAAGCTGTCACCTGAGTGTACGCCCGCTTTTTCAATATGCTCAACGATTGTTGGAATGAATGTCGTTTGTCCGTCTGAAATGAGATCCACTTCCACTTCTTTTCCAGTGACATACTCATCAATTAAGATCGGATAAGGTAAATGATCTGGCTGATCAAGTAGTTCTGCCAATTGAGCTTCTGTATGAACAACGATCATGCCCATTCCACCAATGACATATGATGGACGAATAAGAACAGGGTACCCGATGCTTACAGCATGCTCCAGTGCTTCTTCTTTTGAATGTGCTGTATCTCCTTTTGCATGAGGAAGATTCAGTTCATCAAGAAGCTGATAGAATAAATCGCGATCTTCTAATGCATCTAGTGTGTCAAAGGACGTGCCTAACAAGGTAACGCCGGCTTTTTCTAAACCTTCCGCCACATTGATTGCCGTCTGCCCGCCAAATTGAACGATGACAAAATCAATTTGCTCCGCTTCAACTACGTTTAAAATATGTTCTAACGTGATCGGCTCAAAGTATAAACGATCTGCAATCTCATAATCGGTACTAACCGTTTCTGGATTGTTGTTCATCATGATGGTTTCAAATCCAAGCTTTTGTAGAGTAAGAACGCCGTGAACGGCACTATAATCAAACTCGACTCCCTGCCCAATTCGAATCGGACCGGAGCCAATGATGAGTGCACGCTGCTTTGTTTTCTCTTGATGCTCTCCATCACTTTTGCCAAAGTACGTAGAATAGAAGTAATTCGTTTTTGCATCGAATTCAGCCGCACATGTATCGACAATTTTAAATGAAGCGGAAATGCCATACTCTTGGCGAAGCTGTCTGATATCTTGTTCACTGCGATCCGTCAGAGAAGCGATTGTTTCATCAAGGAAACCTTTTTCTTTTACCTTTCTTAAGGTGTCTTTGGATAGCGTCCCCTGATGGTTCTTCAATTCTTGTTCGAGTGTGATCATATTCTTGAAAACATGTAAGAAAAACAGATCAATCTTCGTCGTTTCATGAATCGTTTCAACGGTTTCTTGTCTGAAAAGAAGCTCCATGACTGCGAAGAAACGGCGATCGTCCGGTGTTTTGATTAATTCAAATAACTGTTCAGTCGTATGTTCTTTCAGTTCAGGCAAGTGGAAGCCCTTTGTTTTGATTTCAAGTGATGCGACGGCTTTTTGAATGGCAGATTCTAAATTACGGTCAATCGCCATGACTTCACCAGTCGCCTTCATTTTTGTGCCTAATTTCCGGTCTGCCTGTTTAAATTTATCGAACGGCCAGCGCGGGAATTTCACCACGACATAATCGAGTGCCGGCTCAAAGCTAGCATACGTTGTTCCTGTAAGCGGATTTTTCAATTCATCTAGTGTATAACCGACCGCAAGTTTTGCCGCCATTTTGGCAATCGGATAGCCTGTTGCTTTCGATGCAAGAGCAGAAGACCGGCTGACCCGAGGGTTGACCTCAATGACAAAGTATTCTTTGCTGAGTGGATCGAGAGCGAATTGGATATTACAGCCGCCAACGACATCAAGCGCTGAAATGATTTTTAAGCTTGCTGAGCGGAGCATTTGATAATCCTGATCCGTTAATGTCTGTGACGGTGCAACGACAATCGAGTCACCTGTATGCACACCAACTGGATCGATATTTTCCATGTTACATACAGTGATACACGTATTTTGACGATCTCTCATGACCTCATACTCGACTTCTTTAAAGCCAGCAATGCTTTTTTCAACTAAGCACTGATGAATCGGACTCGCTAGAAGAGCACCTTCAATCAGCGGTTTAAAAGCCTCTTCAGTTAAAGCGATGCCTCCCCCTTTACCACCAAGTGTGTAGGCTGGTCGAAGAATGACGGGAAAGCCCACTTCTTTTGCAAATTGAAGGGCGTCTTTCGCATTATCTACAATTTCACTTTCTGGTACAGGTTCATTCAAATGCTTCATGAGAGCACGGAATTTCTCACGATCTTCACCGTTTTCAATTGTTTCAACTGACGTTCCGAGCAGTTTTACCCCATGCTTTTTCAGCACACCGGCTTTTTCCAGCTCGACAGCAAGGTTTAAAGCCGTCTGTCCGCCAAGATTGGCTAAAAGACCATCTGGTTTCTCTTTTTCAATGATTCTTGTCACTGAATCAACTGAAAGCGGTTCAAAATAAATTTCATCAGCAAATGACTCGTCTGTCATAATGGTTGCTGGGTTGTTATTCACTAAGATGACGTTGTAGCCTTCTTCTTTTAAGGCCATACAACCTTGTGTCCCTGAGTAATCAAATTCTGCTGCCTGACCAATGATGATTGGACCGGACCCGATGACTAGAATGGTTTGTATGCTTTGATCTTTAGGCATGTGCGACTTCTCTCCTTGCTTGTTTCACTTTCTCAATAAAATCATCGAATACCCATTCACTTTCTGCAGGGCCTGGATGTGCTTCTGGATGAAATTGAACGGACATTATCAGCTTCTCTTTATGAATGAATCCTTCAACAGATCCGTCATTCACGTGGAGGAATTTGACGTCCACTTCTTTGTCATTCATGCTTTTTTCATTGACCACATAGCTATGATTTTGGCTTGTCATAAAGACACGTTTTGATTCTGTATCTTGTACCGGATGATTCGCCCCGCGGTGGCCAAAAGGAAGCTTATACGTATCCCCGCCAAGCGCAAGAGCAATTAATTGATGACCTAAGCAAATGCCTAGTGTCGGGAAGGTCATCATGATGTCATGAATGGTTTTTAAATATGGCTTCATTGTTTTTGGATCTCCAGGTCCATTTGACAAAAGGATCGCATCTGGCTTGATATCAAATACCTTTTCCATTTGTTTGTACGGAATCACTGTGACTTTACAGCCGCGCGCTTCGAGTGAGTCCGCAATTGATTTTTTAAAGCCAAAATCAATGAGCGCTACATGATCCTCGCCGCTGCCTTGTGTGTATACTTCATCTTCTGTGACCTGCTCAACCACATTGTCTTGCTTCATTGCAGGTGGCGTTTCATTTTCGTCTAAACTAAGCACTGCATTCATCGTTCCATTTGCTCGAATGTTCTGCACGACTGCGCGAGTATCTGTATGTGTAAGAAGCGGAATATTCCACTTCTGTAAATAATCTTTTAAGCTTACGGCTGCAAGGTGATGAGAAAAATGGTCAGCCGCCTCATAGACAACGACCGCTTTTACTTGTGGTTTTTTGCTCTCAAAATCTTCATGATTGATGCCGTAATTTCCAATGAGCGGATATGTGAAGACAATGATTTGTCCTTTATAAGAAGGATCTGTGAGCACCTCTTGATAACCTGTCATCCCTGTAAAAAAGACCACTTCACCTGTCATGCCAGCTTCTCCTGTCAGATCTCCTTCAAAAGAGGCTCCATCTTCTAAATTTAAATAACCTTTCATGCTTGTGTCACCCCATATTGAATAATTAATAATATAAATGCATGTTTATGCGTTCTAGTGTAAAAAAATTTAGACCGTTACTGCTTCATTTGCTAACACTTGAATGATCGCTTCTATTGCTTGATCCAATTCAACTTTTTTGACATTCAGTGGAGGTAATAAACGAATGACATTCGGACCAGCTGGAAGCACCAGCAAACCTTGCGCTCGAAGGGCTGTGATGTAATCACCTACTGGCTGATGACACTCAATTCCTGCCATTAATCCTTTGCCTCGTACTTCTTTCACGATGTTCAGCTGTTTGACTTCTTGTAGTCTCTTTAAGAGGTACGCACCCTTTTCTTTCACTTCTGAAAGAAAGTCTTCTTTGAATATTACATCAAGGGTTGCGTTCACAGCTGACATAGCGAGCATATTCCCACCAAATGTTGTGCCATGAGAGCCTGGAGAAAATGCATCCCCTAAAGCTTTTTTCCCTATCACTGCACCGACTGGAAACCCATTTCCTAAACCTTTTGCGGCTGAAATAATATCAGGATCAAGTCCCGATTGCTCATAGGCAAATGCTGTCCCTGTTCGCCCAATACCCGTTTGGATTTCATCTACAATCAGAAGTGCTTGATGTTTTTTGCAAAACGTTTGAACGGCTTCTAGAAATTCAGCTGTAGCTGGATTCACTCCACCTTCACCTTGCACCACTTCCAGCATGACAGCTGCGACATCATCGATTTCACACGCTGTGATCGCTTCAGGGTCATTAAACGGTATATAATGAAAGCCTTCCAGCATCGGTCCAAAACCAGTTTTGATTTTATCTTGACCTGTGGCAGCCATACCAGCATACGTGCGCCCATGGAAAGAGTGCAAAAACGTCACAATATTTGTTTTACCTGTTGCTTTTCGGGCCAATTTGATAGCCCCTTCATTCGCTTCAGCCCCGCTGTTGCAGAAAAATACGAGATCTCCTGAACTGTTTGCTGCCAGCTTTTCCGCTGCTTTTTCTTGCAGTCCATTTTCAAATAGATTTGATACGTGCCAGACCTCGTCAAGCTGCTTCTTGATGGCTTGATTGACCTTTGGATGATTGTGACCTAAATTCGTGACCGCAATGCCTTGTATAAAGTCTAAATATTTTTTCCCAGTTGTATCAACTGCCCAAGAACCTTCTGCCTCTTTAATTTCAACATTCCACCGTCCGTACGTTTGAAAGAGATGACTCACAGGACCGCCTCCTTTTGTTTTACAATTCGAGTTCCTTTAAAGGTATCTCCTGTAAAAATACTGCCTTTTCCATTCACAATCATGACTTCATCCACATCTCCTGATAAAGCACTTAGCGCAGATTGCACTTTTGGAATCATTCCCCCGGAAATAATACCTTCATCGATGAGCTTGAGCGCTTCTTGTTCGGTGACAACGTCTAACAGCTCACCATTTTTTAAAATTCCTTCCACATCTGTGACAAACATGAGCTTATCAGCTTTCATAGCTCCTGCGACTGCTGATGCTGCAAGATCAGCATTTACATTTAACGTTTGGCATTCTTCGGTCATAGATAGCGGCGCAATGACGGGAATGAATTGTTTCTCCATTAGTGCTTCTGCCATCTCTGGATTGACTTCTTTGATTTCGCCAACGTACCCATATACATCTTGATCGAGAAAATCGGCGACAAGCATCTGTCCATCTTTACCAGATACACCGACAGATGATATATCATGCTTTGCCAGCTCTGAAACAAAGTATTTATTCACCGTTCCTGAAAGGACCATTTCGGCTACCTCTAACACCGGCTTTGTTGTTTTGCGCTGTCCATCTACAAATTCCGTTTTCACTTCTAATTTTTGCAGCATGCTCGTGATTTCAGGTCCTCCGCCATGTACGATAGCCAGTTTAAATCCAGCAGCTTGAAGTGAGCGGACATTTTCATAAAAGGTATCGGAAAGTTCTCGAATGACACTGCCTCCACACTTGAACACGATCGTTTTATCCATGTCTATCTCCTTCATTATGTGCGATAGCTCGCGTTAATTTTCACATAATCATAGGTAAGGTCACAGCCCCATGCGGCCGCTTCACCATTTCCTTCATTCATTTGAATGAAAATCGTAATCTCATCCTGCTCTAGATACGCTTTTGCTTCCTCTTCTGAGAAAGACTGAGGTTCATTATGTTTAAACAGACATTGCCCGCCTAAGTAAACTTCAACCTCATCTGGCGTGACAGAAGCTGCGCTATGACCGATTGCTCCGACAATCCGGCCCCAGTTGGCGTCCGTACCGTATACGGCTGTTTTCACAAGACTTGAACCTACGATTTTTTTTGCAATAATACCAGCTTCTAAGTTGTTTTTTGCACCAACAACTTTCGCTTCGATTAATTTAGTTGCGCCTTCTCCGTCTCTTGCAATCTCTTTTGCTAGATCTTCGCAGGCTAGTTTTAATCCTTCTTTAAACAATGGCCATTCTGGATGTTCTTCATTCAGTGCCTGGTTCTCTGCCATTCCATTTGCCATCACAAGCACCATATCGTTAGTTGATGTTTCTCCATCGACGGTAATTTGATTAAACGTCACATCTGTAATGTCACGAAGAGCATTTTGCAAAGCTTCTTGTTCGACATTTGCATCGGTTGTGACAAACCCGAGCATTGTTGCCATGTTCGGATGAATCATACCAGAGCCCTTTGCTGCACCAGAAATGAGAATCTCTTTCCCGTCTATCGTCAAGGAGTATGTCGTATTTTTAATGACTGTATCTGTTGTTAAAATCGCTTCTTCAAAGTGGCCATTTCCTGCTTTTGCTTCTTTTAGCTGAGCGATGCCTGTTTTGATTTTATCCATATCCAGACACTCTCCAATGACACCAGTAGAAGAAACGGCAATGTAATCAGGCTCTGTGCCTAACATGTCTGCACAGGCTGCCTGCATGTCGTATGCATCTTTTAATCCCTGCTCACCTGTACATGCGTTGGCGATGGCACTATTGACAATGACACCTTTTAGTTTGCCCGTCTTTTTTAAGCTTTTTTGTGTGACTTGAAGAGGCGCAGCTTGAAAGTGACTTTGAGTGTATACCGCTGCACTCGCTGCTGGTACTTCACTGATGATCAAGCCAAGGTCTTTTTTTGAATAGCGTAATCCTATATGAATCCCCTTTGCTTCAAAACCTTTTGGTGATGATACGTCCCCGTCTATTTTGACAATACTTTTTTCATTCAATTCGATCATGTTTGTTGTCTCCCCTGTTCTTATGGATAGAGAGGTGTCATTGTGAGGCCCGCCTCTTCATGTAAGCCTTTGATGATATTGAAGTTTTGAACCGCTTGGCCGGCTGCGCCTTTCATGAGATTATCTATGACAGATACAATCGTCAGTCTGCCTGTTCGCTCATCTAAATGAAAACCAATGTCACAGAAGTTACTGCCGTATACTTCTTTTGTTTGCGGATATATCCCATGATCTCTCACTCTTACAAAATAGGAATCTTCATAAAAGTCCTTCATCCGTTTCATTAATTCTTCTTTTGTGACATCTGCTTTCAATTGTGTATACATCGTCGCCATAATCCCTCTTGTCATCGGGACAAGATGTGTTGAAAATGTGATGTTCGCCGTTTGCGGGTTCCATTCTCTAAGTACTTGTTCTATTTCAGGTGTGTGCTGATGTTCATTCACCTTATAAATTTTAAAGTTATCGTTCAGCTCTGAAAAATGTGTGCCAAGTGAGGCTGATCGTCCTGCACCGGACACCCCGGTTTTTGCATCTATTATGATCATAGATTCATCGATTAAATTCTGTTTCATCAGCGGTGCTAATCCTAGAAGAACTGCAGTAGGAAAGCAGCCTGGGTTTGCAATGACTTCCGCTTGCTTAATGGTTTCACGATTCAATTCAGATAATCCGTATACAGCTTGTTGAACCGATGCTTCATCCGCTGCCCTTCGTTTATACCACGCTTCATAAACAGTTCCATCTTGAATGCGCAAGTCACCTGATAAATCAATAATTGGCACCCCTTGATTCATGAGCTTCGGTGTGAGTTCACTTGAAACGCCTGCTGGTGTCGCTAAAAACACAGCATCTGTTTCTTGCACAATGGTAGCCGGATCAATGGCTTTTAATGTTTGGTCAGTAATCGTTGTCAGATGCGGATAAGATTGACTGTATAATTGCCCATCACCACTTGATGAATACAATATACATTCCTCCACATGTGGATGCTGCTTAAAGATACGAACTAATTCCGCACCACCGTACCCTGTAGCACCTATAATACCTATTTTCAACGTCAATACACCCTCTTGATCTTTGTGAAATTATTTAACATTATAACATGTATAAAAATTAATTCAATTGTATATTTAATATTTGTTTTCATTTTTTTTCATAAAAAAATCCACATATCTTCGTGAGACATGCGGATTTTATCTATTGTTCTTCATATTGAGGACCAGAAGCGCACTGCATAAATATAATAGGGAACTTGCATAAAAAATCAAATGAATGGTGAAGAAATCAGCAAACAGGCCGCCAAGCATAATGGCCATGGATGAAAAAAGCGCTGTCCAAAAATGATAGTACCCAACTTCTTTCATTCGCTTTTTCTCATTTGTGAGTTCGGTGACGAGCAGTTTCTCTCCGTGTTTCTGAACACCCCCAAGCGCACCAAGCGCAAGCTGAATCATATAGACTTGCTCTACTTCTGTGATATGTGGAAAAAGGAGAAGAAGAAAGGCCATACCAAACGAATGAATGATTAAAAAGAGGCGTCTGTCCGTCGTTTCAGGAAGTTTTCCTAATAATAAATGAATGAACGCACCGCTCAAACCAAACAGACCATAGGCAAGACCAAATTGAGAATAGCTCGACCCAACATTTTTAATAAAAAGAATATAAAAAGGGAAAATGAGACTACTGGCGAAAAACAGTAAACTTTGTGAATAGACGAACCATTTCATTGCTTTAGCATTCATTGTGTATTGTACCTTTCATAAAAGTAGTTGATAAATCTGCCATCTGGATCTGCTTGCTTTTTCTTTTGAAAGAATAGATCGGTTTTTGGATACGCTTGTTTCATTTGTGCTTTCGTTTGATAAGGCATGTATGGTAAGTAATAGCTTCCATGGTGCCGCAAGGTGATATCTGTCATTTGCCGGATGACCCGCTCTGCTTCTGCCTTCTCTTCTTTCTCAAAACCATAATTCACTAACAAAACAAGTGCAAACATATCTTCTTTCGCATATGAGAGATCCGCTTTTTCATTTTTTTGTACGTAGCGGATCGTGATGTTCATTAAATTCAATTCTTCCTGTTGTAAAAACCCTCTCATGTCATCGATATACGCACGAAAACGATCAACTGGAACAAAGTATTCTTGAAGCACATCGGTATCTGACTCATTTTCATATTCTAAAAAAGCAGAATCAGACCGCATCACGTTATTTCTTGTGATCAGCTGGTCATTTTGACTTTGAAAATACTTCTTTTGCAAGTTCCATAGCAAATCTTTCCCCATATCAAATCTTCTCGAAAGGCCGAGCATAAATTTTAAAGGGATGACGAGCTGATCTTCTTTGAGCTCGCGGTATGGATCGATCTGTTGATCAGAAGTAAGTGAATAATTCGTCACATACATCTCTTTCAAAAAATTTGTTTTCGCTGTAGAGATTCTTGCGAGATGCATGCGCACTTCTTTATTGTTCTTTACATGCTTTTGAAAATAATCAGTGTATTCATCGAAGTGTAGAGAGGTTGTCTCCATTTTATATAATTCATCCTTTGTTAAGGACAGCTCAACATCTAAAATGACACCGAATAAGCCGTATCCTCCAATCACGGCAGTAAATAAATCATCGCTAGGCTTTACTGTGATGATCTCTCCATCTGCTTTTAACAGTGTGAAAGAGCGCACAGTGTCAATAAGTGAGCCGTAGCGAATGTCACGTCCATGTGCATTTGCACTTAACGAGCCACCAATCGTAAAGATGTTTTGAGATTGCATCACCTTTACTGCAAGACCATATGGGTTCACATATGTTTGAATATCATCCCATGTGGCGCCGCTCTGGACCCGAATGGTCTTCTTTTTTTCATTAAATGATACGATTCGGCGAAATTTCGTCATGTCTAGTACAATGCCATTTTCATAATACGTGTGGCCGCCCATACTATGCTGCTTTCCGGCGATTGAAATGGGCAGATTCTTCTCTTTTGCTTCTTCTAATACTTCTTTTAAAGATTCTATTTCTTTTCCTTGCACGACTTTTTTTATTTTGACCGGCATGAGGTGACTCACATCTGTAAACGCCTCAAGTCCTTGTCTTTTGTGTGCTTGATCTTCATGTATAGAGACTGATGCAAAAAAGGCAGCACCATATCCCATCAAAAGGACGATCCATATCCACTTTCGTTTCATTATAGGTACTCCGTTCTATAAAATTACATCCATTATATCAAGCCATACTCCTCCTCTACCTTAATTTTTCATAAAAAAACCTGGTACGAGTTCTACTCATACCAGGTCGTATTTACTTATTGAATACCAAGCGCAATTTTAGCGTATCTTGACATTTTGTCACGTGTCCAAGGTGGATTCCATACGATGTGAACTTCTGTTTCTTTCACTTCAGGCAAGTCGCTTAATGCTTTTTTGACTTCATCGACGATAACTGGTGCAAGAGGACAGCCCATTGATGTTAAAGTCATTGTGATATCCGCTTTTCCATTCTCATCAAGATCGACATCATAGACAAGTCCAAGGTTGACGATGTCTACGTTTAACTCAGGGTCAATCACCTGTTCTAGGGCGCCTAAAATATTTTCTTTCAATGCTTCATCCATGATATCCACTCCTTTTTCAACTAGTATAACGTACTTTTCCTTTTGGCTAAACGTTTGTGCTTTTCAGGTGTGTCACAAACCAGTCAATGGTTTCAAACATCGCTTGTCTTGAGACCTTATGGCCAGCCTGTCCATCTGTAATAAAACGAATCAGGTGCGGATCTTCTTTATATTGGGTTTCTGCTAACTCGTCATAAAGAGCTTTTGCATGTCTGTAAGGGACAACTGGATCGTTTTCTGCATGCCAGAATAACAGCGGTCTTTTGTTTAATCGATCTGTTTGTAGCGTTAAATCATAAGGACGCAGCGCGTCTAATTGCTGATGAACCTCTTCATCTGTAATCTCTTTCATCAACCCTTTGTGCCGCATGTCCATAATTTGTGCTTGTAGGAATGTCGTATATTTCGGACTGCCCATCAAGCTGACTGCCGCTTTAATCCAATCATGTTTTGCGAGTGCACCAAAGGTCGTGATGCCTCCCATGGAAGTACCTGCAACGCCTATTAGGTCGGCTTCAATCAATTGTTTTTCTTGAAAATGTGTCTTAAGTATATCGATTTCACGGATTTCGTTCAGGACGATTTCCCAAAACTTTGATGCCAGTTCCTCTAAGCTGAGGTTTTCTGATCTTACACCATGATAAGCACAGTCAGGCAAAATGACTCTCATGCCTTTTTCCGCCAAATGAAAGGCGAAGTGTAAGTTGTGCTCGCGTGCACTTGTAAATCCATGAATAAAAAATACAAGTGGCAGTGGTTTATCTTTATTTTCAGCTTTTACGATATGTAAAAATGGAATATCGTGCGTCATTTGCTCATCAATGGTGATCACAGCCTATGAATCCTCCTTTATCATTCCCGTCTTTGTTTATTTTAACATGTAGACAACGAAGATGTGATAAAGATACACTATAGGTGGAGGCACCCGCACTAGCTGCCTCCTATTACTTACAGATCAAAGGAGATTTTATGGAGACTAAACCTTATCTAATCGCACTTGACCTGGATGGCACGTTATTAAAAGACGATAAAACGATTTCAACTCGCACACTTGATGTCATTCAAAAAGTGAAAGACAGCGGGCATCATGTCTGTATTTCAACTGGCCGGCCATTTCGTTCCAGCTCTCCTTATTATCAGCAATTGCAGCTCGATTCACCGATTGTGAACTTTAATGGAGCGTTTGTCCATCATCCTCTTGATGAAAAATGGGGCAGATTTCACACATCACTTGATCTTCAAGTCGTGAAACAGCTTGTGGATATTAGTGAGGAATATAAAGTACACAATGTGTTAGCTGAAGTGCTAGACGATTTGTATTTCCATTATCATGATGAAAAGCTCATTGATATATTTAATATGAATGCAAACAAAGTGACCGTTGGAGACCTTCGGGACAATCTTGGAGAGAATGTCACAAGCGTCTTAATTCACGCAAAAGAAGAAGACGTCGGAGCGATCCGGAGCTATTTGACAGATGTTCATGCAGAAGTGATTGACCACAGACGCTGGGCTGCTCCGTGGCATGTCATTGAAATTATTAAAACAGGTATGAACAAAGCCGTTGGACTGCAAAAGATCAGTGATTATTACGGTGTACCTCAGGAGCGGATTGTGGCATTCGGAGATGAAGACAATGATTTAGAGATGCTTGAATTTGCTGGATGCGGGGTTGCCATGGGCAACGGAATTGATGCAGTGAAACGTGTCTCTAATGAAGTGACAGATACGAACGAACAAGATGGGATTGCAAAATTCCTAACGAATTACTTCTCGCTTTAATTTTTCCATTCATACATAGCAGGTCGAAGCGGGCATACTACCGTTAGACAGGTTGTCCTGTCAGCTTGTGTAAAGGGGCGGATTCCGAATGGGTAAAAGAAGCAAATCGAAACGCTTTATACAACAAGGTAAAGATTCAGTCAGTCTGCATGACGCACGTTTTCCGTATCGTTCCACACTTGAAGAAGCTGCGGAGGACAGGGGAAATATGAAGACTGATGCTTCTGGAGGTTCATTGTGAGAAACGAACTTTTTGATCAAGCCAAATCATTTACTGAAGAAGCCCTTACTTCTTCATTTCCATCTGGTTTAGAGCGTCAACAAGCAGTTCAGCGAGCTAAAAACGCCGTATCATCTGCATTTGCTAATTCGACAGATGCAGAAAGAAACCAGCTGCATACGTTCCAAGACCTGCTTGATGATCTTTAACGAAAAAAGCTGTCCGCTTTGTGGACAGCTTTTCTTATGCTTATTTCACTTGGAACGTTTTCTTCTCAGTGATTTGCTTTAGCCCTTCTGCTTTTCCTTTAAATGTGACGACCGCTTCATACGTTCCCGGCTCCACACCGTTTGACCACGTATCTTGGAAGTCATATGTTTCATCTGCTTTCAGCACAAAGGATTGGATGGCTTGTGTGAACATACGGTCTTTCGAGTAACGGTATTTTTCATTTCCGTCTTCATCGTACACACTCAATTCGAATTTTTGGCTTGTGTTAAACGTGAATTCAATATCTCGATCTGATTCATTTTTGAGTGACATATGAAATTGAACCGAAGAACCTTTTTGGACGGGGTCTACTGTGAGTACAACGGTTTTTTCTCCCATTTGACCGGATACCTCCTTGTCTGGTTCATCCTTTTTTTGTTGTCCACAAGCTGTTAAAACCAATAGAACGAGAAAAAGCACTAACCCTTTTTTCATCTTCTACCCACCTTTTAATCTCGTCTGAAAAATCCAAGAATATTGGTTGTTTGAACAATATTTGTAAAGGCTTTTGGATCGACTTCCTTTATAATTTGTTCAAGTTCATACAGCTCATACCTTGTAATGACAATGACCATCATTTCTTTTTGTTCATTGGTAAATGCCCCTTTGGCCGGAACAGTCGTAATACCTCTGACCATTTTTCCATAAATGGCTTCTTTGATTTCATCTGCTTTCTTTGTCACAATCATGGCGGTCAGCTTTTCATGTCTCGTATGGATGGCATCAATTACCCTAGTCGTCACATATAATGTGACAAGGGTATATAAAGCTTTCTCCCAACCTTGTAACAATCCTGCTGTAAAAATGATAATTCCGTTTAAAATGAAGAAATACGTGCCCACTGGTTTGTCTTTCCATTTCGCTAAAATCATCGCAATAATGTCAAGGCCGCCTGTAGATGCCCCATATTTCAGTGTAATCCCAATGCCAAGTGCAGAAATGACTCCGCCAAATACAGCATTTAATAAAATATCTTCAGAAACACTTGTCTCTGGTAAAATGCCGAGGAAAATCGTTGTCAGTGCCACACTAATAATGCTATACAAAGTAAAGGAACGACCAACCTTCATCCAACCTAAAATGCCGACCGGAATGTTTAAAATAAATAATAGGATCCCTGTTGATAAATAAAACGGTGCATATTGATCGATTAAACTAGATAACAGCTGGGCAACCCCTGTAAAACCACTTGCATATACGTCAGCAGGGATTAAAAATAAATTCAGTCCAATCGCATTGAGTAAGGCACCAATGACGACGACGATGAATTTTTTTGCTTCTCCAATGAACATGTTGTCATTCCTCCACTTACCATTCTCTCTATGGTTTTCCCTAAAATTTAGAATTTGAACACGAAAAAATGATTTTCTATGATATAGTTAGGCTAAAAAGATGTAAAATATGGTTGATTTTTTTAGAAAGAAGGGATTTTGATGACTGTTCATATCATAGCAGACAGTGCTGCTGATCTGCCTCTTTCTTATTATGATGAACAAAACATGACACTCATTCCGCTGCGTGTGTTACTCGGTGAGCAGGAATTTGAGGATTTGATCACCATTGAACCAAAACAAGTATTTGATGCGATGAGACAAGGCGCAAGTCCAAAAACATCACAAGCTTCACCGAACCGGATCAAAGAAGCCTTTGTTTCTGCAGCACAAACCCATACATCCGCTATCTATGTTGCCTTTTCATCAGAGCTTTCAGGTACATACCAAACCGCTGTGATGATGGCAAACGAAGTGAAGGAAGAATACCCTGATTTCGATTTACGAATCATTGATTCTAAATGTGCTTCACTTGGTTATGGACTAGCTGTCAAACACGCTCAATCACTTGCCATTGACGGAAATACAATACAAGAAATTGAAACGTCTGTAAAGCATTTTTGTGAATCTTTACAACATATTTTTACTGTAGACGATTTATCGTATTTAGCAAGAGGCGGAAGAATCAGTAAAGCGTCCGCATTTGTTGGCGGATTGTTAAGTATTAAACCCATTTTACACGTTGAGGATGGAAAACTGATACCCCTTGAAAAAATTCGTGGCCGTAAAAAATTGTTGAAACGCATTATCGAGCTGATGAAAGAACGCGGATCTGACTGGTCTAGTCAAACTGTTGGCATTAGTCATGGAGATGACCCTGCACTTGCAGAAGAAATGAGACAATTAATCGAAGCGGAATTTCACCCAAAAGAAATCGACATCGAGGTCATCGGCGCGGCTGTTGGGTCCCACTCAGGCCCTAGCACACTTGCCATCTTCTTTACAGGCAGCCCATCATAAAAAGCACCCTTCCCTGAAACATCACGGGAAGGGTGCTTTTCTTATGATAGCTTAAATCGGTGAACGGTTTCGTTTAATCTTGCTGTCATACTCATCAGTTCTTCTACTTGTTTGTTCATTTGATGGAAAGATTGCAGCTGTTCGTTTGCCGAGGCAGAAATTTCTTCGCTGCCCGCTGCCGTTTCTTCTACAACGGCACTAATATTTTCAATCGAGTTCAGCACTTGTCCGCCAAGCTCTGTTGATTGAATAATTTGGTCATTTAAGACCGCCATTTCTTGCTTAATATGTTGTGCTTTTGTTTCTATATCTTCAAAGGAGTGTGAGGTTTTGTCCATTGCATCTTGCTGCTGAAGTGATAGCTTAACCCCTTCTTGTACAGTTTGGCTAATGGATTGAATGCCTTTTTCAATATGACTCACCATGTCAAAAATTTGTCTTGTTGCACGAGACGATTCATCTGCCAGCTTACGAATTTCGTCCGCTACGACGGCAAACCCTTTGCCTGCTTCTCCTGCTCTTGCCGCTTCAATCGCCGCATTGAGTGAGAGGAGGTTTGTCTGGTCCGCAATGTCAGAAACCGTTTTGGCCATTGCGGAGATTCCGCTTGCGTACTGAGTGAATTCTCCTGCAGACTCTTCAATTTGTCTCGTCGCACGTGTATTTTTTTCAATGGCTGCTTTTGTTTCTGTTAACGTGTGCTTTCCGCTTTCTACCGCTTCAATGGCATCCTCTGTACTACGAATGACTGTATGTGATCTTTCGGAATTCTTACGGCCATGTGAATCCATTTTCTCAATCAAACTAACGCCATGCTGAAGGTCTTCTGAAATCGCTTGTGAACCATTCGCCATTTCGTCTGTCGATACAGACACTTGATTGGCCGATTCGATAAGCTTTTTGTTTTCATCATCTAGCTGAATCGAGAACGATTCCACTTGACTTGAGACATGACTGATTTCTTGAATCAAGCTAATCAGCTGATCCGTCATTTGATTGAACGACTCATTTAAGCCACCGATTTCATCTTTCCGCTTGATGTTCATCCGCTCCACAGCGAGGTTTCCTTCGGCAATCTGTTTTGCCCGGTAAGAAAGGGATTTGATTGGTGTCACAATGGATCTCGTTAAACCAATATTTAAAAAGACGGCGATGACAATCAGCGTGAGGGCTGCGACAGATGCGCTTGTGATGATCCTTTGCACATTGTCTGCCGCCTCCTCTAAATGGTATTCATACGCTTCTTGTGCTCTTTTATTCATCGTATGCACGTCGTTTAAAACACCGTCAATTCTGGCAGCTACTCGTCTGGCATCAGAGGCATTTTTTTCACCAATGGCATTGTTTGCTTCTTGCGTCCATGTGTCAAACTTTGAATTTAACCGTGTTAGGGCTTCTTTGTTCATATTTCCTGCGTTTTTGTTTAACATTTGCAGCTGTTTTTTCGCTGTCGATATATCGGTTTGAACGACCTCTAGCTGTTCATCTGAAAGGGTCATGGAATAATTGGTCATGGCTTGTTCGACACTTTCAAAGCTGGCCTTCGTTTTTTGTACGTTCAGTAAGGTTTGAACTTCTGTTTCGCTTGATGACTGAATCTTTGTCATGCTCACAATAATAAAGGCAATTACGCCAACCGCTAAAAGAAGTGAAATGAGTGAGTTGAGCAAAATTTTGATGCGTAAGCTCATGATGCTGCCCCCTCTTCTTTCAGAAGTGTCTGCTTCAGTCCATTTAATTTTTTGGTCAATTTCTCAGCATCTTTGAGTACCCGGATTCTCGCCATATCGATTCCGTCATTGCTTAAGTCATAAACGATATGCCCGCTTTTGATGTTGCTGCTTTTGACGAGCTGTTCGCTGAATTGATAAACGACTTCATCTACGTTTTTGACCATAGACGAAATAACGGCTTTTTCAGCTGTATAATACTGATCGCTGTCCACGCCGATTGCGTATTTGCCTTGCGTTTGCGCTTCTTTTAATACACCAACACCCGTATAACCGGCTGCGGCATATAAAACATCTGCTTTCTTTTTGATCATGTCTTTCGCTATTTTACTGCCTTTGCCTGCATCACTAAATGTGCCAGCATACGTGGATACGACCTTAATTTTCGGATTCACTGATTTTGCGCCTTTTTGATAGCCTTGTTCAAATCGATGGATCACCTCTGCATCGACTCCGCCCACAAAACCAATGACATCACTTTTTGTTGTCATGGCAGCAAGTGCTCCCGCTAAATAGCTGCCCTGCTCTTCTTTAAAAGTCACTGATGTGACATTTTTCAATTCAGACACAGCATCAATGAGTAAAAATTGCTTTTTCGGATATTTTTTGGCTACCTTTTCTAAGTCTTCTTGCATACTGAAACCTACACCGATGATCAGGTCATTTCCATCTTTCACAAGCTCGGTCAGCCCTTTTTCATATGTATCGGTTTCTGCAATTTCTCTATAATCGAATTCAATGCCAAGCTCATCACGTGCTTTTTCTAATCCTTTAAATGATGAATCGTTAAATGATTGATCACCAAGACCATCATCCGTCAGCATGACACCAATATGCTTCGTATTTGATACCGGTGGTCCTCCCTGCTGATTGCTGCATGAGGCGAGTACCATGATCATAGCTGCCATCAGAAGTAATGAAATCTTCACTTTCATCCAAAAACACACTCCTTTTATCATCCTTACCCCTTATTTATCGGATTTGAGAGTCATTGTTTCAATGATAAAGTGAAGGATTTTCAGCTTTTTTCATGACTTTTTTCACTGAAAAAAACCATTATTTATGACAAAAATAAAAAAAGTGAGCAAATGCTCACTTTTTCTCGTATGTCCACCCTTCTTTTTGGTAAACAAGATCATTTTTCATCAGATGACCTAATGCTCGTTTGAAGGCTGCTTTACTCATTTGAAATCTTTCCCGGATATCTTCTGGATCACTTTTATCCCCGTAAGGCATTGCACCGTTTCTCGTTCTCATATAAGTTAAGATTTCTTCTGCATCGACAGATAGTGCATCCTGTTTTCTAGGAAGCAGAGAAACGTTCACGGTTCCGTCCTCTTTCACTGCGATGACGCGTCCTGTCACGGTCGATCCTAATCTAGGCTCTTCCTTTCGTTCCGTGCGGTGGATAAACCCACGCACGCCTGTATCTGTCAGCATAAAAGAACCTGTCGCAATTAAGCGATAAATCGTTCCCGTAATTTCTTTGTTCATTAACGTTTCTGGCGCTTCAGTAAATAATTCACTGATCACATCTTCAGTGGCTGGTTTTGCGAACATTCTCCCGTAACTTGTCACTTTGAGCATACAGTATAGTTTGTCGCCTTTTTTCGGCCACGCTTCCTCAAAAGGCGGGAGGTGTTCAGTTGCAACAAGTGCATCCTTTGACAAACCTATATCGACAAAAGCACCCATATCTTCTACAACGTCTACAACTTCTACCCAGTCGTATGTATGTGCATTGATTTTAGGAATTTTCATCGTCGCTGCCAGTCTTTCTTCATGATCTACATATAAGTAGACCTCTACTTCATCACGATCTCCAATATCCTCTGTCATCTCACTGCGATGTAGGAGAACAGAATCTTCGCCATCTGTTAAAAAGTAGCCGTATTCCATCTCGTTATCTATTTGCAAGGTCAGTTGCTCACCTGGTCTCATGTTCTCTTCCTTCCTATCTGCCCTTAAAAGAGCGTTCGTTCATCTTTTGATTCACTTTATTCTACTATACTTCTGTCATCATGAACATCTCTAGTTCTGTTAGCTAAAGTGGACAAACTGTACTTGAATTATACCGCATACATCTGAACTCTCTTCGATAAAGTTTCTTCTTCCCCTATGGGCATGATAAAATAGACGCAATATCTATAGTTGGAGGTCATATGTGATGGCAAAAGAAAATTCATTTGATATTGTATCGAAGGTGGAGCTGCCAGAGGTGCAAAACGCCATTCAAGCAGCACTGAAAGAAATTAAAAACCGTTATGATTTTAAAGGAAGTAAAAGTGATATTTCACTAGAAAAAGAAGAACTCGTTCTCATTTCTGATGATGACTTCAAGCTGGAGCAGCTAAAGGATGTCCTTGTGACAAAACTGATTAAACGAAACGTACCGACTAAAAACATTGACTACGGAAAAACAGAACATGCCCTAGGTGGAACCGTTCGCAAGCGTGCAAAGCTGATTAGCGGGATTGATAAGGACAATGCCAAAAAGATCAATGCCTTGATCAAACAATCTGGTATAAAAGTAAAGTCGCAATTTCAAGATGACCAAGTGCGTGTGACAGGAAAAAATAAAGATGATTTACAAGAAGTGATGGCGCTTATGCGCAAGGCAGATTTACCGATTGACGTCCAATTTATAAATTTTCGATAAATTTCAAATTTTCCATTGATTATTTCCGATTTTTTCGATACAGTTGATGGAAGTTCAATTCATTGACATGTTCATATCGCTTTCTTATCAAGAGAGGCAGAGGGACTGGCCCTGTGAAGCCTCAGCAACCGGTGTAGTAGAAATCTATTTTCTATGACCAAGGTGCTAAATCCAGCAAGCAACTGCTTGGAAGATAAGAAGAAGAATTTCCATACAGCCAAAAAGTCTTCTTCTTATCAGAAGGCTTTTTTTGTTACATAGAAATAAGGAGGAAACCAATGGGCCTATTACAAGACTTACAAAATCGCGTACTGATTGCTGATGGAGCAATGGGAACACTTTTATACTCTTATGGCATTGACCGTTGCTTTGAAGAATTAAATTTATCAAAAGAAGATGAAGTCAAAAGAGTGCACGAGGCATATGTGCAAGCTGGAGCGGACATTATTCAAACGAACACATACGGTGCGAATTATATTAAACTATCCCGCTACGGTTTAGAAGAAGAAACAAAACGCATTAACACAAAAGCTGTACAAATTGCCAAAGCAGCCGCTGGCTCAGCTTATGTCCTTGGAACGATCGGTGGCATTCGAACATTTAACAAAAATGCCTACTCTTTAGACGAGATTAAACGGAGCTTTAGAGAACAGCTCTATATCCTTTTAAATGAAGAGCCTGATGGATTACTGCTTGAAACATATTACGATATTGAAGAAGCAAAAGCCGTTCTTGAGATTGCTCGCAAAGAAACAGCGCTTCCGATTGTCATGAACGTCTCCATGCATGAGCAAGGTGTATTGCAGGACGGTACACCGCTAAAAGACGGTTTATCTGAATTATCCTCACTTGGCGCTGATGTCGTCGGCATTAACTGCCGATTAGGCCCTTATCATATGATTCAGGCACTTGAAGGTGTTCCACTTTTGGAAAATTCTCATTTATCTGTCTATCCAAACAGCAGTCTCCCCTCCCTTGAAGAAGGCAGACTCGTCTATGATACAGATAATGATTATTTCCGAAAAAGTGCACTTGAGTTTAGAAATCAGGGCGCACGAATCATTGGAGGCTGCTGCGGAACAACCCCTCAGCATATTAGTGCTATGGCTGAGGCGGTCAAAGATTTAGCACCTATTACCGAAAAAGAAGTGAAAGTATTAAAAGAAGAAATCATTTCCATCCAAGATCAACGGACAGAACCAGGTCTTGACGAGCTGGCTGTGAAAAAACGTTCAATTATCGTCGAGCTGGATCCGCCGAAGAAGCTGAACTTTGAAAAATTCCTCGTCGCAGCGAACGAATTAAAAAGTGCAGGCATTGATGCCCTCACGCTGGCCGATAACTCTCTAGCTACCCCGCGTATTAGCAATGTGGCATGCGGCGCTTTATTAAAACAGCAGCTTGATATGCGTTCACTTGTCCATATCACATGTCGTGATCGCAATTTGATTGGACTCCAATCCCACTTAATGGGGCTGGACACACTTGGACTAACCGATATTTTAGCCATCACAGGCGATCCGTCTAAAATTGGAGACTTCCCAGGTGCGACATCTGTGTATGATTTAACCTCCTTTGATTTGATCCGTCTGATCAAACAATTTAACGAGGGACTATCTTTCTCCGGGAAGCCGCTCGGGAAAAAGACTAATTTTTCAGTGGCTGGCGCGTTTAATCCAAATGTCCGTCATATTGATAAAGCAGTCAAACGCCTCGAGAAGAAAATCGAATACGGGGCCGATTATTTTATTTCACAACCTGTTTACTCTGAGGAACAGCTTGTGAAAATTCATGAAGAAAGCCGACATTTGGATAAACCGATTTATATCGGCATTATGCCGCTAACAAGCAGCCGAAATGCTGAGTTTATTCATCATGAAATTCCCGGCATTAAATTGTCTGACTCGATTCGTGAGATTATGGCCAAGGCAGGCGAAGATAAAGAAAAGCAGCGGACAGAAGGATTAGCGATTGCCCGCTCTTTATTAGATACAGCTTGCGAATTGTTTAATGGTATCTATTTAATTACCCCTTTCCTTCGATCAGATTTAACAGCAGAACTGACAACTTACATCCATCAGAAAGAAAAGGAGCCAAACATCCATGCCAACTATCACTGAACAGCTCAAAAAACGCATCCTCGTCCTTGACGGTGCAATGGGCACAATGATTCAAAACGCCGATCTCACAGCAGAGGATTTCGGCGGAGAAGAGTATGAGGGCTGTAACGAATATTTAAACGTCACAGCCCCTCACATTATCTCCACGATTCACCGGCAATACCTAGAGGCAAGTGCTGACCTCATTGAAACGAATACATTCGGTGCGACAAAGCTCGTTCTCGATGAATATGGACTTGGCCATCTCGCCTATGAATTGAACGTAAAAGCAGCTCAGCTAGCAAAGCGTGAAGCAGACCGTTTGTCGACGCCAGAATGGCCCCGCTTTGTTGTAGGCGCAATGGGACCCACTACAAAAACATTATCCGTGACAGGCGGCACAACGTTTGAAGAGCTCGTTGCAAATTATGAAGAACAAGCCCGCGCCCTGATTGATGGGAAATGTGATGCTCTTCTTTTAGAAACGAGTCAAGACATGCTGAATGTCAAAGCTGGATTTAAAGGCATTCAAGAAGCCTTTCACGCAACCGGTATTGAGCTACCACTGATGGTGTCAGGGACGATCGAACCAATGGGCACCACCCTTGCCGGTCAAGATATTGAAGCCTTTTATATCTCACTTGAGCATATGAAACCAATCAGCGTCGGACTAAACTGTGCAACTGGTCCAGAATTTATGACAGACCATATCCGTACACTCTCCTCCATCTCAAAGTCGGCTGTCAGTTGCTATCCAAACGCTGGTCTCCCTGATGAAGAAGGACAATATCACGAATCCCCTGCTTCGCTTGCTAAAAAAATTGCCGCTTTTGCAAAAGAAGGCTGGTTAAATATCGTCGGTGGCTGCTGCGGTACAACGCCTGCACATATTCAGGCATTATCAGATGAAGTACGTTCGCTTCAGCCCCGCAGCATGTCGCATGAGTCATCACCGCATACCGTATCAGGAATCGAGCCCCTCATTTATGAAGAAGCGATGCGCCCTCTCTTTGTTGGTGAGCGCACAAATGTCATTGGTTCACGCAAATTCAAACGGCTCATCGCAGAACAAAAGTTTGAAGAGGCAGCAGAAATTGCCCGTGCTCAAGTGAAAAATGGCGCTCACGTCATTGATGTGTGTCTAGCAGATCCTGATCGTGATGAGATAGCAGACATGGAAGGCTTTTTAAAAGAAGCCATGAAAAAAGTGAAAGCTCCTTTTGTCATTGATTCAACCGATAAACATGTCATCGAAAAAGCACTCATGTATTCTCAAGGAAAAGCCATTATTAATTCTATTAATTTAGAGGATGGAGAAGAGCGCTTTGAAGAGATTCTTCCGCTTGTCAAGCTATATGGCGGCGCACTTGTTGTTGGAACAATCGATGAAACAGGGATGGCCGTCACAGCAGATCGAAAACTTGAGATTGCCGTAAGATCCCATGACCTGCTCACGAAAAAATATGGAATCCCTGCGAGTGATATCATTTTTGACCCGCTTGTCTTTCCAGTAGGTACTGGAGACGAACAGTATATTGGTGCTGCTGAAGAGACGATTAAAGGCATTGAGCGAATCAAAGCAGCACTGCCTGAATGTCTCACCATTTTAGGCATTAGTAACGTGTCTTTCGGACTCCCACCAGTCGGCAGAGAAATATTGAATGCCGTTTATTTGTATCACTGCGTCAAAGCAGGACTTGATTATGCGATCGTGAATACTGAAAAGCTTGAACGCTTCGCTTCAATTCCAAAGGAAGAAATCAAACTGGCTGAAACTTTACTTTATGAAACAAATGATCAAACCCTTGCTGAGTTCACACAATTTTATCGCGGGAAAAAGAAAACAGAGAAAAAACCAAAGATCTCCTTATCGCTTGATGAAAGACTGGCACTCTATGTCGTCGAAGGGACGAAAGAAGGCCTGATTGATGACCTTGCCCTTGCTTTGGAGAAATTTGAATCACCTCTTCATATCATCAATGGACCATTAATGCAGGGAATGTCAGAGGTTGGGCGCCTTTTTAATCAAAACGAATTGATTGTAGCTGAAGTCCTCCAATCCGCTGAGGTCATGAAAGCATCTGTTTCATACCTTGAGCAATTTATGGAGAAAAAGGACGCAAGCGGCAAAGGGAAGATTCTCCTCGCCACCGTCAAAGGCGATGTCCATGATATAGGGAAAAACCTGGTCGACATCATTTTGAGCAATAATGGCTTTCAAGTCGTCGATCTCGGAATCAAAGTAACTCCACAAACATTGATTGAAGCGGTGCAAAAAGAAAAGCCAGATATGATTGGATTATCAGGTTTACTTGTCAAATCAGCACAGCAAATGGTCTTGACCGCTCAAGATTTACAAAAAGCAAGCATCTCTGTTCCCATTTTGGTGGGCGGCGCGGCGCTTTCACGGAAGTTTACGAAGATGAAAATTTCGCCTCAATATGATGGCCCCGTCCTTTACGCCAAAGATGCAATGGACGGCCTGTCTTTAGCGAATGAATTAAGAGCGAACCCTCTTCAATTTCAAACAAAACCCTTAGAGGATCAAGAAACACTCCATAAGGAAAAAGAAACAACGCAGCCAAAAGCCGTGATTGAATTACTAGAAAAACGCGCGACACTTCCGGAGGCAGCGATTTTCACGCCAGAAAATACGAAACGCCATTATGTACGGGATATTGATTTGCACCACATTATGCCCTATGTCAATGAGCAAATGCTGATCGGCCATCACCTCGGTTTAAAAGGAAAGGTAAAAAAACTCTTGGCTGAACAGCATCCAAAAGCATTAGAGTTAAAACAGCTGATCACAGATCTTCTTCAAGAAGGCAGAGAGAAAAACTGGTTTGCACCTGCATTCGTCTATCAATTCTTCCCTGCCAGTTCAAATGGGAATGACCTGCATATCTATGATCCAGAAACGCCTGACCGCGTCATTGAGACATTCCAATTTCCAAGACAGGAAAAACTTCCGTATCGGTCTATTTCTGATTATGTGCGGAAAAGCGGAGAGAACGAGAAAGATTATATCGCCTTATTTGCAGTGACGGCTGGCGCCCGCATACGAGAAGTTGCGCAGCAATTTAAACAAGAGGGTGACTATTTGAAAATGCATGCGGTCCAAGCTTTAGCACTTGAGCTTGCAGAAGGATTGGCTGAACGAACGCACCAAGTAATTCGTGATAAATGGGGATTCCCAGACCCAGTCGATTTCACGATGGAGAAACGGTTCCAAGCCAAATATCAAGGTCAGCGCTATTCCTTTGGCTATCCAGCGTGCCCTAATCTAGAAGACCAAGAAAAACTATTTCACCTGCTGCAGCCAGAAAAAATCGGGATTCATCTCACAGAAGGGTTTATGATGGAGCCTGAAGCATCCGTTTCAGCCATTGTCGTTTCTCATCCTGAAGCTCGATATTTTAACGTTCACTAAAAAAACCTCCTGAATTGGAGGTTCTTTTTATAAATAAAAATGGAATAAATATGAAAAATTAAGTTTATTTACCGATATTATAAATGAAAGTTATTTACTTAAAAGGAGATGTTTGTCATGTTCAAAAAGAAGATCGGGGTTTTATTGCTTACAGGCCTCTTTATCGCTAGCCCTCTTTTCCAATCACCTGCTCAAGCAAGTGAAACGTCTACGAAACAAACAAAATATTATACAGAAGAATTGGAGCATCTGTATCCAGACAGTGATTATGCAAACAATGATACGATGGAAAAAGCTCAATTCTTACAGCACTCTCTTCATCTAAACAAGACCTATTTATATCACGAAGGCAGTATCTCTTCTATGAATGACATTGATTTTTACCGGTTCACCAGCTCTAAATTTGATGGAGCAGATGGCCGCTTTTCTATCAAACTCGTCAATGTGAAAGCTGGAAATGATTTCGATCTTTATCTTTACAATCAGAGCGGGTCACTCGTGTCTTCCTCTGTGCGGACAAACAACCAAAATGAAATCATCCATATGCCGAAAATTGCCGCAAGCACTGACTACTATTTAGCCGTCAAACCAAAGCAATTATTAAATGAAGAGGACAACATGTATCGTATTGTCTTTGATAAAAGTATTGAAAAAGGCACAACGAAACGATATGGATCACCTGCCACATTGAATAGTTTCAATGAAGCCGGATCTCCCAATTCTTCTTTTGATTTAAGCAGCTTGCCGCAGGATGCCGTTGTCACTGGCCTGTCATTAGAAGCTGAAAAAGGCAGTACAAATGCATATAATTATGTATTCACCGTCTCTTCCTTAAAAGGCGGAACAGTGAACGTACCTTGGAACGGTCAAAAAGTTGACATCTCTTCTTATAAAACAAGTCAAGTGCCAGCTAAAGACCGCTTTTTTGTTTCTTTTAATGCAACCGAGGTTCCTCAATTGATCGGTGGACGGTTAATCAAAGTAGGCGTTGTCTCAATTAAGAACTTACAGCTCACCTTTGAATATGAATACAACCGTGACCTCAATTATTAAACTAGACAAAAGGAAAAGGTATCCCCTTTTCCTTTTTCTTATGCGTTCTTATGGTACGATACATAGAGAGAAATCAGCTAAGAAGGAGTTGCGTGTATTGCCAAACGTTATTCAACGATCTTTAACCCTTGATGACATACCAGACCTTGTCGCATTGTCAAAAGAGGTCGATTGGCCTGATTACAATGCGGAAGAGCTCACATCTCTTTTAACAAATGGACATTTTACCGGTTTTACAACAACTGAAGGACAAGTCATTTCATGCGCTGGACTTTTTCAGTATGACAGTGTGGCATCAATTGGAGCGGTCATTGTATCTGAGACACATCGAGGCCTCGGTCTTGCCCGTCAAATGATTGACACACTGCTTCGTCATAGTGATCCAAGTGTCCCTGTCGTTTTAACGGCTACTGTACAAGGACAGCCAGTCTATGAAAAAATCGGCTTTCAGACAGCCGGTTATATTCATACATACAAAGCACAAAAAACAAACCCTAGTGCGCTTCATCCGTCACATCAGATTCATCTTTTTCCCGCTGATGAAACGCACCTCCCGTCTATTGAAAGACTGGATGAAAAAGGCGCAGGAACCAATCGATCAAACTTCTTAATAAAACGAATGGAGCGAGCAGCATTTAAACTGATCGCAAAGGATGAACACCACGAAATCACCGGCTTCGCGTTTGGTGTGGAAACACCAGCTAATCTGATGATTGGCCCGCTTGCAGCAAACGATGAACAAACGGCGCTATTACTCATTCAATCACTTCTCACGTCTTATTCTGGCGCCTTTCGTTTAGATATGCAGGAAGAAACAGCTGAACGCCTGCATGCATCACTTGTAGAAGCAGGATTTACGAAAACAAACGTCGCACATTTTATGATGATTCGCGGGAACGAAAAGCAGAACGATCCTGCGCTTCTCTATTTCCTGGCCTCACAAGCATTTTCTTAAAAATCAAAAAGCTGTAGACAGATGTTGTCTACAGCTTTTCTTATTTATTTTTCGCCTACGGATGAGAGAACTTGAGCGAGTGCATTTGTGACCTTGCCATGCTCTGATGCATGCGGCCGGTCATCTCCATCTCCATAGCCATAATCAATCATGCGATTACGGTTTAAGCAAAGCTTTGTCAGCTGAGGCTGGAATAGATCAAATAAAGCAAAACGATCTTTTAGTTGTGGAAATTGCTTTTGATACTGCTGAATTTCTTCTGCAAGCAAGCGCCAAAGCGTCGTTTCATCTAACAGATTGTGATTGTCTAACACATTTGACACGTAACGAAGATTGCAAATAAACAGGCCCGTAAAAATAAATTGTACAAGACCCTCAGGCGGCTCACTACGCAGCACTTCCTTTAGATCTTCTTCTAATGAAGCCAATTCAGGCAGCGGTTGATCACTAATGTTCACATCATCAACAAAATCTTTGATCGCCAAACGATGCGGCTTATGATCTTTTAATACAAGAATTGTATTTTGTCCGTGCGGTGAAAACACCGTGCCATATTGATACATAAAGTGCAGAAGCGGCGGCATGACAACATGGAAGAATGACGCCATCCATTCTTTTGCTGACAGACCCGATTTTTCAATGAGCTGCTTCAGATAAGGCTCGCCTTCATGATCTTCATACGTCAGTACCGCCAGCGTAACAGGGCTCTCCCCTTCATCTAAATACGTATAAATGCTTTCTCTAAAAATGACTCCAAGCATTTCAAGGTATTGATATGGCGCACCAGGTAGCTTGCTGTAATAAGGATGATCAACATTGATACTCGCATTCTCACCTGGTAAAATGACGCGGCATACATCGGACAAAAAGACGTCTTGATCGGCGATGCCTTTAATATGCGCTGTAATACGAGGAGCAATCACCGTACGTTCTGATGGGAGCCCCCGGTACACTAGCGTATTTAAAATACTCATTGGCAATTTAATATGATGCTTGCCTTTATTTGAGATGTTCGTAAAGGTTCTGATCGATTGCTGTGGAATATATTGATCCAGCCCTTCTCCTAAATACACAATACGGCGCATCGCTAAATCTTCGGGGAAATGTTGGATGATCATATGTGTCCACTGCCATTTATGAACAGGCATCATATAATAATCAGCCGCATTCAGCCCTTCATCCTTTAACACACGTTGGAATTGACGAATCGTGACTTCGTCTAATTCCTTGGCAATGATGTGCTCATAGTTCTCATGATCGACCGCATGGAAAGTCGCAAGCTCTCGGTGAACAGCAATCCAAGACAGCTGCACACATTCCTGCCTTTCAGGTGCATAGGCTAAGTAATCCTCGTAGCTGAACCCAATACGCCCTTTGTTATAGACGATCCACGGATGACCAGTCATCTCGCCTTCAATCCATGCGTAATCTGTATCCGTCAGCTCATCTGCACGAAGTGCTTTTTTCGACAGCAAATGAACATCAGCTAACAAGGTATGGTGAAGCTCTTTGATCAGATGGCCAGTTGTTTCAGAAGACATTGGGATGATCGGCTGAATGTCTAGTAAAAACACAATGGCACTAACATCCTTTGTCCACGTTCCGTCTTGACAGCACTCGATCGATTCAGCAATCGTATCAAAACTATCAAACAAACGAGGTTTTGCGAGATAACGATATTTCTTCTGTTCGTGAATGATTAATTCATATTGGGCGATGCCATCCTGATGATTTAGCTGAACGGGATGAAGCATATCCTCATACATATATTCGGACAGCATTTTTGCCACCATTCGCTGGTTTGCTTTTTTCCAAGCAGCAGGATTGACCGCTTTTTTCATTTCATCTTGTATACTCATCGGTTCATCCTCCTTACCCTTTGATTTCTTCAAATGTATTTGCGTGTTTATGTGTACCGAATGTCTGGAAAACATGCTTTTGATAAAGTGGATACACAGGTCGACGAGCCAGTTCATTGATAATGACACTGTTTCGGTACGCCCCTAGCCCTAAATCTGGTGCGCCTACTCCATGTGTATGAAGCTCTGCATTTTGTACAAAAATATCATTTTCACCTAATGTATTTGTTTTCAATCGATATTCACGTTCAACCTGGAAGCGTCCTTGATGATCCCACTGAATATGATGGGAAATCGGATCAATAAATGGCGGTAATACAGATTGATAGCCCGTTGCCAAGACGACAATGTCTGTCTCATGCGTAAAGGATTCCTCTTTGACCCATTGATTGCATGAAAGCGATAAGCCGTCCCTCGTTTCCTCAATCAAATTGACCTCCGTCATCGCCTGCAGCACGGTGTTCAGCTGCTCTCCGCAAGCAGAACGTTCATAAAGCAAGTGATAAATATCTCGGATCATCGCTGAGCTGATGCCTTTATACAGCAAATCTTGCTGCTTTAATAGCGCATCTTTTTTAGGTTGCGGAAGCTCATAAAAGAAATCAATATAGTCTGGAGAGAAATACTCAAGACCCAAATTTGAATATTCCATTGGGAAAAACCCTTTAGAGCGTGTAAACCAATGAATATCCTTCGCCTCATCGTCTGATAAAATGTCATAGAATACTTCTGCCGCACTTTGACCAGAACCGATGACCGTCACGGATTTTCCTTTAAAACAGCCTTCTTTCTTTCGTTTCAAGTAATCAGCAGAATGAAACACCCGATCCCCTAAAGCTGGCTGAAGAGGTGCTGGTACCGCAGGCTGTGTGCCGATACCTAAAACAAGATGCTTACTTTCAAACACCTCTACCGTTTGATCTTTCACATGACGGACATGCACTTCATATCGTTTTTCTCCAGCTTTTTCAACGATGGAGACAGATTCGACATTCATGCCAAATCGGCAAGAATCTAATTGATCCGCGACCCAGCGGCAATAATGACTATATTCCTTGCGCGGGATATGGAAGTCTTCTAGAAAGTAAAATGAATACAAACGGTTTTGTTCCTGCAAATAGTTGAGAAAGCTATATTTGCTTTTCACATCCGCCATACTGACAAGATCCGCTAAAAAGGGGACTTGAAGTGTAGTCCCTTCAATGAGCATACCTGGATGCCAGTGGAACGCTTCACTTCTTTCAAAAAACAAAGCGTCAATTTCGTCTACTTCTTCAGATAATGCAGCAAGCCCTAGGTTAAATGGCCCAATGCCAATCCCAATGACATCCACTACATTATTTTGCTTGTTGAACCGCGTCATGGTTATACTTCCTTTCAAATCGATCTCGATGACAAAACATCAAAAGACCTGTTTTATCTGGTAAAGTGACTGGTTTCACACGTTCGAATCCACACTTTTCAAAGACATGAATCATTTTTTCGTTCCGAATATCTGGCTCAGCCACGATTTTTTCTGTTCGTTTGTTCTGCTCAAACTGAAATGCTGTCATGGCTTGAAGCAGCGGAGCCGCAAATCCTTTCCCTACATAATCTGGCTCTCCAATTAACAGGTGAATGCCTTGATCATGCGGAGAAGGCTCATAGTACGATTCAATGATATCCCCTTTCACATTGTATGCTTCAAAATAGCTCATCGGCGTTCCATCAATGGTTCCTAAATAAAGGGTTTGATGCGGATCATGAATGGCCTGATAAAAGTGCTTTTCAAAAGCAGGAAATGGAATATTCAAATGCCAAAATGGGTGGACATACTCTTCTTGCATCCACTTGTGGACAAGCTGGACGTCCCGTTCATATTCAGCGCGAATGAACCCAATTCGATGCCTCATCCAATCAGCGCCTCCTTATGTAAAAAGAGCGGATTCAACACAGACGTGTACCTGGATTGCGTTTCTAAAGAACCCGTCAGCTCATCCATATCTTCAAACCTCGTGAGTAAGTTCGCTTTTGAAGGCAGCTCCTGTGACCGGAGAAGACTGTTCGTCAGCTCAGATGCACCATATGTCTCTTCATGCGCAAGCAGTGTGTCTCTAATCAGGGCTAATAAATCTTCTTCTTGTGCAAGCCCCTCTGTACCAAAACCATTCACAAGACCAAACAAATGATTAAAGAAGAAATAGTAACGCAGTCTCTCAACCGCTACATCGTCTGCACAAATGGTTTCACTTCTGACGCTTAAGTTTTGAACAAGCTTCGCAAGCTGATCCTTTTTCGATTCACTATAATAGTAGCCTTGATTGTCACGATAATAGAATGTGTGCGGATATCCATTCTTTAGCTGTACGACAGCATTTTGCTGATGGGCTTCAAGGGCAAGACCATACGTTTCAAACAACCAAAGCATCGGCTCTAACGAAATCGATAAATATTGTGTGAACCAATCACGGCTGACATCTTCTGTTGATCTGCCTTCAGCGTCTGCTAATTCATGGATAATGCCTGAAAGCCTTGATTTTCCTCCGTATGCATGATCCTGACATAGCCCTGCAATTAAGCTTGCCCCTTTTTCATGATGCAAAAATGGATTTTGACGAATGACGACTTCAAAGCCAGATTCCGCCTCATCCCCTTGAATAGATAGATACGCAGGATCTTCAATCACACGGAATCCAGAGAATTTGTCATATAATGAAACGCCTAATTCTGTTTTTAAGATACGAGACATCTCAACTCCGCGATCAAGTTCCTTTTGTTTGTTAACGCGTAAAGAGTTTGTGATCTTTACAGGGACAGAGAATTTGAGCATGTACGCAGAGTCTTTTTGATAGACCGTTCTAAAGGAAGATGTCGCTGTGTATTCAGATCCTAGCGGCCCTAAATACGTCAGCATTCCGTCCTCTATATAACGCTTGACGAACGCTTTCTCCATGACCACTTGGACTTGTAGCGGATGAATCGGAATCAGGACATATTCACCGCCTTCTGTTAACGTCGTCAGTCTCTCTTTTTCTTCTGGCATCTGGCGCATGAGCTCCTCAAACATGAGGCTTGCCGCAGACTGTGAAATTGAAGAATCCTGAAGCACAATTGACGGATGTGCTTTAAAGTAATGAAGCTGGAAAGAGCCTTTCAGCTCAGGAGAATAAATCGCTTCCTCCTCTTCTGTCATTCCTTGTCTGCTTTTTGGTGTAGGATGCGTTAAATGCCCAAGAAGGAGTGACTGCTCCGCTTCGATATATTCAAAATCAGCTGAAGAAAGAGCTGCTCGATCACTTTCTCTCTCTCTGATGAATCGTTCAATATTCCGGCAGCTTAAAATGATGCGAAGCATGAACTCATCCTCTGCATCTGTGCGGCCATATTCAATGAGAAGTTCCTTTGAACATAAAGCAACAAGTGTGGTGTAATCGATGATCGTTCCCTGTTGCTCACTGCCTTGCGGGCGAAAGCGAACGGGAAAATCAAAGAGATGACGGCCTATAGGCGAAAAATATCGAATCGGAATGACAAGCTCAAGATCTTGTTTTGCTAATGCTGCTACAAATACAAGTGAGCCGTCTGCTTTTGTCTCTTTCTTTGCAGATCGATCAATTCCTGTTTCACGTAAAAAACAGTTTAAAAAGCTTTGCATCGTTGCATTTTCAGCCATTTGTTTATATTGACTCAACGTAGTACCCTCCCGGATTGAATATGAGCGATCCCGATATCAACAATGTCAGAAAGGATTTCCTCAATATGTGTAATAGTCGTTCTCGGATTTAACAAAGTGAATTTTAAGCATGTTTGACCATCGGCTACTGTTTTTGCTACGACAGCCGTTCCTGTTTGGAAAAGTGTGCGATGAATGATTTTATTGATGTCATCTGCTTGATGATCATCTATAAAACGGAACACGACTGCATTGATTTCTGGATTAGGATTGATCACCTCAAGATGCTCATTTTTCTCAATCAACGTAACCACATCTTTCGCAAATTGGATGGTATGGTCAATGATACTTGCAAATCCTTCTTCTCCAATCATACGCAGAGAGAGAAGGAGTTTTAGCGCATCAAACCGGCGCGTCGTCTGAACAGATTTATTCACGAGATGCAGAATGCCTTCCAGTTCATCTTCCTTTGGATTGAGATAATCTGCATGGTAATCAATCAAACCAAAATGTCTTTTATCCTTTAGTAGAAATGCCCCGCAGGAGATCGGCTGATAAAATTGCTTATGAAAGTCGATCGTGATCGAATCAGCAAGCTCGATGCCATCTAATTTTCCTCGGAACGTTTTGCTTAATACAAGCGCTCCTCCATAGGCAGCATCTGCATGAATCCACAAACCGAAAGGCTTCACCATGTCATATATGTCATGTACAGGATCAATACTGCCAAAATCAGTTGTCCCGCAAGTCGCCACGACTGCAAATGGAAGCAAATCCTGCTCTTTAAGCTCCATAAGCTTCTTCTGCAAATCATGCAGGTCCATTCGGTGATGTTCGTCCGTCTCAACTAACACAACAGCCTGTTCACCTAAACCTAGCTGAGATGCTGATTTTTTCACAGTGAAGTGGGCATTCTTGGAGCAAAGAATCCGCATACGGTTTGCCTCGCTCGGCAACCCTTTCTGCTGTACATTCCATTGCCATGTGTTTTCGCAAAATGCATCTCTTGCTAAAAGCAGTCCCATGTAGTTAGATTGGGTTCCACCGCTCGTAAAGGTCCCATCTGCTCGTTCTCCATAAGAAAACTTTTCACATAACCACTTGAGGATTTCCTCCTCAACCAAAGATGCAATGCCGCTTTGATCAAAGGAATCCATTGATTGGTTAAAGGAACTTACGATCACCTCTGCTGCCAGAGCAGGGATAAGAGGTGGGCAATGCAAATGTGCCAGGCATTTAGGATGTGACACATCAACCAAATGCGGTAAAAGGTGATTTTTTATATCTTGAAAAACAGACTCAATGGATTCACCAGCCGGTTGAATCTGGAATAACGATTCGACATGAGTCGCTAATTTCCCAGGCAATATTCCGCTATACGGTCCTCTGCTTGTTTGCCACTCTGCCAGTAAGCTGTCGATGGATGTGTAGAGAGCCGCTTGGAAGGACTCCCTCCCAAGCTGGCTTTGTTGAATAAATAATGAATCGACAGATGGTTTAGTTGACTGCATCGTAAACTGCCTCTTTAAAAATCGTGATGACTTTTTCAAGCTGTTCTTCTGTCATGGTCAAAGGCGGTAAGAATCGAATCACACTTCCAAAACGGCCTCCTGTCTCCACAATTAAGCCTTTATCAAAACAATTCTTTTGAATGAGACTGGCTAGCTCTGGATTTGCTGGATAACTGCCGTCCACATCCTGTTTCTCATCTGGATTCACAACTTCAACACCAATCATTAATCCTCTTCCTCGCACATCACCGAGAGCAGGCACTTGTTTTTGAATGTCTTTTAGATTGGCCTGCATACGCTGACCAAGCGCTTCTACATGATCAAGCAGATTGGTTTCTTTAATATATTTAAGCGTAGCAGTTCCAGCTGCCATCGCCATTTGATTTCCTCTAAACGTGCCAATGTGTGCACCTGGATTCCATTGATCTAAGTCTTTGTCATAAATCACAACGGATAGTGGCAGGCTTCCCCCAATTGCTTTTGATAACACAATGACATCTGGCACAATACCAGCATGTTCAAAGGCAAACATCTTACCAGTTCGGCCGATGCCTGATTGAACCTCATCAATAATAAGTGGAATTCCTTTTTCTTTTGTGATTCGTCTCATTTCTTGTATCCATTCAATTGATGCCGGGATGGAGCCGCCCTCCCCTTGCACCGCTTCAAAGATCATGCCTGCTGGCGGGAGAATTCCACTCTCAGGATCATTTAATACACGCTCAATATAAGAGCTTGAAATGCGATGTGAGTCTTTACCGCCGATTCCAAATGGGCAGCGGTATTCATATGGATAAGGCAGGAAGTGAACATCTGGCATTAATCCTTGTACTTTTTCTTTTGGCGATAAGTTGCCGCTTAATGACATCGTGCCATGTGTAGCACCATGATATGCTCCGTGGAATGATAGAATGGAACGATTTCCCGTCGCTGTCTTGACTAATTTAATTGCTGCTTCTATAGCATCACCACCAGTTGGTCCACAAAATTGAATTTTTGCTCTTTTTGCAAACTCTTCTGGCAAGTGAGAAAAAATCTCATTCACAAATTCTTCTTTAATCTCTGAAGTGATGTCCAGCGTATGCAACGGTCTTTTTTCATGAAGCATACGTTCAATAGCATCTATAACAACCGGGTGATTGTGACCAAGGGCAAGTGTTCCTGCACCTGCTAGGCAGTCATAAAATTCTCTACCATCTGCATCTGTCACGATCATACCTTCGGCTTTTTGCATGGCTAATGGGAACCGTCTCGGGTAAGACCTTGCATTAGATTCTCTTTGACTTTGTTGCTCTAAAAATTGCTGATTTTTAGAAACGGTTTTGATGGACATAATAAAACACTCCTCCAATTGATAAAGATTATCATTTTCATTTACTAGCCTAGAGGATGTAAGATACGAAAGTCAATTGTATTCAAAAAGATGATTCTAAAAGCATATGAATGCTATATTCTCTTTTTAACGAGTAATTTCGTGTATTTTTTACAAACATCTACAGCCATAAGGGCGATGTAACGTTTGATGATGAAAAATGTTGAAAAAAATTACAAATCAATTCTCCTGGTTCTTTTGCTCTATGCGTTGTAGCTCCCTTGTTTGATACGGGACGGCCGAATGAAATGAATGTAGTAAAACAAAAAATGAACGTTATTTTATCTTGATATAAATGGTTATGATGGTATAATTTCTCTGAAACGAAAGGGAATCGAGGGAGATCTGATGATTTTAACGAAGCATGACCTTCACCACTACTTGGCACAAGATCAGAAAGCACTTGCCATCAATCGAAAAAGACCAAAGTGGCTTGGGGATGATATTTGGAAATATCAAAGATATTTACGAAAATATGAGTACTATACGAATAGCGGTGCTACGTTACGCAAATGGTTTTATCGTTACTTACATAAAAAGAAAGGCATGCAGCTTGGCTTTGATATCCCAATTGGTGTATTTGGACCTGGGCTCAGAATCAACCATACTGGGCTGTTGATTGTGAACAAGCACGCCAAAATCGGATCGTTTTGTGATATTCATCAAGGCGTGAATATCGGTCAAAACCATCATGAAAAAGATGTGCCCGTCATTGGAGATCATGTATGGATCGGCCCTGGCGCTAAACTGTTTGGAAATATTTATATTGCGAATCATATTTCCATCGGAGCAAATGCAGTAGTGAATCGCTCCTTTCATGAAGAGCGGATTGTCATTGCAGGTGTCCCTGCTCAAAAAATAAAAGAAAAAAGCCCTTCTTTATGAAGGACTTACTTGACCAAAGCAGTGAGCCACATGAGATAAAATAAGATGGATAAACATGAGGATCATCCTGCCCGAGCCCCATCACCATTTATCCTAAGATGCTTTGGCGCAATCAAACCATCAATCGGTAGCAACTTGAAGTGAAACAAATCGCCACAGCCGTACTCTCTAATTTGCGTTGGAGTACCCGAAGACCAGCATGAGAAAGTACAAGACAAAGACGAGGATGGCAATCGCATAGATGAGAATGGACACAATCAGTACTGTCCAGCCCAACCCTTTTCTTCCTGTTTGAATGAGATATATTCCAAGTGTGAAGAGCCCGAGTAAAAGACCTAAGATGGCCCATAACCATTTATTTTTCCCGTGTTTTGGTGCATCAACGAATAGGTAGATTGCGACTAATATGGATACAAACCAACCTGTAATCCATTTCACATTCATCCGCCACCCTTCTTTTTCAATTTATTGAATCTTACTATACTTTTTTCCTAATCTTAAAAACAACTATTCAAATGAATGATTCGGAAGGCTTTGCCATTCTTCTCTCAGCATCCCATACCGCATCGAATCATAATACTCCCCTTGATAGTAACGTACCTTACGCAGTCTTCCCTCAAGGATAAACCCGCATTTCTCTGCGCAACGCATCATGCGTTCATTTCCAGACCAGGTGGTCAGGCCGATGCGTGGGATATCAATGTGTGAAAAGAGTTCATCGATCCATAGACGCAATGCCTTTGTACCAACGCCCCCATTCCAAAAACGTGAGTCATAAATAAGAATCCCACACTCCAGCCAGCGTGTGCGTTCATTCTCCCAATAATAAGAAACTGTGCCCTTTAATTCACCTCCTACATCAATGCCAAATAGTTTTGGCAGGACAGATTCATCCTGTAAATAGCGTTTTTTAAATGCAGCAAGCGATATGTCATGTTCAATAAAATACGGTGCATTCCACTTTCGATAGGCCTGGTCTGGTGCTTTAAACCTTAAATGCCATACCACTTCTAAATCGGTTTCGTCTAATGGACGTATGCTCACAATCTCTTCTTTTTTTCCTTTCATCTGTTCACGTTCCTTTACTTTGTCGTTCTTTTAGCAAGATGACGATACTCGATAGGCGTCATGCCTTCATTTTGCCGAAACAGCTTTGAAAAATAAGTAGGGTCATCAATGCCTACATGTTCTGCAATGAGGGCTATTTTTTCATTCGTTGAAGCAAGCAGGCTTTTGGCTTTTTCAATTTTGAGTCGATTGATGTACTGGCTCGGCGTCAGTCCGTACACGGTCTGCATGCACCTTGTCATGTAATCAGGATGATAATGAAGAATCTCTGCCAGCTTCTCCATCTGTAATTTTTGCGTAAAATGACGTTCAAGATAGTGAACCACTTCTGAAGCGACAGTCTCCTTTGCACTTGGAATATGAAATGCTTCTTTTTGTAAATGAATGAGCATTTCCTCAAATTGAAGCTGCTTTTTGAGCTGAAGTTCAGACGCATCATCATTTAAAGCGCGCATCGCTGAAAGATGCTTCTGTAGCACGCTTCCCCCTTTCACTTTTCCTTTTCGGGGCAGACGAAATTCATAGCTTGCTGCTTTTTCAAAAGTGGCTTGATTTTGCTTCATGTCAAACCAGTGTTCTCTCGGCCGATCTGTAAACTCAAATGGATCAATTGAGAAATGCAGCCACTCATAAAGTGTTTCTTCTTTGCATGGCAGATGTCCACCATGGGCAAGTCCCGGTGATAAGATGATATATTCTCCCTCTTTTACGTGATGAGGCACCTCGTCTTCTGTGATCCATAGTTCCCCTTTCGTGACATAAAGAAGATCAAATACTGTGAAAATTCTGGAGATATGTCGTTCTCCTGGATGGAATACACCTTTGCCTGAAGCAATATAGACTGGAAATGGCGGTACAGTAAATGTAATAAACGGACCCATATTCATCCCCTTATGAAGTCGGATTTCTCCAATAAGTTTCGGTTTCATCTCTTCTTATTATAGTCGATGCAAGGTACACTATAAATCGGATTTATACGAAAGAAGGCGATGTGATGAAACCACAAGCACTGACAATACAAAAGGTTCAAGCCAAAAGTGAAAAATCCCACCCTTCATTATTTGCATTAACTTGGCCTATTTTTATCGAAATCTCTTTATATATGCTGATGGGCAGCGCAGATACACTGATGCTCAGCCAGTATTCTGACAATAGTGTTGCCGCAGTAGGGGTTAGTAATCAGCTATTAAATCTATTGATTGTGATGTTCAGCTTCATTACGACTGGGACGACGATTGTCATTGCGCAGCTTTTAGGAGCGGGCCGCAAGCAGGAAGCGACCCAAGTTGCCTATGTATCACTAGGCACCAACTTCCTCATTAGCTTTGTGATCAGTCTTCTTATGTTTGTGTTAGCTGTGCCCATCCTGCATATGATGGGATTATCAAGCGAGCTCATGCCAGATGCAACCGTCTTTTTACAGATTGTCGGCCTGCTTTCTTTTATTCAGGCGCTCATTATGACCTATAGTGCTATTTTAAAAAGCTATGGATTCACGAGAGATACGATGTATGTCACCATCGGTATGAACCTGTTAAACGTTGCTGGTAATTATTTGGTCATCTTTGGGCCATTTGGCTTGCCTGTATTAGGTGTCATGGGTGTTGCTCTTTCCACATCATTTGCACGGTTGATCGGTCTAACTGCCATGATCCTCATTGTTCGACACCGAATTGGATTGCAGTTTTCATTCAAGCAAATGTTTTACATCCAGCGAACGCATTTAAAAAAACTGCTAAAAATCGGCATTCCTTCTGCTGGAGAACAGCTTTCTTATAATGGCTCTCAAATGATTATTACGCTGTTTATCACATTTATGGGCACGCAAGCACTGGCAGCAAAAGTCTATACCCAGAATTTGATGATGTTCATTATGTTATTTGGTGCCGCCATTAGCCAAGGAACGCAAATCTTAATTGGGCGCCTGATCGGGGCGAAAGAATTTGATGCGGCCTATCGAAGATGCATGAAAAGCTTATACTGGGCCATTGCCATCTCGCTTCTTTCTTCTACTGCTTTATCTTTATCATCGACGCATTTACTTACTTTTTTCACTAGCAACAGTGAGATCATTCAAATCGCGAGCCTCCTCCTCATATTGACGATTATTTTAGAGCCTGGACGTTCTTTTAATATGGTCATCATCAACTCCTTGCGGGCAGCTGGTGACGCGAAGTTTCCAGTCTATATGGCGATGATTTCAATGTGGGGCATCGGCCTTCCGATCGCTTATTTATTAGGCATTCAACTTGAGATGGGCCTGATCGGGGTTTGGATTTCTTTTATCGTGGATGAATGGGTAAGAGGCATCTTCATGTATAGGCGGTGGCGTTCAAGGGTGTGGACGGATTATCGATTTACTTCCACATAAAAAGGACTGCGGGTGCAGTCCTTTCAGATTGTTGACAAAGGGCTAAAATGAACTTTATTTTAGCCCTTTGTCTTCTTTTCAGCGTGATAGAAAACCTTTGCAGCCCTAGGAAGGACGAGCATCGGCGCGGAGCGAATTTGACATTCGTGAGCACCGAAGCGCAGGACTGACACCGAATGCGAGGGTTTGTCTACACGCTGAAAGGGCTAAAACGAACTTTATTTTAGCCCTTTGTCTTCTTTTCATTACGTAATATCTTCTAAAATAAGTGCTTTTTCTTGTGTTGAAATATATGACCGCTTCGTAAAGACGCGGTATTCGTTTTCTCTAGTTTTATCTAGAATAGCCTTATAAAAGTGAGCAGCTGCTTTCACTGGTATCCTTGAATAAAGTGGGAATTCATGGAGATGGTCAAAAAATTCCTCATAGTACGCCTCTGCCTCAAACGCAATATATTCCCATACGTGCTGGAAGGCTTGATTGACGATCCCTTCTTGTAATTCTTGCTCTGTATACCCAAATTGATCCATGACTTGTTTTGGCAAATAAATGCGATTCCTTTCCGCCTTATCCTCACCAATGTCTCGAAGAATATTGGTCAACTGCATGCCAATCCCAAGGGAAATCGCGGCTTCTTTTAGCTGTTCTTTTTTACGCGGTGCAATGATCGGAAGCAGCATTAATCCAACTGTACTTGCGACATGATAGGAATAGATGAGCAGTTCATCTAACGTTTCATACCGGTGCTGCTCTAAATCCATCTCCTGTCCACGCAGCAGGTCACGGAATGGGGATTCATCCATACGAAACTGTTGAAATGTATACTCCAGCGCCACCCACATTGGATCATCACGATCTACTTCTCCTTGTAAGAAACGTTCAAATGCCTCCTGAAAAGACGCCAGTTCTTCCTTTGGTGAAGGAGACTCATCTACAATGTCATCCGCTCTCCTACAAAAAGAATATACGGCCCAAACAGCCTGTCTTTTCTTTTTAGGCAGCATGGAAAAGGCCCGATAAAACGTTTTTGAATGGGTTTGAATGGTCTCTTCACATATTTTCAATGCTGTTTGCACATCAACCACTTAGCTTCACTTCCTTTCTGTTGTTCAGATCTTTAAGCAGTACAGAAGCCATGAGCTTTGCACTTTGCATCACGATCGGTACCCCGCCGCCGGGATGGATGGATGCACCTACCGCATATAGATTGTCTACATCTGCAACCTTTACTTGCGGGCGAAACACACCTGATTGAAACAAATTAGGAGCGAGGCCAAAGCTGCCGCCTTCAAACAATCCTTCTCGCATTGAATCATTCGGTGTTCTCACCTTTTTCCAGACAACCGCCTCTCGCAGCTGCGGAAAGCCTCTTTTCTCAAGACGCTCCACCATTTTATCCACAAAGTCTGTCTCTTGTTCCCAGTTGATGTGATCTCCTGATGGAACAGGAATGAGCATATATAGGACACTGCTGCCTTCTGGGGCAAGGGATGGATCGATGGTCGATGGATTAAACGTATAAAATGATGGATCTTGAGGTATCGTTTTCGTTTGGAACACCTCTCTCATATGCTGATCAAAGTGTTCTCCCATGAAAAATTGATGAACAGGTGCTTCATCGTATACTTTGTTTAACCCTAGATACACCATCACGCAGCCGGAGGATGGAACGTATTTACGCCGGTCTTGTTCACCTAAACCAAGCTGTTTTAACGCCGCTGGATAATCTCCGTTCATCACAAATGCATCAGCTGCTATGTGCTCATCATTTATTTTTGCCTTGACCACACGTTTCCCCTCAAACTCAAATTGTGCGACTTCTTCACTTTTTCTTATGCGTACACCCGTCTTTAAGAGCTGTCTCTCCAATATATCTACTAAACTCGCATATCCGCCTTTTAAATAGTAAATTCCGTGTGCGTGCTCACTATATGAAACAAGCGAATAAATGGCAGATGCTTCATACGGATTTCCTCCGACATAGAGGGTTTGAAGTGCATATGCATCTCGGAGGCGCTCATCTGAAAAATATTTTTTGAGAGAACTTTGAACGGTTCGATATGCTTTTAATTTCATTAAAATCTTCATGTTCGCTTTTGTAAAAAAGGTTCGTTTTTCATGAAATGATTTTTCTAGAAAAGCTTCCTGCCCTTCTTGAAACCGATCCGTCATTTCTTGCATAAATGTTAAATATCCCTGTTCTTCCTTTGGAAATACACGTTTGATTTCTTCTAGTTGTCTCAGTGTATCAGAGTATTTCGTATAGGAGGTTCCATCTTGATAGTGGATCGTATACAGCGGATCGAGCTGCAAGAGATCAAGAGATGTTTCATCAATGCCTACGTCATGTAAAATGCCTTTTAACATATCAGGAAGTAGGACAATGGTCGGACCTTCATCTACTTTATATCCTTTCTCACGTACAAAAGCAAGTCTCCCGCCGAGCCGTTCATTTTTTTCAACAAGGGTGACATCATGTCCAGCTTTTTTTAAATAGAGGGCTGAGATCATTCCGCCAATACCGCCGCCAGCAATCAATATATGTTTTTTCATGAGGCGCTCCCCTTTTCTTGATGTGGCACTCTTTTGTGCGTATGTTTCTCTTTTGCCAGAATCGCATTTGTCGTAATACGCGCTGATTCTAAAATGGTTGGCAATCCGCTGCCCGGGTGGGTTCCTCCACCAACGAGCCAGCAGTGTTTCAACTCATCAAATTCATTATGCGGCCTGAGTACCATCATCTGCGTCAACTGATGACCCAGATTAAATGTAGCTCCTTCATATACATACAGCTCTTCTTCCCAATGCTTCGGCGTGATCATCCGCTCGACTTCAATATGCTGCCTGATATTCTTAAAGCCCGTTTTCCGCTCCAGTGTATCCAGCACAAGCTCTCTAAATTCTTCTTGATGCGCTTCCCAGTCAATACCGCTTTGATTATTGGCAACGGGTGCTAACACATAAAGAGCGGACTTGCCTTTTGGCGCAAGCGAATCATCTGTCACACTTGCATTTTGAATATAAATGGACGGATCATCCGGCAGCTCAAAGGTTTTCGTAATCTCTTTGACGAACTTCGCATAGTCATCGGAAAAAACGATGGTATGATGCGGCTCATCATATATCGTATCTAAACCTAGGTACAGCATAAAGGTGGAGCATGAGAATTTTTTCTTTTTCAGTTTCTTCTCGCTATATTTCTTTAAAAGACCCGGCTCTACAAGCTTTGTCATCACGTGTGCAAAATCACCATTTACGACGACCTCATCTGCCTGTATTTCTTCACCAGTTTCTAAGCGAATGCCCTTCACTTTCCTGCCTTCCGTCAGCAACTTCTCAACTCCAGTTGATAGATGAAGGGTAGCCCCAGATTCAACAGCTGCCTTTGCCATCGCTTCTGACAGCTGATTCACTCCGCCTTTCGGATGATAAACGCCTGTGTCATGCTCCATAAAGGAAAGAATTGAGAACGCTCCTGGGCATTCCCAAGGTGACATCCCTAAATATTTTGATTGGAATGTAAAGGCATATTTCACTGATTCATTTGAGAAATAATCCGACAGCACATCATATAAGCTTTTATTTAATGAGAGCTGTGGAAGTGCTTTGATGACTTTTGGACGCAAATAATGATGGAAACGATCCATTTTACTTTGTAGAATCGGCGTTAGGCGGTCCATTTTTCGTTTTGTATCATTCATAAAACGTACATACCCCTCGCCCTCACCAGGTGCAAAGGCTTCTAGCCGTTTGTACATTTCGTCTCGATCTCGAATCATATCAAGCTTCTCATCTTGAAAAATTAATCTATACATTTCTTTTAATTCAATCACATCTATATAATCATAGAGATTTTTACCGGCAAAGGTGAACAGTTCCTCTGCAATATGAATCATACTGAGAAAAGTAGGACCTGTATCAAACGTGAAATCACCAAGTTGAAACTTAGAGTTACGTCCGCCAACAAAGGACTGTTTTTCATATATATGAACATCATGTCCTTTGCTTTGCAACATCATAGCTGCTGCAAGTCCCCCTGGTCCTGCTCCGATCACAATGATTTTCATTATCCTTTTTCCTCCAAATTAATTCACTTTAAGTTAATTATACAAATTGAAGCGGTTAGATCAACTTTTGATGTGCTCTAAAAGTCTCATGTTATGTAGCAAAAAAGCCGACTTCCTTTCAACAAGTGCAAGAAAGCCGACCCTTTGTTATGCTTCTATATCAATTCGATATGTTTCAAACCAATGATGAATCTGTGCCAAATGGGCAATGAGCTGTGGGCCTTTCATTAACTGACCATACCAAGGAACCTGGAAAGAAGCCCCTTCTGTTTCAATCAGCTGTTTTAATTGATGTGGATCTAAAAATTCATGAAGCACAGAATCCTTTTGCGCGAGACAATCTGTTAACATCTCTTTTACCGCCTGAGTATAAGCAGGATGATGTGTTTTCGGATAAGGGCTCTTCTTGCGATAAAGCACTTCATTCGGTAAAATTCCCTCTAATGCTTTTCTCAAAACCCCTTTTTCCCGATTTCCATACATTTTCATTTCCCAAGGAATATTCCATACATACTCAACAAGACGATGATCTGCGAATGGTACACGTACCTCAAGGCTCGCACCCATGCTCATACGATCTTTTCGATCCAGCAGTGTTGTCATAAACCAAATCATATTTAAGTAAAAAAGTTCTCTTCGGGCTTTATCTACTCCAGTTTCCCCATCTAAAAGAGGGGTTTCTGCCACGGTTTCTTCATATTTGCTTTGCGCATATTCCTTCAGTGATAATTTCTTTTGCCATGAGTCTTGAAGAAGCTGAATGCGTGCTTCCGTTGATCTCATCCACGGAAATCCATTGGTTTCGCTTGCCATGTGAAACCATGGGTAACCTCCAAAAATTTCATCTGCACATTCACCTGATAAACCGACAACAAAATCCTTTTTAATTTCTCGGCAGAACCATAGTAAGGAAGAATCAATATCTGCCATCCCCGGCAAATCTCGCACTTCAACCGCTTCTTTTAAATAAGAAGCCAGCTCTTTTTGCCCGATGATACAGCTGTGATGATTCGTTTGAAACGCTTTGGTCATTCGATCAATCCACGGCCCGTCAGCATTGGGCTGAAATTGACTTGCTTCAAAGAATTGATCATTTCCGTCGTAATCAACGGAATACGTATGCAGCGGGGCTTTCCCTATTTTCTCAAAGTGCTTGGCGGCAATGGCCGTAATGGCACTAGAATCCACACCGCCCGATAAAAACGTACATACAGGCACATCAGAGACGAGCTGTCTTGTAACAGCATCCGTAAAGAGTTCCTTCACGTGCTGAGCGGTGTCATCAAGCGAATCTGTATGCTGCTTGCTTTTGACATTCCAGTACCTCCACACACGCAAACCATCTTTTGAGAAGGTTAAAGCATGAGCAGGTCTCAGCTCTTTCACCCCTTTAAATACGCCTTGCCCTGGTGTTCTAGACGGCCCTAAACCAAAGATTTCTGATAACCCTTCATGATCCACTTTGGCTTTCATTTCAGGATGAGCCAGAAGTGCTTTGATTTCTGAGCCAAACAAAAAGGAATGATGACGTTCTGTATAGAAAAATGGCTTAACACCGAGCCGGTCTCTCGCTGCAAATAATAATTCACGTTCACTATCCCAAATGACAAATGCAAAAATTCCATTAAAATGGGTCACACACTCTTCCTTCCATTCTGTATAGGCGTGAAGAAGAACCTCTGTATCAGAATGCCCAAGAAAGCGGTGCCCCCTTTTGAATAATTCTTTTCGTATATCCTCTGTGTTATAGAGTTCTCCATTGTATACCACCGTATAATCATGGTGTTGATGGGTATATGTCATCGGCTGCTTTCCGCCTTCAACATCGACAACGGCTAACCGTTTATGGCCGAAAAGAACGTGCTCACTTTTCCACGTATTTGTATCATCCGGCCCTCGTTTAGATAATGTATCTGTCATTTGATTGATTACATGATCCTGTTGGATGAGCTGCTTTTTAAAGTCTGCCCAGCCTGTTATTCCACACATCATCATCAGCTCCCATCCGTTTTTCATCAAGTGTTCTCATTTAGCCTTTCTTAGTTTATGCATCGTCTCCTTGATAGTTGATTTGTCCTTTTTTCCTCCTGTGTATAGGACAAGCTTCATTTGGTAAGAAAAGAAAGAGGAAAGGAGGTTTTGCGAATGGAGAACCGCATGACCTATCTTCAGCAAAACCACCCAAAATGGTGTAACGGGTACTTACTGATGGAAAACGGTCATTGTCTGATTGAAGACGAAGAAGGAGACATCATGATGCCTGAAAGCCTTCAAAGTTCTATGATCTGTTTGAAAGAAAAGGATCGATGGACAAAAGGAGAATTGCTCGGGTCTGTCGTTCTTTGTGATAATGGGAAGTTGATGGAGGTAAAAGGCGGTGAACGCATTCAATATACAGCGTCTCTTTCTAAAGGGTGGCTTGATTTGCTTATGTTCGTACCAGAAAGCGTCTTTTATCAGATCATTGACCATGTAGAACAGCTTGGCTTTTCCGTCTATGATTGTGTCTTCTCTTCCTTCCATCCTTCTCATCGCGTGTCTTTTTTTCAGTTTTCAGGAGACATGCAATCACTTGCCCTTCAATGCCACCATCATTCGGGTACAAATCAAGTTCAATTGGAATGGACGACATCTGACGGTCACCGGCTGATGTCTCAGTTTGATCTCACATAAAAAGGGCACTGCTTTTGATAAGCAATGCCCTTTTTATCTTAAAAGATATGGAAACCGATCGGCAGACGTAAGCCTAGAAGAATGGTCACAATGGCAACCACGATAAAACCAATGAATACACCCGTCACCGATTTTCCTTTTTTCTTGCGTACAAGGACCATTTCCATGAAACCAATCACAAGAATACCAAGTATCATTTTTCCAACATACTCGCCCCCGTAACCCGGGATTTTCATTCCTGTGCGAACATACAGCTCTACGCCTGTTGCAATAATAATCAAGTAGAACAGTCGTACGATCATATGCACAATTTTAGCGCCTTTATCGTTTTTACCTGCTAATGCAAAGGCAACGAAAAATAGAATAATACCTAGCACCCACGCTGTAATATGTAAATGTGTTCCCATTTGTGATTTCCCCCTTTATCAGAACAATTACCTTCTCATCGTACCACGAAATAAGTCGAACACAAAGCGACAATCCTGTGTCAACACGCCTTTATTTGACGCGATTTGATAACGTCCCAATTGGTTCAATTGTTACTTCAACCTGATCGCCTGAGGCTAAAAATTTTGGCGGTTCAAAACCTTTGCCGACTCCAGAAGGTGTACCTGTTGCAATGATGTCTCCCGCTTCCAGCGTCATCCCTTTTGAAAGAGTTGACACAATGTCTTCAATTGGGAAGATCATTAATTCCGTACTGGCAGACTGACGAACCTCTCCGTTTACCTTTGTTTCTACATGGAGTGCTCCATGATCCTCGATCACTGACTTGTGAACGATATAAGGTCCCATTGGACAAGTTGTATCTAAACTTTTTCCGATGAAAAATTGTTTGTGTTTTTTCTGCAAATCTCTTGCCGTTATATCATTTAAAATGGTGTAACCGAAAATGTAATCGTGGACCTCTTCAGGAGCAATATTCTTTCCTGTTTTGCCAATGACAATGGCAAGCTCCCCTTCGTAATCCAATTCACTTGTCACATCTTCATGGAGAAGAATGTCCGCTTCATGCCCTACAACAGAGGTAGGCGCCTTTGTAAAGATCATCACGTCTTTAGGAATATCTGCCGCACTTCCCATTTCCATGACGTGATCTTGATAGTTTTTCCCAACACACATGATGTTTTTCGTTGGTTTTGGAATCGGTGCATGGAGTGTCACGTCCGAAAGCGGATAGACATAAGAGCCGCGGTCTTCTTCTTTTTTCTCCGCCCAATCAAGAAGCTGTTTGACGTGTTCGACAAACTTGTCCCCCATATTGATGCATTCAGATAAAGAGTTTGGCAATGTTTCTAGCTCAAATAGTTTTGCTTCTGCCTTTTTGACGTCCATCACCCATTCATCATCAATGACGACCCCGATAAACAATCTGTTATGTATCTCACCTGTAAAAAACTTCATGTCTTCCCCTCACAATCTTCATTTCACTACATTATGATGTCTCATTTTTATTTCTCTACGAAATAAAAAAAACCCTTTTTTATCATACTCTCTTTTAAAAAGGGTTTCAAAAATGAAGACCTGACATTTAGCGGTAGCGTCGATACTCCCACATATTCCCTTGATCCCATTTACGATCAACATTTCCTTGATGGCGGGAATGATGTTTTTTCTTTCCGCATCTTCGGCAAGAGTGACTCCGTTTGTGGTGATGAGAACGTTTAGATCGATAGCTGCGGTGTGATTTGCGGCAGCTTTTCTTATGATGTGATCTGTGTTTGCTGCGGCATGATTTTTTTGGTTCACTCTTTTTGCTGCGGCAAGACTTTTTGCTTTTATACGACTTTTTACTTTTGCATGGTTTCTCGCTCTTTACACTTTTTTTTGAGCAGCGACTTTTTTTAGAGCGATAGCTTTTTTTAGAACGATAGCTTTTATGGCTTTTTTTGCTGCGATGTGACTTACGGCAGCCTCCTCCACCAAAGAACCAGTGACGGCGATTTGAATGACGAGAACGAGATGATTTGTGCGAATGTCCCGATTCTGGTTCACGATCTAAGTGATGATCACGCCCCTCACTTCGAAGTGAATCAACTGCATGTTCAATATGCGAATGATCAAATGTGCTCACGAACAATTCCCCTCCCAATCTGTGCTCTGACAAAACAAACAGACAAAGCTGTTTATCTTCTCTGCTTTATGTTACGAGACTCGATAGACAAGTGTTCTTGGCGAATGCCTCTTTCTTAGAAAACTCCATGAATACCTACCAGCAGGTACAGGACATTCCTTCATTTTCATATAGTGGAGGAGATATAGGAGGGTGATGAACGCATGGACACAGAACCTTTAAAACAACTGGATATCTGGATTCATCCAAAAGATCTCATGGAATTAAAAAAGGACGTATGGAACGATGAACCCGTCGAGGCCATTCTGAAAACCGGCCAAACGAAGTCACATATTTATGCCTCATACCGAGGATCACACATCCGAAAGCTCAAGAAAAAATCCTATCAAATTGAATATCGAAAACCAAAGCAAAGACAGGGCGAATCCCTTTTTCACTTAAATGCAGAGTACAATGATCCTTCTTTCATTCGCAACAGGCTGTCTTTTTATTTCTTTGAACAAATGGGTGTGTTCAGCCCGACCGCTTCTCATGTGTTTCTTACTATTAATGGAAGAAAAGAAGGCATTTATTTAAAAATAGAATCTGTAGATGAGCTGTTCCTCCAAAAACGACAGCTGCATGGAGGCGGCATTTATTATGCTGTAGATGATGACGCCAATTTCTCTCTTTTAAGTTCATTTGATAAAAAGCCTAAAAAACATCTTCTTCTCGGTTATGAGAAAAAAACAGGAACACCTGAACACGACAAGCAGCTGAGTGAATTTATTTACTTTTTGAACACCGCAAGGGACGACACGTTTGCAAATAAGATTGAGCAGTACCTTGATGTAACACAATATTTCCGCTGGCTCATTGGTGTCGTGTGTACCCAAAATTTTGATGGCTTTGTTCATAACTATGCGCTTTATGTGAATGATCAAGGAAGGTTTCAAGTAATGCCTTGGGATTATGATGCGACTTGGGGTCGTGATATTCACGGAGAAGAAATGGCGTTTGATTATATTCCAGTCAGCGGTTTCAATACATTAACCGCTAGATTACTAGACATCCCTGCATTTAAAAGAGAATATTATGCCCTTTTCCAGCACGTACTAGATACACATTTTTTAGAAAAACAGCTTCTCCCCATCATTGAGTCATGGCATGCTTCGATTGAGCAGCGAATTGGAGATGATCCATATACGAAAAACCGACAAGACATGCTGCGTTCAGAGCGAGAATTAATCCGACAGTATATCAACAAAAGACGACGTTATTTACAAACTGAGATTAAAAAAGAGACATCGCGCCTGTAAAGACACTTTCGAATTTTGTCACTTTAGTTCTCATATTGACGAAAGAGCTTTTTTTATAGAAAAATAGGGTATACTAACCATATCCTTCTATTTGATAAAAAATGTGAGAGTTGGCGTCCGTTATGATCAATTATGAAATTGAACAAAAAAGATTACATTTGATTGAGACCGCAAAAAAATTCGGAATGAATGCCGAAGAAACTATCAGGTGCAGTCAAGAGCTTGACACACTCTTAAATAAAGGCATCAAAACCACCTCTAAAGAATGCTCGAATAAAGGGTAAACCATACACTTCATTCCTCTCATCAAAGTTCTTCAAAAAGACAATCACATATTAAAAGACCCATCATAAGCTATGGTGAAACGCCCAAAAACGAAGTGCCCTATTTTTCTAAAGGATGTGCACCGCTATGCCGGCTATTGTTGGAGCCTTTAAAGTAAATGCCGTCGGAACGAGCGGAGTCGTTCATGTTGGAGACTGCATCACCATTTCTCCAAATAGTCAGGTTAAAACGTTTGCCGGCGCAGGCAGTTTTAACACTGGTGATCAATTACGCATTAGCAACTATAAAAGTGTGACAAATACGTATGATAGTGATGTCATTGATCAACCGCTTGTTGGTAACTTGTAAGGAGTGAGAATCCATTGAACTTCTATATTAATCAAGCGATACAAATTAATTACTTACGTGTGGAGTCTGTGAGTAACTCATCCGTTCTGCAAATCGGCAGTGCTGGATCAATCAAGGCACTCTCCAATCTGTATAACACTGGAAGCTATGTAGAGTCAGCACCTGCCGCAGCAGGCACACAAGGAATTGAAGAGTCTCAAGGCGCAAGCACGGCACCTTTTGTACCGCTTCAGTCACCAACAACATAAGTTCATCTGCAATCCCCGGAGGTGTATGCATATGTATGACTATCAAAACAGCGCTTCACAAATGTATGGCATCATTCAAAAGCAAACACAGCAAATCATGATGCTTGAAAAAAGGCTTAACGAGCTTCAGCAGGAAATGCAAATGATCAAAGTTAAACCGACAACAACGATTGAACGGATTGATTATCAATTTGATCAACTGAAAATCGAGCGGCTGGAAGGCACATTAAATATCGGCCTCAATCCATCTGATCCAAATAGTGTTCAAAATTTTGAAGTGGGCCAAACAACAACCCCGGGAATTGGAATGATGCAGCAAGAAATGGCTGATCAATTTTTCAATCAAACACGCCAGCTTGTCGATGCATTCTTAAATGAAGAAGCACCGCAGCTTCTTGAAGAACTAGAGCAGCGATACGAAGGCTCGCTTGATGAAAGCAACAAACACCATATCATTGAGGACATTCGAAAACAAATAGACAGCAGAATCAAATATTATGCGGGGCAGCTGCCACAAAGGGAAGATATGACCCCGCTTCAACGTTCCGAGCAAATTGCTGAATACGTGAAACATGATGTCAAACGGGCAATCGAGCACTTTTTAGCCCATATTCCAAATGAAACGAAAGGAGAGGAAAACGGATGAATTTCACAGTCGTCAACCGCAACATCGAAACCGGAAGCATTAAAGTAGTTGGGGTATCGTCCTCTTCCCTATTTATTATCGGGGACACGGATCACGTACAACTGTCATCGATTTTCGATACACCGCCAGAATCATTAATTATTGGACCGTTTGTTCCTCTAGCCCCTCGATAATGATCAAGCGCACATCTCAAGTGAAGTTCTCGAAGGTGAATTCTGTCGGGATTTCAAGTGTTGTTCAAATTGGTGATACACAAGAGCTATGTCCGAACGTGAAGGTGTTAGCTGTTCAGCGAACCATTAGTTTGTTTTATGGAAATGAAGCTGAAAACCTAGATGCAAAAGAATTTGAAGTGTATTATGAGCCGATCCCATTGATGCTGCCAGAACGAGCGGTTAGAACGGCCTTTTATCATGAAAAGCCTCTCATTAAAGTTTCGTCCATTCATGTAGAAGGGGTCTCTTCCTCGTCTATCTATCAAATTGGCTCTACGTGCGGAATAAATGCCGTTGCGCGAGTGAAGCATATTCGAGAGTTATTTAGCAACAATGACGAACATCCGCCAAACTCACAATTGGACCTACCTGCGCATATGATGGTGATATGACTTCGAATAAAGGATGTCGATTATGCCAGCAATTGTCGGACCCATTTACATTAACTCGATTTCTGGGGGCGTCGTAAACGTCGGTGACTCATTTTATCTTTCGCCTAAAAGTTCTTCAAAATCTGCTTTAGGCTCTGGAGCGGGGAATACCGGAGATTTCTTGATTTTAAATAATGGCATTAGCGCCACCAACTATGTGGATCCTGACTTAAATGATCAGAATATGGTAGGCAATGCATAAAGCGGCTCCTCTTCACTCATTTCATTTAGAGGAGCGCTTTTTTATGTTTATTTCTTTCTGCGTTGTCTTGATTTCTTTGTTTTGACCAGCTTGCTTGCCGGCTGCTTTCGAATCCATTTGATGTACGGAACAAGCTTTTCATCTTGTCTTAGTGCATCCAGCGTATTCAAACGTGCGGCAAGCTCCTGGTTTGTATAAAGAGCATGTATCTGTTTATGGCAAGGGATACACAGGAAGGCAGTCGGTAGAAAGGCCCCTCCCTCTTCTCTTGGCGTCAAGTGATGTTCCGTAAGGACGACCTCTTGTCTTCCGCACAGCTCACATAATCCAATCGTTTGCTTTGCCATCCTGAGATCACCTCACTTTACATTAATTCCATCGAGACTGTTGTTCCTTTCCCGCTTGGATCTGCTGGGTGGACAATCAGTTTCTTTGGCAGTCTCATCTTTAATTCTTCCACATGGCTAATCACACCAACGGCCAAATTTTGAGACTGTAGCTTCTCTAATGCTGTAATCACCGTATCTAACAAGTCTTGATCGAGCGTACCAAATCCTTCATCTAAGAAGAAGAATTGCAGCGGGAACTCACCTCTCAGCTGAATTTGTGCAGACAGAGCAAGGGCAAGTGCTAAAGACGTCAGGAAAGTTTCTCCCCCAGACAAGCTGGATACCGGACGTCTGACACCTCCATTGGCATCATCCCGCATCACAAAACCGCCCTCTGAATCGACTTCAATGGCATACCTTTGTCTTGTCAAAATCCCAAGACGATGAGAAGCATCACGGCTGACACTTTCTAGCTGTTCTTCTGCTAGGAACTCAACAAATGTATTCCCTTTAAACACAGTTTGAAGCTTATCCAGCCGGTCAATTTCTTGCTGCAGTTCTTCAAGGCGTTCATGAATGCTTGCAAAGCGCTGATGGTTTGCTTCAATCACTCGCAGATGCTCTTGTGCAGATCCACTCAGCGCTGTCGCTTCTTCAAGCGCTTTTTCCGCCGCTTCTTTTTTTAGTTGAATGTCTGTCCACTCGTCTTCATCCAGCGACTCACCTTTTAACAGTTCAGAAATTCGCTTTAAGTTTGCTGCACATTGCTTTCTTTTATCCTCAAATTCATCAATTTCCTGTTTGACTGTAAGACGTACAGATCGATCCATTAAAGCAGGTGCTATCTCCTGAGGATGAGCAAAAGGAGTAGATGCTGTTTCTTTTTGCCACGCTTTCTCAGCTTCTTGTTTTCGCCGCTTCGCCTCTTGGAGCTGACGTTCACTGCTTGAGAAATGGCTTTGTGCCTCACTAAATAATTGCTGTGCATGCTTAAATTGCTCGTACGATTGCTGTTCTTTTTCATTTAAATGAGCAAGAGATTGTTGAACTTCGTCCAGTTCATCAGAAAGAGAAGCGGCTTTTAAAGGATATCGCTGTAAATCTGTTTCATATTGATCGATCAGGTGTTGCTGGCTTCCCAGCTGATGCGCCAGCTTATCGAGTTCCTTCTCTAGATCGTATATGGCTGTTTGCAGATGCTCTTTTGCCTGCTGTTTTTCCTCTAGAAAAGAAATACTCTTCTCAATACGCTCTTGATAACCTTCCGCTTGTTGATCCTTTTCGTCAATTTGTTGCTGCATTTCCTGCACTTGGTTGATTGTCAGGTGAGGAAAGGTCTGTTCAAATTGCGTCAGTTGTTCGGAAAGCTCAGATCGAAGCTCCTTGATCAGCATGTCTAGTTCTTGTATGCGCTGCTGCTCAAATGTCAGTTGATCTTTGACTTTGCTCATTTCTGCCGCTTGATCATAAGTGACGTCCATTAAACGAGCTCGTTTGCTTTCGATTGCTTGAATATCTTGTTTTACGCCTTTCCATTCTTGAATCAGCTGGTGCAAAGACTGCGGATTCTGTACTGCTTCTACTGCTGCAGCTACTTCCGAATCGGGGGCTTTTTGAGATAAAAAGGAGAACTGTTTAACTAATTGATTGGCATGCGTTTCAAGCAGCTGCTTTGCAGCAAACATGTCTCTAGCATATTCCTCTGCCTGCTTGAGCTCTTTATCCATTTTTACAATCCATTCATCAATTTGGGCAACCGTTTCTTCATGGTCATTGTCTATCACAGCATTTGGATCATGATGAATTGATCCACAAACAGGACATGGTTCACCGTCTACTAGCTCTGCCGCTAATTCTTTTCTTAATTCTGCCGATCTGACAACATCACGCTGTTTTAATTTTTCTTGTTTTTTGTCCTGCTCTTTATGACTCCATTCTGTAAGACCTCGTTCAAATTCACATACATAAAAATACAATTGTTCTATCGCTTGAAACGATTGATTTATTTTTTCATGATGATCTTTTTGCTGTTTTTGAAGCTTTTCATATGATTGTGTCGCCTGTGCTGAACGCTGTCTTAGCTCCTCAATCTTTTGTTCTTCCTTTTGAATACTCACATTCATTCTTTGAACATTTTCACTGAAACGAAGTGCGTCTTGTACAAGTTTCCGCTCTTTGACAGAGACTTGTAATTGTTCCAGCTCATGCTTCAACTGTGTTTGTTTCGCAAGCGCACGCTCTAATAAAGATTGCAGGTTTTCGGCTTCCGCTTTTTTTTGAGTCAATTGCTGCGCTTTTTCATGGTTTTGCTGCTCTAGTACGGTCTTTTCCTGAAGAGCTGTTTCTTTTTTTCGTTCAATTTCTTTTAATTGAATCAGCTGCTCTTTCTTTTGAAGAAGCTCTGGCTCATTTTCCATTTTCTTTTGCCGTGTTTGCTCATACTCCTGCGTCATTTGATCATAGATCGTTCGTTGATGAAGTAAATGTTTTTCTGCTTCCTGCTTCTCTTTTGATGCTTGAGAGAGCTGCTTTTCAGCCTTTGTTAATGCATCCGCATAAGGCTTTAATGTCTCTGCCTGCTCTGCAATGCGAAGTTGATTCTTTTTCTCTTCCATCGTGGATGCCAGTAGATTGAGTTTGTTTTGTTCCTTCTCGTACGCTTCTTGTTCCTTTTGATACTGCCAGATGGCTTGCGCTTTTGTAAAAGTAGTGAACGCTTCGTCCCGCGTTTGTTTTTTCTCAAGAAAAATAGCTTGCGCCTGCGCAGCTGCTTCTTTAGCTTTCGCTAATGCCTCTGGACCAGCTTCTCCTAATCCAGTCAGTTCAGCCAGCAGTTCGTTTTTCTGACCATAGTGATTTTGAGCCTTTGCGCGTAAACGTTTGACGAGCTGATCACCATATTTCTCCAAATTAAACAAACGCTGCAGCATTTGGCGTCTGTCGGCTCCTTTCAATGAAAGGAATTCCGCAAACTTTCCTTGGGGTAAAACAACCGCTCTCGTAAAATCGTCAATGGTTAAACCAAGTAATTCTTCTATTTTACGATTGACCTCACTTGCTTTATCTGCAAGAACTGTCTGCGTATCACCAATTTCAATCAATCGGCATAACGTCGTTCTAACCTTCATTTCATCTGCCCGTTTAAAGGCACGTTCCACTTTATAAGAAATATGGTGTTCCCTTTGCAAAGCGAACGTAAAGGAGACAGACAGCTTTTCTTCAGCTTGGTTCAAAATACCATGCGTATTATTGAGTGCACGTTCGACCTTGCCATAGAGTGCTAGTGTCATGGCATCTAATATAGACGATTTTCCGCTTCCAGTCGGTCCAAAAATACCAAACACACCTGCATCACATAAGGAGCTAAAGTCAATGGTTTGCTCTTCTCTGAAGCTATGAAGTCCTTTAATGGTTAGCGTGATCGGCTTCAATTCGCTTCCTCCTCTTGCATGTCATTGGCAAGCTCTAAAAATAGCTTGACGGTTTTTTCATCAGGTAGACCTCCACCTGTCTGACGCTCATAAAATTTCACGAACCGCTCTTCAATCGAGAGCTTTTCCACTTGTTTTTGTTCTTCTTTTTGCTGTAACTCTTTAAACTTTGGTCTAATATGGACAAATCCACTATGCTGTTTTCTAAGCTGATGAATTTGTTCGATCGACAGCTGATCTGTTAAGTGAATCTCTAAATCAATCCAGGCTTGAAGATCCCGCTTTTCATCCAGCCAACTGTGTACTTGGCTCAGTCCTTCAGTCGCCTTCCACTTCATAAGTGGTTTACCGCTTGATAAAAACACTTCTTTCCAGCTTGCTGTTTCATTCGGTTTTGCATCTACAATGGTGACTGATTTGGCGTAGCCTGCTTCAGAAAAGCTGTATGCAAGTGGAGAGCCAGAATAGCGGGCAATCGTTTTGGCACGTTTAATGGTTTGGGGGCGATGCAAATGCCCCAGTGCGACATAACAAGCCGCCTCAGGCAGACTTTCGGCCGCAACGGTATATGCGCCTCCCACTTCAATCGGCCTTTCCGAATCCGTTTGACTGCCACCTGCCACATAAATATGACTTGTTGCGATATTGACCGTATCCGCCTGAAATTGGTTGCTTAAATGTTGAAACATTTGTTGTATTTTTAAATTGTACTGATCACGGAGCAGTTTCTCTTCAAATGTTTCAGCCAGCACCTCGTTTAGCCTTGCTTCGGATGGGTAAGCGAGTGCGGCAATAGATAGACGTTCACTTGCAGAAGGAACATCGACATGAATTAAATCATTTGTCGGATATCCAATTAAATGAATCCCCTGCTCATTCGTTAAAGGAGATGCGGCTGATAAACGGTCTGGGTTATCATGGTTGCCAGAGATCACAACCACCTGACGCTTTCCTTTATCAGATAATGCAGACAGACTTTCATAAAAAAGCTGTTCTGCGCGAGCAGGAGGGTTCACTGTATCAAAGGCATCGCCTGCCATCACAATGACATCAATGTGTTCATCCTTGACGATTTGATTTAATTCATCTAAAAACTCCGCTTGCTCTTCAAGCCTGCTTCGGCCTTCAAGGGTTTTCCCTAGATGCCAATCCGCTGTATGCAGAATCCTCATGTGATTCACCTCTCATTCATTCCACCTATAAAGAAATTTCTAGATTTCCATCAAAGAAATAAAGGATTTTCTCCTCTAATGTTCTGTTTGTTAAACGCTCTACCGCTGCTGTATACAACGATATTTGCGTTTCATAGCGTTTTTTTAACATCGCTTCAGCTTCCTCTAAGCCACCTGAGAATCTGCCAGTCACTCGATCTGTTTTATAATCAAGTAAATAGAGCTTGCCATCTGCTTCAAATAAACAATCAATCATTCCTTGAATGAGCACAGGTTCACCTTCTGCATCAATATGGCTGTATACCTCTTTAACCGGTAAAACCATACTAAACGATACTTCTCGTTTCACCCAGTCCGCTTTCCGCAGTTTTTGACCAATAGCAGTAGAAAAGAAGGCCACAATTCCTTCTCGATTGATGGACTGGATTTGTTCATCTGTTAGTAAGTCTTTCTCTTTTAAAGAATGGAGCAGCTCTTCTACACGAGATTCATCATATGGTTCATTTGAAGGAAGAGGGATATGCTGCATGACTGTATGCATGGCCGTCCCTTGTTCTGCGGCTGTGAGTGTTTTTTTCTTCATAAAAGCCGGTCGTTCGTACAATGTCGCACGAGCTTTTCGAACGGAAGAAGGCACACTGTATTCATCCTGTATTTCTTTCATTCTTTTGATTTCAGAAACTGACTGCTTTGTCCCTACTTGGGAGGCCGCTAAATATGGATAACGCCATGAAAGTCTTTCTTTTACTTCCTCCTCGTAATCGCCATATCCTTGAACAGGCACACCTTCCATTAATGCTTGTACCACTTCGTCTTGTTTTTGTTTTTCAAGTGATATGTCTTCTTGTAGAAGATCGGACGCTTGATGAAAGGTGATAGAAAATGATGATGGATGCGAGAGAACGACTTCTCTCGATTCTTCTAAAAGAGAAGACATCGCTTGATGACGGATAAGAGCTGGGCCAATAAAATCTAAGTATGTTCTCGCTTGATATCGTTCAAAATCAGGAAGAAGCCAGTCGTCTCCGTTTGCGGCATTTTGCCACTTGCTTAAAGCTTTCACTTGATTTTTGACAGAGCCGACTAAAAATAATTTTTCCTTTGCCCTTGTGAGCGCCACATATAGAACCCTCAGTTCTTCAGATAATAGTTCTTTTCTCATCTTTTTTTTCATCGCGATCAGCGGTAATGTTGCATAACTAATTCTCAGCTCAGGATGAATATATTTGCTGCCAAAACCTAATTCTTTATCGAGCAAATAGGACTGGTTTAAATCCATCATGTTAAAGTTCCTGCCAAGTCCTGCAGTAAACACAACAGGGAATTCGAGTCCTTTACTGCTATGAATGGTCATCATGCGGACAACATCCTCTGTTTCACTGAACGTTTTTGCCGCTCCAAGATCATCTCCACGCTCTTGCATTCTTTCAATAAATCGAAGAAATCGAAACAGCCCTCTAAATGCAGCCTTTTCATACTGTTTCGCTCGATCATATAAAGCCCGAAGGTTTGCCTGTCTTTGCTTACCTCCTGGCATCCCGCCGACATAATCTAGATATTGTGTATCTCGGTACACTTCCCAAATCAGTTCTGCTACCGAATGCTGAATCGAAAAATCACGCCATTTGCGTAATTGAAGGAAGAAACGCTCCAGCTTTCTGCATGTCGGATGATCAGAGTGTGTCACACTCATAAATGCCTTCACAGCGTCATAATAAGTGCCTTTTTTATCACTTGTTCTAATCAGTGCCATCTCATTTTCGTCTAAATGAACAAGAGGTGACCTTAAAACAGCAGCGAGCGGAATATCTTGATATGGATTATCAATCACTTTTAACAAAGAAAGAATGACAGATACTTCTGTAGCTTCAAAATAACCTGAGGAAAGATTCGCATAAACAGGGATTCCCTGCTTCTTCAACTCTTCCATCATTTGCGGAGCCCACGGCATTGAGCGAAGCAAGATCACAATGTCTCGATACTGCAAGTTGCGGGTCAGCTGCTGTTTTGCATCGTACACTTGAAAAGGCTGTTCTACCAGTTCTTTTATTTTCTTCGCAATCACTCTCGCCTCAAATTGTACCGTCTCTAACTCTTCTCGTTCTTCATCGTTTTCTGTGTCGTGCTGATCTAAATGAACAAGAAGCATTTCTGACGTCGTGTCTTCGCTTTGCGGATAACTCGCTCCAAGCTTTAATTCAGCTTGTTCATCATATTCAATTTCTCCAACTGTTTCTCCCATCAGCTGTTTGAACAGAAAGTTGGTACTGTCTAAAACATCAGCCCGGCTGCGGAAGTTTTTATTTAGATCAATTCTTTTACCTGTTTCTTTGCTATCTGCTTTGAATTGTTTATATTTATTTAAAAAGAGCATCGGCTCTGCAAGTCTAAAGCGATAAATGGACTGCTTCACATCACCAACCATAAAGCGGTTGCCTTCGGCAGGATGTTTTCCTTTAGACACGAGCTTTAAAATCGTTTCTTGGACAAGGTTTGTATCCTGGTATTCATCCACGAGTACTTCTTCAAATTGCTGTTGATAGTATTTAGCCGCTTCTGTTTCAATGAGATTTCCTTCTGCGTCCTGCTTCGCTAAAATGCGCAAACAATAATGTTCTAGATCCGAAAAGTCTACGATTGATTTTTCTTGTTTTGCTCTTTCGAAACGCTCGCCATATTGAATCACAAGCTCTACAAGTGTTTCTACAACTGGCTTCATTTCAGCCAAGCTTTTTAAATGCTGATCGGGACTGCGCATAAAGTATTCATCTTTTAGCTTTTCTAATTGTTTTTTGGCTTGATTGCGTGCATCTGTTGCTTTTTCTAACAGAGCTGGGTCATAGTCATCCCCTTTGCAAGTCTTTAACCTTTTAAAATTGATGTTTGGCAAAAGCTCATAAAGTGTTCCAAAATCATCTTGATGCCTTATTAATTCATTTACTTGCTCTAAATCATCTATAAAATTCTCTGCTCTCGGTGCTGGACCGCCCGGCTCTTTTGATAAAGTGAGCGCTTGTTCCAGCAGTTCCTGACAGCTTCTTAAAACGAGAGAAAGGTCCTCTTTGATATATGGATAAAAGGGTAACTCTTCTACCTTTGTCTGTGTATCCACATCATAAAGAGAAAGGAATGCCCGCATCCATTGTTCGGGCGCTGGATGTGACCTAGAAAACTCATAAATTCTTTTGACAAGCCATTGAAGATCTAAATCATGCCGATCAGATGTGTAACGATCAACGAGTTCAAAGAATGACGGCTTTCCAGCCTTATACTCATCCTCAAACAGTTCATCTAACACTTCATCTCCTAATAATTCTCCTTCTGTTTGATCAGCCAAACGAAAACCTGGATCAAGGTCAATCTCATAATAAAAGGTACGGAGAACTTGCAAACAAAAAGAGTGCAAGGTAGAAATATTGGCACGATTCATAAGTGACAGCTGTCTCCGCATATGAAGGGAACCAGGGTTTTTAGATAGTTCTTTTTCAAGTGCTTCAGTGATCCGGTGCTTCATTTCTGCTGCTGAAGCATTGGTAAAAGTCACTACGAGCAGCCTGTCCACATCAACTGGCTGCTCCGGCCGAGTCATTTTTCGAATGAGCCGTTCAACCAAGACCGCTGTTTTCCCTGACCCTGCCGCCGCAGCAACAAGAATATCTTGTCCTTCTGAAACGATGGCGTTCCATTGGTCATCTGTCCAAGTACTGTTATTCGGTTTTGGTATTTGCATACTGATCCCCTTCTTTTTTGATCCGGTCTAACATGACATCATCCTTCTCAGAGGTGAGCACCCTAAATTCATTATCTTCTATTGATTCATCAAATTGGCAAATAGACTTAAAGGAGCAAAAGCGGCAAGGGGTTTGATCCTTTAATTTATATGGGTTTATCTCTACCTCACCGCTTGTAATTCTTTCTCCTGCCTCTTCAAAGGTTCGCCGAACGTGTTTTGTGAGAATGTGAAAATGATCTTCACTTAATACCGCAGAGTCAGATCGGAAAGAACCATCCTTTTTCAAACCAGCTTGGATGACTTGTGATCTTCCTGATTCGAGTGTTTGATCCATCAACTTCACTGCTTCCACATCTTCGAGCAATAGACCCTTCATTTTAAATTTCTTCAATATTTCCTGCTCAATTGCATCTTCTCCAAGCGGAATAGGCGCTTGAATCAGCGGGTCATGAATATGGAAGTATAAAATTCCTGCCGGTGTCGCTTCCATGCCAAGCCATTCTTTAGAATACGTAATGGTCAGGTCTAAATAAGTGAGCATTTGCAAGGCTAAACCGTAGTAAACTTCTGCTAGATCAAGCCCCTTCTCACTGGACTTATAGTCGACAATTCTTAATAGAAGTCCTTTTGATCCTTCTGCTTTATCCACTCGGTCAATCCTTCCAACAAGCTCCATCGTGCAGCCGTTTTTTAATTGAAAAGTAAACGGCGGCAGAGGTCCTTGACCTCCAAAACCTAACTCAAGTCCAACCGGAGAGAATCCGCTCACTTTTGCATGTTCGCTTAATATAGAAGACACCCTGATGAGGATTTTTTGGAGCTTTTCTTTTATATAAGCATGCCGATTAGAGCTTAATAAAATTTCTTTTTGCAGACGTGGAGCCAGCTGTTCGATTGCATGCCTTGAGTAGGTCACACAATCTTCCTTCGTTAAGTTTTTCCAATCCTTTTTTTGTTCAACAAGCGTATCTGAAATCAGTTTTAAAGCCGAGTGAAAGAGCTGACCGATATCAGGTGCTTCTAATTTGTAAAATTGTCGATCTTTTAGTTTTAACCCGTGGGAAGCAAAATGAGAAAATGCACATGCATTGAATTTCTCCATTCTTGAAACACTGCCCTGAATATGGTCACCGTAAAGTTCTTTTGTGACATTCGGCTTTAAACGTTTCGCTCTATTTGTAAAGAACAAGCTGGACATGATTTTTTTTGATACGTCGCGGTTTGACGAGGTCATCAAATGATTATATACACTCCACCATACGCCGCTGATCGGATATTGATTGAGCCATTGTTGCAGCTGCGAAACGGTATAGGATAACGAGACATGCTCGTTTGTTACAAATTTTAATTGCTCCTGATCATCCAACTGCTCTGGATCTAACACATAGAGGGCTTGCTGATGGTTTGGCATCAGTTCCTCACAATACTTGATGAGGGTCGAAGGCAAAAGAGACCGCCCTTCCGTATCTGAAGCTGAATAGGATAAATACAGGTAGTGCGATGGACTGGACAGCGCTTGATATATCAAAAATTGTTCATCCAGCAGCCGTTCCTTCCCTGTCTCTGCCAGCTCTGCTCCTGCACGTTTTAACCATTCCCGGTCGTCCTCAGACAATACACTTTCATCAGAGGGCCGGGCAGGTATAACCCCATCATTTACTCCAATGACAAACGTACACTTTACTTGATACATTCTGGATAAATCCATACTTCCGATAAACACTTGATCAAGTGAAGGGGGAATCAAAGCGAACTTGAGAGAGGACAGTCCTGTATCTATCATCTGTTGAAATAATGGAAATGAGAGCTCCTCCTCGCCCAGCATTTCAACAAATTCATCCATCAATTGAACGACAGCATCCCACACTTGACCATGCTGCATCGCTTCAGCTAACCTGCCTGCTTCTTCTGCCTCAAGCCTTGCCTTTTCAAGCTTTTCTGGCACTTGGGCTTCTTCTAGAAAGACATACACTGCCTCCACCATGTCTCTTAGCTTTTGCGCTTTTTTCAATCTTTTTTGCAATTGAAAGAGAGGCGGAACAATCCATTCTTTTACATCATTCAGCATTTGCTCCATTTCTATTTCTTGATCGGTTTGTCCAAAATCTTCATCTAGTGATTGGAAGCGGCGATAATGAAATCGTGAACCATTCGTCCAGCGTTCACCTTTTACACCGTAAGCAATACAATAGTTTTCAAGCTGATCCGCCTGTTCTCTTGCTTTGTTTTTAGCGAGTTCAAGCGGAAATAAGAACTCCGTTTTCACACAGCGAAACACCGCCTCATACCGCCAGTTCCCTTTTATGACATCGAGGCTCGAACGAATGAACTCAATGAGCGGATGATACTGCATCGATTCATTTCCATCAATAAAGAAAGGAATATCGTAATCTCGAAACACCTCTTTTAACGTATCTTTATAGTCGTCTACATGTCTTGCAACAATTGAGATATCTCGTAACCTAAGACCTTCCTCTCTTACTAAATCAAGAATATCTCTCGCTACCCCCTCAATTTCAGCTCGTTTATTTGCACTTTTCGATACGGTAAGGTGAGGCGTTTCTTCTTGATACGGCCGCAAAGGTCTCTGTTCATATTGATTTTCTAAATAAGCTAGATCTGGGGTATGAAGATGCCGCTTATTTCTCTCCAAAATGTTCTCAGAAATAACCGCTCCGCACTCTTTAGCCAGCTGATAAAGCTGGGAATATGTCTTACCTGTCATGCGAAATAAATCAAGTTCATTTGGCTGCGTGTCATGATAGGAACGATCCACTGTGAATGCAGCTGTTATTTTTTCTGCATGTAGCAAAAGCTGTTCAATGACAAGAAGCTGCTGGGGGGTAAACTGATAAAAACCATCTATATAAATGTGTGCCCCTCTCAATTCTTCTGATAAAGGAATTTGCTGAGCCAGAAGTGTCAAGTAATCCTCTGAATGCACATACTCATCTTGCAGATGCTGCTCCATCTGCTGATAAAGAACATGAAGATCATGCAATTTTTCCGCCGCACGTCTTTCTTCTGTATACTCTGAATGCATACTGGATGCCGAGATTTTTTCAATATCCTCCGGCATCATACAGTACCTTTTGAATTCAGCCATCGTCTTTTCTATTTGCTCAACAAATCCCGGTTTATCACTCGCCTTTTTGAATACCTTAAACTTGTCTTTCTGTTCTTCTATTACTTTTCTTAAGAGCATTTGAATTCCTGTGCTTGTGACAAATTGACGGTTCGCACCGCCAGTCTGCTGTAATATAGACCAGGCAAGCCGAGTAAAACTAAAGACTTTGGCCCTGATCATTCCACCAGCTTCAGACGTTTTTGCAAGCTCATATTCCATTAAAAATGTCATTTGATCCGGGACTAAAAAAATGATTGGCGGACCCAGCGGATCAAGCCGCAGTTGTTCTTTGATTTCTTCTAGAATTGCAGTCGTTTTTCCACTCCCCGATCTGCCTGCTAAAAACTGAATCTCCACGTTCCACAACACCTTTCTTATGTACTCATATTCTAGCGAAAATAAAGGTAAATAGCTATTTTCCTATCACCTTCCCTTTCTCCTCCGATCGAAAAGAAAATAGGCACCTTTCCCGACTCTTTTCATATCATAAACCATCATGATCTAAAAGGAGGCTGGCAATATCATGTATTACGGTTATTATGACTACTCGCCATATGACATGCGCCAAAACACAAGGATCATTGCAGACCTTGAAAAGGCCATCAATGGCGAATATTCTGCGATCCAATGCTATGAAAAACTTGCACAAAAAGCAAAAAATCCTGAAGCGAAAAAAATCATTCAAGAAATACGTCAGGATGAAGTCAGACATTATCAGCTATTTACAAAGCTATACTATTCTTTGACTGGTAAAAACCACAAACCAAGCATAACAGAGCCTTGTCCAGACCAATTTAGGGAAGGTCTCTTATTTGCCTTTAAAGACGAACAAAAAACAGTCGATTTTTACTTAACGGTATCAGACTATGTCCGTGATCAAGGAACAAAGGAATTAATGAAGCGTATTGCTCAAGATGAACAGCAGCATGCTGTCTGGTTTCTATATCTTTTAACGCACCATGTTTCTTAGTTACTCCTATTTTAATAGGAGATCGTATGTTCCGTCAAAAAATGAAATTGCTTTTTTGCTCATTCAATATGTGAAATAAAGGGCTGTCATCATCAAAACGACTCTTCGCTTTTCCTTTTTTAATGATAAAACGACCTTTTGACCATAAAAAAACTCCTCTGCTACAAATCGCAGAAGGAGTTTTTTGTTATTTAATGAAATTTTGCTTCATTGCTTTGCTGCTGTTGTTTTAACAATCCATCAATCGATAGCATCTTGCTTCCACTAAGTGTCAAGTAAAGCGCCATGACCATTAAAGAAAGTTCAAATTCATAACCGCCCACAAATCCTCTTGCAAAACCAACTGTGATAATGGCTACAGCCATAATTGGCACAAATAAAGCTGCGAAAAGACGTGTGCCTAAACCTAGAATCAGGGCAATTCCACCAACCAGTTCAATTGTTTTGACAATATAGGCCATAAATTCTGGGACACCAATTTGACCAAAAAATGCCGCAGTGCCTCCTAGTCCACCTTGATATGCTTGAAGCCCATGTAAAAAGAAAATAATGCCTAAGATGACGCGTACAAAAAGTGTTCCTATTTCTTGATTTGTTTTCATATAGTGATTTCCTCCCATTTTTACACTACATCATGTAATGTTCATTCGTAAAAAAAATTAGTAATTTAAGTTGAGCATAATCATTAAGACCAACATGAGGATGGTTGATGTCACAGTTGGGATAAGTGGTACATTGAACGGTATGTTGTATGTTGGGTTTAAGATTTTTTGGATTCTTAAATTCAATGCTCGATCTCCAAAGGACACGGCAAATTTCGTTTGTTTTTGAAACTGGGTTCTATTTTTAATGAGTTTCAAAAGGGCTTGCCCTACTCCTAGCTCAGTCCCTGTCTGCTGAATGGCATAGTCATCTGCAATGACCTCACGAAAAACGGAGTAACTTTGTCTCATATGCTTTAACACAGGAATGTACCAAATCACTTTCGTGAGCATAGAGAAAGTGAAAGTCTTTAAAGGATCGTAGCTGTATTTGTGATGTAATTCGTGATAGACAACAGCATCGATTTCTCCTTCATCCAGCATGTCTATAAGCGCTGTTGAGAGATACACTTTTGGCCGAAGCATCCCCATTGCGAAAGCAAGCGGTTCATGGCAATGAAACACAATGATCTCATTTCTATACTTGTCTGATAGACTTTGCGTTGAATGTTGATCGACTGCCATCATCATATTTCTTTTGAAATGAAGATACTTTCTGACCTGCTTTGTCATATAGAAAACGGCAAAACCAAGCGTATACAAGACGAACGCATCCAGAAAATACTTTAAAGGAGTGAATCCATAAAATTCGAGAACAGATTGACATACGTGGATCAGGTTATATGCTTGATTCCAGCCAAAAAAGCTTGAGAGTACATAATAGCCCATCTGGTAAAAGATCACTAAGCCAATCAATATACCGCCTAAAAACAGCAGACTCGACTTCATTTTAATCATGTCGTTTCTCCTCTTTTTTGGATGCAAGCCTTGCTTCGAGTACCTTCAGTAATTCAGGATCAGCACTTTCAATTGCGTCCACCATATGATTGACTGCAAGGGGGCCGAAATCATCCATCAGTCCTTGAGTAATCCATTTCGTTTGCTCATTTAGAAATTCTTCTTTTGTTAAAACAGGGTTATAGATAGATGAACGCCCTTTTGTTTTTTTTTCCACAATTCCTTTTTCGGTTAATCGATTGAGTACCGTCATGACCGTGTTGAAATTAATTGGCTTCTCATCTGACAGCTTCTGCTGTACCTCTTTAATCGGCAGATCCTCACCTTGATAAAGGATCTCCATGATCCTTCCTTCTAAAGGACCGAAAAAGCGGTTCAATCCCTTTTCATTATATTTAAAAGAAGGAATTTTCATGTCATCACCTCACACTAAGCATTGTAGTGTAATTGAAAATGATAGTCAACCGATAACAAAAATAGGGGAAAATCGTTGTATATTGTATTTGTTTTTGACAAAAATTATATGTCATTTATATCAAAAACAATTTTTTCTAACAGAGTTATCCATAAGATTATCTTATGAAAATACTAAAAAAATTCGTATTTTATTTATAGAGGCTTTTGTATTATAGTGAAGATAACAACATTTCACTTACTGAACAAATATACAGGAAGAAGGTTTATACGTGATGAAGCAAGGAAACAGCCTTCGAACCGATCTCATTTTGATTGCGGTAAGCGGTTTAGGTGGATTCCTTTTGTCTCTAACAGGGATGTCTATCGGCTGGATGATTGGCACATTAATGACAGCTGCATTTATTGCCCTGCGCCGTCCAGCCCTGTTTCAGCGTAAAGGAAAGAATACCTTACGTATTCACAGCAGATGGCTACTCCTTGGTCAATTCATTCTCGGAATCGAACTAGGACAAAAAATGAACATGAAAGTCCTTCACATTTTCGCTGAAAATTGGCTTCCCGTGAGTTTCATGCTCGTCTTTTCTATTTTATTAGCCATGCTCTCCGGGTTTGTCTTATGGAAGCTGAGTAAAACAGATATGCTGACCAGCTTTGTCGGCACTGCCCCCGGCGGTCTTTCCGCTATGCCGGGCATCGCCCAAGAGGTTGGAGCTAATACAGCTGTAGTGAGTCTCGTACAAACGATACGTGTGTTAATGGTTGTACTGACCATTCCATTTACGGTATTTTATTTAAATACAAAAAGCCAATCAGATGTGGTAGTCGCCCAAGGCAGCGCCTTCTCATCAGGCGTTTTCACAATATCAAACATTTCTTGGACTGCTGCACTCATTTTAGGGGCATGGCTGATGTCACGCCTAGCCGTGCGTCTTCACTTTCCCGCCCCTTGGCTCATCGGCAGTATGTTAGGTGTGGCAGCTCTCCAAGTAGGGGCAGGCGCCTTGACAGGTCATGATTTGATTCCTTACTGGCCAGCCCAAGCAAACATTGCGTCACAGGTATTTCTAGGGGCAACCATCGGGTCAAAAATGAATAAACAAATGTTTGTCGGGTTAAAAAATACCTTGATTGTGGCAGTCGTCAGCTCAGCCGGATTGATTGCTGCGACCGTTCTCAGTTCAATTGCCATTGCAGAAATAACAGGTATTTCTGTCATTACAGCCATTCTTGCTTTTTCGCCTGGCGGTATTGCAGAAATGGCCACAACAGCTGTTACACTTCATGAGGATTCCACCTTTGTTGTGGCTGTACAAGTCGTTAGAATTATTTTGGTCATCGCCATGCTGCCACCGTTTTTTCGTTTTTTACATCATGTCTGGGCAAAAAGACAGACTGATTATAAAACCGCTAAATAGAAAGAGCCGCTCTACTTATCCAGAGCGGCTCTTTTTTATTCATCATGATTCCTTTTTACACCGACTACTTGATCCTTTGAGATCGTTCCAAAATGCCGGCTGTCAAAGCTATGTATTCGATTATCTCCGATCACGAAGTAATGATTGTTTTGTATGTTCTGACGACCGGTGATGGCTTTCAGCTGAAAATCACCTGTTAGGACGTTGCCCATTTTATGTTTTTTCTGCTCTTTTAAATACGGCTCTTTCCACTTTACACCATCAACAAACAGTTGATCATCTTCATATTTGATTGTTTCTCCTGGAAGCCCAATGACCCGTTTGATCAAGATTTGATTTTTAGGGCCATGAAATAATACATAGTCAAACCGGCTAATTTTCGTGAGTTTTGGCGAGAACTTGTTAATTAATAATTCTGTTCCATCTGTAAATGTCGGGTCCATACTAACCCCTTCTACTTTGTACGTGACAAACATGAAATTCTTTACTTGGAACAACAAGACGATGCATGTAATAATCATGAACCATAGCAATGGCTTCTTTTTCATTAAGAGCCTCCTTTGTCCTCACGCTGACTCATCCGAATATTCAACCTATTTTCTACTCTCTTTCCAACATACCATAATAAAGCAATGACTAGAACCGCAAAAACACTTCTTAACGGATTCTTTACTAAAGCTGAAATGTCATAGCCGATAAAACTAATAATAAAGAGCATGACACACTTCCCTGATAAAGCAGCTAATGAGAACTGCCAGACGCTGATTCTTGATAGACCTGCTACGACATTAACGGCAGCAGACGGTGTAAAAGGAAAGCAGAGTAAAATAAACAACGGACCAAATCCCCGCTTTTCAACCCAAAGCATTAGCTTTTGAATAGAAGGGTGTCTGCTAATAAAGTTCAACATCCTCATCTGTCCAAATTTTCTGATCAGTAAAAAGACAAGGATAGAACCTGCACTTGCACCAATCCAGGTCAATAAAAAGCCTTCCCATAGCCCAAAAGCATTTGCATTGGCCACCGCAAATGCCACGAGAGGTAAAAACGGTAGAAATGCTTCTATTAAAGGGAGTAATATAGCCACAATGGGTCCAAAAGCCTTGTAGCTTTCAAAAAATGATGTGATATTTTCATGAGTAAATATAGCAAGAAATGATGGCAACTTGTTTGACTCCTTCAAGGTTTGTCTATCTTTCATTTTACATGGAAAAGATAAAAATATACAAATGAATCCCTCTCAGCCCCCCCCTTGAGATTTTTTAACTCATCCGATATAATAAATAAGAACAAATGTTCTATATATAAAGAAAGCAGGCATGGACATGACGAGATTATCAAGCGTACAACTTCAGATGATGGAACAAGCCATCTTTCTTCCAATGGTCATCTCCATCCTCAATCGTGATTTGACGTACCTTAAAAAACATCAAACATTCAAACTAAATGAACCATATATTCAGCTAGTCACCTCTTCATTAAAAGAAGCACAAAAAGCCCTTTATCAACTGAAACAACAGTTGCGTAAAGAAAAAATGAACGTACAGCAAATTGAACACGATGAAGGATTTACGACATATTTATTTCTGATCAATGGCTATGAAGAAAAGCATAAATATTTTAATCCCCGTATACGTCATCGTGTAGAAGAAATGCTCACCCATTATTTCCTCCATTCAGGAAAATAATATGGTTATATTTTACATTTATAGAAGGAACTCTTCAGTTTTTGGCGAATTGATTATTATACCAAAAATTAGGAGGTTAAAAACTAATGTTCAAAAAAATAACAGCACTCACCTTAGCAGCAGGATTACTTGTGCCAAGCACAGTGTCAGCATTAGAACCACTGCAAACAGGAAAACAAGCCCCAGCAACATCTGCACAAATAACAAGTGTAGCCTATACAACGGTTTCTATCGTTGGAAAACGAGTGAAGTTTGAAGTGAAAGCACTCGAAAATCCTTTTAACATGAATTACTATAATCGAATTGCTTGGACGAGTACGGACGAAGAGCCAAGTGTATTCAATGACAATATTCTATCGGTCATTGTCGCTAAAAAAACCGGACAGGCTTATCAAGTCTCTTCATACGAAGCGCTCACTTCGGTAAAGGACAAGATTGAATCAGGTCAAAAGGTGTATGGCTGGGCGCTTGCTTTAAATGGTGTGTGGTACCCAACGATGCCTGCAACCCTCTATTATTAAAAAGAGCCTGCCACAGTGGCAGGCTCTTTCTCCATTATGATAATTCGAGCTGTTTTCTCAGCTCTTGTCTCACTTCTTCTAATCCTGGTCCATCTAACTCAAAGTAATACACATTCCCATGCTGGTAATCGTGCCCTTTTAACTGGATGGTATCCACTGATTTTAATGAACTCAGTAACGGGAATAGACCGATCAACTGTTTCATGGATAAATTGGTGGAGACGTTATCCCCAAGTGTATCAATGATGTTGTCATAAGACGGTATGGAAGAAATGGATTTGGATTTTTCAAAGATGGCTTGAAGTGCTTCCATTTGGCGCTTTCCGCGCATGAGATCACTATCTGCCTTTCTCGTTCTCACAAACGCTAATGCTTCTTCACCACTGAGCGTATGCGTGCCTGTTTCCACATGAACTTTTCCTTTTGAATCCTTTTCCATTTGTTTTGCAATGCCTTCATCTTCAATCGATACGTCAATTCCATTTAGCTCATCGACAATGTCTTGAAACGCCTTAAAGTTTCCTGCAATCACATAGTCTACCGGGATGTTTAACAAATTCTCTACCGTTTTGACTGATAAATCTGCACTCCCAAACGCATGGGCGTGAGCAATTTTATCATATCCTCTCCCCGGTATATCAACATAAGAATCACGAGGAATACTTAGGAGCTTGATCGTTTTGTCTGTTCGATTCACCGTCGCCAGTAAGACCGCATCACTTCTTGCTTCGTCTACCGTTTCACCTGGACGGCTGTCAATCCCTAAGAGCAGCACCGAAAAGCTATCCTTTCCTGGATCAAAAGCTTTCACACGCTTTTGCGAGGTCTCTCCTCTTTCTAAAGATACTTGCGCTTTATTCGACGCTTTTGAAATTTTATAGTATGCGTATCCTGTGACAGATACTGCCATGATCATGACAAATGCCATGATAAACAGCACGACTTTCACCCAAGGTCTTAGCCTTCTTTTTGATCTTGTTTTCTCCTTCATCCTTTCCGAACCCTCACTCTATCTTAGTCTCACAATGTAGGTTCCACTATAACATATTTTGATGAAAGTTTCCTGCACGCAACATATTTTTATGTATCCACAATAAAAAAGCTGCTCAAAATGAGCAGCTTCTGATTGTGACAAAGAGCTAAAATGAGCTTATTTTTAGCTCTTTGTCTTCTTTTCATCCATTACTTTTGTTCAATTCCTTTTTTCACTTCATCAATCATCGCATTCAATGATTCAAGGCCGCCGCCTGCTAAATACCACATGTCAGAGTTTAAATACACCACATGATTGTTTTTCACTGCGTTGACTGATTTCACATAATCATTTTCAACAAGCTGTTTCGCAGACGTTTCTTCTCCAATCGCCGCGCCGCGATCCACGACAAATAAGTAATCTGGATTCGTTTTGACCATATATTCATACGAAATGCTTTGTCCATGTTTATCAGATGGCTCTAGCTTTTGATCTGCTGGTGTGATGCCAAATACATCATGGATCAGACCATATCTTGACTTAGGACCAAATGCCGTCATTTTGCTGTCGTTCGCCATGATGACGAGACCATTTTTCTTTAACTCTTTTGCTTGTTTCTTTAATGCATCTACTTTTTGATCAATAGCAGAAAGTTCTTTTTTGACTTGGTCTTCCTTATCAAAAATCTTTCCTAATGTTTCAGCATTCTTTTTAAATGATTCCATATAGTTAGCGTTATCTACATCCATATAAATCGTCGGAGCAATTTTAGAAAATTCATCAAATGCATCTGCTTGACGGTGCTGAATAATGATCAAGTCAGGCTTGATTTCTGCAATTTTCTCAAAGTCTGGCTCTTTTAAGCCGCCGACATTCTCATATTTGTCACTTTCATATTTAGATAAATAGTGAGGAATCACTTGTTTTGGTAAGGCTGTCACGTTGACACCAAGTTTATCAAGTGTATCGAGACTTCCCATATCAAAGACGACGACTTTTTTCGGGTTTTTCTTGACCTTCACACCGTCTTTATTCAACATATCCTTTACTGTTACGGTTTCCTCATTCGTTCCCGCTGTTTTTCCTTGGTTACCACAGGCAGCAAGGACAGCAATCGCTGTTAATACTGTTATCATCCAAATCCATTTTTTCATGATTGATCACCTCTTCATTTTTTCAAGAAAAATATAAGCAAATACGCTCACCACGAATGACTTCGATCGGTATGCGCATGTCATAAATGTGTTCAAGTGCTTCTGTTTGAATCACTTCATCAACGCTTCCTTCTTTGATTACCTGACCCTCTTTTAAGGCGACGATGTGATCTGAATAGACAGATGCAAAGTTAATATCATGGAGAACAACAACAATCGTTTTTCCAAGATCTTTCACGAGCTGCTGAAACAGCTTCATCATTTCAACTGAATGGTTCATATCTAAATTATTTAAAGGCTCATCTAAGAAAATATAATCCGTATCCTGAGCCAGCACCATGGCAATAAAGGCTCTCTGCCTTTGTCCGCCGCTTAGTTCATCTAAATATTGATGCTGGATTTCGACGAGTCTCATGTATTGAAGCGACACATCAATCATGTTCTCATCTTCTTTTGTCAAGCGGCCTTGAGAGTAAGGAAAGCGGCCAAAGCTGACAAGCTCACGAACGGTCAGGCGCACACTCATGTGGTTCGACTGCTTCAAGATGCTCATTTTTTTCGCAAGCTCCTGAGGAGAGTAGGCACGATAAGGTTTGTCCTCTAAATAAGCTTCCCCAGTATCAGGTTGAATCAGGCGGCTCATGATGGACAAAAGCGTACTTTTGCCTGCGCCATTTGGACCAATGAGAGAAGTCAGCTGTCCTTTTTTTACACTGACAGTTGTTTCGTGAAGCACTGTATTTCCGTTATATGTCTTACTGACTCCCTTCATCACGACCATGAACGACTCTCCTTTAAAAGTAGATAAATAAAATACAGTCCGCCGACTAAATCAATTAGCACACTAAGCGGTGTTTGAAACGTAAATACCTTTTCCACAAGAAATTCCCCGCCTACAAGCGCAATGACACTAATGAAAAACGAGCCTAATAGCAAGTACGTGTGCCGATATGTACGAAACAGCTCTCTTGCCACATTTACAACGAGTAAGCCAAGAAACGTAATCGGGCCGACGAGGGCCGTCGCAATAGAAACAAGGACGGCAATGACGATCAGCATCTTTTTTGTGATCCTGTCATAGTCAATCCCGAGATTCACAGCCTGTTCCTTTCCTAACGACATGACATCTAATTTCGCGCGGAAGGTCCATATATAAAGACAAAGTGCCGCAAATAAAAGAGAAGCGAAGAGTAAAATATCTGTGTTCATGTGATTAAAGCTGGCAAAGGACTTGTCCTGTACGACTTGGTATTCATTCGGGTCAATGAGCATTTCCATAAAGGAAGAAAGACTTTTGAACAATGTTCCAAACACAATCCCGACAAGCAGGAGTAAGAAAATATGCTTGTTTTTGCGCTTGAACATGACCGTATAGAGCAGCACAGAAAACAGAATCATTAATCCAACGCAGAGAAAGAAATTCAGGTTCTTATTCGCGATCATCAAATTGGTCGATCCAAAAAGATAAATAATTGCCGTTTGCAAAAACAAGTAAAGCGCGTCTAACCCTAAAATGCTTGGCGTTAAGATTCGGTTATTGGTCAATGTTTGAAACACAACAGAGGAAAAGGCAATCGCGCCTCCTGTCAAAGTCATGGCAAGCACCTTTTTTAAACGGCTCGGCACTGTGTACTCCCAGTACCCCATTTGAAAGGTGACGAAGATGACAACGAATACGACTGCAATGGCTGCAATGAGAAATAATGTTCGTTTCTTATGCATAGCGCTTCCTCCTTAATAACATGTACAGGAAGATCGCACTTCCAATGATGCCGACCATAAGCCCGACAGATATTTCATATGGATAAATGATCACTCGTCCGAGCACGTCACATATGAGCACAAAAATGGCCCCTAATAAAGCCGTATGCGGAAGGCTCTTTTTCAAGTGATCCCCTCGGTAGATCGATACAATATTCGGAATGATTAAGCCGAGGAAAGGTAGCATGCCAACAGTCAAAATCGTTACAGAAGTAATCATCGAAACAATCACCAAACCAACTGCCATGACACGTTTATACGTTAAACCTAAATTGACGGCAAAGCTCTCACCCATACCAGCCACTGTAAAGCGGTCAGCATATAAATACGCGATGATCAATAGAGGAACACTCACATAGAGCAGTTCATAACGCCCCTGAACAATAAGAGAAAAATCCCCTTGCAGCCATGCGGATACGTTTTGGATCAAATCATATTTATAGGCTATAAACGTGGAAATTGAACTAACAATTCCGCCAAACATTAAGCCGACTAACGGTACGTAGATCGTATCGTTCACCTTAATATGGCGTAGAATTTTTAAGAATAATAGATTGCCAGCTAACGTAAATAAAAACGCAATCGCCATTTTCATCAGCGGGCTTGCCTGTGTAAAAACAAGCATAGCGGTTAAAATACCCAGCTTGGCCCAATCCATTGTTCCTGCAGTCGTTGGAGAGACAAATTTATTTCTCGTCATGCTTTGCATGATAAAACCGCATAAGCTCAGGCTCATGCCAGCAAGCACAATACTCATCAGCCGCGGGATGCGACTTGAAAATAAGGTGTTCATTTGTTCATCTGATAGATGAAACAACTGTAAAAGAGACAGGTCCTGTACTCCGACAAACAGCGACGCACATGCCAAACACACAAACAACAAACTTAATTGGTACAACTTCATACAGGGTTCACACTTTCTATCAAGCTCTCTGCCACAAATGATTATCATTATCAATTAACGGCAGTTCATATATTATCATATTTAGTGAAATATTCAATAGTAGAATGAGAAAGGGTGAAAACTGCATAAAAAAACAGCTTTTAGGATCAGCTGCTTTTTTACACTTCAATATTCAATTGAAACTGCCCTTGCAGTTCCTCTTCAGCCTCTTGAAATAACTGCCGCAAATTCTCTGCATAATCACCAAGCTCGTCTTTGCTTGCTTGATAATGAATCCATGTAAGCTCTACAGGCAAGCTCACTTCTCCTGTTAAACAGTCCCAAAGGGCATCAAGATTTTTCCCGTAATGATCAGGAAGTTGTAACACTGTTTTTAGTTGATCATGAAGCTCCTCTTGTGATCTGCACATCGCTCCATTTAGCTGTACTTTTTTCATTTTCCTCCCCCTCTTCTGTCTTTATTTTAAACGAATTGGAGAGGAAAGAGAAAGAATCCATTTCACTTTTGCCTCTCTCTGAAACTTAAACTAAACAAGATCAGACAGGCTGCCAGCACGAGCATGAAAAAGAGCGTTAACACTGTCTGAGTACCGTACATATCAGCAAAGAGACCAACGAACACACTTGGTATGCCAAGACCTAGATACGCAAACAAGTAATATCCAGCAACGGCTCTAGCCGCTTCCTTCTTCCCTTTCTCAACAATCAGCTGGAGACCGCCTAAGTAAGTAAATCCATAGCAAGCTGTGCCCGCTAAAAGAGTTCCAGCAAGGACAAGGAATATAGACCCGCTATTAGCACCGAATAACAGCAGGCCATATCCGCACGGAAGACAAATAAAACCGATACGAAGCGCTGCACTGCTATTCATCTTTCGGACAAAAGGCTGCATCAGAACACCTGCCATATTAATAAAAAACAGCGCCGGGCCTACCCACAATTCATAGCCATTTAATTTAAGCTGTGCTGGCAAAATCGAAATGACAAGACCGCACACAGACCATGCGATAGCAATGGCTATGTTCGCAGGCATTGTCCCTTTTGGAAACCTCGGCATGTTCATTAGCGGTTTACTTGCATCCCCTTGTACAGGCGGCACCAAAAAGAATACAGCAACAATCGTCAACATAATCAAGACCAACACAATCCAATAGCTAAGAGGCGTCAGTGACACTTGCTCAAAAGAAAGAATCGCTGTAAAAAGAGCACCTCCACCAAATCCAATTGAACTGCATAATGCGATAAACGTTGGGATCCAGCCCGATTTCTCTGGATATAAAGCAATCAAGTAGGCAGTACATGTGCCAACACTTAACCCAAGTCCCACTCCTTGCAGCAGCCGGGCGACAAAGAGCATTTGGATGGTCGGATGCACGATCATGAGCAGGGTGGCACATAATGAAAAGCAAAGTGCGATCAATAAAATCGGTTTTCGTCCAGCCCGGTCAGACATGCCGCCAAGTAACAGTAATACTGGAATCAGTCCGAAAACATACGCAGCAAACACAAGGGCTGTTGACGCCTTTCCGTATCCTGCCTGCTCTGCATATTCCGTATAAAGAGGGACTTGCAGGTTCACTGCTGTTGTAATCATAAAAAGGCTAAATAAAACGAACACAAACGGAATCATGGATAGCTGTGCTGTTTCTTCTTTTGATGCAGGAATCATGGGACTCTCTCCTCTGTGTAAATGATATGAACCAGTGTACACATCATTTGGATTTCTTCCCACATCCAAAAATGAAGCTATTGACCAGTCCATAATTCCATGTCATCATCAATGATGACATGACAAAGAAAAGAAGGTGCACTGTGTACATTCATTTAGACCGTTCCAGCTCTACCCCGCTCTGGCAGCAAATCGTCAATGGCATCATTCAAAAAATTCATACAAACACACTGAATCCTGATGATCAGTTGACTCCGACAAGAGTATTAGCACAAGAGCTCAACGTATCTCGATCCACCGTACAGCTTGCCTATGATGAACTGCTAGCAAGAGGCTATGTCAGCACCTCTAGAAGAGGCGGGACAAAGGTCATTTCAAGTAATCACTATGCTGCTTCTCCCCCACATCAAAACGAACCGCCTTTTGCACTTCCGATAAGACCTCACTTTGACGAGGCTGAAAAACAAATGGATCACTGGCTCTCGGCCAATCAATTTCATGACACACTTGAGATTGATTTCCGCCATCAAGAACCAGCCATCGACGACCATTTTCAAAACATATGGAAACGCTCGCTTCTAAAAGCATTACAGCGCTTAAATATGAAAGATTGGGGCTATTCTTCTCCGCATGGATTATGGGAAGTGCGTTCAGAAATTCGCCAATACTTATCGGTTGAACGCGGCATTGATATAGAAGAAGACCAAATGGTGTTAACAGGGGGCACACAGCAAGCCATTGACTTAATTTCACAAGTCATGCTCAAAAAAGGAGATACAGTCGCTGTTGAAGATCCTGGTTTTCCTGGAGCTAGGTTGTCCTTTTTACATCGCGAAATGAATATTTACCCCGCACCAGTCGATGAAGAAGGAATGATGGTGAATACATTGCCAGAACGTACAAAGCTGATCGCTGTAACGCCCTCTCATCAGCGGCCAACCGGTGTCTGTATGAGCGTCAATAGAAGACGGGAGCTGCTGCAGTTTGCTGCGAAGGCTCAATCTTACATATTAGAAGATGATTTTGATGGGGATTATCGTTATCATGGCGGACCGCTTCCTTCTTTATTTTCAGAAGCACCCGATCATGTGATCTATATTGTCAGTTTTTCCAAGGTGCTTGCACCAGGCATCCGCCTTGCTGCCATCATCGGCTCCAAAGCAGTCATCAAAGAAATCGCTGCACTGCAATCACTTATTCAAAGACAGCTGCCGATCATGGAGCAAATCACTCTTGCCTCTTTTTTCAGAGAAGGCGAGTTTACGCGATATGTCAGGCGGATGAGACAGGTGTATAAAAAACGGCAGGCAGCGATGATGGATGCTCTTTTGACACATCACTTTGACAAACACTTCCGTTTATATGGAACTGATACAGGCCTTCACGTCTTTTTGGAAGGAACATCAGACTTTGATGAACAAGGTACGATTGAGGCCGCAAAAGCGGCAGGTGTCGGCATTTATCCATTAAGCCCCTATTGTTATGAAAGCAAAAGGAAAGGGTTGCTGCTTGGTTTTGCCTGTACGGATGAAGCCATGATTCAAGAAGGTGTACGCCGATTAAAGCAAACACTGCACATCTGAAAAAGCCTGGAAGTCTCTCTTCCAGGCTTTTCATTGTGATTGCTGAACGTTTCCTACTTCTTCAATGAAAGAGGCTGTCTCTTGCAATCCATCTTGAAAATGTTGAGTGGCTGACATAAACAGCTTTTCTTGATCAGGACGCTTTAACAGCTGCTCTACCTTGCTAACTCCTTTTTCAAATGAAGCAAGACCTGTCTTTAATTGTTTGTCTGCCTTTTGATACACAGCTGGCACTTCTTGATGAGTAAGCCCTTTTTGAATGACACGGTCGAATGCTTTCGTCGCTTTTGTCAATTTTTCATTGACTTGAATTTTTCCATGTCCATCTGAAATAAATTGATCGGTCATGTGTTCATATGCTTCATTTAACTCATCCATATAACGTTGAACCCATTGTTCATACGCAGCTTCTTTTGTGTTTTGTTTTGAAGGCGGCTGACCTGCTTGATTGCAGGCCGTGAGTAGTGTCACTGTCACGGTAAATAGCAGCATCAAATGCCATCGTTTTTTCATACACGGCCCCCATTTCTCTTTCCCATTTGTTCATATCGGTCAAATATGATCAACTTTTACCTCATACGAACACCTTGCAAGAAATGACTTATTTTTATTGTAACAGACCGCATGTATCACTTCTGTGATTTATGCGGAAATGAATGAAAATCCTTCTAATGGTTCACATTTCCCTGCCATTTCATGATGATACAGTCAATAGACGACGAGAAAGGCACATTTGGTTTCAATCTATTTCATCGTCGTCATTTTTTCTCAAATAAAAAAGACCCCTTTCGGCGCCTTTTATGACCCTACCCATTTATTGCAGCTTTCCTTTACAAGCAATCTCCAGCTCTTCTACCACTTCGCCATCTTGAATGAGGTATGCTTTTTCATGAAGATTCACAGCAGGACAGATGTGATTCGGAATAATTTGCACCTTCTCACCGATCTGTACACTTTGACGAAAGCCTTCATGATAGATAATGGCATGCTCGTCATATACGCTTGAAACAAATACATCATCATATTCTTTCACTTTGCCTAAGCCCTCTGTTTTGGTCAGCCCTTTTGTACGTGTTTGTGCCGTCAGCCCCTTGGCCCCTACATCTGTAATCACCCGGCGCTCTGTCGGTTTACTAATGACCGTTGTCAGCACAGATGCTGCACAATGTGAATATGTGCCGATTACATTGGACTGGGAAGCATCCATCAAGATGTATGTGCCTGGCCGTATTTCTGTGACTCCTTCTGGAATATCAAATTGAAATAAAAATGGCGGTGTTGATCCAATACTGACGACCTCTATCGGCATACCAGCTTCTTCTGCAATCTGCGCAAAACGGAGCGTTCGATTTACAGCCTCATTGTATAATGTATGGCAATGTGCTTTACTTTCGGCTTGATACGTATGACCATCATGAGAAAAAATCCCCTTTAAATGAACGGCATCACTTGTTTGAATCGCCTCTAATATGTGGCAGAAATCACGTTCTTCAATGACACCAGACCTTCCCTCTCCAACCTCTATCTCAATTAAAACCTCCGCTTTGTTCTCTGATTCACGAAAGACTTGCTCAATCTGCTTCACATGCTCAACACAATCTATACCGAATGAAATCTGTATCGACTCTGCCAGTTTACGAATCCGCTTGAGTTTAGTCTCACCTACAATTTGATTGGCGATAAAAATATCCTTGAGCCCATGGGCTGCCATTACTTCAGCCTCTCCTACTTTCGCCACCGTAATGCCAGATGCACCTTTCTCTTCCTGCAGCTTGGCAAGTGCAGGCGTTTTATGCGTTTTCGTATGAGGGCGCAATTTGACATGCTGACGGTCTGCGTATTGCTGCATCGCCGCTACATTCTCCATCATCACCCTTTTATCAATGAGTAGTGCCGGCGTATCCAGCTCTTCATACATCATCCCCATGACCCCTTTCGTTGTATAAAAAATTATACGATATAGATAAATTATATATTTTTTTATACGATAATCAATGGTTTTTTCTGCAAAAAAGTGATGGCAATGAGTAAGCAGTCCAGCGGCTGTCTGCCGCTGGTCTCTCACTAATAACGATTACGAAGTTCTCTTAAGATAAAATCATACACAAGATTGAGCTGCTGTTCCTTTGGATACAGCATAAATTCTTGTTTCTTAGGAAGACCTCCATCAAGTCGATCTTGAAATTTCGTTCGGAGATACGCTGTTCGGTGTACCTGACTCTCAAATGACTTATATGAGACATCTAGTTTGACCGATTGCTCATTTGTAAAAGTAACAACCGTGTCTCCGAGGGATGATTCCTGAAAGATATGAATGTATTTGTGGGAGATCCATCCGCATTGAGGGCGGTTGGATGAATAGGTTGGGAAGAAATACAGATGATTGGATGAGTCAATCACGATGGGAGGCTTGTGGGAAATACCTGTTACTTCATATGTTCCCGCTTTTCTGCCTGCATAGCTTGAGCCAAAGAACCTGCAACTGCGTTCTATAATTTGCAGCGGCTTTAATTCAACATAAAAGCTTGTCTCTCTTTCGATCACTCTTGAATATACACGTTTTCCTTCTTCAACCGGAAGGACCGCCATTGTTGTTTGATTAATGACGTATGAATCTAATGGTGTTTCACTAATTCCTGACACTTCATTTCCTCCTGTGTTAATTTTTGGTTATTTTAGATACTATTAATCTATCACCAACGTATAAGAAACGACAGGATTTTTTCAATATTTATTTAAAATTATCTTTTTATCATGTTTTTTAGTACATTCGATCTATCTAAAAGCCATTTTTAAAGATATATCGCATCTTGTCGACTGGACAAGGGGTGTCGATATGGCTCAAAAATAAATTGTCTAAAAATTATAAATTCTTGTTGATTTTTTCTCCGCCAATCCATATACTATAAAAAAGGCATCGGGGGGATTCTTTATGAAAGAGAAAAAAACGTATGCTGAGCTCATGAAGTCCCGCAACACCCAAAAAACCGAAGAGAATGGCGTTACTATTTTAGACATTTATATTCAAATGGTTTTAGATGAGGCGCTTTATAAACAGCGCTTAACCTTCCTTAGAGAAGAGATTGACAAGGCGCTAGATCAGCGTGATGAAAAGCGTTTTAATGACCTGTCAGCTCAATATGCAGAACATTGCTTACATCAATCATGATGATTTTACTTGCGGCAGAGAGACAGAAACTTGTCTCTTTACCGCAAGTTTTTTGTTTTTATCCATTTAATATGGTTCCGCCATTCACATGAATCATTTGTCCATTTATATAAGAAGAGTCTTCGCTCGCTAAAAATAAATAACTCGGCGCTAACTCTACTGGTTCACCAGGCCGCTCCATTGGGACATCTCCACCAAATTCAGACACTTCCTTTTCCGTAAATGTGGATGGAATCAGCGGTGTCCAAATCGGTCCAGGCGCTACCCCATTTACCCGAATCCCTTGTTTAATCAGAGATAGAGATAATGATCTTGTAAACGTTACAACCGCCCCTTTTGTCGATGAATAATCAATTAAGGTTTCATGACCTTTATAAGCAGTGACCGATGCTGTATTAATAATACTGCTTCCTTTTTTTAAATGAGGGAGCACCGCTTTTGTTAAATAGAACATGGCAAATATATTCGTTTGAAATGTCCGAAGAAGCTGGTGAGAGGTAATCTGTTCAATGCTTTTTTGCGGATGCTGTTCACCTGCATTGTTGACCAAAATATCAATCGAACCGAAAGCATCTTTTGTTTGTTTGACGACCTCGTGTGAAAAAGCTTCATCGCCTAGATCACCTGCTATTAAGATAACGCGACCTCCCATTTTTTCAATATAGTCCTTCGTTTCTTCCGCATCACGATGTTCATTCAAATAAACAATCGCTACATTGGCTCCTTCTTTCGCAAATAAGACAGATACTGCTCTTCCAATCCCGCTGTCTCCACCTGTGACAATCGCCGTTTTCCCTGTCAGCTTTTTGCCTTGCACCTCTCGATCAAAGATAGGTCTAGGGTTCATTTTATATTCAAGTCCTGGACGTTCGTTCTGATGCTGAGGCGGTAACGTTTTCTTTGGCTGCTTTGTTGACACGTCAGACCACTCCTTCCTTTTTATCTCGTTTATTTTTATGTGTTGCTCATTTTTTTATGTATTTCGCTCTTGTTTTCATTAAAATGTATGATTTTCAGCATCGTGGAAAAATTATACACAACAAGTGACTGGAGGCGACAACATGGAACAAGAACATAAAGGATCGGAACAAGCAAAGTCATTATGGCTAGCTGATAGTGAGAAGCCCTCTTTTCCTACTGTCAGCGAAGATCTTACAGCAGATGTCATCATTGTCGGTGCTGGTATTACCGGTATCGCTACTGCATTTGAAATGACAGAACGCGGACTGGATGTCATCATCATAGATGCTGATCAAGTATTGCAAGGAACCACCGGACATACAACAGCGAAAATTACCTCCCAGCATGATGTGTACTATCATGATCTGATTCAACATATTGGTATGCCGAAAGCCCGTTTATATGTAGAAGCAAATGAAAAAGCAAAGGAACTCATCCAAGCACGTGTGAAAGAGTATGACATTGATTGTCATCTTGAGGTAAAAGATGCTTATCTTTATACAACAGAAGAAAACGGCGTCAAAAAGTTAAAGAAGGAATTAGATGCGTACAAACAGCTCGGTATCGATCGCGAATGGAAAACAGCGCTCCCGTTTGATGCTGGCATCAAGGCAGCCCTCGCCATGACGCAGCAGGCACAATTTCATCCTCTTCATTATCTTCATGCACTGATCGATCAGCTCATTGACAGAGGCGTGCGCATATTTGAACAGACAACGGCAGTCGATGTAAAAGAAGGAAAACACCCTGCTGTCATCACAAAAAGTGGCCATCATCTGATGGGGCGCTCTATCATTTCATGCTCACACTTTCCTTTTTACGATGGCAAAGGACTGTATTTCACGCGAATCCATCCTGAGCAATCTTATGTCGTCGCAGCCAAAACAAAAAAACCGCTTCCAGACGGCATGTACTTAGGAATTGATCAGCCTGCCCATTCATTAAGAACAGCAAAATTCCATGGAGAAGACGTCGTGCTCATCGGTGGACAAGGCCATAAAACCGGACAAGGCGGAGATGAATCCGCACACTATGAAGCACTAGAAAAGTTTGGTGAAGCGACCCTTGGCATAACGGAAGTCCTTTACCGCTGGTCCACGCATGATATGGTCACAATGGATCAAATCCCATACATTGGCCGCCTGACATCACATCATTCGAATATTTTTGTGGCAACAGGCTTTAGAAAATGGGGCATGACCACTAGCCACGTAGCAGCAACACTGATCGGAGATTTGATCGAAGGAAAATCGAATCCTTACGAATCCATCTTTACTCCATCAAGACTCGTGTCAGACGCATTCGTAAAAGACTTTATCAAAGAAAACACCAATGTTGCAGCGAAGCTGATCAGCGGTAAATTAAAGCGAGCTGATCAAACAATTGATGATTTAAAACCGGGTGAAGGCGGCATTGTATCTTATGAGCACAAAAAATGTGGCGCTTTTAAGTCAGAGGACGGCGATCTCTTTCTTGTCGATACAACCTGTACTCACTTAGGCTGTGAAGTCGCGTGGAATAATAGTGACCGCACGTGGGACTGTCCTTGTCACGGGTCTCGTTTCTCCATTACGGGAGAAGTAGTAGAAGGTCCGGCGAAAAAACCACTAAAAAGGTCATATAAAGAACAGTAAAATTTCACTGTTTCCCCTTTAAAAAATCCAATATTATCCGATAAAAAACATAAAGTCTGATATTTTTGATGATCATGGGGGGACAAACACATTGTTATTTAAAAAAGAGAGTAAAAAGAAAAACACTGCTTTTTTCACACAGCAGGATGATGGGATAAAACGAATCAATTTTCCGGAGAATACGGACATTGCCAAACAAATTAAAATGATTGATTTGACGCAGCAAGACCTTTTTATCTTGAAACAGCTGAATCCAATCGTTCAAGATGAAATTGAACATATCGTCGATAAATTTTATAAAAACCTAGAAGTCGAGTCTTCCTTGATGCACATCATTCAAGATAACAGCTCAGTCGAGCGTCTAAAGAAAACACTACGCATTCATATTAGTGAAATGTTTGCCGGTGTGATTGACGAATCTTATGTGGCCAAAAGAATTAAAATTGCACAAGTTCATTTAAGAATTGGGCTTCAACCTAAATGGTATATGGCAGCCTTCCAAGACCTATTGCTATCCATTATGGATTTATTTGCCCAGCATATCCAAGATTTCAAAGAATATCAGACGGCAGTGAAGGCGACGACGAAAATTTTAAATCTAGAGCAGCAGCTTGTCCTAGATACGTTCCAAAATGAATACTCTAAAGTTCGTGATGAAGCAGAACTACAGCAAAAAGAGCTTCATACAAAAATTACAGAAACATCTAATTCACTTGCTTCTCTCTTCTCAAACACAACAAATGCAGTGGACAAACTTGTATCAAAATCTGATGAGATGGCGGATATGTCACAGGCTGGCACAAAGATTTCAGCACAAGTTGAAGAGAAATCAATTGGCGGTAAAAAAGAGTTAGAAATTCAGCAGACGCAAATGAACCAAATTGACGGCAGTATGACAAAGATTGAAACAGAAATTAAACGCTTAGAAGAAATTGCAAAACAAATTGAACAAATTTTTGGGATCGTCACAGGTATTGCGGAGCAAACGAATTTACTATCTTTAAACGCTTCAATCGAATCAGCTCGAGCAGGTGAACATGGCAAAGGCTTTGCTGTCGTTGCAAACGAGGTTCGCAAATTATCAGAGGATACAAAGAAAACGGTTTCAACTGTATCTGAGCTCGTCAACAACACAAATTCACAAATCGCCATTGTGTCACAGCATATTGCTGATGTGAATTTACTTGTGACAGACAGTAAAGAAAAAATGACCCAAATCAACTCGCTATTCGATGATATCGTCAGCAGCATGAACTTAAGCAAAAACCAAAACGGAAAAATTGAAATAGATTTGCAAACATTCCTAAACGAATTGAAAGAAGTCAAACAAACAGTGTCCCAAGTGGCAAGTTCGGTCGAGTCCTTAACGAGTCTGACAAATCACTGATCCAGTCATTCTTCTTCTGTTTTAGTATAATAGAAGAAAAGATAGAAAAGGCGGGATTTGATTGACAGCAATTTGCCTAGTCAGACACGGAGAAACCGATTGGAATGCAGCAAAACGAATTCAAGGACGAACAGATATCCCTTTAAATGACACTGGTAAATGGCAAGCGGAACAAACCGGTCTTTACTTAAAAGATGCCCACTGGGATGTTGTCATTTCCAGTCCGCTATCAAGGGCAAAAGAAACAGCTCATTTGATTTTACAGCATGTACATGCACCTCTCGTGATCATGGACGATTTTATTGAACGTGACTATGGCGACGCTGAAGGCATGTCATTTGAGGAACGTCAGAAACTGTTTCCAAATAAACAGTATCCAAATATGGAACCACTATCGGCACTTCAAGATCGAATGCTAGAAGGTATCGAAAAAGTGAGAGCAACCTACCCAGATCAACGGGTACTAATCGTAGCACACGGGGCTGCCATCCATGCCTTACTCACCTCACTAGCTGACGAACATATGGGTATTAAGGATACAAGACTTGAGAATGCCTGCTTAAATTATGTGGAATGGACAGATGGTGAATGGAAGGTGAACGATTACAACGTGGTCAGCCATTTAACACAATCTGCCCCTTCTTAAAGAACCTGTTTTCATAGCAGGTTCTTTTTCATGTCAAAAACAATGATAAAATAATATTTTTTTATATCGAAATTCGAAATAGATGATAGCCTTTTCTACCTATTTTATAGCATTTCGGGTATCGAATGTTTATCCTCAAATGGATCATGAGAAAAAAAGCACGATTCTTTTTTAATAGAAAACCGTTGGAAATATAAAATAAACATATTTTACCATCATTTCCAAGCGACTTAATTCCCTATTTTTCGCTAGGACTTCCACAAAAATTCAGGTCTACTCTTATTTGCCTATCTCTATTAAACTGAAAATACAGAATAATCAAACGGATCATTCTAATAGACTACGGATGATTATTCTGAAATAAGAAAAAGGGATGTGGAATGTGCGTGAAAAAGAAAAATGTGATGACAAGTGTTTTATTGGCTGTCCCTCTTCTGTTTTCAGCAGGGTTTGGAGGCTCGATGGCAAATGCCGAGACTGCCTCAAAGTCAGAAAGCGAAAAAAGCTATATCGTTGGCTTTAAAGCTTCTGCCACCACAAACAGCTCTAAGAAACAAGCAGTGACACAAAATGGTGGGAAATTAGAAAAACAATACCGCCTCATTAATGCTGCACAAGTGAAGATGTCTGAACAAGCCGCAAAAAAACTTGAACACGACCCTAGCATTGCTTATGTAGAAGAAGACCACAAAGCAGAAGCATATGCCCAAACCGTCCCTTATGGTATCCCTCAAATCAAAGCTCCAGCCGTACACGCTCAAGGTTATAAAGGTGCTAACGTCAAAGTAGCTGTCCTTGATACTGGAATCCACGCCGCACACCCTGACTTAAATGTTGCAGGCGGTGCTAGCTTCGTCCCTTCAGAGCCAAATGCCACACAAGACTTTCAATCACACGGAACTCACGTAGCCGGAACCATTGCTGCCCTTGATAACACGATTGGTGTTCTTGGGGTTGCGCCAAGCGCCTCCTTGTATGCCGTTAAAGTGTTAGATCGTTACGGCGATGGACAATACAGCTGGATTATCAGTGGTATTGAATGGGCTGTTGCCAATAACATGGATGTCATCAATATGAGCTTAGGCGGACCAAACGGCTCCACAGCGCTTAAAAATGCTGTAGACACAGCGAATAATCGCGGAGTAGTTGTCGTTGCCGCAGCAGGGAATTCAGGTTCCACTGGCTCTACTAGCACCGTTGGCTATCCTGCTAAATACGACTCAACCATTGCTGTTGCCAACGTGAACAGCAACAATGTCAGAAACTCGTCCTCTAGCGCAGGTCCTGAATTAGATGTTTCTGCACCTGGTACATCGATTTTAAGTACAGTACCAAGCAGTGGATATACATCTTATACGGGAACATCGATGGCATCTCCTCATGTAGCAGGAGCAGCAGCGCTTATCCTTTCTAAGTATCCGAATCTATCAACGTCTCAGGTTCGTCAGCGCTTAGAAAATACGGCAACACCGCTTGGTAATTCGTTCTATTACGGAAAAGGATTGATTAACGTTCAAGCAGCTTCTAACTAAAATAAGTGTGACAAAAAAATCCGGCGAACTGAGCCGGATTTTTTATTTATTGCTTTTTCGATGTTTCCTCTTTTTTTGCGGCTTTTTCCATATCGATGATTCTCTCCATCATCGTTGGGTGTCCATAGCGGAATATTTTCACTAAAAGTGGCGGATTGACTTGGGAAAGCCCTGATTTTGCAAGCTTTTGAAATGACGTCACCCCCGCCTCTCCATCTTTCGTCAAATTCACGGCATATTCATCAGCTGCACGTTCTTGATGTCTTGACACAGCATTTGTAAAAGGAGAAGCAGCAAATGACAGCATAGATACAATGATCAACAGAAGCGGAAGAGCAGCAACGTCATGTGGTGCCTTCAGACGAAATGGAGAAGCGCCTTTTTGGTAAAGGGAAAAATAAAGACGGTCAATGGCAAAAAATCCAACCAGAGACAACACTAAATATCCTGCTAAACCGATATACACATGCTTCATCACGTAATGTCCCATCTCATGCGCCATGATAAATAAGATTTCACGGTCTTTCAGCTTTTGAAGTGTCGTATCCCACAAAACAATACGCTTATTTTCACCAATTCCTGTGACGTAAGCATTCATCGTGTTTGTTTTCTCTGACATGTTGACTTCATATACATGATCTGCTGGAATGTGTGCTTTCTCTGCAAGAGTTAATATCTTTTTCTCAAGCGCTTGATCCTTCAATGGGTAAAAATCATTGTAGAGTGGATCAATAACGACCGGCTGTATAAAGAAGAGAAATAGTGTAACTGGAACGGTTAAACACCAAGCATACAGCCACCAATATTTCCTTTTCTTTTGAATGAGCCAAAAGAACACAATCGCGCATAGAACAAGCAGTGGATATTGAATCCAAAAATCAAGCGTTTGGTCTTTTAGCCAACTTGCTGTGCTTTGTGCTGAAACACCGTAGTACAAGGACAACTGGTAGCTCACCCACTTGACCGGCAATGTGATCAGCATCGTCAAAAGTGACAGCACAAACACATACACAAGTTTGCTCACAAGGTGAAAACGAGCTGCTGCCAAGCTCCAATCTGCTAATTTCCTTGAAAACCCTGAAATGAGCAAAAGGAAAAAGACATACCAATCTAAAGGAATTGTCATAAAGTACAACAGGTTACGAATGTTCGAGTAATTTCCACTGATCAAAAGCTCATGGCTTGTCATAAATGTATGCGGGTCTGCACTTGTCCCTTTCACACTGTCAGGGACAGATGAATCCCCCATTAGAAATAAGTAAGAATAAATAAAAAGACCGTACAATATGTATGCTACCGTTGCAAGAGCTACCCATTTGCGTACTCGCACTGGTCAGCCTCCTTTCCATTTCTCTCTATTGTAATCACGCACGTTTTTGTTTAGAACCTGTCTCATGTGGCTCCATCATAGCATGCCCTATCTGAAAAAGCTTGAGTGAAAAAATGATTATGCTGTTCAAAAATCGGAGAAACTAACCATAAAAAAGTGAGTTGGAGGTTCATCATGAAGAAAATCCTTGCAGGAATTGTGATCTTTGGGCTTTTACTGATTACCTTCTTTTATGTGTTCAGCCGGACAAGTGACATCTTCGATGAAAATCGAGCAGAGAAATTATTGCTTTCACCGACGAACCAGTCCATTTCTTATGAAATAGATGATAAAGATACAACTGAGGATCTAATTGAACAATTAAACAAAGGGAAACAAACAAGCAGCCATCTCAAAAAGAATGTAAAAAAGCCAGATTATATCGCCAAGGTCATGTTTGGACGGACAAATGGCACTTCTTTTCAGCTATGGACCAACCGCTCTCAAGTTGTTTTTTTAGTAGACGGCACCTATTATGAATTAAATCAAAAACAGTCAAATTCCTTTCGAAAACAGGTACAAGAAGCGATTCAAAAAGGAGCCTCTTCATAAGAAGAGACTCTTTTTTTATTTACTTGTTTCTGCTTGGTACTTGTCTTTTAGCGCTCTTCTTAAAATTTTACCAGTCGTGTTTTTTGGAATATTATCAATGAAATGGATCGTTTGGGGCTGCTTATATTTCGCCAAATAGCGTGAACAATGGGTGATGATGTCTTCTTGATTGATGTGAGCATGTTTCTTAGGGGAAATGTAACAGACAACAGCCTCTCCTGTGTTTGGATCTGGCACACCGATGACAACGGCTTCTGCTACAGCTTCATGTTGATAAAGCACTTCTTCTACTTCTCTTGGATAGACATTATACCCGCCAACGAGAATCATGTCCTTTTTTCGATCGACGATATAAATATATCCGTCTTCATCTCTTCTCGCCAAATCTCCTGTGTACAGCCAGCCGTCTTTCAGGGCCGCCTCTGTGTCTTCTGGCATTTGATAATAGCCTTTCATAATGTTTGGCCCTTTTGCGATGAGTTCTCCGACTTCGTTTGGTCCAACTTCCTCTCCAAGTTCATTCACAATCTTATTTTTCACATTCATAATATCAGTGCCGACCGAGCCTGGTTTTCTTTTTCCATCAAGGGGATTGAATGCCGTCACTGGGGAAGCCTCTGATAATCCGTAACCCTCTAGCACCGTGACACCGAACTTTTCTTCAAAACCGTGAAGTAAAGCAACAGGCATGGACGCACCGCCTGATATACAAATCCTCACCGACTTCATCGCTTCCTCATGACCGTCCTGGCGGTATAAATAGTTATACATGGTTGGAACTCCCACAAATAGCGTTGGTTTTTCTTTCTCCATCATTCGTAAAAGCTCTGATGGGCTGAAATGCGGCAGGACATAAATGGTCGCTCCATGCATCAAAGGGGCATTCATACAGACGGTCAAACAAAACACATGGAACATCGGCAAAGCAGCAATCACCTTGTCCTTCTCATCAATTGACAGGTACTCCGCAATGTCTCTTGCATTTGAATAAAGGTTAACATGAGTGAGCATTGCCCCTTTTGGTTTTCCTGTTGTGCCAGATGTAAATAAAATAACGGCCGTATCGTCAGGTTGTATGGAAGGATGCTCAGCTTCTGGTGCATCTCCAGACACAAGCTTTCCGAAGAAAACAAGACGATCAGATACTTCTTTTAAACTTGACCTACACGCAGATTCATTTTGAGCACAAATAATGACTCGTTCAATCGCTGGAAGCTGTTCATACACCTGCTCGTATATCGGCAGAAGCTGATCCGGAGCAACAATCCCTTTTACATCACCAGTGACCAGCATATAGCCAATTTCACTTGGCGTATATGTTGGATTGACAGGTACAACAACAAGCCCTGCCTTTAATGCACCAAAAAATGAAATCACAAAATGCGGTGAATTTCCTAAAATCAGCGCGATATGATCTCCCGCTTGAAACCCTTCGCTCACTAAACCATCTGCAAAACGTTCGATACTTGTCATCAGTTCTTGATAGGTCCACTTGTTCCCTTCAAAGATCAGTGCGACGTTCTCTCCCTTGGTCATCGCAGTCTGCTCAAGATTTTTGATCAAATCCATTCTCCCACCCCTTATACTTCATCAATGAATGAATAGCCATTCATTTTATGACCAAACATTCCTCCTTTCTATTATAATAGACAATCGAAAAAATTCACAAGATCAAATGTAAACCGCTTTCATCTCTTTCATTAGAAAAAGCACCGCTATCTCTAGCCGTGCTTGTCCTTGCTTAATAAATCAAATCCAGAAAATCTTCTTTTGATACGTTACCAAAATAATGGCGCATATCCATGTCTTCTAATACATCACTAATGGTTTTGCGATCATATTGCTGCCCAATGAGTCGTTTCTCAATATCAGCAATATCCCCTACACCGAAGAAGTCACCAAAAATTTTGCAGTCTTGAATGATGCCTTTTTTCACTTCTAATCGAAGATCAATCGATCCAGCTGGAAAACGCTTAGAGTGCTGCAAGTTAAACTTAGGTGAACGGCCGTAGTTCCATTCCCATTTTTGGTATCGATCACGAGAAATCTCATGAATCTTCTCCCAATCCTTTTCTGTCAGCTGATACTCAGGCACGTCTCCGTTCGTGTCAAAAATATAGCTTAAAAGAATTTTTCTAAATTCTTCTGTTGTCATCTTTTGATCCATCAGTTCACTAATATTCGCAACCCTGCTTCTAATGGATTTGATGCCTTTTGATTCGATCTTTTCTTTCTTCACATTTAATGCCGAGACAACATGTTCGATTTCTGAATCAAATAATAGGGTGCCGTGACTGAAGATACGTCCTCGTGTAGCAAATTGAGCATTCCCCGAAATTTTACGCCCATCTGCCATGATGTCATTTCTGCCGCTTAATTCCGCTTTGACGCCAAGCTTTTCAAGCGCTTTGATGACTGGCTCGGTGAATTTTTTAAAGTTATGAAAGCTGTCCCCATCGTCTTTTGTAATAAAACTGAAGTTCAAGTTTCCTTTGTCATGGTAAACTGCACCACCGCCAGATAACCGGCGAACGACTTTGATGCCATTGTCTTCCACATATTTTGTGTTGATTTCTTCTATTGTATTTTGGTTCTTTCCAATAATAATAGACGGCTGGTTGATGTAAAACAGCAAATACGTTTCTTCTGGATCTAAATATTTTAAGCAATACTCTTCAATTGCTAAATTAATCATTGGGTCATAATGTTGCTCGTTATCGATAAACAGCATCTCTATCTTCCTTCCTTGTTCCATCTAAGCCCTGAATGGGCAAGCTGTATATTGCCAGTATATAACGCCTGTGCTTCATTGACTAGGTCTTTATGCCGACCGAAATGAGGCAGATGGGTGATGATGAGCTCCCCAACATTTGCTTCACTAGCCAGCTTCCCTACTTCAGTACTGTTCATATGTCCTGCACCCGATCCGTCTTGTCCGGCGTAAAAGTTGCTTTCGGCAATAAGTAAGTCTGCATCCTTGCTAAAAGGGATAAATGCATCCTGATAGCTGGAGTCGGCTGTATACACCACCACAGCCTCATGTGCCTGAATTCTCATCGCATAGCATTCTGCCGGATGAACCGTTTTCAAAAAATCAATTTGAAATGGTCCGATTTGAATGCCCTCTTCCGGCTGATAAGGTTTTGTCTTTGTATGTACATCATCAGAGAGCCGCTGAAATGCTGCTTGATCCCCGGTGTGTCCGTAGATCGTCAGCGGACCACTGCTTTTTCCTAAATGATAACCCACTAGCTTCGCATATTGGAGAGGTCCGATATCTGCAATATGATCGTGATGATAATGAGAAAGGAGTACAGCATCTAGTTCTTCTATATCAATGTATTGCTGAAGCTTTGACAGAACTCCGCTCCCGCAGTCGACAAGCAGACGAAAACCATCTGATTCAAAAAGATAACCTGATGTGGCTTCACCAGCTGCTGGAAATCCTCCGTAGCAGCCAATCACGGTTAATTTCATCGTCATATTTCCTCCTTTTCAAAAAATCCCCTTCTTACAATATACCCATTTTTCATAAAAAAAGCATTCTTCTTGCCTATTGTTACAAAACAGATTGACAATTATTAATCTGTTATAATACAATGATAGCAATAAAACGTATTGGAGGATGACAAATGCTAGGAAAAATCACTGAGTTTTTTAGAAATTTGCCTTCAAAAAAATGCACAAAATGTGGAAATGATTTAATGGAACAGCACGAGTGTTACGGTAATGAATGTGAGGAATGCTCACAAGTAAGTTATCTTAAATAAGGTAATAAATAGAATAAAAAAGCACTTTTTTCCTCCATCGTCAGTTGGAGTCAAAAGTGCTTTTTATTTTTTCTGAAAAATAGGTAAAAAGGTAAAACCCTTGGTACAGAAGGGTTTTTTAGTATTTTCATATGATGACTTTTAGTTCGGAAGGCACTTTTTATTGACTTAAAACAACGAAGGGGGTTCGAAGTGTCCATTTTTTCAAATAATTTTGTATTTTCTTAATATAATTTAATCGTGGACGAACCTCTTTAATTTTAGTTATACTTTAATTCATATATTAAAACTTAATATAATGGGAATATCCCTTTAATGAATATGTTAGGGAGGAAATCTATGAAAAAATTAAAATTTGGATTAGCTACTCAAATCCTAATCGGTCTTATTCTCGGTGTCGTGGTTGGTGCGATCTTTTTCGGTAACCCTGGTGTTGAGACATATTTAAAACCAATTGGAGACTTCTTCTTACGACTCATTAAGATGATTGTCATTCCGATTGTCGTATCTAGCTTAATTTTAGGTGTTGCAGGTGCGGGTGATGGTAAAAAAGTAGGGAAGCTTGGTTTTAGAACCATTCTTTATTTTGAAATTATCACAACGTTTGCGATCATCCTTGGTCTTGTGCTTGCGAACTTTGTTCAACCAGGTGCAGGCGTTGACTTTGGACATACAGAAAAACAGGATATTAGCCAGTATGTTGAAACGGAAAAAGAACAAAGCAGTAAATCAGTTGCTGATACGTTCCTTCATATCGTTCCGACGAACTTCTTCCAATCATTGGCGGAAGGTGATTTGCTTGCGATTATTTTCTTCACTGTATTATTCGCACTTGGCGTTTCAGCGATTGGTGAACGCGGCAAACCAGTGCTCGCCTTCTTTGAAGGTGTGTCACATGCGATGTTCCATGTCGTCAATGTTGTGATGAAAGCTGCACCATTTGGTGTGTTCGCGCTCATTGGTGTGACAGTATCAAAATTTGGTCTTGAATCTCTCGTTTCATTAGGTAAGCTCGTAGGTCTTGTTTATTTTGCGCTCGCTCTCTTCCTTATCGTTGTATTCGGAATTATTGGAAAGATGATTGGCGTCAATATTTTCAGATTTCTTGCTTACATGAAAGACGAAATGCTTCTCGCCTTTAGTACATCCAGCTCTGAAACAGTTTTACCGAGAGTCATGGATAAAATGGAGCGCATCGGGTGTCCAAAAGGAATTGTTTCTTTTGTTATCCCAATTGGTTATACGTTTAATCTGGACGGCTCCGTCTTGTATCAAGCCATTGCGGCGCTTTTCCTAGCGCAGGTATATGGCATTGACCTCACGATCGTACAGCAGCTCACACTAATCCTTGTACTGATGGTGACATCAAAAGGAATGGCTGCCGTTCCTGGTACATCCTTTGTTGTATTACTTGCAACACTCGGAACGATTGGTGTTCCTGCTGAAGGTCTAGCCTTTATTGCAGGTGTTGATCGTATCATGGATATGGCAAGAACCGTTGTCAACTTAACTGGTAATGCACTTGCAGCTGTCGTGATGTCTAAATGGGAAGGGCAATATGACCCTGAAAAAGGACACCGCGTGATGACTGGACAAGATGTACCTGAGCCAACACAACTTTCAAGCTAATCAAAAAGAACCCCGATCATGGGGTTCTTTTTTTATACTGTGATTAATTTGCTTTGAACATAGTGGTACAGAAGATTGGCTGTATGAATCAAGGAGTCTTCATGGGTTCTTTCAAAGGCATGCGAAGAGTCAATGCCAGGTCCAATCAGTCCATGAATGATATCATGCCCTGCTCGAATCGCTGCTGACGCATCTGAGCCATAATAAGGGTATATATCAAGGCGGTAATCGATTTTATTTGCCTCAGCTAATGCTGCTAGATGTTTGCGGAGACCATAGTGATAAGGACCGCTAGAATCCTTCACACATATCGACACACTGTATTCATCGGTTGATTGACCGTCACCGATGGCGCCCATATCAACGGCCAAATATTCCACCGTTTCTTCCGGGATATTCGAGTTCCCACCGTATCCGATTTCTTCATTATTTGAAATTAAGAAATGTGTCGTATGCGGCAATGTGATGTTCTCTGTTTGAATGCGGTGAATCAATCTCAGCAACAACGCCACACTTGCCTTATCATCAAGGTGTCTTGATTTAATAAAACCTGAAGACGTCACTTCCACTCTAGGATCAAATGAGATAAAGTCTCCTACTTGAATGCCGAGTGCTTGCACATCGTCTGCATTTTTCACTTTCTCATCTAAGCGAATCTCCATATTTTCTTGATTTCGCTTCGCTTTTCCAGCATCCTCATATACGTGAACGGACGTTTGATGCATCAGAATGGTACCTGTGTATGTACGGCCTGTTACTGTTTCAATTTCACAATACTCGCCTTCTATCGAGTTATATTGAAAGCCTCCAATGAGTGCAAGACGCAGCCGGCCATTTGATTTAATTTCTTTGACCATCGCACCGAGCGTATCGACATGTGCTGTCAGCATGCGGTGTTCCTTGTCATCTGTTCCTTTTAGGGTGGCAATTAATCCGCCTTTTCGATTTCGCTTCGTTTCAATATGTAAATCTTGTAAAAAACGTTCGACAAAGCCAATCACTTTCTCAGTATTTCCTGATGGACTTGGGATCGACACAAGCTTTTGAATAAGCTGAACCGTTTCATTTACTTCCGTTGTCATTCGGCATATCCTCCTTCATCTAAAAGAAATTCTTTCCAAGCATGCCTTTTTTCAGCATCCTTCTTAAAATATATCGCTTCGGGTTCCTGATGTCTAATTTCTAATCAAAAAAACCTTTCTCATGGAAGAGAAAGGTTTCAGATTGTTGACAAAGGGCTAAAATGAACTTGATTTTAGCCCTTTGTCTTCTTTTCAGCGTGATAGAAAACCTTTGCATGCTAGGAAGGACGAGCATCGGGGCGGAGCGAATTTAACATTCGTGAGCACCGAAGCGCAGGACTGACACCGCATGCGAGGGTTTGTCTACACGCTGAAAACCTTTCTCATGGAAGAGAAAGGTTTTTTTGATTAAGCTTCTTCTTGTTTCATTTTTCTTATGTTCCAAGCAAAGTATGCTGTTGTTGCAGCCATCATGATGATGGCTACTGTTCCAAGAATCGCTGCTTGGTGCCATAAATAACTGTTATCACCGCTTGCAATGATCGTTCTAAATCCGTTGATGGTATACGTCATTGGAAGCAGACTGTGAATGACTTGGAAGAATTTTGGTACAAGCTCAAGCGGGAATGTACCCGCACTTGCTGCAAGCTGAAGAACCAAGATAATGACGGCAATGAAGCGTCCTGGATTCCCCATCGTCGTCGCAAGAAGCTGAATGATCGCTAGGAATGTCAGACTGACGATGATTGCAAAGAGATAGAAGCGCCAGAGGCTTTCCACTTCAAGTCCAAGCCCAAAGATCAGCATGGTGCTTGCAATCACTGCCTGCAAGATACCGACTAAGAGAAGCACACTATATTTGCTGACAAACCATTCAAACGCATTTCTAGGGCGTCCTGCAGGATCTTTCATTGGGAATACAACAGTCAGCATAAGAGCTCCAACAAAGAGTCCCATTGATAAAATATATGGTGTGAGCCCTGTTCCATAGTTATCAATTTTTTTCGCTGTATCATTCTCTGTTTTGACTGGGCTTGCAATCATATTGTAGTTGTCCTGCCCCGCATCAATGTCTCCTGTTTCATCTGCAGCGCTTTTTAGCTTATCAGAAAGCTTTCCAGTCCCACTTTTTAAGTCACCTAATCCTTTATCAAGGGATTTTGACCCTTCAGCTAGTTTAGAAGAGTTGCTTTGGATACTCGCTGATCCACTTTCTAGTTTATTCAATGCTGCACTAAGCTGACTTGATCCGTTTGCCAGTTTATCCGCACCACTTTTCGCTGTATCAAGCTTTCCATTTGCTGTTTGCAGGCCATCTTGTAATTTCCCTTGTCCCGTTTGAAGCTTCAGTGCACCTTGATACAATTTATTCGTACCGGATGTCATTTGATCAATCGCATTTTGTATGGCGACTGTCGATGTATACAGCTGTTCTGTTTTCTCTGGCAGCTGCTTGACTTGCTGTAGCTGTGCTTTTGCAGATGCAACCGCAGACTGAACTTCACTTGCGTCAGGCAGTTCCTGCAGCGCCGCTAAGCTTTGCTCAAGACCAGACAAATCAGGCAGTTCGATTGTAGGAAGACTGTCTAGCTGATCCATTGCCGCCTTTTTCTCTTCATCTGTCATCGAGCTGTTTTGAATAATACTTTTTACTTTTGCATCTCGATTAGATAATGCTTCTTTTAAAGAAGCAAGTTTGGTACTAAACGTTTTTGCATCTTTTTTCACCTGATCAATCTTAGGCGCCATCTTTTCAAGATTCGCTAATTCAGGTGAAGACAATACTTTCTCCACAGCAGCGATTTTTTCTGAAAATGACTGTGCTTTATTGTTCAGCTGCTCAATGCCTGCTGTGAATTGCGGCATTTTAGAAGAAAGCTGCTCATGTCCTTCACGGCTTGTGTTTAACCCTTCGGTCAATGTATCAATTCCTGTGCCAAGCTCACCAAATTTCTGATCAAGCGTTTGATAGCCTGTTAAGAGCTGACCAAGACCGCTATCAAGAGATTGAATTCCAGTGTTCAGTTCACCCATTTTTCCTGCAAACTGATGAACACCTTCGCTATACGTTAACGTTCCTTCTGCCAATTTCGCCAAATTGTCTTTTAACTTTTGGCTACCGTCTTTTGCGCTTTTTGTTCCGTCATCAATTTTCTTCGCTCCATCGCTTGCTTGATCTAATCCTTTTGCAATCGTTTTGAAGTTATCAAAGATGACCTCTGCATAATTTTCTGTGACTTCCTTTGAAACCGAATCTTTTAATTTGATAATGGCGTTATTCGCAATTTGAGACGCAGCATAGTTTGCGCCTGGATTCGTATAATATTTCAGATTCGATTTTTTCGGATGTTTGTCTAGTACTGTACTCGCATTTTTCGAGAAATCTTTCGGAATCTCGACGACGAGATAATAGTCTTCGTTATTTAACCCTTTGATGGCCTTTTCTTCACTATCAACAAAATGCCATTTGAAACTATCGTTTTTCTTCAATTCCTTCACTAAATCATCGCCCACTTGAAGGGTTTTGCCGTCATAATGACTACCTTCATCCAAGTTGACAACCGCTACAGGTAATTGATCAACTGTACCATATGGATCCCAGTAAGCTTTTAAAAATACACCACTATAAATCAGTGGAATAAATAAGACAGCTAAAATCGGGATCAGTAGTTTTTTGCTCGTCACAATGTCTTTCCATTGATTCCGAATTACATTCATTGCTGTTTTCCTCCCATTGATGAATGACTAAATTAAGAATTCGGTCATTTGAACTTAAAAAAAATTATGTTGTTGCAGACAGTCCTTTTAGTACATAAAGCTCGAGCGATTCAGCGACCTCTTCTTTTGTTAAAGGCTCATATCGCTTTTCCCAGTCAAAAATAAGTGCAATATATAGTTTCACCATCACAAATGCCGTCAATTCAGGATCACAGGGCTTAATGTCGCCTTTTTCAATCGCTTCTTTTACTTTTGTTTTAATATAGCGAATGATCATCTGCTCCATTTTTTCAATCATTTCTTTCACTGCTGATGTGCCAAGCTCTGCATTTTCCTGAAAGATTTTAATTGTAAGTTGGTGGTTTTTTCGAAATTCTAATATTGCAAAGAGTGCTAAGTGAAGGTTTTCAGAGAAACTATTCTTCTCATCTATTGCTTCATCTGCAATTTTCCTCATCTCCATTAACAGTGATGTGAAAATTTCATCGAACAGCTCTTCTTTGTTTTTAAAAAAGGTATAAATCGTTCCTTTTCCGACGTTGGCAAGCTTTGCTACAAGGTCCATTGTCGTGGCTTTATACCCGAACTGGGTAAATGCCTTTGTTGCTCCATCTAAAATCATTTGTCTCCTATCAACACTCATGATCTCACTCCCAAAATGACTATTTGAACGTTTCGGTCATTAAGTACAGAAAGTAATATACCACATCTTTTTCGTCAGATGCAACAACTTTGTTCAATTTTATTATTCACCACTCTTTTCTAAACATACGAACATGAAAAACTCCCTTTCCATGACAGAAAAGGGAGTTTGTTTTTTATGAAAATAGATAAGATACAGCTTCTGAGATGGCAGCTTTTCCTTGATCAATACAATCAGGAATCCCAACACCTTCAAATGCAGCACCCGTGATATAAATACCAGGATATGATTGCTTAAACGTTTCTCTCATCGTCGAAATCTGTTTTTGATGACCCACATGATATTGCGGCATGCTTGTTTTCCAGCGAGTCACTGTCGTCAGCTCTGGATCTGCTTTAATATCCATGATTTTCTTCAAATCCTCCAGCACGATGCTCACGATTTGATGATCAGACTGTTCGACAATTGATTCATCGCCAGCTTTCCCAACATATGCACGAAGCAATGTTTTTCCTTTAGGTGCAGTGTGAGGCCATTTCTTATTTGTCCACGTACATGCTGTAATGGAGAAATCACTATTTCTTGAGATGACAAAACCAGTGCCATCATATTCATTGTGAACATCCTCTTCTTTAAATCCGAGTGCAACTGTTGCAACAGAAGTCGATGTCATGTCATGCAAGTACTCAAGCCCTGCTTCTTTTGGAAACATGGAATAGATCGATTGGTGAGGAGTTGTCACAATGGCAGAATCTGCAAAAAGCGTTTGACCGCTGTCTAATTGAACGCCATAACCTCCCTCGGCTTTTTCGATCTGGGTCACTTTTGTCCCTTTGTAAATCTTCGTCAGCTTGAGTTTACTTTCGACCGCTTCAACAAGTGCTTGCAGCCCTTGATTGATTGTCTGGAACTGTCCTTGCTTTTTCGCTGTCACTTGTTGCGCTTTTGCATGCTGCTGTGATTTTTTCATCCCAAGAATCAAACTACGATGCTTCTGTTCTGTTTGATAGAACTGCGGGAAGGTAGACATTAAGCTCAGGCGATCAATGTCACCAGCATAAATGCCTGATAGTAGCGGTTCAATTAAATTCTCCACCACTTCATCACCCACACGTCTTCTAAAAAATTCCCCAAGAGATTGATCTTCTGTCTGTTTGCTTTTTGGCAAAACGAAATCCATCGCTGCACGTGCTTTTCCGGCAACTGAAAAAAGCCCAGTTGTAATGAAAGGACTGATTTGAGTTGGAATGCCCATGACAGCGCCCTTTGGCATCGGATGAAGGGTTTCATTGACTAATACATACGCTTGCCCTGTTTCATTATTGACGAGCTGATCAGATAGGCCAACATCTTTTGCCAGCTGGGGTCCACTGACCTTTCTTTCTAAAAATGAATCGGGTCCACGTTCAATGATATAACCGTCTTTATATAATGTTTGAATTTTTCCACCTAGCCTAGGACTCGCTTCAATAAGAGATATTTGGAGAGGAAGGCCTTTTTCTTCAATTTCCTTTTCCAAATAGAAGGCGGCGGCCAAACCCGTGATGCCACCGCCAATGATGACAAGGTGTTTTTGATTGTCATGCATAGGATCGCCTTCTTTTATATGATTACTTACTTTCATTAAGCTTCTTTAATACGACTGCTGCCAGTGCATCAATAAATGCTGGTTTCGCATTTGGCATTTCTGGACGATAGTAGGCTGCACCAATTTCATCCGTGACGACTTTACATTCATAATCATTGTCGTATAACACTTCAAGGTGATCAGCGACAAATCCAACAGGCACGTATACAAATGTTTTATAGCCTTTTTGCTCAAATAGGTCACGCGTGAGATCCTGTACGTCTGGTCCAAGCCACGGATCAGGCGTATTGCCTTCACTTTGCCAGCCAATTTCATAATGCTCAATTCCTGCACCTTCAGCAATCATTTTTGCAGATTGTGCAAGCTGATCAGGGTATGGGTCCCCTGCTGCAATAATTTTTTCAGGAAGACTGTGTGCAGACACAATCAGCACTGCTGAATCTCTTTCTTCCTGACTCATGGATGCATACGTCTCTTTCACTTGTTTCACCCAATAGTCCACAAACTTCGGCTCATCGTACCAGCTTTCAACAGAAGTAATGTTCAGATGGCCAAGCTTTTCTGCTTCATCTTGTGCACGTTTGTTATACGATTTCACACTAAATGTGGAGAAGTGCGGTGCTAGGACAATACTCACCGCTTCTGTGATACCATCTCGGTGCATGTCAGCGACAGCATCTTCAATGAAAGGCTCGATGTGTTTTAACCCAATGTATACATGAAATTCAATCTCGTCTTGGATCTCATTCAAATGTTCACACAAACCATTTGCCTGCTGTTCTGTAATTTTTGATAAAGGAGAAATGCCGCCAATTGCCTTGTAGCGGTCCTTTAAATCTTGCAGCATCTCCGGCTCTGGCTTTCTGCCTCTGCGGATATGTGTATAGTAACGTTCAATGTCTTCTTCTTTATATGGGGTGCCATATGCCATGACAAGTAGCCCCATTTTCTTTTTCTCCACAACCAACACTCCTTCGGATCATTTGAAATCATTTAGATGGATGTCTTTTTATGTTTAGCTGAATAATCGTGAATAAAATCAGTCAGCTTCTTTAACGTGTCTGGTGAGACATCAGGAAATACCCCGTGACCTAAGTTAAAGATGAATTGATCTGATTTCATTCCTTGATCTAAAATCGCTTTTGCTCTTTCTTCAATCACTTCCCAAGGAGAAAGTAATATCGTTGGATCAAGGTTTCCTTGTAACGTTTTTGTTAAGCCTTCTTTTCGCGCTTCGTCTATACTCATACGCCAATCCAGTCCAACGACATCAAGCGGCAAGTCATGCCAATCTTTCGCCAGATGGCTCGCACCGACACCATACATAATCATTGGTACGTTTTCAGACTTCAGCTCTGTGAAAATACGCTGCATGACAGGCTTAATGAAGGTCCGGTAATCTGCTGCATTTAAAGCGCCAACCCAAGAGTCGAAGATTTGAAATGCTCGGACGCCTGCTTTTACCTGAGCGCGTATGTATGTGATCGTCATATCGGCTAATTTATTCATCAAAAGCATCCATGTCTCTGGCTCACTGTACATGAGCGCCTTTGTTTTATGATAATTTTTAGATGGACCGCCTTCGATCATATAGCTTGCCATCGTAAAAGGTGCACCTGCGAAACCAATCAGCGGAACATTCAACTGCTCCTCTGTTAACAGCTTGATCGTATCAAGCACATATGGCAGGTCTTCTTCAGGATGAAGCTCTCCAAGACGCTGGATATCTGCCTTTGTCCGAATAGGCGAGTCAATCACTGGTCCAATTCCATTTTTAATTTCAACATCCACTCCAATAGCTGGAAGCGGAGTCATAATATCTTTATATAAAATAGCGGCATCTACACCATATTGTTCTACAGGAAGTCTTGTTACGTAAGCACATAGCTCTGGCTGATGCGTAATTTCAAATAGCCCGTATTTTTCTTTAAGGACACGATATTCAGGCTGCGAGCGTCCTGCCTGTCTCATATACCAAACCGGTACATGGTCTGTTTTTTCCCCTTTGCACGCCTTTAAGAACGTGTCATTAAAAGCCTTCGTTTTTCCCATTACCTTTCATTCCACCTTTCGCCTCACACTCTCTTTGTATAAGGCTCAAACACTGCTTTTACTATACCGCTTTTTCAAGGCTCGGTATACTAAAGCGGCTCAATGTTCAAAAAATCGCCGAATATTAACGTCCAAAAGCCTCTGGCTTGATATAAGCACTACCTTCGCCTTCTTCTTCTGTTTGAGTATTGTATGGAACAACTTTATACTGCACATCTGAAAACACATTTGCATACGGCATTGTGTAGCTGTTTGTTCCTGTTACTGAGTCGATCAGGGTCTCGCTTCCATTTCTCTTTTCATAAATACGATATTCAACGCGTTTGTCTTCCTGTTCATCCCATGACAGCTCCAATGTAAAGAGCCCTTTGATTTTAAATGCATAACGTGCTTCAAAGCCTGACAGTCCTTCTAAATGGATTGGCGATTGAAGTTCTTTAATTCCCTCTGGTTTTTGGAATGTTTCATTGGTTATTTGAGCGGTCGTTAAAATATCTTTCATTAACTGCACTGGATACTGACTGCCGCCAGTTAAATAATGACTGTTATCCGTTTTGTCATACCCCATCCAGATTGCCCCTGTTGTACTAGGCGTGTAGCCAGCAAACCAAGCATCTTTCGTTGCCCCTTTGACACCGGAATACGTAGTTGTGCCTGTTTTACCAGCCAAATCTCCAGCGTATGATCCGCTCTGAGCGGTTCCGCCTTTGACGACCTGTTGAAGCATTCTTGTCATATTCCAAGCATTTTGTACGCTAAACACTCGTTCTTCTTTGTTTCGATTTTTTTCAACGGTTTCACCATCATCATTCGTGATTTTCTGAATGAAGAATGGCTTTTTATAGACGCCTTCATTTGCAAATGTATGAAATGCTCCAGCCATCTGCAATGGAGAAACCCCTTTTTCTAACCCGCCAAGCGCTATGGCAAGTCCTTTATCCGAAATATCCATTCCCATTTTCTCAAGATAGGATTTAGAGGTATCGATGCCAAGCTGGCTTAACGTCCATACGGCAGACGTATTTTTACTTTTCATGAGAGCCTCTACCATCGTGACCCTGCCCTCGTACTGTCCATCGTAGTTCTTTGGAGAATAGCCGTCATAGCTTTTTTCCTTGTCCTCAAGCAGTGAATACGGTCTGAATTTTTTCTCCTGCATCGCTGGACCATATACTGCGATCGGCTTAAAGACAGAACCAGGCTGTCTAACAGCTGTGACTCTGTTATAGCCTCTTGCCTGATATTCTCGTCCGCCTATTGCTGCTTTTACACCACCAGATGCGTTGTCAATAAACACAGCGCTGCCTTCAGGTGACCCGCTTTTTCCCGGGAAATAACGATTGTTTTTCATCGCATCATAGGCAACTTTTTGCAAATTCATATCGATTGGTACGGTAATAGTATAGCCGCCTTGAAGCAATTGTTCATGCGAAATCGAATACTGTGATTCTGCTTCTTTAATCATGAGATCTACATAACTGTCCACCCAAGGGGTTTCTGATTTCTTTTTTAAATGAATACCAAGTGTTCTTCCTTTTGCTTCAACTGTTTCTGTAGAAGACAAATATCCTTGTTCATTCATTAAATTCAGGATGGTATCCCGTCTTTGTTTATTTTTATCTGGGTGTAGAACAGGGGAATACGTTGAAGGTGCCTTTGGCATGGCAGCAAGTGTAGCTCCTTCACTGACAGTGAGATCTTTTACATCTTTACTAAAATAGTAATTGGCCGCTGCTTGGATCCCATAGACGCCATGACCAAAGTAAAGCTGATTCAAATACATTTCAAGCAGCTTGTCCTTTGAATAATCTCTTTCTAAATTGATCGCAATAATGACTTCTTTTGTTTTTCGAAGAAACGTTTTATCATTTGTGAGAAAGATATTTTTGGCGAGCTGCTGGGTGATGGTACTGCCGCCTTCTACCTTTCCACCTGCTAATATATCTCGATAAACCGCCCTTGAAATCGATTGTGCATCAATTCCGTGGTGCTCATAAAAGCGCTTGTCCTCTACAGCAACAAAAGCTTTCGCCACTTTATCTGGGACCTCTTTTAATGACACAGGGTCCCGATTTTCTGAATACATGCTTGTGAGTTCTTTTCCATTCTGATCAATGATTTTCGAGGAAGCGTGAAAAACGAGCTTCTTTTCGTCTATGACATAATGTCCTAAAAATAAAATGGTCAGATAGCCAATAAATGAAAGCACGATTGTACTTCCTGCAATGACTAATGGAATGATTATCTTCTTTTTCTTCAAATTAGGTCACCTCATTCCTTTATACGGATAGTATGGGATGTATTGCTTCATAATATGTTTTATGGATTGACTACCAAAGAATTATATATCATTCTTTTGTTATACTATCAAGCAGGAGGCGGTTTAGATGAATTTCTATATTACATATGGAACAGCAGACTTTTTGCAAAAAATCGCAAAAAAACATCATCTTGAAAATCTGCTTTATACGGTCGGTAAGGAACAAGCGGCTCTTTTTCATGAAACGGAGGGTGAGACAGTCTTTAAAGCACCCCATGCCTATGATGTGATTTATACAAAAGGTGGGCTCGTCCAATCTGGCTTTGTCACGCTGAATCATATCCCTGTAAAGCTCGAAAGCAGAGCACTTTTTGAATCCACCTTTCAGAAAAAAACAAATATGTCAGAACACCAGCGCGGCTTTCAGGCGCTTCGTGTGTTAAGACCAAAAAAGGATGAAGAGGTGTACTTAATTTTGACCCTTTGGGAATCTGAAGACTTATTTCAAGACTTTCAAGAGTCAGAAGCGTTCTTTCAGCCGCACGAGGATACTGGCTCCATCTTCTCTCGTCCTGCCTATCTGACATCCTATCATGCCGTCATAGACCATTGAGGAAGTGCTACTCTTCGCACTTCTTAGATTGTTGACAAAGGGCTAAAATGAACTTGATTTTAGCCCTTTGTCTTCTTTTCAGCGTGATAGAAAACCTTTGCAGTCTAGGAAGGACGAGTACTGGAGCGGAGCGAATTTGACATTCGTGAGCACCAGCACGCAGGACTGACAAAGAATGCGAGGGTTTGTCTACACGCTGGGAAGTGCTGCTCTTCGCACTTCTTTTTTTCATAAAAAAAAGCCCTTCTACTGCTGGGCTTTCAACGCTTTTCTCTAAGCTCATACCGATGAATGATTGGCTGAAGTACATAAAAATTCAGCAAGATCCATCCTAATAAGATTGGCCATTTGAGCATAGGTGAAGCACCTTTCATCTGAATAAGTAGTACCAACAGTGGAATCAAACAAATCATCAAAAAGCTCATCTTCGAAACGAACGTTTCTTTGATTTGATGCCGGCAACTTGGACAAAGCATCATTCTCGTATGCGATAAATGAAATTTTTCGACGAAAGAAAATGCTTTTGAACAATTTGGACAGCTTCCCAATGCCACTCCCCCTTTTTCAAGCTTCATACTTAACCTTCGACTTTTATGTAAAATGACCTTTTCTATCATTCTCGACATCCTCTTCTGTTGAAAGATTCTAACAATTACCATACAATCAGTAAAAGAGCCTAAAGGAGGTTTTCGGATCAATGACAGTATCCACTTTACACAAAAGGATCAATGAACGTCTTGATGAACATTATGAGGAAATGGTTGAAATTAGACGCCATCTCCATATGAATCCAGAACTTTCTTTTCAAGAAGAGGAAACAGCTGCTTACATCGCTCAATATTATGACAGATTACATATCCCAACACGCACACATGTAGGCGGACATGGTGTACTCGCTTTTATTGAAGGAGCTTCCCCTGGACCGACCATTGCACTGAGAGCTGATTTTGATGCACTTCCCATTCATGATGAAAAGGATGTACCTTACCGTTCAACAAAACCTGGCGTCATGCACGCATGTGGTCATGATGGCCACACAGCAACACTTCTCGTCTTAGCGAAGATCTTACATGAGCACCGAGATCAATTAAAAGGAAAAATCGTCCTTATTCATCAACACGCTGAAGAATATGCCCCCGGCGGTGCGAAACCAATGATTGAAGATGGCTGTTTAGACGGTGTTGACGTCATTTTCGGCACTCACCTTTGGTCATCAGAGCCATGCGGCACTGTTCTTTATAAAAGCGGGAACTTTATGGCAGCCGCCGATCGTTTCTCTATTCAAGTGCAAGGGAAAGGTGGACATGGCGCACAGCCGCATCTGACGAAAGATGCCGTACTCATCGGTTCACAAATTGTAGCCAATCTTCAGCAGGTCGTGGCCCGTAAAGTCAACCCGATTGATTCTGCGGTTGTATCTGTAGGAGGATTTGTCGCTGAAAATGCCTTTAACGTCATTGCAGATTCGGCCGTGCTGACAGGTACTGCACGTTCCTTTGAAGAGAGTGCACGTCATATCATTGAACGTGAAATTGAACAGGTGGTGAAAGGTGTCTGCCACATGCACGATGCCTCTTATACTTATGAATATGTAAGAGGCTATCCTGCAGTCAAAAATCACCCTGCACCAACTGAATATATAGCAGAAATAGCCAAACAGACAGAAGGAGTCACAGAAGTAAAAGAAGCAGAAACCCAAATGGGCGGAGAAGACTTTGCTTACTACCTTCAGCATGTTCCTGGTACTTTCTTCTACACAGGCGCTATGCCAGAAAACAGCCAAGATGTGTATCCACATCACCATCCGAAATTTGATATTAACGAAAACGCAATGCCTGTCGCAGCAAAGGTACTCGCTCATGCCGTCCTTTCCTACGATGAATAAAAAAAAGCCGCTGCCACCAGCGGCTTTTCTATTTCAATTCTTTCAACACACGCAAGTGAAACACATGGCGTGCGACTTCACCAAGCTGTCCTGTCAGCTGATGATTTGCCACCCCGCCAACAGCGGCACCGACCACAGGCATTAATTGAAACAGCTTCACAAGATCAATATAATCTCGATATTCCTGCTGAAAGCTATACCAATCCATTTCTTCCCGGGTTGTTTCCCATTCTTCAATGAGTTTCATCATTTTTTGACGGTGTGCACTGCTTGAAAAGGCGAGTTGAAAAATACAAAGCAAAAAGAGCCTTTCCTCTTTTTGAGACAAGTCAAATCCATATATACAAGCAAGTTCATATAGACATTTCATTTTAATACTCAAAAGGAGAGGGAAATCCGCCATTCCGAGAAACAATCCACCCGCACCTGTGCCAATTCCTTCAATCGCAGCGGCCTTTTGATAATATGTCACCTTTTCCTTTGCCAGCTCATTTCGCTCTACAAGAGACAATTGTTCATCAATGACTGTAAATGAAGTAAAATGGCTTCCTGATACGGTGGATTCAACCATTGTTTTCACCGCACTTGTGATGACTTGATGAAATCGAGCAGGGATTCGGCGATTCACTTGCTGCTGAACGCCTTTTGAAAACCGCTCGATCTTGGATGGTTTTCTTAAAAAACGCATTTGAAAAAAAATGGCCTCTTCATACAGTTCCCGTTCAGCTGCATTCATCCCAGTTCCCTCCTTGGTGACATCATACGCTCGCTGTAAAAAACGCTTATCTCATCTTTTTTAATCTGCTTTGTACATAAGGCTTGAATAGGACAAGCACAAATACCAGTGAAATGAGAAGAGCAAGTCCGCTTCCCTTCCATCCACCTGCTAGGAAAACGGCGGAGCTCAGTACAAATGACTGGATGATGAGTACATTTCGTACGAGAACAAAAAAGCTTCGATCTTTTTCTTGCTGAGACACAGGATAAAGTGCCTGTAACGACAGATGAGCAAAGTGCTTTGTTAACGGGACAAGCTGTACACCTGTGATAAAGACTGTAAACAAGACAAGTAATGCCCCCACCCAGCCTGCTGCACCTGTATACAAGAGGATGAGCACAAACACGACCGTTAACCTAAACACTAGACCAAAATAGTCATTTGAACGTAAAAACGCCCTCACATACATATAAGAAAAAGCTTTACGCTGTTCATAAGGGACAAATTGCAAGACCCAGTCCATATACGCCCTTCTTTTCACTTGTTTCTTTAAATGAGGGACATCCGTAAATAAGTTTGCCAAGCGGTAAAAACGCTGTTTTCGTTTTAACTCATCAGAAATATGCAATTCCCATTGAAAGGGCTGTTTTTTTACTGCATTTGTTAGATAAATGAGATAGACAGCATATAAAAGATAAAAGACGATGGCAATGGCATAAGCTGCTTGTAAAACGGTATACATTAACATTGTATTGAGCAGAAAACGAATCACTGCATCAATCCATCTGACATGTTTCCCTTGAAAATAAGTGATTCTCCATTGAATTGCTGTATTCAGACCTTTTATTAAGATCATTTGCGCCAAAATGAGCACATATAGCATCAGATCGCCTGAGGAGACAGCCGAATATAGCGGAAGTGCAATAATGGACACGGCAATCAAAGGAAATAACTGAGAAATGAAGCTAAAGTTAAACGCTTGTTTTAAATAAGGGTCCATCTTAGCTTCCAAAGGAAGCATAAACACAAGATCTGCCTCTTTGATCAACGTTCGCACGTAAGAACTAGTCAGTACCAATGAGAAAACAACTGCCATGACCCAATAGGATGGGAAGTGAGCTGGAATATGCTTCAGCCAATTACTGTACCAGCTCGCCCCGCCTGCAAGGAAAAAAATGAGCACAATCACAAGATGATCATTGAACATATATTTTAAATATTTTCTTGTTTCTTGTACGTGTTCTTCTAATCGTGATTTCCAAATGGTTTGCGTTGTTTTACTCATAGCTTTCTTCCTTTGTTAATTCCAAATAAAGATCATCGAGTGTCGCATCTCTCATGTTGAACTGCTCTCTTAGTTCTGTCAGTGTTCCTTTCGCTCTAATTTCCCCTTCATGCAAAATAATAAAGGAATCACAATAACGTTCCGCTGTGGCTAAAATATGCGTTGACATCAGAACACTTGCGCCATTTTGTTTCGCCGCATTCATACGTTCTAATAGTGCGTTGATCGCAAGCGGATCAAGCCCTAAAAACGGCTCATCGATAATATACAACTCTGGCTCCACAAGAAATGCACACATAATCATCACCTTCTGCTTCATCCCTTTAGAAAAATGAGCAGGGAACCATTTCAATCGCTTCTCCATTCGGAATTCCTTCAGCAAAGACGGCAGACGTTCTTCTAATTGTTCTTTTGAAAGGCCGTAAGCCATCGCTGTCAGCTCTAAATGCTCTTTTAACGTTAATTCTTCATATAAGACAGGTGTCTCTGGAATAAACGTAAATTGTGAACGATACGCCTCTTGATCTTCTTGAAGGGTTCGTCCGTTCAGCTCAATGACCCCTTTATGAGGTTTCATTAATCCAATAATATGACGAATGGTTGTACTTTTTCCCGCCCCGTTTAAGCCAATGAGACCAACGATTTGGTTTCTTTCTAATTCAAATGAAATATTTTTCAGAACGGGATTCTTTGTATATCCACCCGTTACATCTTTTACAGTTAGAAGGGACATCAGTTCGTTCCTTTCTTTCTTTTTTCCTTTATAGTACCAAAAACGAAAGACAATTTGAAATGTTTACCTATAGACAACTCATGAATAAAACATAGGCATACTGGTCATCATAATGTATGTAGAAGAAATGAACTTGATGACCAATACGTAAATGAGGTGTTTGTTAAAGGCAATGACCGCATGACAAATTGGTTTTTCATCTAAAAACCTTAGCTTCTGTTTTGCTTCACTGATTCTTGATTTTTGTGTCCTATACAAATATGTATACGACGAACCAAAACGTCAAATGAGGTGTTTACGGCAGAAATAGCAGGCATATGAATTCTTTATTTCAGTAAATAGAGAATTCAAAAGGCATATCAAATGAAAGCATCAGCATTTCTTCTGCAGGAGCAGGATGAGCGACCAAAGGAGTTCGCTTGTCCTGTTTTCTTTTTTGCTTCTTTTTGTGATACGATAAAGGAAAAATAATGAGGAGTGACATGGCGTGAGCGACTGCATTTTTTGCAAGATCATTGATGGAGACATTCCATGTGCAAAAGTATATGAAGACGAGCATGTATTGGCTTTTCTTGATATCAGCCAAGTAACAAAAGGACATACCCTTGTAATCCCGAAAATACATAAAGAAAACATTTATGACATGACACCAGAAGTGTCTAATCATTACTTCCAAGCGATTCCGAAAATCGCTAGAGCGATTAAGCAAGAATTTGAACCAATTGGTTTAAACCTTCTGAACAACAACGGTGAAAAAGCCGGACAATCTGTGTTCCATTACCATATGCACATTATTCCGCGTTATGGCAAAGGCGACGGCTTTGGTGCCGTATGGAAATCTCACCAAGATCAATATACAGCAGAGGATTTAAAAGACATTTCTTCTGCCATCCATACGCGCCTTACCTCATCTTAATGGATGAGGTTTTTCTTTTTTTCACTTCTTTTCTGTGCTTATTCTCTGAATCGTAAGATATTTAGGACGATTCAAATTTTTTGTCCAAATGCTTCAAATTTGTGATAGGATGGTTTTATCTTTTGATCCATTAACGCGAGAAATAGGGAGAGATTGTGATGAAGCGAACGACGAATTTTAATGCTGGTCCGGCGGCGCTGCCGCTAGAAGTGCTTCAAAAAGCACAGGAAGAACTTGTTGATTTTAAACAAACCGGGATGTCTGTGATGGAACTTTCTCATCGCAGCGGTGAGTATGAAGAAGTCCACAATAAAGCGAAAGCACTCTTGGTAGAATTGATGGACATTCCAGAAGATTATGAGGTCCTCTTTTTACAAGGCGGGGCAAGTCTTCAATTTGCAATGATTCCGATGAACTTCTTACATGAAGGCGAAACGGCTCATTTCATCCAAACAGGTGCTTGGTCAGAAAAAGCCTTGTCAGAAGCAAAAGGGTTTGGTGAAACATCAGTGTTTGCCTCAAGTGAAGACGACAACTATTCGTATATTCCAGATGTAGATGCTTCCGTTTTAAATGACGGTGCTTACTTGCACATCACATCGAACAATACCATTTTCGGTACTCAGTGGAAAACGTTCCCGAACACGTCACTCCCGCTTATTGCCGACATGTCCAGTGATATTCTCAGCAAAAAAATAGACGTGTCTTCATTTGATTTCATTTATGCCGGGGCACAAAAAAATCTAGGGCCTTCTGGTATCACGATTGTGATCGCGCGCAAACGTTTATTAGAGAAAGAAAAAAGCGGCACACCTAAAATTTTAAAATATTCAACACATGCCAAAGCCAATTCTCTTTATCACACACCACCAACTTTTGCGATTTATATGCTGTCCCTTGTCCTGGAGCATGTGAAACAGGCGGGCGGTGTAGAAGCAGCAGAAAAACGCAATGAACAAAAAGCAGCGCTTCTGTATGATACGATTGATCAAAGTGGCGGTTTTTACAAAGGGCATGCACGTGCTGACAGCCGTTCGCATATGAATGTCACGTTTACCCTGCGTGATGATGCACTCACTGCATCCTTTGTGGAGAAAGCAAAACAAGAACAAATGGTTGGACTCGCCGGCCACCGTTCTGTTGGCGGATGTAGAGCCTCGATTTACAACGCTGTCTCTATAGAAGACTGCCAAAAGCTTGCGGACTTTATGAAAAAGTTCCAGCAAGAAAATGAGTAAAAAGGCTTTTCTATCGTGAAATAAATTTGTTATAATAACGAGAAATATAAAGTCATGACTCTTGCAATAAATGATCAGCCATATTATTGGAGAGTTCTAAGAGCTTAGCAGAGGAGAGCATAGAAATGAAAACAAAAGAATTAGTGATTATGTCATTGCTTGCAGCAATGGGAGCTGTTTTGCATACGATTTTCCCGCCCATCTTTTTCGGAATGAAGCCTGATATGATGCTGGTCATGATGTTTTTAAGCATCATCCTTTTTCCGAAGGTACAGCATGTCGTTGTGATCGCCCTAGTCACTGGGGTCATTTCCGCTTTGACAACAGGTTTTCCAGGCGGACAAATTCCAAATATGATTGATAAACCGGTGACAGCCTTTATCTTCTTAGCCCTTTTCTTATCTTGCCAGAAGATCAAGAACAAAGTCGTTCTGACTGCTGTACTCACCGCTGTTGGGACCGTCGTATCAGGCGTGATTTTCCTATCTGCCGCTTTACTGATTACTGGACTGCCGGCTGCGTTACCAGCACTTCTTGTAGGTGTTGTCTTGCCAGCAACTGTGATCAATACGATAGCTATGGTATTTGTCTTCCCGATTGCTCAGTCCATATTAAAGCGCGCAAGAATGATTGAAGTCGCTTAACGAATAACTGAACCTCTTCATTGGATGAAGAGGTTTTTTCATATTGTTGACAAAGGGCTAAAATGATTCTTTATTTTAGCCCTTTGTCTTCTTTTCAGCATGATTGAAAGCCCTTGAAGTCTAGGAAGGACGAGTACTGGCGCGGAGCGAATTTGACATTCGTGAGCACCAGCACGCAGGACTGACAAAGAATGCGAGGGTTTGTCTACATGCTGGAACCTCTTCATTAGATGAAGAGGTTTTTTTCATGCTTCTATAAAAGAAAAAGGGTAAGCAGCAAAATGGAGAGCGAAATCCCTGCACCTGCTGCACACACAATTGCTTTTTGTCTTAATACATGTTTTGGCGGATAAGACCCTGCATACCCAAGCTGCCTTACATAATGAATAGAACCACCTGCGAAAATCACACACATACACGTAAAAACGAACAGAAAGACAGACAACCTTCTCCCCTCCCTTTTCTTCAAAAGTATGCTAAAATAAAGCAAGCTATGTATGGAAGTTCAATGAAGCTGATCGTCAGCTCAGAGAGAACATGCGAATGTGTAAAATTTGACTAGAGGTGATTGGAATGGCTAGTGGACGTTCTTTATTAACAGGATTATTTGTAGGCGGTCTCCTCGGAGGTGCGGCAGTGCTCCTGACGACTCCCTCTTCTGGCAGAGATGTACGCGGAAAGATGAAAGACGGCTATGACAAATTCGAAGATACGCTGACAAGATTAAAAAGAGATGGACAAGCTTTAAAAGAGCAGATTGTTGAAACCGCAAAAGAAAGTGCTGAGGTCATTAAAGAGGTCGGAACTGAATTGCAAACATCCATTCAGCAATGGCGCGAGGAAATCAAACCTCATCAGCAGGACTTACAAAAGGAAATTCAGGAAATTGAGGAAAAGCTCAAACAACTGGAGAAAACCTTACAAAACTAATATACTCACAAAAAAATATTCGTTTACAAAAGTGTGCGGGGTGCGTATCCCGCACTTTTTTTGTTGAAAAAAGGTTATTTTGTCAATGTTTTTCATGACTTTTAAAAATTCTTGAATTTTCAGCTTTATTAATCTTTATTTTATTGGCATAATAGAATTACAAGAAAAAGAGAAGTAGGTGAAATGGATGAATCATTCGGAACAGCCTTTCGATGTAAAAGAAGCACTTTTATTCAGTCAAAGAATGGCCCAATTGAGCAAAGCTCTTTGGAAATCCATTGAAAAGGACTGGCAGCAGTGGATCAAACCGTATAACCTAAATATCAATGAACATCATATTTTGTGGATTGCGTATCAATTAAAAGGAGCTTCAATATCAGAAATTGCAAAGTTTGGCGTCATGCATGTATCAACGGCGTTTAACTTCTCCAAGAAACTGGAGGAACGAGGATTTTTAAAATTTTCTAAAAAGTTAAACGATAAACGCAATACGTATATTGAGCTAACGCCAAAAGGCGAAGAGACATTCCATAAACTACTCGAAGATTATGACCCGGCCCGAACTGGTATTGTCAAAGGCGCACAGCCGCTTCATGACATTTACGGAAAGTTCCCTGAAATTTTAGAAATGATGTGTATTATCCGAAACATTTATGGTGAGGACTTCATGGAGATTTTTGAGAAATCGTTTTCAAACATTGAGAAGGACTTTTTGAATGAACGTGGGAAAGTCACGAAAAAGCCTGAAGAACTTGAAGACTCAGCAGAGGAAAAAGCGGCTAAAGCAAATCAAATTGTTTAATGATCTTTATAAATTCATTCATTAACGGCTGAAACAGCCCTTGATCATGCAAAGCAAAAATCGTCTCATGAACATCCAGCTTTTCAATTAACTGTCCCGCAAACAGCGCAAGGAGATCGTCGAACATGACGTAGCCTTGTGCTTTTTGCTTGTCCATTTCATCTGAGAGCTCAGCACAAATACGCTCAATGTCCTTTGCCTCTTCTTTCGATACACGCTGCCGGATCAATAGCGCATAATATGGATAACGGCTCATATCTGTTGCCGTCAGTAACAGTTCCATATAATATTCGAGCTGGCTCATTCGTTCCTCAATACTCATGTACGTTCCCTCTTTCTCTTAGTCACTCTATTTTAGCCGAAATTACTCATTGACGAAAGAGACGAACCTCCCCCTTATGTCTTTTTTTCTTGAAAAACCCAAAGTTTCCTCTCTTTATTCCATATGAATGTAACAATTTATTTTTTTTCTTGAAAACCATTGATTTTTATCCTCAGGAAGAGTAAATTATCTTGAGATATTCAATTAGTTTTTTTGAGATTGGAAGGATGAAAAATGAATTGTTGGAAGACCATTAATCTTGAAAAGGATTATGGTTATACGAGAATGATGATTTCAGCCATATGTCTTACTGTATTTTTTTTCATTATGGCATTTTTATGTTTTCAACTGACTCATCCTGAAACGAGACTCAGCAGTCACAATGCACCACTTTTTGTCGTGCTTTTACTTGCGACATTGCTTGTCCACCGCGTGGTTCACTTGATCCCAGTCATGAAACATAAGAAAAAAATGACGTTATTTAAACGAAATTGCTGGCAGCGCGTGCCTAAGAGAGTGATGCTTTTCTCACTGCTCAGCCCGTTTTGTGTCATCTCACCTGTTTACTTTGTTTTAGGAATGGCATTTCCAATGTACGCACACTATTTTATCATGATCGCAAGTATTCATGCAGGCTATTGTTTGCCTGACTTTTTATTTGCTTGGAAACTGCTAAAAGCGCCAAAATCATGCATCATTGATCAAGCCCAAGACGAGTTTGATATTTTAGTTGACCCAACTTCCTCATCATGAGGTTTTTAAAGCCAACTTCTATCTTTTTCATAAAAAATTTGGTAATGTAGTATGGGAATAGCATAGAGAGGGGGGATCTCCGATAGTTTTATTTTACTTCATCGTCTTTGCCGCGTTTATTGTGTATTCAATAAACAGGCTTACTAATACATTATGCCTTGTCAGAGAGATTCCTGAAGAACGGCAAGATAAGGTGTTTCGCTTTATCAATGTATCGATACTGATCTTACTGATCTCATCATTTGTTGAAATTACCATATCTATTTAAGATCAAAGCAAAAGCTGCCTGTTTGATGGCAGCTTTTTGTGTATGATGATCTATTAGCAAATCCACGATGCACCGATAATGATCAATAAGATGAATAACACGACGACTAGTGCAAAACCGCCAGCAAAGACTTCTCCTCCCATGTGAAAACACCTCCTGCCAGTTCTTCCTCTGTTCTAAGCTCAGTGTATGCAAAAAATTTTAAAATGTTTAGGCACCTGTCATCGTTTTAAAAAAGAACCGCCCGCACGCATGGCAGGACGGCTCCTTTCTGTTACAGCGATTTAATTAATAAAGATATGCTGCACCAACGATGATCAGCAAAATGAATAGCACGACCAATAAAGCAAACCCATTAGAATATCCTGCTCCCATATAATTCAGCCTCCTTTTTGTGATCAATATATGTGTATGTTGGTCGCAAAAATTTGACTAGACGAATGCCCTCCCATTTGCATTTCTTTTTACAGCATGTCACAATATGTTATGATACAAGCAATGATAAATAAATTGGAAAGATTAGGAGTGTTTTTTGAATGAAAAAAATGGCTTTAGCAGCTGTAACAGCAGTAAGTGTTTTAACTCTTGGCGCATGCAGTAGCGGTGACAAAGAAGTGATCGCAACAACAAAATCAGGAGATGTCACAAAAGAAGAGCTTTACACAACACTTAAGAAACAAGCAGGTGGAGATGCTTTAAACCTACTTGTTCAACAAAAGGTTCTTGCTGACAAATACAAAGTATCAGATAAAGAAATTGATAAGAAATTGGAAGAATATAAAAAGACACTTGGTGAAGATCGTTTAAAACAACTTCAAGATGAATTCGGAAAAGATTACATCAAAGATCAAGTAAAATATGAGCTGCTGACTCAAAAGGCTGCCAAAGCTAACATCAAAATCACTGACAAAGAAGTAAAAGCGTATTACGATGACCTAAAAGGGAAAATCCGCGCAAGCCACATTTTAGTTGCTGACAAGAAAACAGCAGATGAAGTAGAAAAGAAATTAGATAAAGGCGAAAAATGGGATGACCTTGTATCTGAATATTCAACTGACACTGCTTCAGCAGCACAAGGCGGCGATGTAGGCTGGTTCGCAAAAGATGGCCAAATGGATGAGAACTTCAGTAAAGCTGCCTTCAAACTAAAAGTAAATGAGATCAGCAAACCAGTAAAATCTCAATTTGGTTACCATATCATTAAAAAGACCGAAGAACGCGGTAAATACGATGACATGAAAGCAGACTTGAAAAAAGAACTGCTTGATCAAAAACAAGCAGATAACAATGAAATTCAAACGATCTTAAACAAATTGGTGAAAGATGCTGATGTGAAAGTAAAAGATAAAGAACTTGAAAATACATTCAAAGAAAAATCTGAGCAAACCACACAACAAACAACAAACCAATAATGAACGAAAAACCCCTCTACATGAACTTGTAGAGGGGTTTTTTTATTCTTATTGATTATGCAATCGAATGGTCCTCATGCTTCGCCGTTTCCTGGGATCGTTTCATTTGCTGTCCTTGACGTCTACGCTCTCTCTCCTGCTCCATTCGTTCAATAAAGATTTCTCCCTCTTTTTCAATAAAGGATTGATCAATCTCTTGCTCCTCTTTGGCTGTCGTCATTAATTTATAGGCACAAAAAATAATGCCAATGATACATGCATATACCCACCATGGAAAAAACAACATCGTCTTCGCCTCCTTTTTTAGGACAAACCTCTCTCCCTTTGTGTTACATGCTTATGCGAAAAGAAGACAAGTTATGAAAAAAAACGCCCGCATCAAACGGGCGTTTTATCATGATGATTCATTGTGAAAGGTTGGTTTATAAAACGAACGATTCTCTAGTGCAAAAATACGCTCTGTATATTCTCCTGGCTTCACATGCTCAAGCGCACGATCCATCATGTTCATTTTTGCATCTAAATTATCTATATAGTGGAGAATTTCCGCTTCCTTCACCATTGGTGGTTTAGGACTGCCCCACTCCCCTTTTCCATGATGACTCAGCACTAAATGCTGCAGAATCAGAATTTCCTCAGAATCAATGCCAAGCTCCTCTGCGGCTTTCGCAATTTCTGTCACCATAATAGAAATGTGGCCAATTAAGTTCCCTTCTACTGTATATGTGGTGGAGACAGGACCCGAAAGCTCTTTGACTTTCCCTAAATCATGTAGAATGATCCCTGAATATAAAAGATCTCGATCAAGTGATGGGTATAGATCAACAATGGATTTCGCTAAATGAAGCATCGATACCACGTGATAGGCAAGACCCGAAACAAACTCGTGATGGTTTTTCGTAGCTGCTGGGTAATCAGCGAATTCCTGTCCATATTTCTTCAGCAAATGTCTTGTGACACGCTGAATATTAGGGTTTTTCATATCAAAAATATATTGCATGATGGTATCCATCATATCGTGCTTTGGAATAGGAGCTGTTTCTAGAAAATCATCAATGCGGATTTGCTCGTTTTCAGCAACAGGACGTATATTCCTAAGCTTCAGCTGATTCCTTCCGCGATAATGATGAATATCACCTACTACCTTTACAATGGTTTGTGCGGCATATGTGAGTTCATCATTCTGCTTTGCATCCCATAGCTTCGCCTCAATATCTCCACTTTGATCTTGAAGAATTAACGTTAAAAATGGTTTGCCATTACTCGCAATCCCTTTAGTAGATGATTTAATTAATAAATGCAGGTCAACTTGTTCGCCGACGTCATAGGTCATGATCCCTTTAGCCATTCAATAAATGCTCCTTCCATGTTTCTGCTCATATAAGTATAACATAAGTCATAATTTGTCAATCATTCCACTGCTAAACTCGTAATCTGCCCGTTTTCCGCTGCTTGTTTCATATAATGATGACAAGTGTAATAAAACAGCTGTGTTTCAAAACGAGTGAGTTCATTCATCAGCTCCAGTACCCTTTCTAGACGGACATGATCAAAGTGAACGAAACTGTCATCCATCATAAATGGGAGCTGACACTCTTGCTGGTGGGACAAAGCAAGTGCAAAACGAATCGAGAGATAAATCTGCTCACATGTTGCTTGTGAAAGCTCCTCCGGGCGGAATAGGCGTCCATCCCTCCGTTTCACAATCAGCCGGTCATCTTCGGCAGAAAATAAAATCACTTCATAACGATCATTCGTCAACGGCTGAATAAATCGGGAAGCTGTTTGGAGGAGTGCTGGTAGCCTCGTTTCTTTATGCTCATTGAGTTTCTCTCGAATGACGGAACGAACGAGCTGAATAGCCGCCCATTTTTTCGCTAGATGCTTTGCCTGCTCCTGCTCTACAGCAAGCTGATGAGTCAAATCAGACACCGTACCTGATGCTTCTATTTGGCGTATTTCTACTGCTAATTCTGCCAAGCGTCTTTTCATATTCGTCACATTCTCTTGCATGTCATTCAGACGCCTTTTTGCTTGTGCACACTGCTCCTCAAGGGTGCGTAAACCTTTACGGACAATGACCTCTTCCTCATCTATATAACCGCTTTTGTGCAGCTCTTGGGTCAGCTGCTGCAAATTGTACAGCCGCTCACGGTATTCTTTGGATAGATGAGATAGGACATGATAATCTTCTTTTGACGCTGCTTCTACTTTTCGAAAAAGCTCGTCCGTTTGTTTTTCATAATATTGAACTTCTCCTTCTAATGTTGTCAGCTGCTGCTCTACATGTTGAATGGATACGTGCAATGTCTGACGTTCTTTTTCTCTTTTTTCCTCATCTTTCAATATCTCTTGAAAAGCTGAGATATTCTCTTGAATGGTCCCTTCTTTTCTTTGAAGGAGACTCATGAGCGCTGAAACTCTTTGCTCGTAGATCGATTGCTGCTGTGTGAGCATCTCTATTTCCTTGTTAAGCGCCTCATATGCCGCTGTATTCGCTTTTAATTGTTTCAAGATATGGAAAGCTTCCACAAGGAATGAGAGCTCTGAGGACAAACCCAGCTGCCTTCTCATACCTTCTACTTGCTGCTGTACAGGTTCCAGTTCCCGCTCCCAGTCTTCATACTGCTGTATCATTCTTTCGTATAAAAGCTCCTTTTGCTTCACTAGCGTTTCAGCTGAAGCTGTTTGAACTTGAAAGGAATGATAGGCGTTACTGTCGTTTGCTTCCTTCATCTGAGTCTGTTTAAGCACTGGATAAATAGCAATCAAGATAAATACGGAAAATCCTGCAAACAGTAACGTCACCCAGCTCTCTGCTAAAACGAATAAGACCGTGAGAATGATAGCACATAGCACGAACATCAGCGGGAATAACCACACTCTGGAATGCTTCTGTTTCACTGTAGCCCTTGTGCCCCTGACATCTTCTGCATCTTGCTCTTTAACGGGCTGTTCCTTTAATCCTTTTAGAGCGGTTTCCGCTTCTTCTAGCTCATGTCTTGCATGATCAAACCGGTCATCGAGCTGCGTTTTCCTATCCATTAAACGAACGTATTGGCTCACAGCCTCTTTTAATTCCCACTCAAAGTCAAGTGAATCATCCAGCTGGTCAAGCTTGATTGGACGCTGCCACTTCAGCTTCGCTGATGCTTCTTCTATTTTTTGTTTCAAAGAATTCTGCTCTGTTTTCCCTTCTGCTAAGCGTTTCTTCACAAGTTCAGCATCAGATGATTCAGCTATGACTCGCTTCATCTCCAATACCGTATCCTTGTCATAGAGTGGCTGAACTTGCGTGAGCGACGTTTGCAAATGATCTAATTTTTGTTTCAGTGCCGTCACTTGCGCCTTTTTTGGGTGAAGGTGTGATTCTAATTTATCAAGTTCATGCGCGGTTTCCGGTCTAAACCGTTTGACTCGTTCTGGATAACTAGCCAAATCTTTTTTTAACTCTATCTTGTTTTCTATCATAGGATAAAGTCGAATATGTTCAGTCAAAAGCTGAATCTCTTCTTCAGTCTGTCTCATTGCATGCTGAAGCATTTCTACCTTCTCGGTTAATTCAGCTTGTTCTTTTTTCTTTGCAGTATAACGACTTTCTACCAATTTGGCCTGTTTCAACTTACTTGACAGCTCTTTTACATGATCAAGCTGCTGATTTAATTCAGGCTTACGTCCATTCGGTTTAAAAAGCTGCTCCTGCTGTTTTAGTAACCTGCTGTCCATTTTGGATGCCGCATCTGAGCCAAACAAACTTGAAAAGAGTAGAAATTCCCCTATTTGATCTTGATTTAATGTTTGTACATTTTGCAGACCAAACACGTCAAAAGAATAGATCGATTGGTATAATCTGCGATCCGTTCCCTTTAACATCGCATGTAGAAACGCTTCATCTTTCACTTCACCATTTGGCAGCAACACCTGAGCTTGTCCGCCATGATCAGATGTTCTTTCAATATGAATGACACCTAATTCCTCATCTAAACATGTAAGAGACCCGCCATAAAATGAGCCATGCTTTGGCTTATACATATGGCTTTTGGAAAAACCAAATAACATCGATTCAATAAATGCCTTCAATGTCGTTTTCCCCGATTCATTCAGGCCATAAACTAACTGAAAACCGTCATCAGAAAAGTGGAAGGTTTGATTGGAAAATTTCCCGAAATTCGCAATATGGAGTGAACGTATTTTCATCATGCCTCTCCTTTTCTCATAATTGCTTCAGCTGTTCTGCCAGCAGTCTTTGTGCCTCTTCTTTAATATCGATCTCGTCCTCTTTTGTAAAAGCTCTTCCTGACTTTCTATAAGTTGGATGACGCTTGATAGGTGAAAGCAGCTCATCATACGCATCAAACTCGGCAATTTCTGCTGTTAGTTCTGTCAAAAAAGAATCTTCTGGATAGACGGCATCTTCATGTGTCCGGCAGTCAATCGACATCACCCAAACGAACAAGTCTTCATCTTCCTCCTGTTCATGAAGAACAGCCATCAGCTCCTCAAGCACTTCAAGCTGCGTGAGCTCCATATAAGCAGGAGCATCGCCAGTTAGTTCGATTTTTACAAAATGAGGAACACCTCTCTCTTTCAGTCCACTCATCTTTTTGTCCACAAGTATCACAAGATCGGTCATATGAGCGGTATGTGTGATATCTATTGTCAATGTCTCAAAGATGACATCTGAACAGCCCATAAACTCCGCTCTTTGAGCATCTTCAGATAGGTAAACGACATAACAGCCTTTCTCTCCTGTTTCTTTTATATGTCTTCCTTGCATGTTTCCAGGATAGATCACCATTGGATCTTCATGCAGAAGAGCCCGCTTATGAATATGTCCAAGCGCCCAATAATCAAAATCCCGCGCTAGAAGCTGCTGAAGCTGAAATGGTGCATACGCATCATGCCCTTCTTGACCTGCTAATGTGCCGTGAAGCATGGCAATATGATAGGGGGCATCTGTTGTTTTTTCATAATAAGGTGTCATATTTTCATGGACAGCTCGCTCTTTGTAGCTGAACCCGTAAATACTTGCCACAAGCTGACCATCTCTATAAAAGGCTTGCTCACTTGGCGTACTGCTCAAAAAAACGTGAACATTCTCTGGCCACTCAATTGGTGTCCATTCACCACCTAAATGATCATGATTACCATAAATAACAAACACTTCAATCCCGTGTGATTGCAGCTGAAGAAACTGATTTCTTAAAAAAAGCTGTGCTTTTAGGCTACGATTTGATTCGTCAAATAGATCTCCGCTCAGCAGCATAAAGTCTACTTCTCGATCAATCGCAAGTTCAAACATGTTCTTGGCACTTTGAAATGTACTTTCTTTCAACCTCTTAAAAATTCGGTTCGGTATATTGGACATTCCCGCAAACGGACTATCTAAATGAAGATCTGCGGCATGAATAAAAGTGAGCTTCGTCAAACGTCTATCTCCTTGTACGTTACTGTAGTTGTCCATATTTTATCACGCCGTTTTTACGAATGCACGTTCTATCGCTCTTATTCTAAAAAACACATTTTTAGGGGTAAAAAAAGAGGTTTTAACTTCCTCCTTGTATAATTCATTAAAAAACAAGAAGAAAGGGAAGATCAGAGATGGAGAAAACCTACTTTTTGACTGTATTTGATTCGTCAGGTGAAACCTTATTAAACGAAAAAATCACCACAGATAGTGATGAAAAAGCAAAAGAATTAGGACGGCATCGTTTAATCGAACAACAATACACAAAGCATTCTCACCGGCTCGTCAATGATGCAGGTAAACTGCTTTTATTTGAACGTTAAAAAAGCCGGCATCCGCCGGCCATTCATTCTTCTATTTAATGAAACACAGGACGTCTTTTTTCCAAAAACGCTTGAACACCCTCCTGATGATCACGGCTTTGTCTCAGTCTAGCTTGTGCAGCACGCTCTTTTTGAAGAACGGCTAACAGCTGTGATTCTGACTGCTGAAAATAAATCATCTTTGTTTCAACAAAGGCTTGAAGCGGCATATTTAAAAATGGCTTGACGCACGCTTTTTGATACGTATCCACCTCATCTTGAAACACGCCGTCTGCAAGGCGAAGCTTGAGCGCTTCTTCAGCCGGCAGCTTTTGTCCGCTCCAAATCAATTGTTTGGCGGTTTGTTCACTAACTCTTTTAGTGAGGAAAAAATGCCCTCCACCATCTGGAATTAACCCGATTCCATTAAAGTTCATAGCAAGTTTAGCATCTTGATGCATAAACAAATAGTCACAGCTAAGGGCAAAGCTAAAAGCAAGACCAGCCGCTGCCCCGTGGACAAGTGCAATCGTCACTTTTTTCATACTGGCTAAAGAAAGTGTAATTCCCTCGATCAAATCCATCACGCGATGAAAATCTTCTTCACGATCTTGCTTTAGCATCATGCCAATATCTCCGCCTGCTGAAAACCCTTTGCCCATCCCCTTGAGTACAACAATTTTTGCACTGCTCTCACTCGCTGTATCACACGCTTCCTTCAATTCAGCAAACATGTCAACATGAAACGAATTATACGCTTCAGGTCTATTGAAAGCGATTTCAAAAATATCCCCATCTACCTGACAATTGATATATGTCATCATCCATTCCCCCTCTTTCTTTTCAAGCTCATCACTTACTTCAATTTCCATCAAGCAATTCCTTTTCCTCTACATAAAAAATTTCAAGATCAACTGATACTAAAATAAGCATAATTGTTGAAACGAGAAATATATTTTTATATAGTAAAATAAGAAATAAAACATCATATGAAAGGGGGAGAATGATTGATAAGAAGTTCCATATGTATATTGATTAGCTGCATCGTCATGTTTTCTCCCTTTTCAAATGTCGTTTTTGCTTCACAAGCAGAAGCGAGCACACCGAGCCTGATTTCTCCATCGATTTATGATGAAGAAATCAACGCTGTGAAGACACCTCCATTTTCAAAAAAACATGCATCATCTCTTCTGTTAAAACAGAGGTTATCAATGGGCGCTTCAAAAGCTTTTCTTGTAAAGCTTGCACCAGCCACTGCGTTATCCATTGATTTATGTTTTTTAGAAATGAAGTGTGCAATCCCCATTATGTACCAATCAAATTACCTCGACTGATTCATTTTATTTCATCCGTACTCACTATATGAAAAACAAAACCTATCATATTCGGAGGGATAAAATGAACATTAAAGAAAATGATCTTCCTGGGATTGGAAAGAAATTTGAAATTGAAACGAGAAATAGAGAAAAGATGACGATTGTGATTCATGATGATGGCAGACGGGAGATTTATCGTTTCGACGATGAAGATCCAGATGAAGTACTGTCCACCATTTCTCTCGATGATGCTGAAGCCCGGCAAATTGCGGCCATTATTGGCGGTATGGTGTATAAGCCGCAAGCACTTGAAACGATTGAAATGGCGTTCAATGATTTGATCATTGAATGGTTTAAGGTAGAAAAAGACGCAAAAGCAGTTGGACATACACTCGGCGATTTAGATGTGAGACAAAATTATGAAGTCACCGTCATTGCGATCATTAAACATACAAATGAAAAATTACTCAACCCTGGTGCCGATTCGATTATTCAAGCAAATGATACGATGGTCATTTCAGGCGAAAGAAAACACTTGAAGCGATTGATACGTGATTTTCTTTCTAGAGGGGGAGAGTGATGAATGGATCATTTAGTCTTTGAAGTTGGAACGGCGCTTATTCTCATCGCCATTGCCAGCTTAATCGCCAATAAAATTAAATTTTCCATCATTCCTTTTCTCATTGTCCTCGGAATGATTGTTGGTCCGCATGCACCAACAATCGGGATCATTGATTTGAAGTTTATCGAGAGCACCGAGATTATTTCGTTTTTTGGTAGAATGGGTGTCCTGTTCCTTCTATTCTACCTCGGGCTTGAGTTCTCTGTCGGCAAACTCATAAAATCAGGTAAATCCATTGCAGTCGGCGGATCTATTTATATTTTGATCAACTTTAGCTTAGGATTGCTTTATGGGTTTATCACAGGCTTTGGATTCCTTGAAGTTCTCATTATGGCAGGCGTTATCACCATTTCATCCAGCGCCATTGTCGCCAAAGTCCTTGTCGATTTAAAACGGACAGCGAACCCTGAAACAGAGTTAATTCTTGGGATTATTATGTTTGAGGATATTTTTCTCGCCGTCTATTTATCTGTCGTATCTGGTCTTGTCCTTGGAGATGCCACGTCCGTTGGCGGTGCCTTATTATCTATTTTAATCGCTTTTGGTTACATGATGATTTTCTTTATCATCGCATGTAAGCTGCCAAAACTATTAAACAAACTATTCGATATCCGTTCAAATGAAGTATTTATCATTGTCATTTTTGCCGCTTTGTTCTTCGTGGCTGGTTTTTCAGAGACGATTCATGTCGCAGAGGCCATTGGCGCTCTCTTACTCGGTCTTGTGTTTTCAGAAACAGAGCACTCAGACCGCATTGAACATCTCGTTGTTCCTTTTAGAGATTTCTTTGGCGCCATGTTCTTCTTCAGCTTCGGATTAAGTATTGATCCATTTACATTAGGAGATGCCTTCTGGCTTGCGATCGGCGCTGTCATTCTCACCTTGATCGGGAACTTCACCGCCGGGATGTTTGCTGGAAGAAGAGCCGGTTTCTCTCATAAAGCTTCTTCTAATATTGGATTAACCATCGTATCAAGAGGAGAGTTTTCCATCATTGTAGCCGAACTTGGGATTGCAGGCGGGCTTGCCGCTACATTGAAGCCATTTGCTGCATTATATGTATTAATCCTTGCGATTTTAGGACCGCTAGTGACGAAAGAATCAAAGCGTATCTATCAAATCCTAAACAAAATCTTCAAATGGAAAACTGAAAAACCAAAAGTAAAAAGAGAAACAACCATTTAATTGAAAAGGGCCCTGTGCTGGGGCCCTTTTTTATATCTATTCAAATTGCTGAAATGCCGTTTCTTGCTTCACTTGTTCTTTCGTATCCCCGCGAATGGTTCGGATGACTTTCTGATTGCGGTAGATCGATAGTTTTAAATTGGTCGCCGCTGTTCCATGAGAGTGATCGAGGTTCGTGAATGTAAAGAAATGATGAGACCGTTTGTCTTTAAACACAAGCCTGAAGTCATCTGTCACTTTAAAATGCTTATCGCTCTCCCATTCAATCAATGGTTCATATACGCTAAACCATTCCGGAATATTAGGCGTATATCCTGTAGCCAATACCACATGATCGGCTGTGATTTTCTTTTCTTTCTTGAGCTGCCATTGTGTCAAATGCAGCTCTAACTGCTGCTCATCCTCCATATGTATCGCTTCAAGCTCCGTCATTGGCTGAATGAGTACAGAAGGCTCTTCTCCTGAAACGGAGCGATGGTACAATTCCTGATAAATACGAGAAAGCGTCGATGCATCTATGCCATTCCTTAATCCTGTCAGTCTAGGCAATGTGTTCATCCGTTCTTCATAAGGAAGGGAATGAAAATATTCAACATACTTAGGTGTAAATAGCTCCTGACCAAGCTCCGCTGTCTCTAGTTCTCTAAATTCACTTGAACGTGTAAACCACGAAAGCTGCTGTCCTTTCTTCTGATGCTGAAGCAGGTCTAAGAAAATTTCAGCTGCACTCTGACCTGAACCAATCACCGCCACCGTTTCAGCTTCATGAAGTTCTTTTTGTTGATCTACATAACGGCTGCTATGGGTCACATGCGGCAACGCAGCTTCTGGCACATCGACAGGGACCATCGGCTTGCTTCCCGTTCCAAGGACGACATGCTTTGCTCGATATTCAGAAAGCGATCCATCTTTCAACCGCCGAACTTTTACAAGATACCCGTCTTCACAGTCGGTCACTTCTTCCACCTTCATCCCGAACTGACAGCTATCCAATTCACCTGCAACCCATGATAAATACTCATTAAATTCTCTCCGGGGGATATCAAATTGTTCAAATGTATAAAAGCGGTGAAGCCTGTTTGATTCATGTAAATAATTTAAAAATGTATACTTGCTCCTTGGATTAGCCATTGTCACAAGGTCCGCTAGAAAGGAAACTTGTAAGTCCGTTCCTTTGATGAGCATACCAGGATGCCAAGCAAATTCGCTTTCCTGTTCAAAAAAACAGCATGTCACATCTTCATACTCCTCTAATAAAGCGGCCAATCCTAAATTTGCTGGCCCAATCCCAATTCCGATCACATCCATCATATGTACACCTGCTTTATCTTTTTACCCCCTATATACCCTTTTACAAATGAAAAAAACACTGCGTCACCGCAGTGTTTACATGTGAGAAACAAATAATGACTCAAGAAACTGAATCTTCTCTTCCGTATAGTGCTCATAACGATCATTATAAGACTTTGGATCTTTTGGATTGGCATACTGCGTAATTTTTCCGGTTCGCGGATCAATGAATTTACTCGCAGCGCCGCATCCGATGCCAATGATCGTCTGCACCTCTTCCATAATGATAATATTATACAAACTTTCCTGTCCATCTAACGAATACCCGACATTTTCGAGATTCCCCAAAATGTTTTTTTGTCTGTATAAATAGTACGGATGATAGTCATGTGCCTTTGTCCAAGCAACCGCTTCATCCATCATACGTGTGATCTCTTCTCGGTCTGCCACTTGATACTTTTCCTTATTGCGGGTCATTTCAGACGCTCTCTTAAAGGAAAGGGTATGCACCGTTAAAGATTCAGGCTTCAGTTCTTCTGTCTTGTTCAAGGAATGTTGGAATTCCTTTAGCCCTTCTCCTGGCAGCCCAATGATTAAGTCCATGTTAATATTATTCATGCCATACTGCCTTGATAAATGATACTTTTCAATCGTTTCTTCCACACTATGGTGCCGGCCAATCGCTTTCAATGTTTCATTCTCATATGATTGCGGATTGATACTAATCCGGTCAATATGATAACGGTTGAGCACTTCCAGCTTATCAGGTGAAATCGTATCAGGTCGTCCCGCTTCTACAGTGACTTCCCGAATATGTTTCACATCTGGAAAAGAGCGATACATCTCCTCATATAGCAAATCCATTTCTTCTGCTGTAATACTCGTTGGAGTACCTCCGCCAAAATAAACAGTCGTCACTTTAATCCCATGTTCCTTTAACCATTCGCCCATTTTTTGCATCTCATAATGCAGCCCAAAAAGAAACGTTCCCACTCTTCCAGCTTGTCCTTGAATGGCATAAGCAGGGAACGTGCAATAAGCACATTTTGTTGGACAGAAAGGAATACCGATATAAATACTCACTTCCTCCTGTAGATCGTACAGATCTGGAATAGCTTTGATTTGACGATCAACAATCTCCTGCATCAAATGGATCTTTTCATCATGAATCAAGTAATCGCGCTTTAACGCTGCATGTGCTTCTTCCTTTGTCATGCCTTCTCTTAGCATCTTATGAAGTAATTTCGTAGGGCGTATCCCCGTAAGAATCCCCCATTTTTGCGTCATTCCTGTATATTCCTGAAGCAGATGTAAATAAACAGACAACACAGTGTTTTTGATTTGCTTCCAGCGCTCTTTTTCATTCAAGCTCTCTGGCATCTCTCTTGTAAAACGACTCGTCATATCTGATCCAGCAATATGGCCAGAAGCCTCCACCATACCGCCATTTTCTTTCCAATCAAACACCATCACTAGGCCATCGTTTGCTTCACCGGAATCAAACAGCACTTCACTATCTTCTTCAAATAAATTGGCTATATTGACAAGCGGTCGATGAAATCGTTCATCAGACAGCCCTTTAACTAAAATTCGCATCGTATCACCTTTATCTTCAAACTTGTTTCATTTTACAAAATTCATCTAGGAAAAGCAATGAAGAGAACAGACGAAGGCCCTGCCATTTCTTAATAGACAGGGCCTTCACTGTATTATCGTTTAATATCAAATTGATGTAAAAAACCTTCCCTTTGCTGCATTCTAAAGTATTCTTTGATCATATAAGCAACACCCTGTTCATCATGAGAACGTGTCACCCAATCGGCTTTACGTTTGACCGAATGAGGTGCATTCCCCATCGCAACGCCTAAGCCAGCTAACTCAAGCATCGGGATGTCGTCTGTCCCGTGACCGATCACGACCGTATCTTCTAATGTAAAACCTAGTGCTGAAGTTAAAAGAGAAAGTCCTGCTTCTTTCGATACCCCTTTGCATACAATGTTCATTTTCTCATCACTGATCTTAATCAGATCCACAGATGGGAATGCTTGTTGAATGGTTGTGTGGATTTCAGGCTGAAGTGCTGCCGTCGAATACACTTCAATGACAGGTGTGCTAACCGGTTCATCCATGAGCATATCACTTAATGATTCAACAAATTGAACGGGATAGAAAATGGGATCAGACGGATGAATCAACGTTTTTCCCATCAGTTGAGACTGTGTTTTTTTCCGATTGCCGATTGAGAATTTTTCATGTAACAAGCGAACATTACAATCAAAGCTTTCAAGGATCTGCACAAGATTAAATGTTTTCTCTTCCGTTAATTTCTTCACATGGAGCGGCTCATCAAGCTTATCCGCGATAAATGCACCACTATGCGTCACAAGAGTTGAAGTTGGTATTTTCAACGCCTTGGCAATTTTTTGTGCAGATCGAAAATGACGGTTGGTGACAATCGTCACGTAAACCCCTTTTTTCTTAACATATTCCACAGCTTCTTTTGTAGCGGAATGGATTTTCCCATTGGAACGAAGTAACGTTCCATCTATATTGAGTGCAAGTAGCTTTTTTGACACTGAGGCATCCCCCTTCTTGATGACTGTACTTACGATGAGGATATGCCCTAGCTTATCGCTTTAGAACATGCAGTTGAAGCAGCCCTTGTTTTATGCCTCAATCGCAAATAAAAAAAGCCTACCCCTAGGCTTTTTTTTATGTATGGTTTGGATGCGTAACAATGGCGTGATGAAGCTCCCCATGATCCCCTCATCTTTCACACACCAAAGCATTGCTTATATCATATCCCCTTATGCTTTGCTTTTCTCCCAGAAGCGCTTCTCTCTCATTTGACTCATCGTCGTAAATCCAAAGTGGAACGCACCCAATTCATCACGATAGCGCTTTTTGAAAGCACTTTCAATAAGTATTATCGCAGAATTTACGAGCTTCGACAACCCTTTTTTTAAAGATATACAAGCGGCGATATGAATGAAAAAAAGGGCGAATATGATCGCCCTTTCAATTAATTTTCTTCTGCATTTCCATAAAGCTCTTCAAGAGGCTTCATGATAATTTTATTTAATTCACCGATGAGAACACTTACGCGTTGTTCTGCTTCCATCAACTGAGAGATTTTATCGTGTTGCTGCACAAGTGCAACCGTTTTTTGCGCTTGCTCTACTTCTTCTTGTGTAATCTCTTGACCAGTCATTTGTTTTTGTTGAAGGTTTACTTGAATGTCACGGAAGTTCTCAAACATTCTTTTAGAGGACTCATCCCCGTTTACCTCATCATAAAGATTTCTTAACGCTGAATATTCTTCGCTATGACGCAATGCTTTTTCAAGGTCATATGCAACATCATAAAGATTTACAGACATGTTATGTCTCCTTTCTATCCGTTATCACCGATATGGATCGGCGGACACCACTCCACTATAACAAACTATGGCTTTCGTTTCACATATATACAATAAATTCATCGAAATTTCTCGATCTTGCCTTAGAATAAGGTGACAAAAATCGCTTGGACAGCACCGATCAATCCACCTAAAAGACCGCCTAGAAATGTGATCATCTTCAGCTCCTTATTAGATATGCTGATCACAAGCTCTTCCATTTTTTCAAGCGGGAAAAGTTCAATTTGTTCACGAATAATTTCTTCAAATTGGAGCTTTGCGAGCAGTCCCTCAAGCGCATTAGATGCGGCTTCAATCCCTTTATCAATGAGAGATGGAGCAAATTTGGTCTTAAGATCATCCGCTACTGCACTGATGTAAACTCCTACTGGTCTATCTAACAGCACCTTTGTAGAAAAATGTGAAAGCAATTGCTTTTTCACACTAAATAGAAGCTCTTTCACATTCCATTTTTCATCAAGCTCATGTAAAGAAAATTGCTTTACCTTGTCCCATTCTTGAACAAGTAGATCTGATAAAAACCTTTTTGTCTCTGCATTCTTTAAGAACTTCATCATTTCAGGATGCACGCGATCAATTAAGCTTGAATTCCCTAAAAACATTTGGACCATACTGCCAAGCATTCCCCGTTCTTTTAAGAAATCATCTATCATATGACCGAGTCTTGCTTTTCCCTCATCACTTTCAAAATAATGAATGCCTCTCTTTAAAATATAATCTGCGGCATCTGGAATTTTGGATGCAAGCTTATTTTCTACATCCTGTGGCAACAGCTCAGACAACGTTTGCTGATCATACTTTTCAAGCAGTGAGTGGAGCTTATGATCAGTCCACTGATGAAGCCATGCGTCAGCTTTAACGTCAGCCTGTGAAAAACCGTATCTTTCTAACATGGAGAAAACCGTCATTTCCATATCAGCACCTTTATCAATATATCGGTGCACTGTCTGCAATATCTCTTGCCTTGCCTCCGATGATTCAAATCGTTTTTTAATACCCTCTGGCGTTAGTAAATGCTCCATCACCATGACGCCAACCTGCTTGGCTACTTCATCTCTCCTTTTAGGAATAAGACCTGGTGTAAATGGGAGCTGCTTCCCAAATAAATAATATGGCTTATACGGACGAAAGAGCATTTTAATTGCGAGATGGTTTGTTGCTGCCCCTATAACTGCACCTATCACAATCATAAAGATAAACGTTGTGAATATATCCAAAGTCGTCATCTACCTTTCAAACAACACCTGAAGTTTATTGTTTTTATCTATACGTATTATAGTTGTTGTCAAGAGCCCAAGCAAATGAAGCATTCAATGTGACATATGAGACAACGATCTATCGTAATGATATAGGAACGCCAAGTTTATGTAAAATCAACAAAAAGTGTTTTTCAGATGTTAAAAAAAGAATTTGAAAAGTAGGTGTTGTTTCATGACGTCAACGCTCGGCATTGTCACTCTTTCTCCGAAGCATGAAGAGGCATTCACACTTCAGCTTGCCAAAGCAGCCTCTTCTTTTGATTTAGAAGTTGTTCGTTTTTCACCTCTAGATTTAAAGCCTGCTTCAAATATCATTCACGGTCAAAAATTTAAGACTGGCAAAGGATTTGAAGCGTCAGAATTTCAGATTCCTGACTTGATTTATGATCGTTGTCTTTATCAGCATGACGCACAATCTAAAAAAGCAAAACCTATCATGAATTGGTTAAAAAAGTATCCAAAAACCGTTTTTTTGAATACTGGAATTTCAAATAAAATGCGGCTATTCGAGCAGCTCCGTCTCCTGCCTTCTTTACAACCATACTTACCAGTCTGCTCTCTATTGACAGAGCCTTCAGACCTTCTCAACTTGGTCAGAAAGGGCGAATATTGTAAAATACAGCCGCTTTCTCAACAGCACGCAGCACCCTCTTGCTTCATTTCTTTAAGAGACAAATCACTCATTACTGTGCAGCTAAACGCTAAGCAAATCATCACCTTTTCACATTCAGAAGAGGTTGAGCGTTGGTGCAAAAAGTATATCGGCCGATCTTTCCTTCAATTTTTTAACACGAATGATCAAAAAGACGTTATATTCAATGAAATTAGGATTTTTCTTATAAAAAATTCACAAAATCAATGGAATAGCATGGGGATTCATACAAAACCATCAGTAGAAAACAGCCTTTTAAGCAATACACAAAATTCCATTCATGTGGTAGCCTTTGATCACTATTTAAACTCATTAAAGCCACACATCAAGGAGCTGTTGTTAGATGATATTGCCTCCATTCAGTCATCTCTTCCAGCGTTTATAGACAAAACTTTCTCACCGTGTATTGAATTCGCTATAGACTTGCTTCATACAAATGAAGGCAGACTTTTCATCTCAAATGTAAGATCAAAGCCAGGACGATCCTCTTTTTTAAAAGCTTACCCTGAGAGGGAGAATCAATTGATTCAGACCATACTTGAACATGCCAAATCGATGATGGCTGAAGAAAAGGAGGTTCCTTATGAAGAGAAAACGCTACATCATCGCTCCTCATTCAGCAAGTGAAAAAACAGTACATCTCCCTGTCCAGTTTAAAGAGCAGGGGGCAATTTTATCTATTGCTTTAGGTTCTTGTTTAGTAGATGATTTCACCATTTCCTATCATCATCAATCACAAAGGATTTTATTATCAGAAGACCTTTATTGCGCTTTACTCATTCCATACAAAACGAAAGCTGATGTCATATTAGTTCAACATACACTCTATATAGGACCTCTCATCGGCATTTTCACTGCAGGATTCGAACAAAATACAGCACCTTTAGGCGCAAGATCTTCCTATTTTATAAAACTGCTGCAATCTTGCAGGCAGCATGCTGGTTTTGCATATCTTTTTGGTACTCATTCTATCGATTGGGATAAAGGAATAGTAGACGGTTTGCTTTACCAAGAGGAGCGCTGGGTAAAAAAGCAGATGCCCCTCCCATCCGTTGTTTATGACCGGCTGCCTAATAGAAAGGCTGCTCAGTCGGCATTCATTCAAGAAACAAAACGAAAACTCACTCAAGACTACGATATCCCTTGGTTCAACCCTTATTTTTTTAATAAATGGGACATTCATGAACAGCTATTAACAGATGAAAAAACAAGCTTTTTCTTACCACATTCCATACGATTAGATCCTTTTGATGCTTTAATTAAAATAGAAACACTCCTTCATCTGCATCATGTCATTTATTTAAAACCAACAAACGGCAGTCACGGAGACGGTATTTATCAGTTAAAGAAGACGGAAAACGGGATCACTGTCTGCTCAAATAAAGGGAAATCCACTTCATATCATTCAGTAGACCATTTCGTGAAAAAACTGCGAAAAGATTGTGCAATGCAAGACTTGATTGCACAACAAGGCATTGAGCTACTTCAAATAGAAAATCAACCACTGGATTTCAGAATTCATACGAATAAAAATAAGTATGGTCATTGGACTGTTACAGCCGTTGCTGGAAAAGTTTCAGGAGATCACACTGTCACAACCCATCAACTGCATGGTGGTTCAGTAAAAACACTGTATGATATCTTTCCTGATGCAGAGAAACGTTTGAAGATTTTGCAAGAGCTCTCTGATACTGCCCTAGCACTTAGTCGTGTGATAGATGAAAAAATGCCTGGTCTGATTGGGGAAATTGGCTTTGACTTAGGTATTGATCACTTGAGTGCTATCTGGATGTTTGAAGCCAATTCTCGTCCAGGCCGCGAGATTTTTCTGCATGCACCATTGAAAAACTCAGAATGGCTGATTGGGAAAAGAATCGTTGAATACGCATCTTACCTAACACAAATGGCTCTTACTCCTATAGACCATGCAAACGCCTACTGATGTTTTCTTTTCATGTCTCTGAAATCTGTGCTTTCCCTATGCTCTTTTCATCAGATGAGATACAATAAAACCAAGTTCAAGGTTGTTTCCGGATTGTCGTGTGTATTTATTGTTTCATCAATAAAAGCAAGGAGGCAATGATGATATGATTTCTCATTTTCAATGGAAACCTCTCTTTAAAAAAGCGCAATTACCTGGCTGGAAAATATCCTTTTTTCATAATGGTTCACACTATGAAGGCATTTATCACAAAACGGGTGATATTGAATGGGGCTCTCAGCTTCCGCCTCATGAAGTTGAACCAACCTTAAAAGAAGAAATTCACGAATTAATGCTATTCCATGTGTATGATTAAACTGTTTAAGGAGCCTCGCCATGTTAGAAAAGCTAAAACTTGTTTACGGACACCATATCATCAGTTCACCAACAAATGATAAACAAACTCTCTGGTATCAAACAGACAAAGGCGAAATTTTCGGAGTAAACAAAACGGAGCTAACAGAAAGAGAAGCGCTTCTTCTCAATTCATTCCTCACACCAATTGATGTACCTCATACGCAGGAAACGGAAGAAGAACAGAAATGGTACAGCTATCTCTTTGAAAACAAATCAATCACCATAGATCAATCCGTCCGTGTTCATTTTTTTAAAATGGATCATCAAGCAGAACAAAGGCAGCAAATAAAAGAGGCTGTGAACAGCAGCCTCGAACATATTCATTTCATATGGACAGGCACTGAAACAGCTATGCTCATTCAAACAAACGCTACATCAGAAAATGGTCAACTTGAACAGCTACATGATTTGTCTCAAGCCATCACAAGTGATTTTTTAACAGACGTTGTCTTCATGCAAGGACAGCTGCATTTGCCGAATGGAAATTTAAAAATGAGATTATTAAATGAACATCAGCTCTTTTTATGGCATCTGAAGCAAGGAAAACTTAGGTCAGGGGTTGCAACATTTTATCAATGTCTACCTGCTTTCATTCGCCATGATACAGACATGGTTTCTGCCGCTATTTCAGATGCATTTATAGAAACAATCTTTGATCGGGACGTTTACCGGACTCTCACGACCTATATGCAGTGTAATTTAAATGCATCGCAGGCAGCAAAAGCGTTATATGTTCATCGAAACAGCCTTCAGTATCGGATTGATAAATTTATTGAACGGACAGGGCTAGATATACGGCATTTTCAAGAAGCGTCAGCTGCTTATTTCATGATGAATCTTCTCGATCTTTCTTAAATGATCCTATCATGAGCACCTTGCCTAAAAATGAAAATAAGATGTTGTGCACGTTGTCCATTTACAGACACCCTTCCTTTTTATACACTTCATTTATAAGTAAAGCGCTTTCAAAAAGGACTGGGAGGCTACCACCTATGGCTGAAATGATGCTAAATCAAATTTATAAAGTGTACGATAACAAAGTAACAGCAGTAGATAACTTTAATCTACATATTGAGGATAAAGAATTTATTGTGTTTGTTGGTCCATCTGGGTGCGGAAAATCAACAACTCTCCGCATGATTGCAGGCCTTGAAGAAATTTCACAAGGGGATTTTCTATTAGACGGCAAGCGAATGAATGATGTGGCACCAAAAGATCGGGATATTGCGATGGTTTTCCAAAACTATGCCTTATACCCTCATATGAATGTGTACGATAATATGGCTTTTGGATTAAAGCTTCGAAAATTTCCTAAAGCAGAAATTGATGAGCGGGTACGAAACGCTGCAAAAATATTAGGACTTGAACAATACTTAGATCGAAAACCTAAGGCATTGTCTGGAGGTCAAAGACAGCGTGTTGCACTTGGAAGGGCCATTGTGCGAGATGCAAAAGTCTTTCTTTTGGATGAACCTCTCTCTAATTTAGATGCTAAACTTCGAGTTCAGATGCGTGCCGAAATTTCTAAACTTCATCAGCGGCTACAGACGACATTCATCTATGTCACACACGATCAAACAGAAGCTATGACAATGGCTACTCGGCTTGTTGTCATGAAAGATGGCTTTATTCAGCAGGTTGGCGCACCAAAGGATGTGTATGAAAACCCAGAGAATGTCTTTGTAGGAGGATTTATTGGCTCTCCAGCGATGAACTTTTTTACAGGAAAACTGTCTGACGGAGCCATTGCCATTGGGAATACGCACATTCGTGTACCAGAAGGAAAAATGAAAGTATTACGCAGTCAGGGCTATATCGGAAAAGATGTGATTCTAGGCATCAGACCAGAAGATTTCCATGATGAGCCTGTGTTTATAGAGGCTTCTGAAGGAACAAAAATTGAAGCAAACGTAGAAGTGGCTGAATTAATGGGAGCCGAAACGATGCTTTATTCTTCTCTCGCTGGTCAAACGTTTATTGCACGTGTTGATTCTCGCACAGATATTCAGGCAGGTCAGACGATCCCTCTTGCCATTGATATGAATAAAGCGCACTTCTTTGATACAGAGACTGAGCTGCGCATCCGCTCAGCTGAATAAGAAGACGTTCCACAAACCATCACCATTGGGTGGTGGTTTTTTGTATATGAAAACAACATTTACCATGTTCTATTTCCGTATGTTTTTTTCGTAGCGAACCATAATATTTAGTACAAAGCAGTTACCACATTGGGTTTCGCCAAGTGGCAAATGACTTGGTCATTTCGCTGGTGCGATTCCAGCAAACCCAACCAAAAAAATCATATATAAAAAGGAGATTCACATCATGGCAAATTCTAATAGTTCAAATCAATTACTAGTTCCTGGAGCAGCGCAAGCAATCGATCAAATGAAATACGAAATCGCTTCTGAGTTTGGTGTAAACCTTGGAGCAGAAACAACAGCTCGTGCTAACGGTTCAGTTGGTGGAGAAATCACGAAACGTCTTGTATCTTACGCTCAGCAAAACCTTGGCGGAACAAAAGCTTAATTTCATATCTGGATCATAGAAGGCACCTCTTATGGTGTCTTCTTTTTTTGGTTTTATCCCTCACCGATTCCTTTTGAATTCATATGATGTATTAGAAAGGAGCGGATCTTCATGGACATTATTTCAGGTGTGAATTTTGAACTTCTACAATTTGTCGGTCTCTCTCTATTATGTGAATATGCTCATAGTATTCGGTCCTTTCATCTTTATAAAAAAAGCATGACATAAAACTGTACCATTTTAAGTTCTTTTCACTTATAGTATGTAGTGGAGGGATCGATCAGATGAAAATAGCTCTTTTCGGTGCTCATGGACGTGTAGGACAAGCATTTCTTCGTTTCGTAAAAGAAGATGATCGTTACATGGTTCGCTCGTTAATTCGGACAAACCGGGAAGAAATGCTTGCGGGTATGTTTCAAGTCACCGGCAATTCCAGAAATCAAGAGGATGTCCTTGAAACGATTAAAGGATCAGATATTGTCGTGAGCTGTCTATCAACAGATGGTGATGATACTTTATCTGTTTCAATGGAGCATATCGTACAAGCCATGAAGCAAACAGGAACATCAAGAATTATAACGATTGGCACTGCGGGGATTTTAAAAGCAAGGCGGCAGCCTGAGCTTTACCGCTTTGAAACAAATGAATCAAGGCGAACCACTTCCCGAGCTGCTAAAGAACATGCCAAAGCATTTGAAATTCTTCAATCAACTGAACTAGATTGGACAATCATTTGCCCAACCTATTTACCAGATGGAGAAGTGACACGGTCATATCGCTATGAAAAGAATTTTCTCCCTATAGATGGACAGAAAATTTCAGTTGAAGATACCGCACACTTTTTGTATCAGCAGTTAAACTCAAAGGAATTTGTGCATCAACGCGTCGGTATCGCTTATTGACCATTACAAACACTATCATGCAAACTGGAAATTTTATATTTAGGACTTAAAAAAGTCGAGGTATTTCCCCTCGACTTTTTATGACCATATAAATTTGACCATGTATTACAAAAAATTATCAGAGAGTGATCCAACCGGATTTTGAATGAACTCGCTTAATTACACCTGTTCCTGTAACAAATCTAATTCTTTTCCCATTAACTTTGTATTCAATAAAAGGCAGTTGTACATCAATTAAATCATACTTTTTATTTTCGTGTAAAAACTCTTGTAAATCGCCCATTTCATAGTAACCATTTTTTACAAGTTTGTCTAATTCTGCTTGTGCACTAGGTGCTATTGTAGCTAGTAAACCTGTCACTCCAGTAACTACTCCTGTAGGTGTATTAGCAATAAACAATAATCCAAGTATTGTTGAACTTGCTCCTAGTGCATCTTTTAAATTGCTATAATCTTTTTTTTGAAATGCTTTTTTATAAACATTACGCTGGGCAGATTGCATATTTAAGACTTGATCCAAGTCTACAGTAACCCTATCAGCATACTCTGACGAATCAATATTACCTAAAGCATGAATTTGTCCATTTTGATCATCAGCCTTATAAGATTGAATTTGTGATGATAAATCAGATTTTGTCTCAACCACTTGTTTCTTTGGCGATTGTTGTTCAGCTGCTGATGCAGATAATGTAACTCCACTACTAAACCCAGAAAAAATTAATACTGTTGCGGTAATCAAGATGACATTTTTAAATAATCCTTGTTTACTCTTCACTTTCAATCCTCCTCTTTTTTATTCATATAATACAATATCAAAAAAAAAGAAAACACAATATGCATATAGATGAAAAAACTAGAATTTATGGATAAAAAAACATTAATAATCCATTTTTATAAGTACTTAGAATTATTTTCATTCTTAAAATATCACTGTCGTTATTTACATCCCTTCAGTATTATCATAAAAAAGCCTCTTTCAAATTGAAAGAGGCTTTTTCTGCTTATCCTATCAGCTGCTCGTCACAGCTCCCTTTTGTAATTCGTACATTTGCGCATACAGTCCGCTTTGCTCCATGAGCTCTTCGTGGCTGCCGCGTTCGACAATCTCACCCTTTTCTAACACCAAAATCATGTCAGCTTTCTTAATAGTAGATAATCGGTGTGCAATGACAAAAGTGGTTCGTCCTTCTTTGACGACATCCAGTGCCCGCTGAATGATGGCTTCTGTTTCTGTATCAATGTTAGCCGTCGCTTCATCTAGAATTAAGATCGCTGGATCGTATGCCAGTGCACGGGCAAATGAAATCAATTGACGCTCCCCAGAGGAAAGAGTACTCCCCTTTTCAACAACTGGTTCATCAAAACCTTCAGGCAAATGCTTTAATAGTTCTGCTGCGCCCACTTGCTTTAACGATGTTTCAATCGTTTCTCTTTTAATGTCTTCATTTCCTAAACTGACATTGGACGCAATCGTTCCAGAGAACAAATAAGGATCTTGTAGTACAATGCCCATTTGCTTACGCAGCGTTTGGCGCGACTGATCATAGATGCTTTCTCCATCAATGAGGATGTCCCCATGCTGAATATCATAAAAACGTAGCAGCAAATTCATGATCGAACTTTTCCCAGAACCGGTATGTCCAACGAGTGCCACCGTCTGACCTTTTTTCGCCTCAAAGGTGATGTTCTTTAATACATTTTTCCCTTCATTATACGCAAAGGTAACATCCTGAAATTGAACGTGCCCCTCGATTTTCTTCTGAACCGGTTCTTCCACTTCAGTACCAGGCTCATCTAATAATCGAAAGACCCGTTCAGATGAAACCCTTGCTAATTCTAATCTAGAAAATTGATTCACAATGCCTGTAATCGGCTGGAACAAACGATTTAAATAATCGACAAATGCATAGAGCACCCCAATCGACACAATGCCCGTCGCGCTTAAGGACGCGCCGCCAAAATACCAAATGAGTGCGACATATGCTAAGTTCCGAAGCAGATTCACCAAGTTATGTGAGAGCAGTGAATTTAAATGAAGCATCTTTCGCTGATATCGAAAGTGATTGTTATTCAGCTCATCAAACTCTTCTTTCGTTGCTTGTTCATGTCGAAACGCCTGAATGATCGTCATTCCTTGAATGGCTTCATTTAGCTTGGCATTAATTTCACTAATGATGGAACGAATGCGATGATTGTAAACCGACGCAAACTTTCGATAAGTCATTGACCATAGGAAAATAATCGGAACAGCCACTAAACAAATAAGCGCCAGCTTCACATTTAATAAGAACATGGCGATATAAATTCCAACCATGTAAATGGCACTTGTGACGAAATTAGCGAGTACTGTTACATATAAATCACGAATGGTTTCTGTGTCATTGGTAATCCGCGCGACAACCTTTCCAGCCGGTAAATTATCAAAATACCGAATCGGAAGCGTTTGGATATGTTCAAATACGTCCACTCGCATTTTTTGAATAATGCGATTTGCAATACGCTGGAGTAAGTAGTGCTGCCCATATTGAAAGAAAATCGCAATGACGAGCATCCCAAAATAAAATAGAACAAGCTGTACCAAACCACTGATTTCCGGCTGATAAAAAGCAAAGATTTCCTCTTTGGATAAACGCTGTACCTGATACGTCTCACGCTCGCTCCCATTTTCAATGGTGAGCTGATCCCCTTTTATTGTCCGGCTCCCGTCAAATCGAATCGGTTCATTCACAGAATAGTACCCAAATCCGACTTGCACGACATTGATTTGCTTTCCAGCTTCATTTTGATTCTGTAGCCGGTCACTTCTTATATAGTTATTTCCCTGGTAATAAACCGTTTTATCTGTTTTTTCATTTACCTCAACATACGGTTTTTCTACACCTAAAATATGATCATCAATCATTTTTTTCCCAATGAAAGGTCCTGTCAACTCAGCACCAACTGCAATGATCAGAAAGATCAAAGCAACAGACAATACTTTTTTATATAGGAGTGCATAGGCAAGAAGTCTTCTTCCTGTTGTCATGCCTCATCCCCTCCTTCCAGCTGATTTGTCAGCTGCTGACGCAGAAATTGCTCTTTATACCATCCATCTTGCTGAATAAGCGCTTGATGGGTTCCCTTTTGAACAATACATCCTTCTTCCATGACAAGAATGAGATCCGCATGCTCTACAGCTGATAGACGGTGGGTTGTAATAAATGTCGTTTTTCCATGACGATTTTGTCTTAAATTCTCTAAAATAGCCGTTTCTGTTTTTGCATCAACTGCAGATAACGAATCATCCAAAATCAAAATGTCTGGATCAATTAATAAAGCACGTGCAATGGAAATCCGCTGCTTCTGTCCTCCTGACAGCGCCACTCCCTTTTCTCCAACCATGGTTTCCAAGCCTTCTGGTAAAAGGCGCAAATCCTTTTCAAAGTAAGCATCTTTAATCGCTTGTGCTAATTCAGCTTCTCTCGCGTCTCTATGACCGAAACGCATATTCTCTTCTACACTTTTTGAGAAAAGGACATGATCTTGTGGAACATAGCCAATCCATTGGAACAGTTGATCCAATTCAATGTCCTCAATTGGAACACCTGAAAGTAAGATCTTCCCATCACCTGTCGGATACTGACGAAGAAGCTGTTTGACAATCGTTGTTTTTCCACTTCCCGTTTTTCCTGTAATACCAATCGTTTGCCCTTTTCGTACAGTAAAGGAGACATCCGTTAGATTATCTTTAGAGGAAGTTGGATACCTAAATGTCACATGTTCAAATTGAATATCGCCAGGCTCTTGTAATCTTTTTGGCTTGGCTGCGTCAGTTACATCCGGTTGATAACTGAGTGTATGATTCAACCGGTCTAATGAGGCATTTCCTCTTTGCATGATATTAATCAATTCACCAATGGCAAACATTGGCCAGATCATCATCCCCAGATAGACGTTAAATGCGACAAGCTCACCAATGGTTAAATCACTTTTGAACACAAGATATGCGCCGTAACCGATACCGATTAAATAACTGATCCCTACAAGCAATTTCACCGTCGGCTCAAACAATGAATCAATGATCGCCACTCTCATATTTTTTTGAAAGACATCGTCTGTCATTTCTCGAAAGCGATTCACATCTTGTTTTTCCTGTACAAAAGACCGAATCACCCGAACGCCGGCAACTGATTCTAATACACGATCATTCATATCACCAAATGCATCTTGAGCGACTGTAAAGCGTTCATGAATTTTACTGCCATAAAACGCTATCAAAATCGCCATCAGTGGCATCGGAATAATGGCCATTAAAGTTAATTTCCAGCTGATCGTCAGTCCCATCGTAAAAAAGATCATCAGCATGTAAGCAGTGGAATCGACTAATGTTAAAACGCCAAAGCCTGTTGTTAAAGCCACAGCATTCAAATCATTTGTACCTAACGCCATTAAATTTCCGGTTTTTTTCTTTTCATAAAAGGTGGGTGTCATCTTAAGTAAGTGGCGCATTAATTTTCCGCGCATCACACGCTCCATGACATTCGCGCCGCCAAATAACTGATACATCCAAAAGTAGGTGAGTGCATAGACACTGACACCAAGTAAGCAAAAAATGGTTACGTAAAATAAGATACTGGATGTTGTAAATTGACCAGACCGAATGTCATCAACTGCTTGACCTAGATACCTCGGTGGCAGCATTTCAAGCACATTCACAATGAGCAGCAGCGTAATGGCGATTGTATAGCGCCGCCACTCTTGTTTAAAGAACCAGCCTAATTTCACAAATACTGAAAACATGTTTGTCTCTCCTTTTAAAGCTAGCCGCTTTCTATATTTTCCTGATTGTCACCTTGTTTCGTTTTTTGAGCTTTTGTCATTTGTCTTGCCTTTGGCATGTTCACATGCTTTCACTCCTCTTCATTTAGTTGTTGATGCATTCCATTATTTCGAGATACGAAATGTATACAACAAAAAAAGAGGCAACCAGCTGACTGGTACGCCTCTTTTATACATGATAAAAAGGCGCATGTTGACAAATACGCAACATACGCCTTGATTCATCCGATCAATTGGAACATACGAGTCCCTTTTCAATGACCAATGAAGGTGTAATTGTCACGTGAATCAACCCATTCATGCAGTTTGATTTCATTCTTCCAATGATGTTGCACATGACATTTCCTCCTTTTGGCTCTTGAATCTTTTTTTATCTTATAGTGGCTGTCACCATTTTGTCAATAAATATTTTTCAATAAATGAAATTTTCTAACAAAAAGTTCACACCCTTTATGTGTATCTTTTTCAGATATCGGGTATACCATGAACGTATAGACTCCTTTTGAAAGGAATGAGGACATTGTTTCAAGCTGATCGGATGGTCGTTGCGTTTGATGGACATGAAGACAGTAAGAAAGCATTAAAGAAGGCAATCGCTTTAGCCAAAACATTGAATGCCAAGCTGACCGTTGCCTACGCTCATGATGGGAAATCCAGCAGACAGGTGTTTGATGCACCTCGCCCAATGACTGGCGGCGCTTATATCGGAGGCGGCATGGCAGACCTTCAAACACCCCCTGTGTATGTACCTCATGATGAACAGCAAAGTCCCTTGATTTTTGAAGACCATACAGAAGAGGTCGTTGCAGAAGCAAGAATGCTGTTAAATGAAGAGCAGTTTGAAGCTGCGATTGAAATTGTTGAAGGGGAGCCTGCAGAAGCGATTATCGAATACGCTGAAAAGATTTCAGCAGATCTCATCGTCATGGGAGCACGTGACCAGAGCAGATTGAAAAAAATGCTCTTTGGCAGTGTGAGTGAAAAGTTATCGTCCAAATCAGATATACCTGTACTGATCGTGAAATAAATATAAATCACAAAAGGCTGTAAACCAATGTTTACAGCCTTTTTCTTTTTATGAAGAAATAGATGCTTCGCTTTCATGCTTAATTTTTTTCTGGAACCCTTCCTGTACACGCTTCGTGATCTCTCCTGGAACACCTTTCCCAACTTGCTGACCATCTATCTCTACAATTGGAATCACTTCAGCTGTCGTTGAACTAATGAAAATTTCCTGCGCATGCAAAAGTTCGTCTTTACTCATGCGGGTTTCTTCCACACGACATCCTTCTTCCTGACAAACCTCTAGCAGCTTTCTACGTGTAATGCCGTTTAAAATCAGGTTATTTGCTGGGTGTGTACGAATGACACCGTCAATGACGGCATACACATTCGAGGACGTCCCCTCTGTCACAAAGCCGTCTCTTATTAAAATCGCTTCAAACGCACCAGCTTCAGACGCTTTCTGCTTTTCCATGACGTTATATAAAAGGTTTAAGCTTTTAATATCACATCTTAACCAGCGAAGATCTTCAGACAATAGAGCTTTCGCACCAGCTGTCTGCTCTTGAATAGGCTTTTTCACTTGAAATGTATATGCCGTAATCTGAGGGGTAAGTGCACCATATTGATGTTTACGAGGTGCGACGCCTCGCGTGACTTGAATATACACGCCGCCATCAATCACTTGATTATCTGCGACTAGCTTCTTCAAATTCTCTTCCATATCCGATACTGTACCTTGCAGATGAATGCCGATTTCCTTTGCACTCTTGAATAGACGCTCAGTATGCTCTTTTAATGTAAACAAAGTCCCATTATATACGCGGATGACCTCATAGACTCCGTCGCCAAATTGATAGCCTCTGTCTTCAATATCAACATGTGCATCTTTTTTTTCAATAAAATCCCCATTGTACAATACTTTCATATGGAATCTCCCCTTCGCTTCGCTTAATGGTTGAATCTGATGCTATCTTAGCGGATAAATGTAAACGTTTCAATGATTATTCAGAATTATTTCATATCCATTTGACTGGATAACCTTCTATTGTAACAAATATAGATTCATAACCAAAAAGATTCCAATTTTTTAGCATCTTCTATATTCATAGGCTCTTTTTTCCTGTATACTTACTCCATATGAGCACGACAAAAAACAGCGAAAAAAGACAGAATCCACTACATGATTCGACACAAACTACTGATTTATTGGAGCGATTGTAATGCAACGGGTTACGAAAAAACAGACACCTTCAAACACGATGCTGCTCTCAAAGGCGATTGGTCTAGTCATTCTGACATTGATCCTTTTTTTCATTTGGGATATGTCTAAAACCAATATGCAGGCAGCAGATCAACCGAATGAAGTGTCTGCGAGCAGTCCATTTCGAGACACAAGTACAAGTCTGAAACCAAAAGATGATTCGCCAAAAACATTAGATGCACATTTTAAGATCAATCCAAACAAACATGTAACGGATCAAACGATCTTTTTGACCTTTGATGATGGCCCTTCTGCTACATCAAATCAGCTGTTAGATGTGCTAAAATCACAGCAAGTGAAGGCCACATTCTTTATGCTCGGGCCGCAAATCAAAGAACACCCAGCAGCTGTGAAAAGACTTCATCAAGAAGGGCATCAATTAGGACTTCATGGCATCACGCATGATGTGAAACGCTTTTATCAAAAAAGTGATTCTCCTGTAAATGAGATGAAAGAAGATCAACGTATATTGGCTTCTGTTACTGGTGAATATACACATCTTGTGAGAACACCTTATGGCAGTTCTCCAAACTTAACAGACCAGCAAAAAACACGTTTAAAACAAAAAGGCTTTGTATACTGGGACTGGACCATTGACAGTCTTGACTGGAAATATAAAAGCTCAAAATATGTACCAGAAGTATTAAATCAGCTGCAAGTGCTTGAAACCAAGTACCCGAAAGAGCCAAAAATCATCTTAATGCATGATCAGCCAGCTACCGCAAAATACTTAAACAGTCTGATCACACAATTAAAGGCGAAGGGCTACACGTTTGAAGTCCTTGATGAAACAATGAAGCCACTACAGCAATAAAGAAAACCCGCACCTATTGGATGCGGGTTTTTTATGATTTATAAAGCATTCACAAGCTCGCCAATTCGTTCGTGAAAGACAAGATCAAACAGCGGATCGAATTCCGTTTCACTTAAATTCATCATGACCTTAAAGATGGAAGGATGATGAGCAGCATCTTCTGGAATATATCGGGCTGGTGCCACTTCTAAGGAAGTTCCCATGACGAGTAGCATGTCCGTTTGCTGGAGCGATTTCTCCACTTGATCAAAGTGCTTCACCATGTCTCCAAAAAGGACAACATCTGTTTTAAGTACTCGTCCACATGTGCGGCCGTCTGATGAAATCCGCTCACAAACCGGTACCTCTTCTTGTAATAAATAAGGCAGTTCGTATGTTGACCCGCATGATGGACATGTAGCTGTTTGAATGGAACCATGCAGTTCATACACATGCTGGCTTCCCGCTTTTTTATGCAGACCATCGATATTTTGCGTGAAAATATCCACGCGTTTTCCTTGCTTTTCTAAATTGGCTAAAAAAGCATGTCCAGCGTTTGGCTTGTACTCTCCACTCATCTTCATTTGAAACAATTCTTTGAATTTCGGCCAAAATTGATGAGGATGTGATAAAAAGTAGGACCGGCTCATTGCCTCCATGCGAGAAGTATCTTCTGTCCATAGTCCACCCGTTGATCTAAAATCGGGAATTCCCGATTCTGTGCTCATCCCAGCACCTGAAAGGACTGTAATATGTGAGGCCTTTGATAATCTCTCTCTTAGCGCTGCCACTTTTGTTTGATCCAACCACCATTCCTCCTTTATTCACCAAGCTGTTTCTCACCTTTTTGTTTCATATAAATGGTCTGTCCAGGGAAAGCAAATTCTACCCCTTCTTCATGGAAAATATCAATAATGCGATAGTTAATATCCTGCTTAATATCCAGGTTTTCAGACCAAGCCGTTGTGTTTGTATAAAAGTTAAAGAATAAGTTTAAATAGCTGTCTGCCAGCACATCGAAATTCACCATAATCGTTTCCTTATGAACCCCATCATGCTCATAAAGCATTTGCTTCAGACGTTTGATGCACTTATCAATGTTTTCCTTCGGTGTATTGTACGATACGCGAACGGAGAACGTAATTTGACGTTTATTCATTCTCGTCCAATTTGTGATCGGCTCCTTTGAAAGGGTCGAATTTGGTACAGTCACCACCGCTTCAGCAGGTGTTCTAAATTTTGTGCTTCGGAAGGTAATGTCCTCTACAGTCCCAAGTACACTTGGAGTCTCTACAAAATCGCCCATTGTAAAAGGCTTCTCTGTAATAATCACAATTCCTCCAAAAAAGTTCGCCACTGTATCCTGCGCAGCGAGCGCAAAAGCAAGACCACCTAGACCAAGCCCTGCCACAAGTCCGTTCACATCATAATTAAACTCTTGTGCAATGACGCTAATACTCAGTGCAATAATAATAAAACGAAGAACCTTTGATAAAAATGGCGCTAAAATATCATCCATCTCTAATTCAAATTTTGAATTCACTTTTTGAAATAAGAAGGAAGAAGCTGCGGTTAGATTACAAAGTCCCCACGTCAGCATCAAAATAATAGAGGATCTATACAATTTGACAATGACATCCATATGGTGCTCAAAGTATGGGGCTTGTCTTAACGCAAAATATAAACCTAGTGCCACAAAAAACAGTCTCGCAGGTTTTTCAAACGCCACAACAATTTGGTTAATGACTTCGGTTTTAGACCGGTTTGTCAGCTTAAAGAGCAGGTGAAACAAGTATTTCGTAAATACTTTTCGAAGTAATAAAAAAAGCAATAAAATACAAAGGCTAATGCCTATTTGGATCGCAATATCGACTGTAAAATATGTATCCATCCATTTTTGTGTAAACATCTCTGTCTCTCTCCTTTAAAACAATCCTCTCTAGTTTATAATATAACCTTCGTTTATGTCCTCTCTTAAATGTCTGACCTCTATATAAAAAGCCTCGGGACCTATCCCGAGGCATGATGTTCAATTATGAAATTTTGGCTTGAGACATATCGACGGGCAGCAAACTACTTTTTCTTCTGAGCCTGATCAAGGAGAGTCGCTTTAAACATTTCAGCATCCGTTTCGGCCTTAATACGTTCTTCCACTCTAATTCTCCCTTTACCCAATCATCTCGCCTCCTTTTCATCATTATAAAACATCAGAATTTTCAGTCAACATGACGAAAGCACTAATATTTTGACGAACGCTGACGATTTGGACAAAATTGATCGAAGAAAAATTGATGTAATTCAGGTTTACTCAATCAAAGCTTGCTCTATTCCTGTAAACTTTTCAAAATGATACATCAAGCTTTTTCAGTACATGAGGTTCCATGATAATACGGCGCTCTTCTTCTCCATATAGTAAAGAAGGAAAACCACCAAAGCATTTGATATGATAAGACCAGAACTATGTCAGGGAGCTGGAGCAAGTGTATATTATCGCACATAGAGGGTCATCAAGTGCCGCCCCAGAAAATACAATCGCTGCGTTTGATGTAGCTGTCGAGCAAGGAGCAGATTATATTGAATTAGACGTACAAATGACCATGGATCAGCACGTCGTCGTCATCCATGATGATACCGTTGATCGAACGACGAACGGAAACGGCTTAGTCAAAAGTTATACACTTGATCAGTTGAAAAAACTGGACGCAGGAAGCTGGTTTGACCAACAGTATACGAATGAACGAATTCCAACATTACAAGAAATTCTTGAAAGATACAGTCAGCGGATTGGGATATTGATCGAGATCAAACACCCAAAACGGCAGATAGGAATCGAAAAGGCAGTTGCCCGCATCATCAATCGGTTTGCCTATTCTCGTCATATCATCATTCAATCTTTTGATGTTCATTCACTGCAAAGAATCAAAGCATTCGCCCCTTCTCTTCGCACAGCTTTAATTATCAAGCCTGATGCATTTAAACTAACGAAACGAAAGTTAACGACATACAGCTCGTTAGCAAATTGTCTTAATATGAAGAAAACGATGATCAATAGATGGTGGATTGATCGTATTCATTCATTCGGAATGGAAGTATTCATATGGACTGTAAAAGATCAAAAAACAGCGGATCGAATCAAAAAATATCCAATTGATGGTGTGGTAACGGATAACCCGCTATTTTTTCAAAAGGAGAAATGATGCACATGAAAACTTATTTCGCCGTTTTTATCGGTGGATTGATTGGTACACTTTGCAGATATGAACTAAGTCAAACTGTCATCAGCCAGACATTCCCCTATGCAACGATGATTGAAAATATTTCCGGCAGCCTGCTTCTTGGTTTTGCGACAGGATACTTTCTATTTCAGAAAGGAAAAAAAGATCTTGCAGCTTTGATTGGAACAGGTTTTTGCGGCGGGTTTACGACCATGTCCACCTTTTCTAAAGAGACAGTTCTTCTGTTACAGGCAGGGCAGTTCAATTTAAGTATGATGTACATCCTGCTCTCAGTCATTGCTGGAGTAGCCGCTGCTTTAGCTGGCCTGATCCTTGCTGAACGGCTCTTTCATCAAAATAAGCAGCAGAAAGGAAGCAGATAAATGATTGTTTTTTGTACAGCTGTAGCTGGAGGGATCGGTAGTGCATGTCGTTTCTTCATCAGCCAAACAATCCAGAAAACTCCATCCCATGCCCTTTTCCCGTACAGTATTATTTGCATTAATTTATTAGGTGCAGCCGGTTTAGGTTTTCTCACAGGCGCTGTAACGTCCAATCATCCACTGCTAGTGATCATAGGAACCGGTTTTTTTGGCGGCTTTACCACATTCTCTACGTTTAGTGTAGAATCTGCGACGATGCTGATGCAGCGTAAAATTGGGAAACTTGCTGCCTATTTACTTGTGACAATTATCGGCTCTTTATGCATTTTTGCGGTGTTTTATCAAATAGGACAACTTCTGTTTTAAATATCTGTGATGGCAGCTAGGCTGATGAGCAGTTGATCCATCAGCTGGCGCTTCATTAAAAATAGTGTCTTCTCACTATAGCCGATTTCGATTGCACATTTTGCCATGCGCCAATCTCGAAAATACTTATAATCAATGAGCTGCTGCTCTATTTCATCCAATTCTTTTAAAGCCGTTTCAATACAAGCAACAATCAGTTCATACTGACTTTTCTGCTCTTCTAATTTTTGACGTGCCATATGATGATGTTGGAGAGAACTTCGTTTTTCAAGCTGTCTTTCAATATTTAAAATGGCTGCTTGATAGTTCTTGAAATTTTTTAAATGAAACTCAATACGTTTCATTGAGGTTTTTTTCTCCGTGATACTTGCTGTTTCATACCAGAGCATGTCCATCCCCCTTTTACGAACGTTTGTTCTTATTATATACGAACATATATTCTCAAAAAAGAGGCTAAATACCTAAAAAAACCTTGAGCTTATTTTTCGCTCAAGGTCATTTCATTTACTAACAGCGGCTCTTTTATATCAAGCCCTGTGCGTGTATTTTCTTTTTCTGATGATGTGACGCCTTTTTTCAGGTCGATCTTTTTCACATAGCGTCCATCCATCTCCAAGACCTTCATCCGAATATCATCAAGGTAAATGGATTGTCCTTCTCGGATATCAATGTTCTCATTTAAGATTAGCCCGCCAATCGTATCAATTTCTTCATCATGATATGACATTTCGATCAAATCTTGAACTTCCTCTAATCTCACTTTTCCATCTAATATATAATGATGCTCCGCTCTCTTTTGAATGACCGGCTGCTCATCTTCATCGAATTCATCTCGAATGTCTCCAACAATCTCTTCTAAAATATCCTCCGTTGTGACAAGTCCAGATGTCCCGCCATATTCATCCGTTAAAATCGCCATATGCATTCGATCGCGCTGCATCTTGACGAGAAGCTCTTGAATTGGAATCGTGTCAATCACTTCAATCACTGGATAAATATAATCTTGAAGCTTCAGTTGATCTTTTTCTCCTAGATATACAATATCTGCAAAGAGCTGCTTTTTGTTGAGCATGCCAATGACATGGTCTTTATCCCCTGAAAACACGGGGAAGCGTGTGTACTTTTCCTTTGTCATGATCGCCAGTATTTCGTCTAACGGCATATCTTCTGGAATCGCACAAATTTCTCTTCGCGGTATCATAATTTCTCTTGCGATTCGATTATCAAAATCGAATATCTTGTTCATATAATTATACTCTGATGAGTTGATTTCCCCATTTTTTAAGCTTTCAGATAATAAAATCTTTAATTCCTCTTCGGAATGGGAATGTTCTTTTTCAGACCCCATATCGATACCCATCATTTTCGTTAGTACACGGGCTGACCCGTTCAACACATAAATGAAAGGGTACATAAGGATATAAAATGCATGCAGCGGTCCTGACAGCCAAAGCGTCATTTTTTCTGCCTTTTGTATGGCAAGTGTTTTTGGTGCAAGCTCGCCAACAACTACATGCAAAAAGGTAATAATAGAGAACGCAAGTGTTGCTGAGATCAGGCTGATTGCTGAATCAGGAATGTTTGTCAAACCAAAACCTCGAACTAAAAGTTCTTTTACTGCCGGTTTACCGATCCACCCTAAACCAAGGGATGTCACTGTAATACCGAGCTGACAGGCTGACAAATATTCATCTAGCCTTGATGTCACCTTTTTCGCCATGATAGCCTTTTTGGACCCTTCGGCAACAAGCTGATTAATTCTTGAACTTCTCACCTTTACAATGGCAAATTCAGATGCAACAAAGAAAGCTGTTAAAGCAATCAAAACTCCGACTATACTCAGATTAACAATATCGTCCATTTAACCTTGCTCTTTCTTAGAAGAACAAGGAGTCACCTCCTGATTGATGATGTTGTCTTTTGCAAAACGGTTAACTGATTAAATAAGACTACTTTGAGGGCCCCACTTAACCACCTCCGGTTCACGTAAAATCCGTCTCTCTACATATATATGAAACGGTATTCATTTTATCTTACCATAAATAATCTGAAAATTCCTGTATCGCTACAGTATTTTAGAGATGACAACCTAAATTGATGGAAATGCCCTTTGTTTCTTCATATTGGCAGGAAATCTGAACAATTATCTTGTATTTCAGACTCGAATTATATTAAACTATTTTCATAAACTATAACGTGACGGTTAGGAGGAGATGTTCAGATGGGGCTGAGAAAAAGTATCGTATTGGTGAACTAGCACAGATTGCACAGGTGACGAAACGAACTGTAGATTATTATACGAATCTAGGGTTGCTTGCGCCTGTTAGATCTTGCTCTAATTATCGTTATTACGATGAACATGCTTTAAAACGATTACAATTAATCGTTCTTTGCAAACAGCAGAGATTGGCTCTTTCTGACATCAAATCCAGATTAGATGAACAATTCCCTTCTCAAAAGGAAGAACATGACGAACTTGTCCATTTAACCTCTGATATCGATCGGATGAATGAGCATATGGACCGCATTTTGGCACGTTGTAAGCAGCTTCAGCCAGAACAACGTGAAAAACTAAAAGAGCAGCTTACTCCTGAAAAAATGACGGCTGTCCAATCATTTTTACTGCTGTTAAGTTAAAATTTTTACTAAACAGGAGGTGTTACCTTCGTTCTCAAAGTCAGAACGAAGGCCTTAATTGGACATAGTGAATTTACTCATAGTTGCTTTACTTATAGCTTTAACCGCGTTTTTCGTTGCATCGGAGTTTGCGATCATTCGCTTAAGAAGCTCAAGAATTGATCAATTAATTGCAGAAGGTAATAAAACAGCAGTTGCTGTCAAGCACGTCACGACTCACCTTGATGAGTATCTGTCGGCCTGTCAGCTCGGTATTACCATTACCGCCCTTGGGATTGGTTGGTTAGGGGAAGAAACAATTGCGCACATGCTTGCTCCACTATTTGTAGAGCTGTCGATTCCTCAATCAGCCAGTCATATTGTCACTTTTATTATTGCGTTTAGTATTATGACGTTTTTACACGTCGTGGTTGGAGAGCTTGCACCAAAAACACTCGCCATTCAAAAGGCTGAGCAAGTGTCCCTTCTATTTGCTAGACCGCTTATGATTTTTTACAAAGTGATGTTCCCTTTTATCTGGGTATTAAATGGATCTGCTCGTTTGTTAACAAAAGCATTTGGTCTTCAACAAGTTTCTGAGCATGACATGGCGCACTCTGAAGAAGAATTGCGGATTATTTTATCTGAGAGCTATAAGAGCGGCGAGATTAACCAGTCTGAATTCAAATATGTGAATAAAATTTTTGAATTTGATGACCGTCTGGCGAAAGAAATTATGATTCCTCGTACCGAAGTTGTCAGCTTCCCGCACGATATTACGATTGAGGAAATGCTGAAAGTGACCAAAGTCGAGAAATATACACGTTATCCAATTGAAGATGGCGATAAAGACAACATTATCGGTGTTGTGAATATTAAAGAAGTACTCACTGCATGTATTAGTGGTGAATGTTCCACAAGTGATACGATCGAACATTTTGTAAACCCGATTATTCATGTAATTGAAACAGTTCCTGTTCATGATCTACTGCTTAAAATGCAGCGTGAGCGTGTACACATGGCCATTTTATCAGATGAATATGGCGGTACAGCAGGACTTGTAACAGTTGAAGACATCCTTGAAGAAATCGTCGGTGAGATTCGTGATGAATTCGATATTGATGAAATCAACGAAGTGCGTAAACTGGGAGAAGACCACTATATCTTTGATGGAAAGGTCCTTGTAGATCAAGTTAACCTGCTACTAGGTATTCAGCTTGATAACGAAGAAGTCGACACAATCGGCGGCTGGTTCCTTACACAAAAATATGAAGTCGAGAAAAATGACGCGATTCGTGAACAAGGCTATGAATTTATCATTAATGAAGTCGATGGACACCATGTGGCATACATCGAAGTCAAAAAACTAAACGAACAACTATTAGAAGCAGCTGAAGAAGGCGCTTCTTAAGAAAAAACGACCCTTGCCTTAGCAAGTGGTCGTTTTCTTTATCCTTTTTCGATTAACTTAGCTTCAAGTTCTTTGATTCTTGTGTTTAATACTTCTGTCATCGCACCTAATCTTTCTTTTGGCGGCAGATGATCAAATTCAGACAGCTCAATCGGTTCACCAATGATTAAGCGCATTTTCCCCTTCTTAAAAAGGCTTTTTGCATTAGAAGGTCCTTTGTACGCTGCTGGTACGATTGGTGATTTGCCGAGCTGCGCAATCGTAACGGCCCCTCTTTTTAAAGGAACATCTTCTGTTGTACGTGTTCCGCTTGGAAAAATCCCAACGATTTTCCCCTCTTTTAATAATTTAATGGGCGTTTTAATACTGCTTGGCCCTGGATTCTCTCGATCAACTGGAAAAGCATGAATCTTCTTTAAAAATCCGCCGATCCATTTATTTGCAAACAATTCTTTTTTCGCCATGTAGTGGATCTCAAACGGAAGAATTCCTGCGCCTAATGCAAGAACATCCACAAAACCCTCATGCGTACAAGCAATGACAAACCCCCGGTCTGTTGGCAGATTCTCTTTTTGATATACTTTGATTCCGCCTCGGAGAGCAAAAAATGCTTTGACGGTATAGCCTGAAAATTTATACATAGTGCACTTCCTTTGTTTGAAGAATGAAGGATTTGTTTCTATTATAACAAATTTTTTATTACCTGGTACTAAAAATTTTCTCCTGCTGATAAAATAGAGATGGTTCACTAAAAATCATCTTTTCAATTAAGATGACCGCTCCTTCTGTATTCAAGTATGTGTTTTTAGGAGAGAATAGAGGAAGAAATGTGTCCAAAATTGTCGTTTTTTGAGTTTTTTTCCTGATTTGTTCTATTGAAAACACTTTATAAATGATGCAAATTTCGCTATGATAAGGAGAAATGATTTTGATTCGGTGAAAGAGATGAGTAATGTACGGCCTATGAGAAGTTTCGTGCAACTTTATGCCTTTCTTATGCGTGTATAACATAGAGGGGAGAAAAATCAGTGACGATCGATGAAATTTATCAAATGTATATGAACGATGTTTACAGGTTTCTGCTCTCCATGACAAAAGACAAACATTTGGCAGAGGACTTATTGCAGGAAACCTTTATGCGTGCTTATATACATATTCATTCCTACGACCATAGCAAAGTGAAACCTTGGTTATTTCAGGTGGCACGAAATGCTTTTATTGATTATGTCAGGAAACATAAAAAAGAAGTGACCATATCGGATGATCTCATTGGCGGCCTTTTACAAACGTCTGTACAAAGTCCTGCTGAACAGATTGAAATAAAAGAAGTCCTCAACATGTATTTGGAGCAGCTTCCAGATAACTACAAGGAAGCGTTGACATTGTATTATTTAAAAGAACTGAATTACAAAGAAGCATCCAAGGTCATGAATATTACTGAAGCAAATTTTAAAAGTGTTTTATTTCGTGCAAGGCAGCGCCTAAAAGCACTATATAACAGAGGTGTTAATGATGAATGAAGAGTTTAATAAGCGATGGGAACAATATAATAATGGCGAGATGAACGAGGAAGAGATGATGGCGTTTGAAGAAGAGCTCGAAGAAAATGAAAAACGCTTAAGCCAAGAACTGAATGACTCAGATTGGACAGACTTCTCCATCAGTCCTGAAAAACAAAAAGCCATTTTACAATACGGAAAAAGAAAGTCCTATTTACGTATTTCTGTGCTTGCTGTCATATCTACTCTGATTATTTTACCGCTATGTACACTAGGTAGTTATCTATACTACGGCGTTGGCGGAGCAGACAGTAAAGGCAATCATTTTATGGAAACGGCCGCTGTAACAGTCGCCCTAACAAAACCGAATGTCGCCATTGATATGAAGGATTTAAAAGGACAGGTCAAACTGTTTGGTATGAACACAGAACTTAAGCTGCAAAAACAAATTGGCAATAAAACAGAAGCCATCGGTAGTGAACAAATCGAAATGTTTTTCGATAAATTAAAGCAGCCTACGATCTCTTATTATGGCGACAGCGCACGTAATACGGAGGATTTCTTTACGCACCCTTCGTCTCAGGCAGATACATCTAAAAAACAAACACTCACTACTCTAGACAAGCTACCTGAAGGAACAGTGAGTGAAGTGTATGTATCCTATGACAAAGCATACACACCGAAAGACGTGTATTCATTTGCTAATAAATATGATATGAAAGTGCTTTGGAATGCGATCAAAACAGAAGATTCATTAAGTGGAAATCAGCGTCCAATCGGTTTTCCCGGGAAAGACTCTGAATTTTTAAAAGAGCTTCAGCACACATCAAAAACAGAGGTTGATCAGTTCAAAGATGCCCTCGCCTATGTCAACCAGCATCCATCCTGGGCAAAAACGATCTCTGGCAGACCTGAACTTGACCTCTCTAACCGAATACGCTATATCAATCAAAATGGTGTCACGGTTTACGGTTCTGTTGTCACAGGTCCTTCTAAAGAAATAGAAAAATTTGTGAAGACAAAACGCATTAAAACGGCCAAAGTGAGCGAGGTGGAATTATGGAATTGGTAAGAATTTTTAAAGAGCATAATGTGTTTGGCTGGATTTCGGTCGGCACCGCTATATTATCGCTGCTCATGCTGAACCTCGCCATTATTAGCAATGTGACATTTTATTCGTTTCAAATGCTTCCTTTTGCAATGGCCGCAGTTCCATTCGGTGTGATTGAACTGTTCATTAAAAAAGGCCGCACTGGACCAGGTTTTCTAGGCGTCGTTCTGAATATTTTTGTCATCGTTTGTGTCTATGCGATCGTCTCCATTGATGTCGATCTTCAATTAGGTTTTTAATACTAAAAAGCCAGTCATACTTGACTGGCTTTTTCTGTACACTCTTATTTTTTGTTTAATTCGGAGTGCTTTCTTGAATATAAGAAATAGACAACAAGCCCAATGGTAAGCCAGATTAAGAAACGAACAAATGTGATGGTGCCAAGCTTATAAATGAGCAGTCCGCAAGATAGAATAGCCAAGATCGGAATGAGCGGCACTGCGGGGCATCTGAATGCTCTCGGTAAATCAGGCTGTGTTTTTCTCATGACAATGACAGCAACTGAAATCAAAATGAAAGCTGAAAGTGTTCCGATGTTCACTAGACTTGCCAGCTCATCAAGCGGAATGAATCCACCCATTAATGCTGACAATGTTCCAAAGAAAAGAGTATTGATATAAGGTGTTTTATGTTTTGGATGAACCTTTGAAAGAACCTTTGGTACCAAGCCATCACGAGACATGGCAAACATGACACGTGTTTGGCCGTACAGCATGACAAGCATGACCGTGGTCATCCCTAAAATCGCCCCAACATCTACAATACCCGCCACCCAATTTTGACCGGCTACTTGTAAAACAAGAGACACTGGATGGGATACTCCCTCAAAGTTCATAAATGGAACAATGCCTGTCATGATCGCACTGACTACCACATACAACACGGTACAAATCAATAAGGAAGTGATGATTCCTCTTGGCAAGTTGCGGGATGGATTTTTTGTTTCCTCTGCCGCAGAAGCAACTGCATCAAATCCGATAAATGCAAAGAATACGAGAGCTGCTGCACTTAACACGCCTGAAGTTCCAAAAGGAACGAATGGTGTCCAGTTTTCAGGTTTTACATATTTCACAGCGACTAAAATAAAGAGCAGAATCACCGCAATTTTCATAATGACCATAATGTTGTTGACTCGTTTTGATTCTTTAATACCGAAGTACAGCAAGAAGGTGATGATCATTAAAATAATAAATGCAGGAAGATTAAAATATGTCACTTGACCCTTTAAACCACCTGGTGCTGCTGTTAATTCAACCGGTATATGAATCCCTATCCCATTTAAAAACGACACAAAGTAGCCTGACCAGCCTGCTGAAACGGCACTAGCGGCTAGCATATATTCTAATATCAAATCCCAGCCAATGATAAACGCTAAAAATTCTCCCATAGATGCGTACGTAAATGTATAAACAGATCCTGATACTGGCACTGTGGAAGCGAATTCCGCATATGACAATGCCGCAAATAAACATGCAAGACCTGCAATCACAAATGATAAAACAAGTCCTGGTCCTGCTGTGACGGCGCCTGTACCTGTCAGAACAAATATCCCTGTACCGATAATCGCTCCAATACCAAGCATCGTTAAGTCAAATGAACCTAATTCCTTTCTTAACGCTTTTTCCCCTTGTGTTGCCGCAATTAGCTCTGAAATGCTCTTCTTTCTAAACAACGAATTGCTCATACCATCACTCCCAAAACTTAGTATCCGTCTAAAGACGCCACCACTTCGTAATTCACTTTATTTTCTGAATATTTAGATTTAATTTAGCGCAATAAATTAGTGGCGTAAAATTATTATATATGAAAATTAAAAAATGAAAACACTTTTTTTCGAAATAGAGTGAAAATTCTTATTTATCAACAAAATATTTGTCAATCATCAGGGTAGATTTTCTTCAATCTTTATTCAAATCATAGCTTGGCTTCTTCTATTTATTATACAACATACAAAATTATACTTTTTTGATATAATTTTTATAAAGTGAAAATAAAATTATTCTTTTGATAACTTGTCTTCACTTTTGCTTATTTAAAAGCCTTTAGACTCATAGAGAGCTATGATAAAGGACTGATTGAGCTGCGCAAACGATATACAAAAAAAGAGACTGCCTAGTAAGCAGTCTCTTAAGATCCATTATTAGTTTACAAATGTCTTTGCGCCAAGGTAAATTGGCTTCCAATAGCTTGAAGTCATATCGCTGATCGTCACACCATCAGAAGCAGCGTGGATAAACTTGTTGTTCCCAAGGTAGACACCCATGTGAGATGGGCCAGATTTATAGGTTGTAAAGAAGACAAAATCTCCAACTTTAGGTGTTGAGACGCTTTTCATTGATCCCCAAAAACCTTCAGTTGTTTGTCTTGAAATCTTTGTTTGTTTGTTAATGATATACCACATAAAACCGCTGCAATCAAAGCCTTTCGGTGTCGTTCCACCCCATTTATATGGTGTACCGTTTTGTGCTTTCGCATCTGCTACGAGTTTAGACGTGTTTAAAGAAGAAGTAGCAACTGTTTTTTCTTTGACAGGTGTTGGTTTCACTTTGGATGTCTTTTTCACTTTCAGCTTTTGTCCAATTTTAATCAGATCTGTTTTGAGTTTATTTAACGATTTCAGCTCTTTCACTGTCATTCCATATTTTTTGCCGATTTTAGATAAAGTATCACCTTTGACAACTTTATGAGTGGCTGTCGCTGAAGACGCTTTTACTTTTGTTGTTGTTTTTGATGTTTTCGTTACCTTTTTTGAAGAAGTACCATTCACTTTTAAGGTTTGTCCAACATAAATCGTGTTAGATTTCAGTTTATTGTCTGATTTAATCTTACTCACGGTTGTTTTGTATTTTTTCGCTAGAACAGAAAGAGAGTCACCTTTTTGAACCTTTACTGATTGTGCTGAGGCAGCTCCGGCAAATAATGTCGTCCCAAGTAGAACTGCACTTGCAGCTGTGATCAATTGTTTTTTCATTTGTTCCTCCTGTATGTTTCTATCGTGATCCGAATTTTTATCTACTTTCTATTATAAGGATCGAATACCAGAAGAAATAGTCTTGACTTCCTACGACATTATGCTTATTAATTCGGCAAAAATTATTTTTTTTTAGGGTTCTTTTTATTTCATTTTTATTACACAATCATGACAAAACAAATGCATCTTGTCATAGATAAATCATACATTCATTTCTCTTTTTGGTTCATTCTATGTAAAGTGGACCTTTACAATTTTAAAGTGAACTTTACGGTGCTGTCATTTGGAATCCACACTTCTGCTCTACCATTGTAAACGTGAGAGCGATACATAAACAATGAGGAGGCAAAATGAATGAGTGTGTTGAAAAGCTCGAAAACGAAAATAGCTGCAATCGCAGCCGCATCAGTGTTATCGATTGGTATTTTTTCAGGAATTGAATTTGGACAGGCTGACAAAGCTGAGGCTAAAAAGAAACCAAAAAATGACGTACAAAATGTGATCGTGCTCATTGGAGATGGCATGGGAACACCTTACCTTTCAACTTACCGCTCATTTAAACACAACGGTGATCTTTCCAAGCAAACAGCGTTTGACCCTTACCTCACTGGCATGCATAAAACATACCCTGATGATTCTAAAAGTAACATTACTGATTCAGCAGCAGCTGGTACAGCCATGGCAACTGGTCAAAAGACATACAACAACGCCATTGGTGTAAACAAAAATGGCAAAAAACTAAAAACAGTATTAGAAGAAGCAAAACGCAAAGGAAAGTCTACTGGTCTCGTCGTCACATCTGAATTAACCAATGCGACACCTGCTGCGTATGCCGCCCACGATGTGTCTAGAAAAAACACAGCAGCCATTGCTGATGATTTCTTCGATGAGAAAATTGGCAAACAGCATACAGTCGATGTCATGCTTGGCGGAGGACTGATCGATTTTGTCCGCAAAGATCGTGATTTGACGAAAGAATTTCAAAAAGCAGGCTATCGTTACGTAACCAATAAAGCTGACTTACAAAAAAACAAACAGCAAAAATTGTTAGGCATTTTTGCTGACGGTGGTCTCGATAAAGCAATTGATCGTGATAAAATGACCCCTTCCTTGCAAGACATGACATCCTCAGCCATCAAACAGCTGTCTAAAAACAAAAAAGGATTTTTCCTCATGGTTGAAGGCAGTCAAATTGACTGGGCTGGACATGACCACGATATTGTCAGTGCGATGAGTGAGATGAAGGATTTTGAAAAAGCATTTGAAGAAGCCATTCGTTTCGCAAAAAAGGATAAAAACACATTAGTCATCACGACAGCAGATCATTCAACTGGCGGCCTTTCCTTCGGGGCAGACGGCTCGGGAAGCTGGGATTATCAGCCTGTCAAAGCAGCAAAAAAGACACCTGATTTCATTGCAAACAAAATTGTAGGGGGTATGACGGTCGAGACTGCGCTCAAACAATACATCGACCTTGATTTCACAAAAGAGGAAATCGCCTCTATTCAAAAGGCAGCTGAAACAAAAGATCCTGTTCAAATTGATGATGCCATCGAAAAGGTCATCAATACGAGGTCTCATACAGGCTGGACCACATCGGGTCATACAGGGGATGAAGTACCTTTTTATGCTTATGGACCAACAAGCGAACAGCTAAAAGGGCTTATGGAAAATACAGATCAAGCGAAACACATTTTCAAACTGCTGAAAAACCAATAAAGTGCTAATCACAAAAAAAGATGTCTAGTCGTAGACATCTTTTTTTTGATCATTAAGTGAGATACTTCCTATGAACCCCTTTTCCATCGTATGAAAACATCACTTCTTTTCCTTCAAGAACTGACTCGATGTGCACACTTCTTCCCCATAGCTGATACAAATATGGAAGCACCTTTTCTAAGTATTTGAGATCAAGCTCAATGCCTTCATACCAATGTTTAATATAGAGTTCATTGTTTTTTAAATAGTCGCCATCGATGACTGTCAAATACGGAAAGCCGCCATTGACCCTCATGCTGACTAGCTGATCACGGACTGCCTTCCATTCTTTATCAATGACTTTATAGTCTCTCCCCTGCTTTTGAAACAAGTACAAATCTTCCCTCATCACAAGGTCTTTCGTTAAGTAATTTCGAATAAAAGAAATGTCTGATTCAATTTCTCGCACTTCAAACATTTTGCTGCGACCGGACCCTTCCGTCACTCCTGCTTTGTTTAATTCCTCGCATGGATGATCGTAGCGCTCTTCAATATCTTCAAAAATCTTCAGCCCTAAATAGTAAGGATTGATTCCTGTCTTAGATGGCTGCACGACACCTGCATTTAATTTGGCAAATTCAATCGATTCACTTGAATCTAAATCAAGTTCACGCATAATCCGCTGGTGCCAATACGATGCCCAGCCTTCATTCATGATTTTCGTTTCTAGCTGCGGCCAAAAATAGAGCATTTCCTCTCTCAGCATCGTCAGCACATCCCGCTGCCAAGGCTCTAGCTCCCGGGAGTGTGCCTCGATAAAGAGCAATATATCTTTTTCTGGCTTTGGGGGGAATTGCTTGATCGTTTTCTTTTTCTCACGTGTTTTTGGTTCATCCATTCCCCACAAATCATCATATGGCGTTTGACGTTTTGGTTTGTCCTCTTCATATTCATCTTCATCGTCGAGATTCCAGCTTAATTTTGAACGAACAAGCGACGGATCAATATGCTCCTGCAATGCCAATACTGCATCTAAAAAGGACTCGACTTCTTTTGTACCGTGGATATGTTCATATTCTTTAATTCGCTCTGCTGCCGCTGACATACTTTCCACCATATCTCGTTTTGTGTTTTGGAAACGGCAGTTGTTTTTAAAGAAATCGCAGTGTGCCAAGACATGAGCCACAATTAGTTTATTTTGAACAAGCGAATTGTTATCAAGGAGAAAGGCATAGCAAGGATTTGAATTAATCACCAGCTCATAAATTTTGCTTAATCCTAAATCATAATGAAGCTTCATTTTGTGAAATTGCTTTCCAAAGCTCCAGTGGCTAAATCGTGTTGGCATGCCATATGCACCGAATGTATAAATAATCTCCGCGGGACAGATTTCATACCTCATCGGATAAAAATCTAGACCAAATCCTTCTGCAATTTCTGTAATTTCATCAATGGCTCGTTGTAAAAGACGCTTTTCAGATACGCTCAAGGAAACCATCCCTCCTCATCGGACTTATCCCTACTATATGAGCGTACTTAATAAAACATGATGTTCAGCCAGTTGTTTAGACGACTTCCATCTCTTTCATAGACTGCCCGCCGAACGATTCATAATGGATATTCTCTTCTGGGATGTCCATCGCTTTTAAACTAAGGATCATCTCTTGAGTAAATGCTGGGGAACCGCAAACATAAAATTGGCCTTTCCCTTCACCAATGACTGATTGGAGGAATGGCTGGTCAATACGGGAAGCCGCCTTCTCAACCAGCTCACTCTTTACACTCTTTTCAAATTGTTCGTTACAAAGGATAATACGCCCCTCTGGAGATGAAGTGAGAACATGTTCAAACTCTTGTTCAAAAGCGGTTACATCCTCTAGTCTGTCTGCATGAATCATCGTGAATGGCTGATTGTTATGCGACGCTGTTTTCACTAAACCAATCATTGGTGTGACACCAGAACCGGCACTAATCAAATAAACGGGTTCTTTTGTGTCATCTTGCAAGCAGAACATTCCCTGCGGCATACTGACGTGAAGAATATCGCCTTCTTCCATTTCATCATGCAGGAATGTGGAGACATGCCCATCTCGTTTCACGGTGATGCGATAGTAAGATGGGTGATATTGATCTGATAAACTGTATTGTCTGCTGCATACATAGGCTTCACCCGGCATATCTACCTGCACCGTAATGTATTGACCAGCATCATACATTGGCAGCTCCGATTCATCCTCTGGTACGAAATAAAATGAAATGAGTGATGGAGATTCTTGTTTCTTTTTCTTCAGAATAAATGGTTTGACATCTGCCCATCCACCAGTTTGTTTCACATTTTCAGCCATCATTTCTGCCTCAATGGTGATGAATATATTCGCAATGATGTCATATGCAGCCTTCCAAGCCGACAATGTGTCATCTTCCTCTGATAACCCAAATACCTCTTTCATTGCTTCAAGAAGGTGATATCCGACGATTGGGTACTGCTCTTTTTTCACCATGACACTGACATGCTTATGGGCAATTTGTTTCACAGCAGGAAGCAAGTCTGCCAAGCGATCAATGTGCAGTGCAGCTTGATAGAGTGTTGCGGCAAGCGCCTCTGGCTGACTTCCATTCATGAGATTTGTTTTATTAAACTGATTGAGTAGCTCTGGGTGCTGTCTGATCATATTTTGATAAAAAACAGTCACAAGTTTTGTTCCCTCAGCTTTTAGAAGAGGGGCTGATTGTTTAATGGCATTCATTTGATCTGTGGATAACATCGTTATTCCTTCTTTCGAAAGATGTATTTTAAATACATCTTTATCGTAATGGATGACAGCTTATAAAAGCAATATTTAAAATGCATGTTTTAAATATTGTCACATTTAGTACTTTCTCGAACAGTTTTTGTCTAAAATGTGTTACGATGATACAAAACTCTATTAGGTTTAGAGGTCGTCCAAATGAAACTTACGAATTATACAGATTTCTCATTAAGGGTACTCATTTATTTAGCTTCGAGAGAAAACAATGAACTGTCAAATATTCAGCAGATTGCCGATATTTATGGCATTTCGAAAAATCACCTGACAAAGGTCATTTACCATCTTGGAAAACGTGGTTATGTAGAAACGATCCGCGGAAGAAATGGTGGGATTAGGCTGGGGAAAAGCCCAGAAAGCATTAATATTGGTGAGGTTGTCCGCTATACAGAGGATGATTTAGTCATGGTTGAATGCTTTGATCCGAAGAAAAACAGCTGTATTATCTCCCCGATTTGTTCATTAAAGCACGTACTTCATGAAGCACTCACTGCTTATTTAAACGTTCTTGACCAATACACATTAAGTGATTTAACACAAAACAAAGATGCTCTAAGAGAGCTTCTGCTCTAAGGCGAAAGAATTTATTTCTTTCGTCTTTTTCTTTACCTCCTTGTAATAATAATTTATTTAAAATTATTATAAATAAATATTGACTATCATGTTTGATTCAATATAATTAGGGTATATAGATTGCTAGAAACCATTTTTTGTTTACAGGAGGAGAAAAAGAATGACAAATTCTAATCATAAAAATTTGACAACGAATCAAGGCGTGCCAGTTGGCGATAATCAAAACTCAAGAACTGCTGGTCACAGAGGGCCTTCATTTCTTGATGATTACCATTTGATTGAAAAACTTGCACACTTTGACCGTGAACGTATTCCAGAGCGTGTTGTTCATGCAAGAGGCGCTGGCGCTTATGGTGTGTTTGAAGTAGAAAATAGCATGGAGAAACATACAAGAGCAGCTTTCTTAAGTGAAGAAGGAAAACAAACAGATGTTTTTGTCCGTTTCTCAACGGTTATTCACCCTAAAGGTTCACCTGAAACATTACGTGACCCTCGTGGTTTCGCTGTCAAATTTTATACAGAAGAAGGCAACTATGATCTAGTTGGGAACAACTTGCCGATCTTCTTCATTCGTGATGCACTCAAATTCCCTGACATGGTTCACTCTCTTAAGCCAGATCCTGTAACCAACATTCAAGATCCTGACCGTTATTGGGATTTTATGACGTTAACACCTGAATCCACTCACATGCTCACATGGCTCTTCTCTGACGAAGGTATTCCTGCGAACTACGCTGAAATGCGCGGTTCTGGTGTTCATACGTTTAGATGGGTAAACAAATACGGAGAAACAAAATATGTGAAATACCACTGGAGACCATCAGAAGGCATTCGCAATTTATCGATGGAAGAAGCTGCAGAAATCCAAGCAAACGACTTCCAGCATGCGACAAGAGACTTGTATGATCGTATTGAAAAAGGAAATTATCCAGCATGGGATCTTTACGTTCAGCTTATGCCGCTCAGTGATTATGATGAACTAGATTATGATCCATGTGATCCGACGAAGACGTGGAGCGAGGAAGATTATCCGCTGCAAAAAGTGGGCCGCATGACACTGAACCGCAATCCAGAAAATTTCTTTGCTGAAACAGAGCAATCTGCTTTCACGCCAAGTGCCCTAGTACCAGGAATTGAAGCATCTGAAGACAAACTGCTTCAAGGTCGTCTGTTCTCTTATCCTGACACGCAGCGTCACCGCCTAGGTGCAAACTACATGCGCATCCCAGTGAACTGTCCTTATGCGCCTGTACACAATAACCAACAGGATGGCTTTATGACAACAACTCGTCCAAGCGGTCATATTAACTATGAACCAAACCGTTATGACGATCAGCCAAAAGAAAACCCTCACTACAAAGAAAGTGAACCCGTTCTTCACGGTGACCGTATGGTGAGACAAAAAATTGAAAAACCAAACGATTTCAAACAAGCTGGAGAAAAATATCGAAGCTACTCTGAAGAAGAGAAACAAGCATTGATCAAAAACCTGACAGCTGACTTGAAAGACGTAAATGAAAAAACGAAATTACTTGCGATCTGCAACTTCTATCGTGCAGATGAAGATTATGGACAGCGTTTAGCGGATTCACTCGGTGTGGATATTCGCTCATATCTTCAAGGAAGCATGAAATAAATCTTCTTTTCAGCTGGAGCACCTCTTTTTAAAAGAGGTGCTTTTTTATAACCGAAACACGTTAATACTAATCAAATGACCCGTCACCGGATGAAAATAAATTTCTGCATGTGCTGCAAATCTTGTGGAGCCTTCCTTCACGGTCACGCGAAACACATCTTTTGTTTGATCTTCATTCACTTGTGTACGTCCAATGTAATGATAATCGTTTAAAGCGGCGCCTTCATATTCATCTTGCAACGCAGTATACGCAAGTCTTTCCCAATTCTCTGCCGGCTGCACAGCTGCTTGTGAAGATGGATGAACCATGAGATTGCCGAATAAAACAATTCCTACTGCAAAAAGCATCCATAATTTCGGGTGCATAATATCAATATTCTCACTTTCATGTCTATTTTGTTTAGGTTTTGCTGGTTGGTTCTTTTTCATACATCAAGCATTTATTCAGCCTATAATTCCCGGTACCCTGTTTATGCAGACACCAACTTTTCCCCTGAAAAAGTCGACCTGATCCGAGCAAACTAATGAGGACTTCTCAAGGGAAAGGAGAAGGTTTAATGAATGTGGCAGATTATGATAAGGCACTTTATTATACGCATCGCTCGCAATGGGATAATTTACTTATTCTTATGGTCCGTACGCAAGATGATTTGCTCTCGAAACGTATTGAGCATTTCTTACATGCGTATCAATTTAACCGGAACGATGCAGATGTTGAAAAATGTTTATATGGACTCCTGCAGTATATCGACCATGCTTCAGAGGCAGCCGTTGCTGAAGCATATGCAGAACCGATGTACACATAAAGGAAAAGGTTGATTTTGGATTGTTGACAAAAGGCTAAAATGAACTTCCTTTTAGCACTTTGTTTTCTTTTCAGCCTTTTACTAACCGCCTTTCATAAAGAAGAAAAGACTTCATGAGAAATACTCATGAAGTCTTTTGGAATGTCCACCAATGCTCTTCTTTTACAACAGCTCTTTCGGCTGATTTTTTTGATAATCTACTGCATAGAGAGCGGCCTGAGTTCGATCTGCCAGCTCTAACTTTGATAACACATGAGACACGTGAGTTTTCACAGTCTTTTCAGAAATAAACAGCGATGAGGCAATTTCTTTGTTACTTTTCCCTTTTGCGATTTCAAATAAGACATCACGTTCTCTATTGGTCAGTTCGTTCATCAATGCCCATTTCTGCTCTTTAGGTTCAGTTAGATGCTGGATGAGAAACGTCGTAATATGACCGTCTAATTGATACGTACCATTTTGCACCTCAATCATTGTCGTGAGAAGCTTTTCAGGTGCTACATCTTTGAGCTGATAAGCCTTCGCTCCCGCTTGAATAGCAGGGATGACATAGTCCTTATCTGCATAGCTTGTCAGGATAACAATGCGGACTTCCGGCATGTCGAGTGTCATTTGCTTTGTTGCCTCAATTCCATTCATCACAGGCATAGAAAGGTCCATCAAGACAATATCAGGATTCGTTTGCCTGACTACCTGCAGTGCCTCTTCCCCATTGGATGCCTCACCGACGATGTCTACATCTGGCTGAGTTTGCAAGAAAAAGACCAGCCCTTTTCTGACAATATGATGATCATCTGCAATGACTACCCTCATGACAACCCCTTCCTTTCTTGAGAAAATGGGACTTTCACATGAATCGTGGTTCCTTTACCTAGCTCAGAGTTGATACATAATGTACCTCCTGCTCTACGAATACGTTTAGCCATCCCTTTCAATCCAAGTGAAGGAAGACTCATTTGTTCATCATACCGAAATCCCTTTCCCTGATCGATGATTTTCATACCAAACGTGTCTCCTGATTGCTCCAGTTTGACCTCTACTTTCTCAACGCCCGCATGCTTTTGGCAATTATTTAGAGCTTCTTGGCATACACGAAATAAGGTTTCGTGCTTTGAATGATCTATTTCCATACAGCCTGATAAAGACAATGAACAATTGAGACCTAATAGCTGTGCATACTCTTCAATCGCTGTCGTAAATCCTTTTTCAAGCCCTTTTGGTCTTAACTGCCAGATGAGTGATCGCATTTCAATGAGGGCATCTTGTGATAAATGCTGAATAAAATCAATCATTTCACCTAATTTTTGATCACTTGTCATTTGACGCGCTGCCTTTGCAGTCAAACTCACGGAAAACAGCATTTGATTCACAGAATCATGTAAATCCTGCGCAAGCCGGTTTCGTTCTTCTAGCAGTGCATGCTGCTGCTCATTTTGCACAAGCTTCATACGCTGAATAGCCGTACCAATTTGCAGTGCAATACTTTCAAGCAGATTCAGCTCCTCCTGTGTAAATGTGACCTTCCCTTTTGCCGCCACATTTAATAAGCCAAACGTACGCTTACATGCTTGGAGAGGAACGGTTGCATGATGGGTAATTCCTTCTGTATCTCCAAGCTTTTGCTCAATCGCCGTTTCAATCCGTTTACAATTGATGATATTGGTCGCTGATTGCAGTGAGCCTTTTGTGTAACGGTTGATGCAATAGCAATCGTTTTGACACATCAATTGCTTTCGATCCTTTGCCAGCGCTTCAGGTAAGCATACTTCTGCCATTAGTTCATACGATCCGTCTTCTTCTATAAAATAAATCCATGCTGTTTGAAAGCCTGTCACTTCCATAAGCATATGAAGCACTTCATGAAGCGTTTCCTTCATTTCCATCCCTTCATTTAGCTTTTCAGCAATTTCTTTTAACGTTTTTAATGTTTTGACTTTTTCTTGGTAATCTCCCATCGTGTGTACCCCCGGCTTTTACTGCCTCTCTGATCAATATGTTGATTATACCATGAGCATCTGTGCGGCTCTTTCTCAAAAAGGATGATTTTTTCTCATCCTTTTGACTGAGAAAAAGCCATCATGCATGACATGATGGCTTTTTGATGTATTATTTAGCTGTTTCTTCCACAATGTCATAGACGACTTTCATGACTTCTTCTGATAAGTGTTTCAGCTTTTCTTCGCTGTCAGTTAACGATGTGCCTTTGACTGCAATATAAAATTTGACTTTAGGCTCCGTACCAGAAGGTCGTAAACAAAACCATGAGCCATCTTCAAGGAAATATTTCAGAACGTTTGATGCCGGCAGATGAATCGTTTCTTCTTTCTTTTCAGCCACAAGGTGCCTTTGACTTGATTGATAATCCTCAATGACCATAATGCGCTGACCAGCGATAGAAGCTGGCGGGTTTGATCTAAAGGTATGAAGAATAGCAGAAATCTGCTCCGCTCCTACTTTCCCCTTTAAGGTTAACGACTTTAACCCTTCTCTGTAAAATCCAAATTCCTTAAAAATATCAACAAGCGCATCATATAATGACTTGCCTTGTTTCTTATAAAAGGCTGCGACTTCAACTGCTAATAACGCAGCTTGAACTGCATCTTTATCTCGTGCAAAATCACCGATCAAATAGCCGTAGCTTTCTTCATAGCCAAATTGAAACGTGTATTCTCCACTTTCCTCGAACTGCTTGATTTTTTCTCCGATAAATTTAAAGCCAGTGAGCGTATCAATCGTGTCAGCTCCAAATGCTGAGGCAACAGCACGCCCAAGCTCACTTGTCACAATCGTTTTCATCACAACGGGGCGAGGCGGCAGCTGACCTAGTTTTTGTTTTTCAGATAATAAATAATGAAGTAGTAAGGCGCCTGTTTGGTTGCCAGTCAAAACGGTAAATTCACCATCATGATTTTTCACAGCGATACCTAATCGATCTGCATCTGGATCTGTCGCAATCAACATATCAGCATTTTGCTTTTCGCCAAGCTTGATGGCGTATTCAAAAGCGGCATGCTCCTCTGGATTTGGAGACGTAACCGTCGAGAATTGCGGATCTGGTTTTTCCTGTTCAGGTACAACCGTCACATGCTTATAACCAAAAGCCTGAAGTCCGTTTCGGACAGGTTTATTCGCCGTCCCATGAAGCGGGGTAAACACCACTTTGACATCGACTTCTTTTGCAAGCTTAGGGTGCACACGAATCGTTTTTAATTTTTCCATATACGCTTGATCGATTTCTTCACCAATCATGCGGATCAAACCATTTTGCTTCAATACTTCTTCTGATTCCACTGAAATGGCTAATTCATTTTCGATGGCATCTACTTCTTTAATGACTTGATCTGCTTCAAATGGGGGCATTTGGCCTCCATCTTCTCCATAAACTTTATAGCCATTATATTCTGGCGGATTGTGACTTGCTGTCACAACAATCCCTGCAAAGGCATTCAGTTCTCGAACTGCAAAAGAGAGTTCTGGTGTCGGACGCAGTTCGTCAAATACGTATGTTTGAATGCCATGTGAAGCTAGTGTTTTGGCCGCTTCCATCGCAAATTCAGGAGATTTATGGCGTGAATCATAGGCAATGGCGACGCCTCTTTTTTTTGCATCCTCTCCATGTGCTGCAATATACGCAGCAAGACCAGCAGATGCTTTTCGAACAGTGTAAACATTCATTCGGTTCGTTCCAGCACCAATTTCTCCGCGCATTCCTCCAGTACCAAACTCAAGGTTTTTGTAGAAGCAGTCTTCAAGCGCTTGATGATCATCTTGATGTGCCTCCAGCCATTCCCTTAGTTCAGTATCCAGGTGCTTCTCATTGATCCAACGCTCATAATTCGTATTCCAACTCATGGTCGTCCTCCCAGCTCTTATCATCAATAAAATAACATCTACTGTTATTTTATATGGAATTATCCTTCATGTCATGTTATATCATGAACATATGAAAAAACGATGAACAAAATAAAAAAAGCCGATACACGATCGGCTTTTTACTTATTCAGCATCAAGCGGTACGACTGCTTCATGGAATAGTCGGTCTAATTCAGTTTGATGTTTCTGTTTTGTCGCTTCATCCCAGCCAAAACGATCTGCCATATAGTCAACAACAGGCTGTGCATACGTTTTTGCCCAATTGATATTAAATAATAGGCTGCCTGTTCTTCTCAAGAAGAAATCAACAGGTGTAACAGCCAATTCTTCTTCGATCGCATAGACAAGTTCAGCCAACACATATGCGGGAATGTTTCGTTTGTCTGCTTCCCCTTGAAGCTGCTCTACACGCTTGAAGACATTGCTGACGTTTGAGCCATATTTCTCAGCTAATTTTTGTGCAATCGGTTCTGTCAAACCAACGGATGCTCCTTCTGCCGTTTTCGCTTGAACAAAGGATGCCATATTTTTCGAACCGCCTACATGCCCACCTGAAATTGGCATATGTTTCGTTTTACATGGTCCGAAATCTTTTCCAGTTTCCTCTTTCAGTCCATCACGTACAAGATTCACAATGTGTTCAGCCATTTTACGGTAACCTGTTAATTTACCGCCGGCAATCGTGATTAAGCCTGAAGATGATGTCCATACCTCATCTTTACGAGAAATTTCTGAAGGATCTTTCCCTTCTTCATGAATGAGTGGACGAAGACCAGCCCAGTTAGATTCAACGTCTTTCTCTGTAATGTTAAGATCTGGGAACATATATTGAATGGCTTTGATCACGTAATCACGATCTGCTTTTGTCATACGCGGATGTTCCAGCTGTTTTTTGTAAACGGTATCTGTTGTTCCCACGTACGTTTTTCCTTCTCTTGGAATCGCAAAGACCATTCGTTTATCAGGTGTGTCAAAGTAGATTGCTTGTTTTAATGGGAAAACAGATTGATCAAATACTAAGTGAATTCCTTTTGTATGCTGTAAATGTTTCCCCTCTTTTGAGTGGTCCTTGTCTCTTAGCTGATCGACCCATGGACCTGTCGCATTGACGATTTTTTTCGCATATACATCGTATGTTTTCTGTGTTGTGACATCTTCAATGACAACACCGACAACTTTGCCTTTATCATAAATAAATTCTTTTACTTTCGCATAGTTGACCGCTTCTGCCCCGAATTTCACAGCCTCTTTCATGACTTCAATTGTCAGGCGTGCATCATCTGTACGGTATTCAACATAGTAGCCCCCGCCTTTTAAGCCATCCTTTTTCACAAGTGGTTCTTTTGCAAGTGTCTCTTTTGCACTTAGCATACTTCTGCGTTCACTATGCTTAACGCCAGCTAAAAAGTCATATACTCTAAGTCCGATTGAAGTTGAAAACTTACCGAATGTCCCGCCTTTATGCATCGGAAGAAGCATCCATTCTGGCGTTGTCACATGAGGACCGTTTTCGTATACGATGGCACGCTCTTTACCGACCTCTGCGACCATTTTCACTTCAAATTGTTTTAAATAACGAAGTCCACCGTGCACTAGTTTCGTTGAGCGGCTAGACGTACCCGCTGCGAAATCCTGCATTTCCGCAAGACCGACACGCATTCCACGTGAAGCCGCATCAAGTGCTGTACCAGCGCCAGTAATACCCCCACCAATGATAAACACATCATATGGTTTTTTTGTCATGTCCTGAAGCATTTGTTCTCTTTCTAAGCTAGAAAAAGTCATCTCTTGTTCCTCCCATGTTGTACGGTAAAGAAAAAGAGACCGCAAACACCCAAAGCGTATTTCTACACTTCGGTGCTTGCGGTCTCTCCAGTTCTCCAACCGTTCTATTAACTTACTTGAAGTATACCATACTTTTTGTTTATTTGAAAGCTTGAGCTGCTTTTACAGCCTTTTTCCACCCGCTGTATAACGAGTCACGGCTGTCTTCTTCCATTTTAGGTTCAAAGCGCTTGTCAAGGTTCCATTGTTTTGCAATGTCTGAACGGTCGTTCCAGAAGCCAACTGCTATTCCCGCAAGATAGGCCGCACCGAGTGCCGTCGTTTCATTAATTTCTGGACGTTCTACTGGTACATCGAGCAAATCACTTTGGAAGCCCATTAAGAAATCATTCTTTACAGCCCCGCCATCGACGCGCAATGTTTTAAGTGAGATGTTTGAATCTTTTTCCATCGCATCTAAAACATCTTTCGTTTGATAAGCAAGTGATTCTAACGTTGCACGAACAAAGTGCTCTTTAGAAGTACCGCGTGTTAAACCGAATACAGCGCCTCGGACATCACTATCCCAATATGGTGTGCCTAAACCAACGAATGCTGGTACGACATATACGCCGTCTGTTGACTCAACGCGCTCAGCATAAGCTTCACTGTCTTTTGAGTCTTTAAACATTCTAAGTCCATCACGCAGCCACTGGATCGCTGAGCCAGCAACGAAAATACTTCCTTCTAAAGCATATTCAACTTTGCCGTCAATGCCCCATGCAATCGTCGTTAACAATCCATGATCCGACTTAATTGCTTTTTCCCCTGTATTCATCAACATGAAACATCCTGTACCATATGTGTTCTTCGCCATTCCTTCTTCAAAGCAAGCCTGACCGAATAACGCAGACTGCTGATCTCCTGCCGCTCCTGCAATCGGAATATTTTTACCGAAGAAGTGATAGTCTGTTGTTTCACCATAAATGTGTGATGATGGTTTGACGTCTGGCAGCATGGAAGCTGGAACACCTAAGATATCAAGGAGTTCTTCATCCCATTTCAGATCGTAAATATTGAACATTAACGTTCTTGATGCATTTGAATAATCTGTCACGTGTGATTGACCGCCAGTCATTTTCCAAATGAGCCATGTATCAATTGTGCCAAACAGCAAGTCACCATTTTCTGCTTTCTCACGAGCACCTTCGACATTGTCTAAAATCCATTTCACTTTAGTACCTGAGAAATAAGCATCAATGAGTAGACCCGTTTTATTTCTAAACGTTTCATCGTGCCCTTGCGCTTTTAGCTCATCACATATACCAGATGTTTGTCGTGACTGCCAAACAATTGCATTGTAAACAGGTGCGCCTGTATGTTTATCCCAAACAACAGCTGTCTCACGCTGGTTCGTAATTCCGATACCGGCGATTTGATCTGCTTCAATTCCTGATTCGATTAAAGCAGTTGAAATAACTGATAGAACAGAGCTCCAAATTTCATTTGCATTGTGTTCTACCCAGCCTGGGTTCGGAAAATATTGATTGAATTCCTTCTGAGCTGTATGGGCAATTTTACCTTCTTGATCAAATAAGATCGCTCTTGAGCTTGTTGTCCCTTGATCTAATGCCAGAATATATTTTTCTTTTGCCATGGTGTTTTCCTCCCCTTACATACTTTCATTGACAGCATTTGTCTGGTTTTTCGTAGAAACATAGAGTCCTAACAATACCACAACTAAAATAACGCTTACAATCCAAAAGGCTGGTGTGACGTTCGCTTTAAAGGCTGCATTATAGAAAACACCGCCAAATGCACCACCCAAAATTGGACCAACAACAGGAACCCAAGCATATTTCCAATTTGATGGACCTTTACCTGGAATCGGCAGAATGGCATGTGCGATTCTTGGACCTAAATCACGTGCAGGGTTAATTGCGTAACCAGTTGTACCACCTAATGAAAGACCAATTGCAACAATTAAGAAACCAACAATCAACGGATTAACTCCGTCTGCAAATTTATTTGCACCAATCGCTAAAATTCCTACCACCAATACAAATGTACCAATGACTTCACTGAGCACGTTTGCAAAAGTATGCGGAATCGCAGGACCAGTTGAGAATACGCCTAGTTTTGCACCTGGATCGTCTGTCGCTTTCCAGTGCGGTAAGTAATGTAAGAAGACAATAATAGCTCCGAGTAATGCGCCAAGCATTTGACCGACAATATACATTGGAACATCAGCCCAAGGAAAACTTCCTTCTAATGCTAGACCTATTGTCAGCGCCGGGTTTAAATGTGCACCGCTGATTCCTCCAGTGGCATAAGCTGCAATCGCTACTGCAAATCCCCATCCGAAAGCGATTACAATCCAGCCGGACTGATAAGCGAGCGATTTCTTTAAACTGACTGCCGCACACACACCGCCTCCGAAAATAATCAGAAGCATTGTACCAACGACTTCACCCCAAAATGGTGTCATGAAAAATTCCTCCTCTGGTTCAGTTGCCATCCCCTATAAATGTGTAGAAAAGATAAAGAAAAAAGATCCACAACAAACATACTTTACATCAGGGTCATTTGTCACCTAGTAAAGCGTCGTTGTGGATCTCCGTTTCTCCATCACATGATATTAACTTAGTGCTATAGTATCAGAGGATGAAAACGTTGTCAATCAATTTTCACATTTTATCTTTTTCACTTTTGAAATGCTTTCCAAAGCTCTGTATTCGATGTGGTGACAGCTGTCGCCCCTGCTGCAAGCGCCCTTTCTACATCGTCTTTTGTTCGGATAAATCCTCCTGCAAATATTGGTATTCCAGCTCTTTCGCGCACTTCTGTAATTAAATCTGGCACGACACCTGGCAATACTTCAATAAAATCTGGACGATGTTTTCCGACAAACTCCATGCTTTTTTCCATCGCACTTGTATCAAGTAAAAACATTCGCTGGATGGCATATACCTTTTTCTGCTTGGCTTTTACTATGACAGAAGACCTAGTAGAAATAATGCCAGCTGGTTTCATTTCCTGACAAATAAATTCCGTTCCGTACTCATCATGTTTGATTCCGTGAATAAGATCGACATGGACAAACATTTTTTTATGATGCGCATTCGCCTCATTCATGATGCCCTTAAGCCGCCCTAAATGAACATCTAGTAAGACCCCATATGTAAATGGACTTTTTAAAAATTCCTCAAATTGCTTCATATTGCGAACAGCAGGTAGAATGGGTTGATCATGAAAACTCATATGCCGTCTCCTTCTCGTGTGTATTGGTTCTATCTTCTCCTTACAGTAATAGAATCGCATGTTTTTTTCAATACACCTAGTGTGCCCATTGACCATTCAGCCTAGCAAATCGATCAAAACCTGATCCTTTCAGGGCATAGAAAAAAGCAGAGAAACCTCTCTGCTATAATTGTGCCATGCTTTCTTTTAAAGTATGAATAATGAATGAGGCGTCTTCATCAGTGATATTTAGCGGTGGGGCGAGCTGTGCCACGTTATTATAGCCAGCCACTGTATCGCCATTTTTCCCGATGATCAATCCCCGCTTTTTACATTCTGCAATCAATTGACCGACTACACTTGGATCAGCTGGCTTTTTTGACGCCTGATCCTGCACAAGCTCAATTCCAAACAGCAGGCCTTTTCCTCTCACATCACCGACAAATGGATGCTCTTTTAACTCTTGCAAACGTTCGAGCATGTCTTGGCCAAGCGTGCGTGACCGCTCCACTAATTGCTCGTTTTCCATGATCTCTAAGTTAGCAAGCGCAACCGCACAGGAAGCAGGGTGACCGCCAAATGTATTCACATGCCGTAGCCTGTCATACGTATCTTCTCCTGCATACGCTTCATAAATGTCTCGTTTCACGCACGTTGCAGATAGCGGTAAATATCCACTTGTGATCCCTTTTGCCATGGTGATAATATCTGGTTTTACCTCCTCATGCATAAATCCAAACCGCTTTCCTGTCCGGCCAAAGCCGCATATCACTTCATCCACAATGAGGAGCGCCCCATGATCTTCACAGATTTTTTTCACCTTCTTCAAATATCCTTTTGGCGGCATTAAGATACCGCCTCCTGTAATCATCGGCTCCATGATGACGCCAGCAATGGTCTCACTTAATTCCCACGTCATCGCTTGATCGATTGCATCAGCACTTGCCAAGCTCTCTTGATCTTCAGGATGCCGGTACATATCAGGCGGTGCGACATGGATGAACCCCTGCCCTAACGGTTCATATTTGTACTTGCGCTGCGCTTGACCCGTTGCGGCTAGAGCTGCTGCTGTATTGCCATGATACGATCGATATCGGGAAATGAATTTTGTTCGTGTACTCTCTCCCTTTTGCGCATGATATTGTTTGGCTATTTTAAATGCCGCTTCGTTCGCTTCAGAACCACTGTTAGAAAAGAAAATCACATAGTCCCCGCCTAGCCATTCATTGAGCTTCTCAGCCAGCTGAATCGCTGGCACATGGCTTTGTGTCAGTGGGTAGTAAGGCATCGTATTTAATTGCCTATACGCCGCTTCTGCAAGCTCTTTACGTCCATATCCGGCATTTACACACCACAACCCTGACATCCCGTCTAAATAGCGATTTCCATGAATATCTGTCACCCATGCGCCTTCTGCCTCATGAATCACCATACTTTCATTTTCTTTGTTTGTCCCTTTCATATGATGCCAAATGAACTGATCATCTTTCGCCTGAAGATCTTGTGCGTTATGTGTTTTCATCTTCCCACGCCCCCATGTATCCGTTTTCATCATCAAAGAAGCTTAAACCGGTCCTGCATATGACCTCTCCATTCATTATATGGATAAAAAGTGAGGCATATGAAACTGAAACAAGACCGCCCGTGTCGTTACTCTCATTATAAAAAAGGGGCCAGACACATTACATTAGACAGATCGTCAACTGATTGAAAAGAACCATGAGACACTCTACTTGATCCCTTGGCAAATCTAACATATACCGTTAATGGCGATTCCCCTGTAAAAATTCATAAGCAAGGATCGCAAATTCAAGCGCTTGACGTTTTGGCGCTTGCATCATATCTTCACCAAGTAAAGCATGAAGCTTATCCAATCTGTGATAAAGCGTCTGCCTCACAATATAGAGCTGGCTTGCGGTTTCTTTTTTAGAACCGTTTGTCTGTAAAAAGATATTCAGCGTCTGATAGAGCCTTCCGCTATTTTGTTTATCATATAGAATCACCGGCTCCAAATACTCTTTCACCATGCATTCTAATAACCCGCTTTCTTTCATGACAGGCATCAATCGAAGCATATGTAAATCTTGATAAAATGGGCTTTTTATCCGTTGCGGCATCACTTTCTTTAAATGCAGCACTTCTTTCGCTGCCTGAAAACTTTTTCTCATGTGCTGAAATTGCTCACAATATGAACCGATTCCAAAATTGATGACTGCCTCGCCGGGCTTCTCACGGTCATATAATTGCGTGATGTCGTTTGCCGCTTTTTCTGCACGCTCTTTCCAGTCCTCAACTTTTCTTGTATTCAATAAAATAAATAAGGTTTGTCCTTGATGCTCGTACACAATCAAATAGAAACCAGCACGCTGAAAAATAGAACGGCAAGAGACAAGAAAATAAAGATTCCCTGCGATTTCTTCTATTTGGTGGTTTTTTTGAAAGAGCATCACCACACAGCCGGTCGGTTTTTTCAGCCCTTCTGTCTCCTCAAGGTGTTCTATGATCTCTCTTTCTGTATGCTCTTCATGAAACCATTTTTGCAGCCATTCATTCTCTTTTGTCTTCTTCAGCTCTTCTGTATAAAGCTCTCTTAATGTTTGCTGGGCAAGGGCATTCGCTCCTTTATCCATCACAAGCAGTTCAAATTCCGAGAGCGTGTTCGATTGATGAATGAGGACGAGGTCTGCAAAGGTTTGTTTGAGTGCAAGGACTTGTTTTTGCGTCACTTCATATCCTTTTGGTAATGAAGCATATTGCAAATAATTCATCACAAGCTCTTCTGTTTGTTTGGAAGAATCACATAAAATAATCGGTTCACCTTGAACAGGGATCAACAAAAGTATCCCTCTCACATGCTGATACACTTGATCCAAAATATCCATCTGCGGATGAGGAGTTAGTAAAAGCTCATTCAACTTTGACGACAAGGCTTCTAAATCTGCCATCATCTGATACTGACGTTCAATCATCATCGTATGGAGATGCTGTGTAATATTGACGAACTTCACTTCTTTTGTAAACAGAATTAGCGGAAAATCACGTTCTTCTGCATAAATAATCAGTTCTTCCGGTACATCAAACCGGAGCGGTACAAACTCAATACATAATCCAGCCGCACCTGAGTCAATCAACTGTCTTAAAAACGCCTGAAAGACTTCCAATTGATCATGGAAGCCTGCGGCCGTCGTTAAGATCAGCTCGCCTCCGTTTAACAAATCCTCTACAGCAGGCACTTCAAGTACATGTACCCATTTTACCTGCCGAAACAATCCCTTTTCCCCAGCTAACACTTTCGCATGCGTAAAATGCTTCGTTTTTAACACATCACTTACTTGAAAATGAACATCTACATTCATTCATAAGTCCCCCTTTGTTTGCCGTCCCCTATCCCAGAGGGTGCATGGATAAAATCCATAATAAAACAGGTAAAGTCACAATACTTAAAATCGTACTGAGAAACGTCGTGCTTGAGACAAACTCAGGTTTCGTTCGAAATTGCACAGCCATCAGCGTGGTATTCGCCGCAGTCGGCATCGCTGCAACTAAAATCATAATTTGTTTCACCAAATCATCTACAGGTAAAATAAGTGTAAAACCAAAGGCGATGAGAGGTGAAATAAACAGCTTGAGCAGCACCGCATAGGAAATATTGCGATAATCCACTTGTTTAAAAGAAATCACTGCGAGCTGCATACCTAAAATCAGCATAATCGTTGGTATCGCTGCATCCCCGACCAGCTGAACACCTGTCATAAGCTCTTTAGGTAATGAAAGGTCAATGAGCTGAAATAATAGACCAAGAAGAGCCCCGTAAGCAACCGGCATACGCAGCACTTTTTTTAGAACGACCTTTAAGTCTCCCGCGTCTTCTCCACCTTTTGCTGCATAATACATGCCGATCGTACTCATGACGAGCTGCTGAAGGACCATTAGCACAATCGCAATATCTAAACCAGCTGCTCCAAAAACAAGAAGGACAACAGGCGTGCCGTAATTTCCATTATTCATAAATGCTGATGACAAAATCATGGCACAATACGTTTCATTCGAATACCCGTAAATTCGAGATAAAATGAAGACACATAAAACAAGTGAAAGACAAAGCCCTACGACAAATATTGATAAGTACACATAGTCCATCGATACTTTATTTTGATAAAAGGTTTCAAACGCAAGAAATGGTGACATTAAATATAAAGACATTGATGAGAGCGTATGTATATCAAAACCAATTGTCTTCTGCCCAATATACCCTATAAGGAATATGCCGAACACTGGCATTAAGACAAGTAAAAACTCCATGCAGCACCTACTTTTCTCTAGATGAATTCCTTATTTTTTACCCTCTTATCATACCACTGATCATCAATAAAAAAGAAGCACCCTTATGAAAGGTCGCTTCTCTCCTCATCCATATAAAACACTTCCCATAAATGACCATCACGATCCTGAAAGCTCCAGCCATACATGAAATCATGGTCTTGTTTTTCCTTAAACGGTGAACCACCAGCTGCGATCGCACGCTCTACAAGCTCATCAACCTCTTCCCTCGTCTCGACCTGTAAAGAGATAATGACCTCTGCGCCATTTCTAGCATCTACCAATTCCTTCTCTGAAATGGATTGGAAATGCTTAAGTGATAACAGCATGACTGTGATCGTCTCATTCATCACGAAACAAGCAGCATGTTCATTCGTCAGTTCTTGTTGAAAGTCAAAACCCAGCTGTTCAAAGAAAGCCTTTGACTCATTTACATGCTTAACCGGCAAATTGATATACAGATGTTTAGATTGTCGCCCCATATCCCTCTCCCTTTGTAAAACATCATTTCCATTCAGTATATTCGTCTTTTCATTTGGCATCCCTTTGTCGCATGAAAAAATAAGCGGTAAGCCCCATTACCTTATTTTAACAAAAATGTATAATAAATCTCGTGCACAATACTAAATGAACTAGGAGGTTTTCTTAATGAAAACAATCGCAAAATCTTTGATGCTCTCCACCTCTGTCCTTTTATTCGCTTCACCTATTACACAAACAGCTGATGCTGCATCTATTCAAACGAAGCAGGTGACAGCAGAAAGTGATTTTCAGCTTCCTTCAACAACAGACACCATTAAACAAAACATCGAACAATCTTTCCAAAAACAAGAAAAGTGGCTACAAAAATTAGAAGTGATTGCCGGACAAGAAAAACGTGAACAATTTGAACAGTTTTTCAACCAGCATGTAGGACCTGATTTAAAAAATCTTTTAGAAGAGTCTGATCTTACATGGAAACAAGTAGAAAAAACGATTTATCAATCTCTTGTTAAATCAGACGTTCCATTTTTAGCTGCCAAAAGCATTGCCCATTTTGCTACAGTGGCATTAAAGAAAATGTAAACATACAGAAAAGCGCCTCGCATAACTGCGGGGCGCTTGTTTTGGTTATTTCTTATATTCAATATGGTACACGTCTCTTCTTCGGTCTTTCAGCTGACGAACCGTCCCATCTTGACGCTGCCTTCTTAATATTTCTAAGTCGACATCACCGACAACCACCATTTCAATATTCGGGTTGCATTCTCCTACAATGCCATCTCTTGCGAATTCAAAATCAGATGGTGCAAAGATGGCTGATTGTGCATATTGGACATCCATGTTTTCTGTTTGCGGAAGGTTTCCGACCGTTCCAGAAATGACCGTATATATCTGATTTTCAACCGCTCTCGCCTGCGCACAATAACGCACTCGTAAATAGCCTTGACGGTCTTCTGTACAGAATGGAGTGAAAATAATTTTCGCTCCTTTGTCAGCTGCAATTCGAGCAAGCTCAGGGAATTCAATATCGTAGCAAATTTGGATCGCAATTTTACCGCAGTCCGTATCAAATACCCGGACTTGGTCACCAGCTGAAATCCCCCACCATTTTCTTTCATTCGGCGTGATATGCAACTTATATTGCTTTTCAATCGTTCCATCACGTCTAAATAAATAGGCGATATTATAGATTTTCCCTTCCTCTTCAACGAAATGAGAACCACCGATGATATTAATGTTGTACTTGACCGAGAGATCTGTAAACAAATTGATGTAGTCCTCGGTATATTCTGTGATCCGCTGCACTGCTAGACTTGGTGATCTCTCTTCTAAATATGACATAAGCTGGGTTGTAAAGATTTCCGGGAAAACGGCAAAGTCAGCTGACGCATCTGATGCCACATCCACGTAATACTCCACTTGATTCATAAACTCCTCAAAGGAATGAATTTGCTTCATTGCATATTGAATGACACAAATTCGCACTGGGAACGCCGATTTATAATATCTTTTCGATTGCGGGCGATAATCGACATTGTTCCATTCCATTAGCGTTGCGTACGTGCTGGAAGCTTTATCATCCGGCAAGTAATTCGGATTGATCCGCATCAGGCTAAATTCATTTAACAGCTGAAAAGATAGCACAGGATCATAAATTTGGTGCAGCATGACTTGCTCTACATATTGGCGAGGCGTCATTTCCTCTTGATATTTATGATAATTCGGGATACGTCCACCAATGATGATGCTTTTTAAATTTAATCTTCTCGCTAAGTCTTTTCTTGCTTCGTATAAACGATGACCGATTTTCATCCGGCGGTACTCAGGACTGACCATTACTTCAATTCCGTACATATTCATCCCATCTGGATTATGGTTTGTGATATATCCATCATCTGTGATGTCCTGCCATGTGTGACGATCATCGTATTCATCAAAGTTAATTAATAAACTTGAACATGAGCCAATGATTTCTCCCTCGAATTCCGCACAGAACTGGCCTTCTGGGAAATGTTCAAGGTGGCTTTCAAGGTGCTCTTTTTTCCAAGGGTCCATGCCTGGAAAGCATACCTCTTGCAATGCGATGATTCGGTCGATATCTTCTTCTCTAATATTTCGAATCACCATTCTTTTTTCAAATCGCGTTAAATCTAGTTTTTCTGCCATGATGTATTGCCCCCTTACTGATCCTCTTTTTCAAGCTGATGGAATAGCTGGAGCAATTCGATTTCAGCCATGGATTCTAATCTCGCGTCATATTCTTCAAACTGCAGTGTGCTCGTCACTTTATTTGGCACGATGACACATTTCATACCCGCTCGTTTGGCAGCGATTGACCCATTCACAGAGTCCTCAAATGCCACGCAATCTTTTGGCTCAACGCCTAAGCATTGTGCGGTTTGCAAATAAAGTTCTGGGTTAGGCTTCACTTCTTCCACATCGTCTGACGTGCGGATACATTCAAAGTAATCGAAAAGTCCAATTTGTTTGAGGTGATCAGACACCCATTTATAATCTGAGCTGGAAGCGAGTCCAATCTTAATTCCAAGCTCCTTTGCCGCTTCTAAATAAGCTTCTACACCAGGTCTTGCTGCTTCGTCCTTCATTCTCTTTTGAAAACGAGAACGCCGGTCCGCTGTAAGCGCCTCATGATCTAATGTCTTCCCTAACTGCTCTTCCAAATATTCAAAAGGCTTAAAACCCGCCTGCGTTCCAATCACATTTCCCCATACAGACAGAGGCAGCTCCGATTCATGCTCAGCAAACATTTCCTGCAGAACCTCATATTCATGTGTTTCTGTATCTAAAATTAATCCATCAAAATCAAATATAATCGCCTTTACCAAAGAGGCCACTCCTTTTTCCGAAAGTCTGAAATATCTTCCATACTGCTATCATATCGTGAATAAAATTGACTTTCAAAGATGAATGTCTGCTAAAATGATTATGTATAAAAGGAGCCTGCATCGTTTTGTCAGGCTCCTGTCATGTTCGATTCTTTCTGCAAGAGATCCAAGCGCTCCGATTCGTGGAGAATAGACATTGTTGAAAAAGAGCGGAATTGGTATTACAGATCTTGAAGGTTTCTCCGTTCCCTTAAAAATAGTATGTGCGACGACCTTGTAAGTTAACAAGGAAGTTCACACCAACTTTTACGCATTTTGAAGGTGACGGCCTGCAAAATCATCTAAATCAAACGGGAAAGAAAAGCCGCACGCATTAACTTGTTCACGGTTGAGTTCAAATAACTCACGATCTCGTTTTGTGATATGACGCTTCGGCTTTAAAATAATGGTATGTAATAACTGAAGACCTGATAAGATACCAAAAGCATCATCCATTGTCCCGTTATACACACCATCAATGAATGTAAGCGGGGGTTGTTTTTCCTGCTCTTCTTCATTTACGGAATGGGATAAAAGATCTTCAATTTCCTTTGATATTTCTTCAATTTCCTGCTCCTGAAGGTCTGTCGCAGCTTTCATTAATCTCACGTGGCATCTACCTCTCTGTCGTTATTACTCCATTCAGAATAGCACAGAAAAAAAGTCATTCGCCAAGGTAAGTGTTTCCTATATATACCCAAAGAGAGGACGAATATCATGATCATAAAAGGACACACGCTCTCCCTAAAAGTAGGTGAGCAGCAAAATGGCATTTCCTTAAGTCAATTTTTAAAAGAAGAAGTGTCTGCCTCTAAACCGATTATCCATTTTTGGATGGAGCACCAAAAAGTCCGTCTCAATCAAAAACCTGCCCACCATGCTGCAAAAGTGAGTACAGGTGATCAGATTCTCATTGATTTATTTGAGACGGAAGAAAGTGATGTAACGCCAGAATACGGTGAATTAGAGGTACTCTTTGAAGACGAGCATTTATTAATTGTCCAAAAGCCTGCTGGAAGGCCGACGCATCCAAATGAAAAAGGACAAACAGGTACGCTGGCGAACCTAGTCGCTTTCCATTTTCAAGCAAATGGAGAAGAAAAGCGGGTCAGACATATACATAGGCTGGATCAAGACACAAGTGGCACCGTCATTTTTGCCAAACACAGGTTGGCACATGCTGTACTCGATCAAATGCTTTCAAAAAAAGCGATTAACAGAACGTATCTTGCCATCGCACAAGGACTGTTTAAGAAAAAGAAAGGAACGATCCAAGCAGCCATTGGACGTGATAAACACCATGCCGTCAGAAGGAGGGTTTCTCCTACTGGTCAAAGCGCCAAGACTCATTATGAGGTCTTCCATCTCAATAAACGTTTACAGATGACGGCCATTAAGCTGCGATTAGAAACAGGCAGAACGCATCAAATTCGGGTCCATCTTAGCAGTCTCGGGCATCCTTTATCTGGCGATACATTATATGGCGGGAAGCGTGACCTGATAAACAGGTGCGCCCTTCATGCCAAACAAGTAGACATGAACCATCCATTCACAGGTGAAAAGCTGACGATAGAAGCACCGCTCCCACCTGATATGGCTGAATTAATGGACAATATGTAGAAAAAAGAGCCTGATCATACAGGCTCTTTTGACGTTAGACAGATGCTCTTTTCGCATAAATAATGTACCGCTCTGGTGCGTTGCCGACAAAATGAAATGGATAGCATGTGGTTAACACAAGCTCTTCTTTTTTATTTTGTAAGGTAATAATGGATGTATCATGCTGATCCACAATTTTCGTATGCGTAATTTCATAAACAAACTCACCATACGGTACAGTGATTTTCAGCTGATCCCCAATATCCAGTTCACCAGTCCGGCGGAAGACCGTATCCCTGTGTCCCGACAAAACGATTTGTCCATTTTGATCAGGGTAATAACTGCCTTTGTAATGACCGACGCCTTTGGCAAGGTCGTCCGCATCTGTCCCTTCAACAATCGGCAAATCGGCTTTTAATTTCGGAATGGTCAGGATGCCAGAGGCTTTCCCCATTTCAGGTGAAAATTTTTCCTTTGTCATCCCTTGATCAGTTTCTACGACCTTTTTTGCTTCCTCTAAAGAATGTGCTGTTTGTAGGTGAGTAGAAGCCATTTGCCAGATTCCCCAGCCAAGCACCACAATTCCCGCTGACATGACAATCACTGCAAGCCACTTTTTCATGCTTTAACTCCTTCGCCCTTGGTGATGATTCTTTAGCTTGCTGCTGCCTTTTCTTCTTGTTTCGCTTGTTGAATTCGGCCCTCTTTTTGATACACAATAGAAGCTCCCTCGAAGCTCTTTACAAAAGCGACTGTTGCTTCTAAATCTTCTGGGCCTGTTTCCGGATTCTTCCCTAGCCGTCCAATCGGCGCATACTTACTTCCAGTGGCAGTCGCCATGAAATTATTCACTGTGAGTGTATACGTTTTGTCGAAAACAACGGAAGAACCATCAGGCAGTTTTAAGTCGACTACTTTATATGTTAACGGATCGTACGAATAAGAAAAGCCTGAAATGCTATAATCCGGTCCAAATTGAGGAGATATTTGAGCTTCAATGATATCAACTAAATCTTTCCCCTTGATGTCCAGCTTCACTAACACATTTCCGAATGGCTGAATATTAAAGAGATCACCCCAAGTAATCGGTCCTTTTTCGAGATTTTGTCTGATCCCGCCGCCATTCATCATGGCAAAGTCACTTTTCATTGAATATCTCATGCCATCCGCAATGAGGTTGCCAAGTGGTGTATCACCATCATTGGAATAGCCACCTTCCATCTTGACGCCAGCTTCTCCAACAACCTCACTAATAATCGGCTCCACTTCTTTTCCGTAATGGGCTAAAATGTCCGCTGCTTCCTGATCCTTTTCAATACCAGCCTGGTCTATATACTGGATGTTTGCACTCTTTTTGACAATATCCTTTGTTTTCCGGTCAAGTGTGACATTGACTTCTCCAATTGCCTTTCCGTATTCAAAGGCTTGGACAATTAATTTTCCATTCACTTCTCCATTGACCACTTCGTGATTATGGCCAGCGAAAATGACATCAATTTCGTCATCACCTTCTTTGGCGAGCCTTGCGCTTTCTCCAGTAATGGTATCGCCATTTTGAGAGGCGGTCATATGAGCCAGAACTGCGATCGCTTTAATCCCTTTTTGCTTTAATTCTTTCGTTGCTTCATTGACAGCTTGGACTTCATCAGTAAATTGAATGTCTTTAATTCCTTCTGGCATGACCATACCTGCCGCTGATGTTGTCACAACCCCGATAAAAGCTACAGGAATTCCTTCGACATCCATGATTTCATAGGCTGGTAAAAGTGGTTTGCCAGTATCCTTGTATTCGCAGTTTGCACAAACAAGCGGGAAGTTCTGCCCATCGTATCCTTTTGTGCCTTTCGGGTGATCTCCACCTTTTAAGATGCGCAATAATTCATCTACACCTTCATCAAACTCATGGTTGCCGACAGTCCCAACATCAAAGCCGATGTTCTCCATTAGTTCAACGGTTGGTTCATCTTGTAAAAGAGAAGAAACCGGCGAGCTTCCGCCTATCATATCTCCTGCATGAACTGTCAGTGTATTTTTTTGCGCAGCTTGCTTTTGTTTTATATAAGCCGCCACATAATCCATCCGTCCATATGTTCCTTTACTGCCATCACCTTTTACATCCAGCTCATATTGCTGATCAATTTTCCCATGCAAATCATTCATACTTAAAATGGTTAATGGAACTTCACTGGATGATTCTGACGCCTGATATCCAGCCTGCTCTGCTTCTTCTTTAGAAGCAAAAAAGATACGTTTATCCACATCGATCTCATTCCAGCTGTCAGGTGATACGTAGGTTTTTGCAGATGAATCTCCCACATAACGTGTGAGCCCTTTTTTCTGCTCGCGTGCTCTAAATTCAAACGGCTGTTCTAGCAGAGGATCTTCTTCATTCCAAATACCAAGCCCTTTTTCCTTGGCATCTTTCACTGCTTGCTGGAACATCCGATACTCTTTTTCATCTCCAACAGGCCAAATGAAATAAGTAGGGGCATATCCTTTTTTCACAAGCTCTAGGTTCGTATTCAGCCCTTTTTTGGTTTTGACTTGAGCTAAAAGACGTCCATATCCATCCTTTGCTTCCGGGCCAATCTTTAATGTGACTCGATCACCACTTGAAAGAAGCGTTTTTAAATAATCCGTCGCTTTTTGTCCAAAGCGCAGCTGGTTTTGATCTAATTCATTTTTGGGCTGGTGGTAGGTTTCTGGTGTGTCCATATTCACGAAGCGTACCTTTGTTGTGCCGAGCACAGGCTTCTTCAAATGAATGGTATCTCCATCCACAACACGATCTACCGTTGCCTCATATTCTTTTTTGATTTTTGGCGGCTTTGGCTGGTGCTTCAGCAATTTGACATCGGTTTTGTGTCTTGGAAGTACTTGCAGCGTATCATATCTGCTTAAAACGCCAGTAAACTCATACCATTTTCCGGTCTTCACTTGATCAATGGCACCAGTATCAACCATGACTCTAAGGACTGTGCTATGATATTTTTTATCGATGATGACCACATTGTATCCACCGCCAGCCGGCTGATCTGGCGCCTGTTCTACATAGCCTTTTACCTTCACTAATCTTCCTTCATATTTACCTGCCTGATCCGTTTCCAATTGTTTCACTGAAACTTTTTTTGGCGAAGGCAATGGTTGATTCACAGCATCAATCTTCAGATGGTCTTGATCTGGCACAATTTCAATGAGCCCTTTATAAGTCGTGATCTTGCCTGTCACCGTGACCTTCATGCCAGCTTTTAGTTCTGGGAAGTTTTTAGGCTGCGCAGAATAAATATTGAGACCAGCTGTTTTGTCTTGAATATATGTTGATAGTTTCCCATTCCCTATAGCGGATTGATCTGCTGTTACGATACCGCTCACCGTCACCGTTTCTCCTATCAGTTTGCGAGCTTTTTTTATGTTCATCGGCTTTGTTTGTTTCCACAAAGTGTCCTTCTTCTCAGAAACACTAAACGCCTCAGCTGTCATCATACTAGGCAGTAAAGATTGCAGACTAAATATCACCAAAATCAAACAACAGACCATTCGAATGGATTGTATACGTTTCATTAGATTTCTCCCCTTTGAACTTCATCTCTTCTAGTGTACAAAGCAAATATTGAGACTGGATGGATTTCGTGTAAAACTGATCTCAATTACTTGGAAACGTAATAATCACACGTGTTCCTTCAAAGCTTTTGCTCTCAAAACGAATGGTACCGCCATGACTTTCAATAATCTTAATGGTCATCATTAATCCAAGACCCGTGCCTTTTTCTTTCGTTGTGTAAAAAGGTTCACCTAATTTCCCAATCTCCTCTTCTGGTATGCCCTTTCCTTGGTCTTCAAATATCAGCATCATTTGGTCGTTTTTCAATAATGAAGTCACTTGGATCACACCTGTTACTCCATCCATCGCTTCAATTCCATTTTTAAGAATGTTAAGGAACACTTGTTTCAGTTCATTTGGAATGCCTTGAATATGTGGCAGAGAGGGAGCCAAATTCTTTTGAATCGACACTCCTTTTAAGACCGCCTGAGATTCAACGACCATAATGACTTCTTCGAGGAGAAGGTTCACATTCACCGGTTCAAATTTAACAGATTTGCTTCTAGAGAGCACAAGGAACTCGTTAATAATAGACTCAAGCCGATTAAACTCTGACATCATCACATCGGCATAATCCTTCTTATACTTTTTACTTTGAATCATTAGCTGTAAAAAGCCTTTTAACGACGTAAGTGGGTTACGTATCTCATGGGCAATACCAGCTGCAAGCTGTCCAACTGCTGACAGCATTTCAGACTTCATCAGCATTTTCTCAGACTGTTTTTGACTTGTAATATCCTCCGAAATCCGCATGACAGTAGACTGCATTTTGTCAGGGTCATCGATTCGGTGTAAAGAGACTCTTTCCCATCGCTCACGCCCTGATAAGTCCTGAAAATACAACTCACCTGTCCAGCTGCCCTCTCTTAAACACACGTCCCATTGTTTCACTAGATCATCACATTGACACAACGCATAATAGACAGAAAAAATATCTTTTCCGATCAAGTCATATTCATGCTGTTGTACAAACTGACAAAAGCGCTGGTTGACACACTGAATAACGCCTTCTCCTGTTGCAACCACAATATGAATATGGCTGTTATCAAGTGCTGTCACCGCAAGATGAAGAGCCTGCTTCAATTTCGTCATTTCGGTCATTTTGATCCAGGTCATCACTGCTCCCTCGCGATCTTGATCATAGAAAGGCGTCAAATGAACCGTGAATTGTTCTCCTTCGTTCGTTTCAATTTCACGTTCGATCACGCGCCTATCTGAAATGACAGATTGAATATCATGATAGAGCATTTCCTTCGATAGCTTCTTCACCATCGATTGAAACGTTTGCTGGTGCCGGGTTTGAGCTGAAGTGAATAAAGAGGCAGCTGTAGGAGTGTGATAGCGAATATTCATTTCCCGGTCCACAAACAACGTGGCAAGTTCTGGCTTCACAGACGGCCGGTACAGTTCTTCTCTTGTCACCTTTAAGTTGTTAATGATATTAATAAAATGCTCGTTTGTTTTCTCGCGCACTTCTATTTGCTTGTTTTTTTCTTTTAATTGAGCCCTTGCTTCTTGCTCCTTTTGTTTGACCTCATTGAGCTCGTTTTCTAAATCGACAATTCGCTGTTGATAAACCGAATTCTGCTCTAACATCCCTTTGTCCCTGCCGTTCTTTTGATTTTTTCCTCTCTCACTCTTCCGAATGAGAATGACGTATACTCCTTTAAAACGGCGATCAAAATGTTTCACTGTAAAATCTGCATACTGCTTTCTTCCATTTTCCGAAATGAGGACATGTTGAAAGACAACCTCAGTCTCTTCAGTCCACACCTTTTGAAAGCTTTGACTTAGTATCTCTTTCATATAATCAGGGGTTACATATTCACATAATTCATCTGAGACTTCTGCATGCGCTAAGAAAGAATAGGCACCGTTTGATATCGCGAGAATTTTCTCGCAATCGTCTATGATGAAACATGCATCATACTCCTGCTCTACTTCTTTCATATATTGGACAGCTCGTTTTTTTAACTCCGTATGACCTGCATTGTATTTAGGAACGTTTGAGTGGGTGTAAATGTTCCACTTTTCATTTAACAAATGAAATAAACGAGGGATATTGGGTACCTTTTCATTCGGTCCTAATATCAACATCCCTTGATCCTTTAGTGCATATTGGAATCGAGATAAGACTCGTTTTTGTACTTCTGGCTGGAAGTACATCAGAACATTTCGGCAACTGATAAAATCGAGGTGGATAAAAGGTGAATCGATCAATAAATTGTGAGGAGCAAAGACAATATGTTTTCTAAGCGACTGCTTCACAATAAAAGCGTCACCTTTTTTTTCGAAATATCGCGCCCTCCATTTTTCTGGCATCCGTGCCATAGATTCAAGCGAATAAACACCTTTGCTTGCACTTTGAATGGCTTTCCGGTTGATGTCTGTTGCAAACACTTGAAGTTCAATGGACACTTGTCTTCGTTTCATTTCTTCTAAAAATAACATCGCAAAAGAATAGGCTTCTTCACCTGTAGAACATCCTGCAATCCAAATTCGGCATCGAGATTTCCCATTTTTTAATGTATTATCAATGATCGACGGAATGATGTGATGTTCACATACTCGAAAGGCTTCCATATCTCTAAAAAAGGAAGTCGTGCCGCTTAAAAGCTGTACATGCAGGCGATCAAGCTCATCTGGTTCTCTCTCTAATAAACGATCGTACTCGGACAACAAGGAGATCGATTGGTTCGCACTCCTCATTCTTTTTTGAATGACAGAGAGCAGTCTGCGCTTCTCATAGGTTGAAAATGCAATTCCTTTATGCATTTCAAGACGTTCAATGATTCTGATTAAAACAGGGTCTGCAACATCTGTCTGCGGAACGTTGATGATGTTGGCTATATATGACGCAAGTGAAGAAGGGTCTTGAAATGTTTGATGATACATACGATCAAACCCACTATTTGTCTCACTGCACGATATGGCTGTACCGCCTTGCTCAACGATTTGAAGCAAACCACTTCCTACACAATAGCCTTTTTGAAAAAAGATCGCATAGGCCTCTTCCTTTTGCACATTGGCAAGTGACTGAAACAACGAATTCACAGCACACGCCTTGTTTGTAGGATGCTGCTCTGTTATGTGTAGCCGTTTGTCTTCTGTCAATGTCACAGCTGCATGCTGCGGACAAACATAAATCGTATTTTTCATGACTTTCTCACCATGCTTAATCGGCTTTGCCCGGTAGCCAATCGGTAAAACAAGTGCTTCCAAATCAGTTACACAATCGCCTGTCACATGATTTTGCACAACAATAAAAGAGGCATTTAATTCATGCGGAAATGATTGAAAAAAAGCCTCAAGATGATGCTGTTCAAACGGCGAAACACCGATGCCAATCACTGGTGCCTGCACATGTTCGTCTTCTATCAAACGATTAATGATTTTGTCCTGCATCTGGTACCCCCATGTTCATTCGTCTGATACATTTTTTCGACAAAAAGGAAGAAAACCCTCTAATTGTAAATAATGTTTTTTGCATGAAAGGAGGAAAACTTCCTCACATTAAAACAGACTGTATAAACAGAAGGAGGATTCTTTATGCAAAACGATCAGCAACCAAACGTTCAAGGACATGTCCAGCAGCCCCAATTCAATCATGGCGGGCATGAGTTATTTGATTTACATGAGGTATTAGCAGGGACCATTAATATTTTGGATCAATACATGATCTTTCGGCAATTTATCCAAGATCCCGCATTATCCGACATGTTAGATCGACAATATCAATTTGTATTGTCCCAGTACAACGTCACGGTAGATTGCTTTTCTACTGGTCAAAAGCCTAGTGAAGAAACATCTACTTATATGATGAACGAACAGACACAGGTGACATACGGAATAAAACCATCTCAGCCTAAGAAGCCAAATCAATCATTACAGGATGTAAAGGATGCGGGAATTACAGGGCATATGCTTGGTCTTATGAAATCTCATGCTGGATTACTCTCAATGACTGCATTAGAGGTCACAAACCCTGTGGTACGACGTGTGCTTGCAGCGCAAATCCCGAACTTTATTGAAATGGCGTATGAAATTTTCTTATATCAAAACAAACATAGCTATTATCAAGTTCCGCAGCTTACAGCTCAAGATATGCAGGCGATGACATCTACATTTGCCCCTATGCAGGGACAAGTGCAGATGCCGCCGAGCAAAGCCAACCAGCAAAAACCGCTTCATTAAATAAAAACAACGGCCGACCTATTTACAGGTCAGCCGTTTTTTCTTTGATAATTCAGTTTAAATTGCTCTTCAAAATCTGTGAGACGTTGTCCTGTCGCTTGTTCAAACCCTCTATCAAAACGACTAGTTTTCGCCGTTTCCTCCATGATCTCATGTATGACATCTCGTCCATAAAGCTCCACAAGCTCATAGATCATATAGTAGCTTTGTAAATAAACATCTGTCTCATACGTCGTGCGAGATTCTTGCCAGTCTTGATCAGAATAAAGAGATTTAAAAGGAATGACGTCAAACCGTTCAGACGTGGCATTCAGCACATCATAGGCCGTCCATTCTGCTGTTCCTTCATGGAACCAAAGGGGAAAGACGACTGGAGATACCTTATATGCATGCACCTTTTCATAGAAAACGAAATGGGCATACTCATGAATGAATAACGTGTTGAAAAAGTATAAAGGCAGTGTCTCTTTCTTCAACAATTCTTCCCGTTTATCTGGGTATAATCCAATCATATGATCAACATCAGAATAAAAACCTGTAATATGCTTGATGCCAGCAAATTGCTCAATCGTCTCTTTATCATCAAAATAAATGATATCTAACGGTTTATCAGCTTCATACTGAAACACTGACATCGTCCTCTTCTTTGCCTGCTCAAGCGCTTCTATGGTCAGATCGACAAAGGCGCTCTCATCGTCTGCATAGTAGATTCGAATATGTTCATAGACTTGCTTATTGAGTCCTTCCGTTAAGACCGTTTTAGGCGAAGAATGCTCCTCTAGATATTGCCCTGCCAGCTGGAACGCTACATAAATCAAGTACGCAGTGAACGCATAAAAAATCAAACCTGCTGCAATCATTCCGCTTACAAGTTTTTTATGAATTAATGACGGTTTTGCTTTCATTTACTCCCCACCTGAATTCATCCTGCAACCTCTTTCTCTTTCTATGAAAAAACAAAGATCAACAAGAGGTGATATATTTTTTACTTTATGCAGTCAGGTGCGCAAGGTGCGGTTCCAAACAAAAAAGCCGCATATGACATACGGCTTTTGTCGTAGCTATTTAGATTCAGGGAAGACACGTCGAACCGTTTCAGTAAACTCGTCGAAGAATCCTGAAATTGGCTCTCCACTTCTAATACGTTTTCCGTACCCTGCCATACGATCGACAAAGTCTGGATTAGCAGATACATACACATTATCAATTTGTTGATCCGTCGATTTGACTTTGTCAGAAATTTTCTTTTTCAAATCGTCTGTTACATCTCCGCTTTTATTGCCTTCAAGCACGACAGCAACAAATGCATTTTTCCCTGTGACAAGTACGTTCGCTGTTTTCACTTCAGACATGTTGGCAACAAGCTCTGATGCCTTATCTGCCACTTTCACCTTCTGAGGTGTTTGCACATTTGGTTGATCCTGTCTCATGTTGTCGTTCTTATATGTGACATTTTCGTACTGTCGTTTCATTGTTCCTCTTCGTTCATCGCCTTGGTTGTTCATTCCACACCCAGCAGTGATCAATGTTGGAACGAGTAATAAAGATAGCATCCATTTCTTATTCATCAATTGATTCCCTCCTTTTGCTCATAGGTTTTTCATCCAGCAGACTTTTTATGCACACATCCTCTATTTCAGCAATGAATTCATAAATCAGCCTTGATTGGTCATCCTAAACATGATGAAGAAGTATCATCACGATCAAATGGAGGGATTCGTTTGTTTAAAAAGAGAAAAGGTATGAGTACTGGTGCAATGATCGCAGCATCAACAGCCATCATTGCATTATTTTCACCACTATTACGGAGAAGACTAAGCAGCATGACTCAAATGAATTTGTCCTCAATGATGAAAGGCAAAGATCAACACCAGCATGAGTCATCTCGTCATGAGTCCCATTCGCATTCACATAAAGACTCAAAAGGCACAGCTGAAGTCGGACAAATGATCAAGCAGGCATTCACCGCTGTCCAGCCAAATGAAACAAATCAGCATCAAACATCATCAAAAACATACCAAACTCATCAGCCGCCGAGAGAGTCTTACGCCCAGTCTCTTCACATTGATGAAAGTGTCATGAATGTAATGGATGATGAATCTATTCAGCAAGTACTCAATGACATCGAGCACAAATAACTAAAACAGGAGCCTTTTTTCAGAAAGGCTCCTGTTCATTCTCCTGAAAAATGCTCTTTCACCATGATGCAGAAGGAAGGTAAGAAGGTGATTTCGATCGTGATAACAAACCGTTCCACACCATCTAATAGTATCAACAGCTCTTTTTCATGCTGCCGATCCTTTTTTATTTCTACATGTCGCACAGTTTTAAAGGCATATACTCCTAAAACGGATGCGTCCTTTTTTCGAACAGCCTTCAAAGAAAATTCTTGTACTCCAAGAGACATCGTCACCACAAATCGCTCTTCCTCATTCTCAAACCGAAACGTTAGATCTTGATATTCAATGGGCATATCTCGTTCAAATCCTTCATCAGGCCACGTCTCAAAAAAAGAAAGCCAGTCCGTTCGATCTGGAAATTGTTTTCTCCTCATTTTAAACCCCTCATAAGTGAAATTTTTATTAATTATCTTGTTTCCTCTTTTCTTTTGCAACAAATTTTAGTAATTTTAAAAAGGTGATTTTATTTTGCTAAGAGACCTCTTTATTAATTTAACAATTCTTGTCACTTTCCATTATTTATTGATGCTTGTGTTTAAAGAGAATTTTTTAAAAAAGGAAGACACCTTGCTCAGACAAATTTTTAAAGGAATGATTTCTGGGTTACTCGGTGTCCTCTTAATGTTTTTCTCTATTAAAGCAGGACCAGCCATCATCGATTTAAGACATATCCCCCTTATTTTAACGGCATTTTATGGAGGCATTGCACAAACGTTCATTGCAGCCTGCGTGATCATTATTGGCCGATTATTAATCGAAGCCAATGTTGCTTCTTTCATTAATATTTTTTCCATGATATTTATCGCCACAGCTTCTTTTTTAATTGCTGAGCGTCATATCAATCACGTCGTAAAAATGCTGTTATCTATTACCATGAGTAACGTCATTGCGACGATTTTATTTATCATCATCGTCAATGAAAGATCGTTTGAACTGCATACTGCCTATTGGATTTTCTCGTATATTGCCGGTTTATTTAACTTTTATGTCATTGAGCATCAAACAAAAGCGTATCAGATGTTAAATTTGTATAAATTCCAAGCTCATTATGACTTTTTAACTGGTGTTTTAAATAAACGGAAATTCGATGAAATATTAAGTGATGCTTTTTCTCTGAACTTAAAGCAACCTATCCATCAAATGTCCTTGATTTACCTAGACATCGATTATTTCAAAACCATCAATGATCAGTATGGACATCATGAGGGAGATATCGTTTTAAAAGAAATCGGAACAAGGCTAATTAAAAACACAAGAAGCTCTGATTATATTGGGCGGATCGGTGGTGAAGAATTTGCTGTGCTTTTACCGAATTGTTCCGTTGAAAAAACATGGCAAATTGCGGAACGTTTACGAAAAAAAATGGCGGATCAGCCAATTTATTTACAAAACGGAACATCGATTCACATTACGGTGTCAATTGGATGTGCTTATGATGCAGGAACAAGTGAAAACATGAAACAATTACCGATTATTGCAGACCAGGAGCTCTATAAAGCGAAGCAGTCAGGCAGAAACAAAGTGAGCTTTTCTGGACGAAAAAGAGAACACTTAACATAGGCTTTTTCCTCAATTTGTTAGCGCTAATTATTTTTAAAAAAGTTTTCGTATAACAGTTGTTTTTTCCCGCAAACACTGGTAAAGTAAAGGTAATTATTTTTGTTCGTATCATCTTTAAGAAGAAAGTTTTGAAAGAGTTTTCGTCTTTGAAGTTTGTGTAAGAGCAAGAATAGTGAATTTAAGCGTTAAGATCGCTTTAGGAGGAAATTTCATGTTAGAAGGTAAAGTAAAATGGTTCAACTCTGAAAAAGGTTTCGGATTCATCGAAGTAGAAGGTCAAGACGATGTATTCGTTCACTTCTCTGCTATCCAAGGCGAAGGCTTCAAAACTTTAGAAGAAGGTCAATCAGTTTCTTTCGAAATCGTTGAAGGTAACCGTGGACCACAAGCTGCTAACGTTAACAAAGCGTAATTTAAGAGCATCTGCTCTTTTAGCACTTTATAGAGTGAAGGAAAACCGCTCGGCTTTTATGCCGGCGGTTTTTTTGTGTAATAAAAAAAAGAGAACCTGACGAGAGGTTCTCTTTTTATTTGTCCTTCTGCTTTAGTTTCTGTAAAGCAGAACGATACATATCATCATTCATTTTCGTCTCTGGTTCTTCTTCTTTGACAGGTGGTTCTGGCTGTTTAAACTTTTGAAGCGCCTGTCTATAGAAATCATCACCTGACGGAGCATCATCTGTCTGAGAAGGCTCTGACGCTTTTTCTTCCACTTCAGGCTCTACAGGTCTCGCCGCAACTTCTGGCTCGCTATGCGGCACGTCAGGATGATTCGATACATCTTCTTTGATCTCTTCCTTCTCGGCCGAAGCGTGTCTGACATTGAACGCTACTAATCCGATAATGACTAGAACAGCAGCTACTAACGCTACAATAATCGTCGCCAAAAGAACCCTCTCCTTATCGCTTAAATGACGCAGTGACTGATGCTACACGTCTTCCTAATGCTTTCCCCAGCTCAATGCCTTCTGTAGAAATCACTTCATCAGAATCAATCGGGCACGTCACACCTGCTCCATAATAAGAGCCGTATAACGCATTTTCTGGAACATTTCCAGGAAGGCCGACCACAAGCATCCCTTGATGGAACATTGGCGTAATCAAATTATGCATCGTCATTTCTAATCCGCCATGTGTTGTTGCAGTGGTACAGAAAACGGCACCGACTTTATCGATAAGTTTTCCTTCTGCCCATAAATACCCAAGACGGTCAATCCATGTCTTTAATCCAGAACTAATGGTACCAAAGTGACCAGGGCAGCCCCAAATGATTGCATCCATTTGATCAAGCTTGCGGATATCCGCATCTTTCACATGATCAATGAACACTTCAGCTTGCTCTGTTTCACCTGCGCCAGCTGCAATCGCTTCTGCAAGTGCTTTTGTATGGTCACCTTCACTATCGTATACGACATAAATTTTCATGTACGGTCCCTCCACACTTATCTTGCATCTTGGTTTGCTTCCTTAGGTGCTGGAAGCAATGTCATTTCTTGTTTCTTATCCTGCTTTTCTTTTCGCTTATTATCCTTACGTACATCTCGCAGGAACAAGCTGAGAATCACACCAGCTGCACAGAATAATGTCACCCACATGTAAGCATCATTGATGCCCATCACATTGGAATCAACTTGTGCTTTCGTAAAGAGCTGGGTCGACACATATTTTTGAGCAGCTTCTGCTGTCATGCCCATATGGTGCATCACATTAGAGACAGCCGCCTGGAATGAATTCATAAAGAACGGGTCAGCCGTATTCGTTTGATCTGCCATATTGGAATAATGGAATGTCGTGCGATTTGTATAAATCGTCGTGATCAAACTCGTACCGATCGAACCACTGATTTGTCTCAGTGTGTTTGACATCGCTGTACCATGACTGTTTAAATGCTGCGGTAATTGGTTCATCCCAGCAGTCATGACTGGCATCATCAAGAGTGACATACCAAAGGCACGTACTGCATACATGAGCACAATGTGACTATAAGATGTATCAATCGTCAGCCTTGTAAACTCGTATGTGGTGACAACCGTAATCAGCATCCCTACAATGGCAAGTGGACGAGGTCCAAATTTATCAAACAAAATCCCTGAAATTGGGGACATAATGAGCATCGCAAGTGCCCCTGGAAGCATTAATAACCCCGATTGCAGTGCAGTAAACCCAACGAGGTTCTGCAAGTAGATCGGTAGTAAGAACATCCCAGTGTATAAGGCAACGGTAATAATAATGTTAATAACACTTGATAATGAGAAAATGCTGTATTTAAACACGCGGAAATCAAGCATCGGATTATCCGCTTTTAGCTGTTGGAAAATAAAGAGAATGATCGCAATCGCACCAATGATAATCGTAGATAAAACGATTGGATCTGTCCAACCATCACTTCCCGCTTCACTCACTCCGTATAGAAGCGAAGCAAAACCAACGATCGACAGAATCGCACCAAGGCTGTCCAGCTTGATTTTTTTAGGCTCTACAATATTTTTAAACATAAAGAAAGCCGCGATAATGACAATCGCACCGATTGGTACAAGTCCATAAAACATAATACGCCATGAATAGTGTTCAATAATATAACCAGATAACGTTGGTCCGACAGCTGGCGCAAACATCATCGCAAGACCAAAAATCCCCATTCCTTTCCCTCTGTTTTCTGGAGGGAAAATAAAAAGGATTGTTGTCATGACGAGCGGCTGTAAGATACCGCCACCGACTGCCTGAATCAAACGACCAATCAGCATCGTAGAAAAGTTTGGCGCAATACCGCAAATAAAAGTCCCTAGTGTAAATGAAATCATCGCCACGAGGAATAAGCTGCGCTGGCCAAAACGTGTGATTAAAAACGCAGATAACGGAATGAGCACCCCGTTGACAAGCATGTAACCTGTTGTAAGCCACTGAATTGTCGTCGCACTCACATTAAATTCAGTCATTAAATGGGGCATGGCTACGTTCAAAAGCGTTTGGTTTAAAATCGCTACGAACAAACCGGCCATTAAAATGATCAGTAAAGACAAGGAGCCTGCTCCCTGTTTTGTCGCTGCAGGTTGATTTGCCATCTCAGACAACCTCCTTTCATTTTTTGATATCAGTCATCATTAAGATGAAATTTTGACAGAAGCATTCATACCTGGAAGTACTTTGTCAGATGGATTTTTAATTGAAATTTTCACTGCTACTTTTTGTGTCACTTTCGTGTAGTTACCACTTGAGTTTGTTGCTGGCAGCATATTGAATGTTGAGTTTGTTGCATAACCAATTTGTTCAACTGTTCCTTCAAATGTTGTATCAGGATCGCCGTCTACAACGATGTCCACTTTGTCACCTTTTTCAATGTTCTTAATGTCTGTTTCTTTAATATTCGCTGTAATGTAAAGCTTGCTTAGGTCAATCGTTTCACCAAGAACTGTCCCAGGCTGCACTTGTTGGTTGTTTTGTACTTCTTTTTTGACTAATGTGCCATCAGCCACTGCTTTAATGTTTGTTTTTGCTTCTCCTTCAACTTTTGCCACTGTGCTGTCTTTTTGCACTTCGTCACCTTCATTGATGTCCCAGCCTTTGATTTGTCCAGCTGCTGGCGCTGTAATTTGATACATGTCACCTGTCACTTTTGCTTCATCTGTTTTTACGAAGTTTGTGCTTTCGTAGTAGTAATAAGCACCTCCGGCAATAATGGCAAGAATCACAATAAGGCCAATAATATTTGTTAGCAATAAACGCCCTCTGTTCATGTTTTGTTTCTCCTTTCATGTATAAAAATATAGTGTCATCTGCTTTAGCAAACTTAGAATGCCCATCATCTGACAGATTATGAAACAAGCTCATAGAGCTGCCTGTTTCCCCTTTTTCTACTCTGCTGAAAATGGTGTGCAGCCCATTTATACTTATTGTTCACTTATGAGCAAAAAGCAGAAAAAGAAGAAAAGACGATCGGCATCTTTTTTTGAAAAACTTATATTTAACAAGATTAAATATTAATAAATGAAAATTGAAATGTCAAAGAGAAAGTTTTACTTTTTTTCTGGTGATCCCTTCCTTCTCCACACAAAAAACCTTTCAGCCCTTATGCTGAAAGGTTTTTTTGAATGTTCTCTTTAAGAAAGAACTTCTTCCTGCTGAAAAAATTTTTTTAATGCGAGAAAAACGTCTGATTTTTGCTTCAAAATATAATGCTTAAATTTCTCATCCTGAATATGTTTGTATGCTGACATTAACGTAGAATGCCGATTATATTGATTCACTTCACCATAACAAAATAAATTGGCTTTTTTCATAATTTCAGAAACGAGCTTCACGCACCGTGCATTATCAGAGGTCAAATTGTCACCATCAGAAAAATGGAAAGGATAAATATTATATCGTGACGGGGGATATCGTTCGTCTATGAGCTCTAGTGCCTTTCGATAGACAGAAGAACAAATGGTTCCCCCGCTCTCTCCCCGAGAAAAGAAATGCTCCTCGTCTACGACCTTCGCCTCTGTATGGTGAGCAATGAATTCGATCTCGACTGTCTCATACTTTGTCCGCAAGAAACGTGTCATCCAAAAGAAAAAGCTTCTCGCCATATATTTTTCCCAAAGCCCCATACTTCCGCTCGTATCCATCATCGCTAGGACAACCGCTTTTGATTCTGGTTTGGTGACTTCATTCCACGTCTTATACTTAATATCCTCTGGATAAATAGGATAAAAGGAAGGGCTTCCTGTCATGGCATTTCGTTTAAATGCTGACAGCATTGTTCGTTTTTTATGGATATTACCGGTTAACCCCGTTTTGCGAATATCATTAAACTCAATTTCCTCGACAACGATATCATCAAGTTCCTTTTGTTTAAGATTTGGTAGCTCCAGCTCACGAAACAGCGCTTCCTCTAAATCCATTAATGAGACTTCTGCTTCGTAATAATCATCACCGGCTTGATCTCCAGCACCTTGACCTTTTCCCTGCCCTTGCTTACTGTCAGATCCATCCCGAGCGACCACATCGCCAACTTGGCTGTCTCCATCCCCCTGACCTACATGCTTATTTTTATCATAGTTGTACCGAATTTTATATTCATCTAAAGAACGGATCGGAATTTTGACCACATCTTTGCCATTAGACATGATGATGCTTTCCTCTGTGACAAGATCCGGCAAATTGTTTTTAATCGCCTCTTTGACTTTTTTCTGATGACGCTGCTGGTCATCAAAGCCTTTTCGATGGAGGGACCAGTCTTCCTGAGACACAATAAACTGACTTTTTTCTTGCCGGGACATCCATCCCCCTCCTCACCTTTTTGGACAATTCTTGTACCCATCGATTCCATTATCGTATGCTGGCCGTCGTCGAAATGACGATGATTTTTAAAAAAGACATTACCGGTGCTAGTTTGCGCCAATAATGCCTCCTTCATTTATTAACGATTCAGAAGACTGCCTACATATTTTAAGAGTTCATTTGCACTTGTAGAATTATAGCCATGCTCATCAATCAATCGCGCCACTACTTCATTGACCTTCTTCAACTGCTGCTCATCCGGGGTTTTCGTCGATGTCGTAATTTTCACGACATCTTTCAAATCGGCAAAGAGCTTCTTCTGAATGGCTTCTCGTAATCTCTCATGAGAATTATAATCAAAGCGTTTGCCCTTTCTCGCATAAGCTGAAATCCGAATGAGGATTTCTTCTCTGAATGCCTTTTTGGCGTTTTCAGAAATGCCGATCTGTTCCTCAATTGAACGCATGAGCTTTTCGTCAGGATTCATTTCTTCACCTGTTAACGGATCACGCAGTTTGTTTTTATTGCAGTACGCCTCAACATTATCTAAGTAATTATCCATGAGAGTTTTCGCAGACTCCTCATAGGAATACACAAATGCCTTTTGAACTTCCTTCTTCGCCATATCGTCATACTCTTTTCGTGCGACAGAAATAAAATTCAAATAACGTTCCCGATCTTCACTTGAGATCGATGGATGCTGATCGAGTCCTTCTTTTAAGGAACGGAGGACATCCAGTGCATTGATGGATTCCATGTTCTTTCGAATAATGGTGGATGAAATGCGGTTAATGACATATCTCGGGTCAATTCCGCTCATTCCTTCGTCATGAAATTCCTTTTTCATCTCATCAATATCAACAGATTGGAAACCTTCGACACTTTCCCCATCATACAGTCGCATTTTTTTCACCAAATCGATATCAGACCGCTTCGGCTCTTTCAGCCTTGTCAAAATAGAGAACATCGCAGCCACCTTTAGCGTATGCGGTGCAATATGAACATCTGAGACATCACTTTCTGAAATCATCTTATGATAAATGCGTTCTTCCTCTGTCACCTTTAAATTATAAGGGATCGGCATCACAATAATTCTTGAGTGTAAAGCCTCGTTCTTTTTATTCGAAATAAATGATCGGTACTCCGTTTCATTCGTATGTGCAACAATCAATTCATCCGCACTAATCAACGCAAAACGCCCCGCCTTAAAATTCCCCTCCTGCGTTAATGAAAGAAGATGCCATAGAAATTTCTCATCACACTTTAACATCTCTTGAAATTCCATCATTCCACGGTTTGCTTTATTGAGCTCTCCATCAAACCGGTACGCACGCGGGTCTGACTCTGAACCAAATTCAGCAATCGTTGAAAAATCAATACTTCCTGTTAAGTCAGCAATGTCCTGAGATTTCGGATCCGACGGGCTGAAGGTACCAATGCCGGTCCGTTTGTCCTCTGAGAAAAAAATTCGTTCCACTCTCACATCCTCAATGCGGCCACCATATTCCTCTTCGAGCCTCATCAAGTTTAAAGGTGATAAATTCCCCTGCACACGTATGCCGTATTCTCTATAGAAATCCTCCCGCAGATTTTGCGGAATGAGATGAAGCGGATCTTCATGCATTGGGCAGCCTTTAATCGCATAGACTGCGCCATGATCTGTTAGTGAATACTCTTCCAGCCCTCTTTTCAGCCTTGTGACAAGCGTCGATTTCCCGCCGCTGACTGGCCCCATTAACAATAAAATACGCTTTCTGACATCTAAACGTTTAGCCGCAGGGTGAAAATACTCTTCCACTAGCCTTTCCAATGATTCCTCTAAACCAAAAAGCTCCTGATCAAAAAATTTGTAGGTTCTGACCCCATTCTCCTCTTCAATCCCGCTGTCCTTAATCATATGATAAACGCGAGAATGAGCAGATTGAGCGACAAGTGGATTTTCTTTAATAATATCTAAATATTCACTGAAGGTGCCTTCCCATTTCAGTCGCTGCTCTTCTTCTCTGTGCTGTTCAATTTTCTTTAAAATATCCATATGAACCTCCTCTTTCAAGATTGAAGCTAGAAATCAGATACTGTTTTACAATCTATGCGGAGGCGTCCTATTACATGCTTTCGTTCTTCAAAATGACGAATTGGCAAACTGAATTGACAACCATCCGCAAGACCCTTCATAATAAAGGAAAAACAGGAGGAAAATGATCTTCATCTCCTGCTTTTCAAGGCGAACTTCACAACATATGAAACTGGCAGCGAAGGAACAAAGGGATAAGGGGGAGCTTATATGAGAACGGTCATTATGATGGGCGTCATCATTACGTTTTTAGTATCCATTTTCACAGCTGGCTACGAAGGCAAGCCTGGTAAATGAAAAAAAGGATGTTCCATCAGCGGAACATCCTTTTTCATTTCGTTCATATTTTCAGTACTTACATATTCACTGAAAGCGAGATCGGATCTCGGCTTTTATCATGTTCTTATATCAAATCTCGGTATTGCTGCTGGCGAAGCGCCTCATACACAAGAATCGCTGCCGTATTCGATAGATTCAGTGAACGAACATGCTCTGTCATTGGTAAACGTAGACAGCGATCCATATTCCGTTCAATCAAATCTTTTGGCAATCCACTTGTCTCTCTGCCAAATACGAAGAAGTAGTCTTCATCTAGTTGCGAGTAATCGAACGTTGTATGCGGCTTTTGCCCAAACTTTGTGATATAGAAAAATTGCCCCTTCGGATGAGCCTCAAACAATTCATCTAATGAATCATGATAGACGACATTGGCATATTTCCAATAATCGAGTCCTGCACGCTTCAGCATTTTATCATCTGTCGAAAAACCAAGCGGACGAATCAGATGAAGTGTTGTATTTGTTGCTGCACATGTTCGCGCAATATTTCCAGTATTAGCTGGAATTTCTGGTTGATATAAAACGACATGAAGTCCCAAAAAAGTTCACCTCTAATTTTCTTTTCCGCTCAACATTATACCATTAACTATCCTTCGGAGCATCGTCCAAAATGTGAAAAAACGTATAACGAATATTAGGTGTATAAGCCGTTGAATCTTCATACGACCAGTAACGCATACGGCTGTCATACGTTTGTGCATTCACAAGAGGCATTCCGCCTTTATCATGATCAACGACAATGGTTGTATGATTATACCTACCGTCACCCTCAAAATCGTAGCAAATCACATCACCTATTTGAAGCTCCTGCGGCTCCTTGAGCTTCTTCGCTCTCAACCCCGCTTTGGAATTGGCTAAATAATTTTTCATCGAATGTGCCACCGTCCAGCTGTAGCTCCACGTATGTGGACGAACCCACCAGCCAGATCCACGGTTCGGATATCCTCTCGTTGGCGCATTCCCTGCTTTTAGACATTGTGAAATAAAATTCGTACAGTTATCTTCAAAATTTTTATAGGCTGGATTCCGTTTATTCCAATACGTCTCAGCATATTGAACAGCTGCTCGCCGGTCATAGTGAAAAGCTCTTCCAAATTGGTCTTCGTTTTGGAAGCGCTCATCCACCTGATCTTCCTTTTGTCGTTCTTCTAACATCATCCGATCTTTCACAAGCATGTCGTTATAAAGAAACGCTTCTCTTTTCTCAACCTGTTCCTCTAAATAAAAAGAATCGTCTATATCCTTACAGACATAAGTGAGGTGAGCGAGATATTGTATTTGCTGAGCTCCATCATCTTGAATAGCTGAATCGAGAAGTTTTGCTTTTGCTTTCGCCTTGACAATCTCAACTTGTCTTCTTGCAAACAGCTCTTTCTTTCGCTCCACAGCGTCCACATCAGACATCAGCTGCGGCTGTTTGATCGTACTGCCATTTAATAAATATGCCAGTCTGTCTTCTAACGTTTGTTCTAATAATTGTTTCACACAGACACCACCAAACTTTTTTTAACATCTCTGTTTGGTTCATTCTATGTTCAATGGGAGGTTATTTAGTATTTAAAGGTGTTTGTAACAATTCAATCCCTTTGATGATCTCTTGTTTTGCTTCTTCATCACTTTCCCGCTCAAGGGCTTTTTCGAGTTCTGAAAGCTGCTGACCATCGCCAATTTTACCGATTGCCCAAGCAGCCGTGCCTCGAATGACCGGTCTTGGATCTTTATGCATCAGGTCAACCAAATCTGGCAAAGCAGATGTATCTTTAAAGTGAGCAAGTGCCAAAATGGCATTCCGCTGAATAGGCTTTTTCCCTCGCCATGATCCAGAAACATGACCATACTTCTCTTTAAATTCACGATTGCTGATTGTCAGCAGTGGCTTTAAGAGCGGCTTTGCAATTTCAGGGTCCGGCTCCATTTCAGGATGTAGATGAAAGTCTTTCCCTTTATTAATTGGGCAGACCGTTTGGCACGTATCACATCCATACAACCGATTCCCTATTTTCGAGCGAAATTCGTCAGGTAAAAACCCTTTTGTCTGTGTTAAAAACGAAATACACCTTTGAGAATTAAGCTGGCCTGGATTCACAAGAGCACCCGTTGGGCATGAATCCACACATTTATTACAAGTTCCGCACTGGTCTTCTATTTTCTCATCCGGTTCAAATGGAACATTTGTAATCATCTCAGCCAAATAGACATAAGATCCGAACTCTGGTGTGATAATCATACAGTTCTTTGCACTAAAGCCAATGCCAGCACGTTCGGCTACAGCACGGTCAGACAATTCACCTGTGTCCACCATTGATTTTGTCCGTATATCTTCGTGTTTACTGCGCAAAAATTCTTCAAGCATGTCGAGCTTTTTTTTCAGCACAACATGATAATCAGTTCCCCATGAAGCCCTGCAAAAAATCCCTCTTCTTGCATCCTTTGTACTTCGGGGAGCATCTTTCATTTTGGAAGGGTATGCGAGCGCAATGGCGACAATTGATTTTGCTTTTGGAAGCAGCAAAGCAGGATTTGTTCGTTTTTCGATATCAGGCTCTTCAAAACCGGACAAATACCCTAACGATTCATGTAAGATGAGGCGGTCCTTTAATGAATCAAATGTATCAGCAGTTGCAAATCGAATTTTATCGACACCAATTTCGTTCGCATATTGAATTAATTCTTCTTTTAATTGTCCAACATGAATCACCTTGCAAACCTCCTTTCTTTGTTTCTTCAGTTGTTTTCAGTATAATACGAGTGTATCATGACCGATTGGAGTGAGTCACTGTGAAGATACAAATGGAAATCTCCCAACCTCAAAGCCAGTCTATCCATGTTGGACAGATTGAATATTCACATATTGAGATAGGAAAATCCCCTCAAATGTTAAAAGGCCGACTGCGCCTGTTTCAAGAATCTTTGTTTTTTGAATATGAAGATCAAACTTTGGAAGAAGTACCCGCGATCAAAGAATGGACGAATCTTCTAGAAGATGTCCCCTTTCTTCCGCTTCTTGCTGATATTCAAAAAGAACAATTTATTGACTCGACCAATTCCGTACAGGATTTGTCGATATTTTTCTCACTAAAATATTTCTTGCCTATCCTCACATTAGATGCCGATCAATTGAAAGGGCCTCTTTCATTATCCAAAAATGAAACTGGTCATATTGAATGGCAGGATGGCGCAGAGCTTACAGGGTTATTTTCTCAAGCAAGTAAAGCTCAAATTTCTCATGACACAAAAAACATTCTTCAAATCATTCTCTTCCCACCATCTATTTCCCGGGAAAAGAGTGAAGCGCTTATACAATCCTTGACGAAGATGTTTATACAAATACATGGTGGAGAAAGTAAATATGAACTCATTGAAAAAGCACTGTAGGGTCACAGTGCTTTTTACATTATACTGACATAATAAAAAACGCAACACTTCGTTTATCTATGAAACGAAATACTGCGTTATAAACAAAATTATGTATTGGAGCGGGTGATGAGAATCGAACTCACGACATCAGCTTGGAAGGCTGAGGTTTTACCACTAAACTACACCCGCATCAATCTTTTAAAGAGAACGTCATTGCGTTGACTTTTATTATGTTACAACTTTCTTAACAATTCGTCAAGAGAATATGAAGATTTTTCGTCAAAAAATTTCATATTCTCCATATATATTACGATAGTTATTTGTCTAGTTGCAAATACACCAAATAAGCCTGCTTTACATCTTTTAATTCCTCTTTCAGATTCTTTTCAGAACCTGTTAAACTAGAAAACTCATGGTTCATTCCAGTTGTGATGGTAGTAGAAATTACTTTTTTCTCTCCAGGAGACATGTGAAAAAGATCTGAAGCTGATATCGTTGTGTTTCCTCCCACGTCCTGTTTGAAATCCATGCTAGTCGAGAGTTTCGTTAGTTCGCTTTGCTCTTTATCTTTCCATAAGCTATACGTTACTTTTAACAGATCATCTTTTTCATCTTCTAGCTGATAGATAAAATTCACACTGTTATCGACGCCATTTTGATGAAGGTCAATGGTGATTTTTTTTGTATCTTCTTTTAATAATTGTCCATCTTTGTAATGCATACCGATCAAGGATACACTTTTATTACTGCCTTTTAGTCCTTTCACTGTCATCGCTTCAAACGGCTTATCTGATAATGCTTCCAAAAGACTTTTTTCATTTTTTGTTAGTTTCATAGGTTCGACAGTTACTTCATCGTGAGTTGCTTTTTCCTTATTTTTCTCTGTTGCAGGTTTTTCTGAGACCGTTTTCTCTGTCGTTGTTGTTTCTGCAGCCTTCTCGCCGCATCCTGCTAATAGAAAAACAGTAAATAAAAGAATGCTCCATTTCTTAATCATTGATATCCCCTTTTATACTTTTATTTTTCATTATACTAAAATTTGGTTGATTATACAAAAAAAGATTAGGAGAATTCTCCTAATCTTTCGCTTTTTTCTGTTTCATGGCTGATAGGAATGCCACAATGAGAAAACTGACAGCAAAAATGACAACCATATAAATAAAAAAGTTTGGTTTGATTTGGAACGTAAATGCAGACGAACCTTCCATCTCAAAAGCAAGACTGTTAAATAATAATTCATTATTTGTTTTTGATTGAAATAAGTGATAGAACAGAACACCAATGGTCAACATCGGAAAACCTAAGAAACCTAGGAAACTACCAACAATTGCACCTTGTTTCATTGCCTGAACGTTCATGATCGTTGTCCTCCCATTCCACCAAGCAATAACTGCTTCATAATAGACTTACCATCCCCCATAAACGGAAGAAGGTAGAGCAATTGAATAAAATATGTGATTGAAAAAATGAAAAACCCTGTCGAAATTGGATTTTCTTTTAGAAATAAAACAGTCACAATGATTCCGACTGCGCCAATGAGCCCCGGCAAAAGCGGACCAAGCAGTGTAATCCACACTTGTTTTTTCTGAAACGGATCTAAAACAGGTCTCACAAATTTCACAGACATCATATCGCTCGCAAAAAAGCCTTGAGGGCCATCCCGGCCGGCGAACTTCCGATGTGCATACCCATGCGCCGCCTCATGCAAGGCAGTTCCAGTAATTAATCCGAAATAAATAATCGTAAAATAAATCGCAATGGCTGCAATCGATGGATCAGGAATAAATAAAAAGGCGATTCCCGCCATGATCATAAAAAGCACCCAGAAAAAGATGATTTTGCGCGTCACCATCAGCAGAGCCGTACCCAATATGTGAAGAAATGAATGACCCGTGCAGTCAAACCGCTCTTTCATCTTTACTTGATACTGCTTAAAAAATTGACAGAAGGCTGTGACAGTCCGATATGGCGATTGATAATGAATCGACAGCAAGTGATGCTGATTCAGCCCCATCATCAATTGATAAAAATCACGGGCAATCACAGACTCATCGACCTGAAACAAATCGGCGAGCTCTGCCGTAATACTCGCCTCTGTCCTTTGACCATCCACTTTCGTTAACATATGATATGCACTTTCGTTAATCGGAAGCGAACTTCCGTACTGCGTATCAGTCAAATGTCTTTTTTGTAAAGTCACATATGGCGCAAGTGCCGGCACCCGCTCAATCTTTAGCTTATTGTTAAGAAGTTGAATCATGTGAATACCTCCATGAAAAACCTTTATATATGGCAAAGATGAGCAGACATTCAAATCCTGCCACAAGCAGCCACTGAATCATTTGACTCGATTCCCCTATCACATAGTTTCCAATAAATACAATCGGAATCATGATTAAAATAAGCGCTCCAAACGAGAAAATGCCTGTGTATGGATTATTTCGATCAAGGGGCAATAAAATACCCACCACATAAAAGAGAGCCGTTGCATTACACAAGACAGCAGCGCCAATCAACACGATCCAGATCTGATCCGGGAGCGTCAGTGTTGTGATCATAAATAAAACAATTTGGATCACACCAACGAGCAAAAGCCCGAGGAACTTATAAAGTGCCACTTCCCACGGCCTTAGACCAAACGTTTTATACATCCCAAGCATACGTTTGTCATTGCCGAATGAATTAAAAGCTGTTAACCCAGCTAGCGCACATAAGACAAAATAAGCTTCTCCTTCAAAGCGGAAGGCAAACTGATAACGGACAAATAAAATGACAATAAGGAGAATGAGAAAGTTTAAAATATTTTCTTCATTTCTCACTTGTGACTTTATTTCCTTTACAATGAGTGACCACTTTTTCGAAGATGAAAATGGCAGTTTGTGCAGAAAGGTTAACGCTTTTTTCTCAGCCATAATTGGCATTAAAGCAAGAGAAATAAATGCGCCTCCCGCAGATAATAAGATGAAGAGGATCAACATCGCATAATTCACCCCGTCAGGAGACATCCCTTGTGCCGCTAAGAAAAACGGTGCTGTAAAATACATCAAATGATAATCAAACTGTACATATGATTGCTGTATTTGATTAATGTCGAAATGTGTCATTCCATAGGCTACAACTAGCGCTAATAAAACAAATATCGCTGCAAATTTTTGCAACGGTAATTTTAATTTTAGTACGAGTAAATAAGTCACGTTGTAAATGAGCTGAAGCAGTGTTAAGACAAAGAGCGATTGCAACAGCACCATCAAAAAGAACGTAAGAATAAAGAAAATACCGATCCCTTGTGCAATAAAATTAGGTAAAAGCAAGATCCCGATGAAAAATAAAACAAGCCCTGTCACGACTGTCACCATCGGAATGAAGTAACCAAGACTTTTTTGAAAGGTAGACAGCGGAAACCAGCTGAGCTGCATAGAAAAACGATCTTGTTCAGGTGTTCTGACTTTGATCAGCACAAATAACAAGCTTGTAAAAATGGATGCATTGATTGCCATCGACACAACCAACAACCCAAGTGAACGTTCATCTCCATTTAAGAAAGCCTTCATAAAGACACCCGTAAAACTGTATCCGATGATGGCTCCCATTGTGACTGCAAACAAAAAGAATAAGACCACAATGATTCGCTTCGTTTGAGTATCAAAGAGCTTATACATCTCCTGCTGCCACATTTTAAGCATCATTTTAGAAATGATTAATGATTTCATCAAAATGTGCACCCCTATCACTTAACATTGAAGCTTTCAGAAACACCTGTTCCAATGTGCTTGATTGATACTTTTCTTTTAAGGCTGAAACCGTCCCTTCATCCATTTTATTTCCTTTAGAAATAATGGCGATCTTGTGGCACAGCTCTTCCGCTGAAAGCATATCATGCGTTGAAAGCAAGATTGCACCATGGTGCTCGGCATAACGTTTCATTAGTTTTTTTGTGTTTATAACCGCTTCAATATCAAGTCCTCTAAAGGGCTCATCCATGATCACTAATTGACTCTCAAGCATAAAGGCAGCAATCAGCTGTGTCTTTTTTTTCATTCCATGGGAATAGGTTTCAATCGGTCTTGATAAAGCTGATTCCATATCAAACAATTCAATTAGTTGATTTCTTCTTTGAATTGTTTTACATTCATACATAGAAGAAACGAAATCTAAATATTCAGCACCAGTCAATGCTTCAGGGAGCAGCAGATCATCTGGAACATAGGCGACTTGTTTTTTAAAGGATGGATCATCATTTGTGACGTCCTTGATATGAATCGTTCCTTCTGTATGCTTAATGATGCCGAGTACACAGTTAATCATCGTTGTTTTACCGGATCCATTTGGTCCAGCCACAGCAACGATTTGATGAGGGGCAATTTTTAAATGAAAATCATTGACAGCAGTCACGTTATTTTTATACGTCTTGGTTAAATTCTCGATCGTAAACATATAACCTCCAAGTGTCTGCATATTCTTTAAAAACAGATCAGGCTAAACCGCCCGCCACAGACGGTTTAGCCCTGGTGTCTTATCTAAGAAGTAAAAAGATGAATCCTAAGTATAGCTACTTACATTCAATTTGGACTTTTAAGCCACTTTCCCACTGAACGGCTCCTGTAAAGCTACCCTTGCCGTTTGCTAAACACCAAACTGCTGCTCCTAGAACAACTGTTGCTCCCAATCCAAGAAGGACAGCAACAAATACTAAGAACCAAGCTTGGTCCATAATAGCAGGTTCCATAGTGGAATAGTCAACTTGCGGCGCTGCATAAGTCATACTTTTCACCTCCCAGCTTATGATGATCGTATCATAGGCGTCACACTCCAAACATCAACAGAAGATCCCATTTTTGACCGAACATATTTTCGTGTAAAATGTGACTTTTTATTCAATTGTTCATGTTCAACTGTATAAATTCTCCCTTTTTTACTATTTTTCACCACAACATAAGAACCACAAGACCCAAATATTGGCAATAAATCCATCTTTTTTCTGCCTTTTTTCAAATAGTTCATTTTCATCATCTCTTCTATTTAATCTTTCATTTTTTTGAGATAGAAAGAATTCCCCCGATATATCAGATATAAAAGTCCTAATTATATGTCGTTAACACATCAAATACGACATATTAACTGATAATTCCGATAAAAGAGTGAGCATATTTTCCTTCTTCTCTTGTCTCTTAAAATATGTATATACAAGAAATCCTGTTGGGAAAAAAGCCCTTGCCTTCTTCCACAGCACATATCATTTTACTTGCATCTCTTTCTATAAAAAAAGCAAAGCAGCCCGACACAAGTATGACTGCTTTGCTTTCATTTATGAGGAACTTGCAGCAGAGGCTGTATCAGGAAAGTAATTGTTCCCAATAATTTCACCAGCAGGAACGTGTGGTCCTACATCACCATTTCTTTTAAATGGGAGAAGCGGGAAAACAAGTTCTGCTAAATAATAAGATTCTTCTAAGTGCGGATAACCAGAAAAGATAAATGTATCAATACCTAGAGACTGATATTCTATTATACGTTCTGCTACTGTATGCGGGTCCCCGACGAGCGCTGTTCCTGCCCCGCCTCTAACTAAGCCAATACCTGCCCAAAGATTAGGGCTAATTTCAAGCTTCTCTTTATTCCCTTGATGTAATTCAACCATTCGTTTTTGCCCTACTGAGTCCATCCCTTGTAAAGTCTTTTGCGCCTCATCAATAGTCACTTGATCTAAATGACGAATCAGATGTTCCGCTGCCTGCCAAGCTTCATCTTCCGTTTCTCTCACGATCACATGAAGTCGAATACCAAACCTCACCGTTCTTCCTTCCTTTTCAGCCTGCTTTTTCACTTGTGCGATTTTCTCTTTTACTTGTGCAGGCGGCTCGCCCCAAGTTAAATAAACATCTGTATGTTTTGCAGCGGCTTGAATGCCTGCTTCTGATGATCCTCCAAAAAAAACGGGTGGATGTGGTGTTTGAGCTGGTGGAAATAGCAGACGTCCATTTTGTGCTTGCAGATGCTTCCCTTGAAACTGAACATTCTCTCCTTTCAATAACCGCTTCCAGATGGTCAAAAATTCTTCTGTTGCCTCATAGCGTTCATCATGAGAAATGAATAGCCCGTCTCCTTCAAGTTCTTCTTTACTTCCTCCCGCAACAACATTGATCAGCAGTCTCCCGCCTGAAAGCCGATCAAATGTGGAGGTCATTCTAGCAGCAACAGACGGCTGCATCAACCCTGGCCGAAGAGCCACAAGAAACTTTAAATGAGTTGTTTCTGCAGCTAAAGCGGTCGCTGTCAGCCATGGATCTTCACAAGATCTACCAGTAGGCAGCAAGACCCCTGTGTACCCAAGCTGATCGGCAGCTTGAGCAATTTGTTTAAAATACGGATAGTCTGCCTGTCTTGCCCCTTTCGATGATCCTAAATAACGCCCATCCCCATGCGTTGGAATAAACCATAGAATATTCATCATATCGCCTCCTATTATTTTCCACCTTGATAACTTGTGCGCCATTTGAGCAGTCGCTTTTCTAACAGCCGTACAAATGAATCAGTCATCTTACCAACTACCGCAAAGATGATAATCCCTACAAACACTTTATCAGTTTGCGAGAATTGTCTTGCATCCATAATCATGTAGCCAACTCCACTACTCGACCCCATCAATTCAGCCACCACTAAACCAAGCCAGGCAATGCCTAATGAAAGCCTCACGCCCAGAAGAATATGAGGAAGGGCAGCAGGTAAAATGAGCTTTGTGATATTTTGATACAGATTAAACTCTAAAGCGCGAGCCACATCGAACAGCTTGTTATCTACACTGCGAATTCCTAGAAAGGTATTGATATAGATTGGAAAAAAAGCCCCAAGTGCAATCAATAAAATTTTCGCTGATTCATCAAAACCAAACCAAAGAATAAATAAAGGAGTCACCGCTAAATGAGGAACTGTTCTCAGCATTTGCAAGGTCGGATCTACATACTGCTCGGTTTTCCTAGAAAAACCGACACACAAACCAATCGCAAGTCCTAAACCTCCCCCAAGTAAAAACCCGCATATTGCTCTGTAGAGACTGATGTAAATATGGCCAAACAGCTCACCGGAACGAATCAACTCACGAAAAGATTCTGCAATGACAGTGGGTGCAGGTAGTACAGTAGAAGAAACGATTTGGGAAGCAGCAGCTCCCTGCCAAATCGCAATGAGTAAAGCAGGTAATACAAGTCCTTTTAACATGATGAAGGATGAAGCTTTTCTCCTTTTTTTCTTCATTCGCTCGGTTTTAGTCACAAGGGCTGGGTTAGATGCAGCTTTCATCAATTCTTCTCCTCTTTCAGCATTTTTTCAATAAACGAATTATCTACCACCTGATTGACATCAATCTTCCGCTGTATCGCCTTTGTTTGATATTGAAAATCAGCTGTATGCTGCTGGGCGTTTATGATCTTCTTAGAAATGGGCTCATTGAGCGGCTCTGTATTGTTTAATACTTGTGTCACCACCTTCTGATCTAATTGTTTTAAACGAGCATAAAGTGTAATGGCTTCCTGTTGATGATCTTTCTGCCATTTCACCGCTTTGTCATATACTTTTAAAAATTGCACCACTAGTTCAGGGTACTCATCGGCAAACTTGGTTCTGACAAGTGTGAATCCAGGTGAATATAAATCGGTCGCTTCTCCATTAACCAGTAGCTTTGCTCCCTTTTCTATCGTTTCAAGTGATAAGAACGGCTCCCAGATCGACCAAGCATCAACTGACCCATTTTCAAACGCAGATATTGCCTCATCCGGCTGAAGCTGAATGATCTGGACATCCTTTGCAGATAAACCTGCCTGATCTAATACTTTGTATAAAAAGTCAAAACCACTGCTTCCTTTGGCAACGGCGATTTTTTTCCCTTTTAAATCTTCTACTTTTTGAATCTCACTGTTCTTATTCACTAAAATCCCATTCGCCTTTAACCCATCCTGAGATAAACCAATTTCCTTAAAATCAATACCTGCTGCCTGACCAGCTATAACAGGTGAATTACCAACCTGTGAAAAATCTAATTGATTGGCGGCGAGCCCTTCGAATTGGGGAGGACCACTTTGGAACTCCACCCACTTGACTTTCATACCTTCTTTTTCAAATGATTGCTCAAACCACCCTTTTTCCTTTGCTAAAAGAAGTGGGCTTAGACTTTGCTGAATCCCAATCCGAATCTCTTTCGGCTTGTCTTCTGAGCCATTCGCTGCTTGACCACACCCAGCTAATACAAGGAGGATACCCAGAAAGAGAACGATCCTTTTTTGCCTTTTCATTCGATTTGACCTCCTTAAATTCCTGAGCCATTCGTCAGTAACAGCTCATCTGTTTTCTCAAATTCTGAAAGCACCTTTTGTCTTAAGCTCTGAAAAGCTGTTGACGTTCTATTCCTCGGGAATGGTAAGTTCACGGGAAGGATTTTATGAATTCGGCCGGGTCTTGCTTGTAACAGCACAATTTCATTGGCTAAATAAATGGATTCGTCAATATCATGAGTGACAAGCACCATCGTTGTTCTTTTCTCCTGCCAAATATCCAGCAGCACATCCTGTAAGTGTTTCCGTGTAAATGCATCTAGCGCACCAAAAGGTTCATCAAGCAATAAAATCTCCGGATCACGCAGGAGTGCTCTTGCAATAGCAACACGTTGTGACATCCCGCCTGAAAGCTCATGTGGATAGGCGTGTTCAAAACCTTTTAACCGAACAATGTCAATTAATTCATCCACTTTGCGGCGAACAGCTGCTTGTTTTAAATTGAAATTGGCAGCGATATTTTCTTCGACCGTCAACCATGGAAATAAGCGATGCTCTTGAAAAATAAAGCCCTGTTTCATTCCTGGTTCTGTCACACGCCTTTCTCCTATCACGATCTGCCCATCATAATCTGTATCAAGCCCTCCAATCATCTTCAGCAATGTACTTTTCCCGCAACCGCTCGGACCAATCACCGTCACGAATTCACCAGGAACGATGGTGAGCCTTACGTTTTCAAGCACTTGAATGGTTTGTTTGTCTTTCCAAAAAGACTTATCCACAATATCAATGGAAATAGTCAATGCAAGTTCACTCCTCTTGTCATCAGATAGATACACAGAAAGGCCCTTATCCCAAAAGAGAGATAAGAGCCTTCGTTTTGTCCGATCAGCTTTTCATATTGAGTTGTTAGCACCATCCTAAATCATATTATTCCTATAAATCAACTATATTTTATAAAATGGTTATTTCGACCTTGTATGTTTTTCATCAATACGATCGTAAATGGCTTCTATTCGTTCTTGATTGCTGTAAATCTCATATTTGTTCCGCTCAATCAAAATGTCTAATGTGATATCCATATGTTTTCTGTATTTTTTTCGTTTTTTCTTTTTCTCCATCTTCAACTTCCCTCCTGATTAAAATAAAAAAAGGCCCTTCACTCATGTCTGAGTGAACGAGCCTTCGGTTGACCGATCAGCGATTCTTGTTGGTATTTTCAGTATGCTTATGTTAATACATACTATTCCGACATGTCAACTATATTTATTGTTTTTTCAGATTTATCTAAAAAATGATTGACCGGGCACTAAACAAGATTTATAGTCTTATTAAATATTTCTTATTAAAGTAGTTGGTTTTATCTAACAAAAGGAGGATACACACATGTCAGAAGAACTTCAATTTCGTTTAGAAACAAAAGCAATACACGCAGGTCAAGAACTGGATTCAGCCACCTATTCAAGAGCTGTACCTATTTACCAAACAAGCTCTTTCGGTTTTAGAGATAGTGAGCATGCGGCGAATTTATTTGGACTTCAGGAACCCGGTAATATTTATTCACGTATTATGAACCCGACAAATGATGTGTTTGAAAAACGGATCGCTGAGCTTGAAGGCGGAATTGGTGCACTTGCTGTCTCCTCAGGACAAGCAGCGACCACTTACTCCATTTTAAACATTGCAGGAGCTGGTGACGAAATCGTATCCTCCAGCAGTCTGTATGGCGGCACATATAATTTATTTGCTCATACCTTGAAAAAGCTTGGAATAACAGTAAAGTTTGTGGATTCCTCAAACCTTGAAGAACTTGAAGCAGCCATTACAGATAAAACAAAAGCAGTGTATGCAGAGAGCATCGGAAATCCAAAAGGCGACATTTTACATATTGAAGCCGTATCAGCCATTGCACACAAGCACCACATTCCTCTAATTGTGGATAACACACTTGCAAGCCCTTATTTGTTAAGACCGATTGAATTTGGCGCAGACATTGTTGTCCATTCAGCGACGAAATTCATCGGCGGCCATGGCACATCCATTGGCGGAGTCATCGTCGACAGCGGCAAGTTTCCTTGGAGTGATAGTGATAAGTTCAAAGGCCTGACGGAACCAGACCCTAGCTATCATGGTCTGACGTATACAGAAGCGATTGGCGAAGCAGCTTATATCACAAAAGCACGTGTACAGCTCTTACGTGATCTAGGGGCGGCTTTATCACCATTCAACTCATTTTTACTCTTGCAAGGCTTAGAAACATTGCATCTTCGCCTTGAACGCCACAGTGAAAATGCATTGAAGACAGCACAATTTTTACAAGATCATCCTCTTGTAGAATGGGTCAGCTATCCAGGTCTTGAAGGCCATGAATCCTTTGAGCTGGCTCAAACTTATTTACCAAAAGGGCAAGGCGCCATCCTCACATTCGGCATTAAAGGTGGCAAAGACGCAGGAAAAAAACTCATTGATTCGGTTCAGCTTTTCTCACATCTTGCAAACGTAGGCGACTCTAAGTCACTCATCATCCACCCTGCCAGCACAACGCATCAGCAATTAAGTGAAGCAGAGCAAAAAGCCACAGGGGTGACACCAGAACTTATTCGTTTATCTGTTGGAACAGAAGCGATTGAAGATATTCTGGCAGATCTAGAACAGGCGATTTCAAAAAGCCAGTCTTAACCAAACAAAAAAAGCACACACCTGTGTGCTTTTTCTTATTGACTAGTGATTGATTAATCGAATATCTTGGAAGGGATAAAACACGAATGATGTTGTCCCTTGAATATCACTCTTTGTAAAAAGACCTAAACCGTTGCGACTGTCCATTGAGTTTTGGCGGTTGTCACCCATGACAAAGTACTTTCCTTTAGGAACTGTAAGAGGACCGAAATCAGGTGTCAGCAAGGTGCCATCTGCGGCAGCTTTCTTTTTGTTTGATGCTAAATAAGGCTCTGCCACTTTTTGACCGTTCACATATAGCTGGTCATTTTTCATTTCGATTTTATCACCAGGTAAACCAATCAATCGTTTCACATAGTGAGTACTGCGGTCTTCCCCATCAAGAACGATGATCTGTCCGCGTTTATAATCGCCGAAGTAATCGACTGTTTTATTCACAAACACCCGCTCTGTATTATGCAGTGTCGGTTCCATAGAAGTCCCCTTTACAATATACGGTGCGAATAAAAAGTTACGAATGATAAAAACAGCAATAAATGCGATTAAGATGGCTTTGATCCAGCCCCATAATTCTGATTTCTTTTTTTGTGTTTTTGTATTTGTTGTCATAAGCTCCTCCTGAAATCCCCTAGGACAAAATGAGTTATCGCCAGCTGACCGCTGACGCCACGCTTGTTTCTCCCTAAATATAAACATATTTTGCCAACAAATCAAGCTGTAAGAGAGAAAAAGGCAAGCACCTTTCTGTGCTTGCCCAAAACTCAGTTAGTTAGCAGAAGAATCCGCTTCTGTCTCTTTGTTTGTTTTACCATAGAAATAATCAGATGGATTCACTGGTTTAAAATCAGATAGCTTATGGAATCGAAGAAGATCCCTGTATAGTACTTTATCTGACAAGCTTAACTGATTATCAACACGGGCTTTAATCGCTTCTGTCTTTTTGTTTTGTTTCACCACTTTACCCGTTTTTGTATCGTAGACCGTATTATCTACAAGGGTATATTTTGGTGTCACATAGTTTCCGTTACGGAATGCAACAGTTTGATCATGCTTCTTAGAGAATAAATCTGTTCCAAAATTCACGTACTCATTTGAATCAATACCTTGTAAGTGAAGAAGCGTCGGCATCACGTCTACTTCACCGCCATACGTATGATTCACGCCGCCTTGTTTCCCAGGGATCCGAATCATGAGCGGTACACGCTGATTTTGTGCATTTTGATATGGCGTAATTTCTTTCCCTTGAATCTCACTCATTGCACGGTTATGGTTCTCAGAAATACCGTTATGATCACCATATAATAGAATCACTGAGTCTTTATATAGACCTGATTTTTTCAAGTCCTTAAAGAATTGTTCTAATGACTCATCCAAGTATCTCGCTGTTTGGAAATAATTATCCACTGTTTTATCGCCAGTTGTTGCCTTAGCGATTGTCGCATCTTTCTCATCTAAATTAAATGGATAATGGTTGGTCAATGTCATTAAGTGTGCATAAAATGGCTTTTTCATTGATTCTAACATTGGGATTGATTCTTTAAAGAATGGTTTATCCTTCAAACCCATGTTTACAAGGTTTTCTTCATCCATGTTGTAATAAGATGCATCGAAGAATTGATCAATTCCCATATGTTTATAAATCGTGTCACGGTTCCAGAAAGATTTATAATCCCCGTGAAGCACTGCACTCGTATAGCCTGCTTTTTGATCTAAGATGGCAGGAAGTGATTGGAAGGTATTTTCACCTTTTGTCACAAACGCTGCACCCTCTGGTAAGCCAAACATACTATTATCCATCATGAGCTCAGCATCAGAAGTCTTCCCTTGACCAGTCTGGTGGAAGAAGTTATCAAAATACGTAAAATCTTCTTTTCCATGAGCTAGTTTGTTTAAAAACGGCGTCACTTCTTCTCCATTTAACTTGTAGTCAATTAAAAATGACTGGAAGCTTTCTAAATGGATTTTGATGATGTTTTTCCCTTTAGCTTGACCAAAGTATTCTGCATTTGGTTTCGCATAGTGAGAAGTCGTATAGTTCACGACATCCGTTAAATCATCACTACTCGCATTTGCTACCTGCGTTGCATTTTGTGCAGTTTGCACGCCGTCATAAATCGCATAGTTATAAACACCTAAATATTTCACAATGTACTTATGATCAAATGTTCTCGTCAATAATTCTGGACGATCTTTTTCAGCTAAGTGTAGGTTAACGAAGAACAGTCCAACACCTGCAGCCACAATTAGCAGTGCGAAAGTTTTTTTCATTTGGAACTTCTTCACTTCTGGTCTCCAAATGACAATGGCAATTAAAATGATGATATCAAGGAAGTACAAAAGGTCATGCGGCTTAATACTTGCTAATACACCGCCAGTCATACCTCCCCCAAGATTACCGGCTTGTTTCATTGTCGGGAAGGTTAAAAAATCATCAAAGAAACGATAGTACGCTACATTCGCATATAAAAGTGCGGTCATAATAAAATCAATGACAATTAAAACAATGGCCGATTTACGCCCCTTCAAAAAGAGAGCAAGTCCTAAAAACACGATGGCTGAACTGAATGGATTTAATAAGAGAAGACCCTCTTGAAAAGATCCCTTCACTCCTAAATTAAAGTCCATTTTGTAGGCTGTGTACGATTTTGCCCAAAATAAAAGGACAGCCAAAACAAAAAAGCTATATTTGTTCGCAAATATTTTTTTCATAAAACCTCTTCTTTCTTATTTTCGATCTGATATAAATGAAATCATAAAAAATTTACATTGATTTTGCAAATGTAAATCTTCTGCACCAAGCATTCCGATGCTCTTTTCTCCGCAGGTTACATGTGCTCCTTTAATATAACGAATAAGAAGCATCATAAGTTTCAAAAAAAATACGAGTAAATAAAAGGAAAAATATCCATTTACATTAAATTTACTGCCACTTCATGTTTCAGAGAATGATGAAGGTTTTGTAAATCACTCAGTACTACTTTACTTTTTTCATCTAATCGTGTCAAAGTAATTATAAAGAAAAGGAAGAATCACCTAGGCTTTTCGACTCACTTAGCCAAATTTATACAAAATCCGAACCGATTTGCTTTTTTATTGTGACTCAACCTCCTACAATCCATGTATCTTCTCTGCTGCCACATACCTAAAAAACAGTTTTAAATAAAAAAAGCTTGATTTCCCCTGCCAATGTACGGTGTGATAAAGGTATAGCTCCATCAAATAAATCAAGCTGGGGGACATCCTATGAAATCAAACAAACAAATCAACATATTTGAACAAAGATTCTCAGAAGAAGTGATAGACATCATGGCTGTTACAGGACCTTCTGGAGTCGGCGCAGGAAAAGCAGGAAAAGAGACTCTTTGGACTGCTTCAATCCCGCTCATTGCATGGAAGGAAAAAGACCGCATCATAACCGAAAAAGTGAGACTGTGCTGGTTAACAGATGAAAAGGGATTACGAGAAAAACAAGCGCAATTACATAAAGAATCTATCGTCACACTTCAAGTACGTAAAGGTGAAGGTGAATTTATGCTCGTTTCACTTGTTGATACAGATACTGAAGATAAAGAACTTCAAGAAATATTAGAAGAAGCTCAACAACCTATCTTTTACCATGATGACAAGCTGGGTACCTTTGAATTAGTGAAAGGACTAGACTTATTTGAAACAACCATCAAGTGGGGCAATGAGGAGTGCCTTCTTTACTTCAATCTTGAAGAAGAGGAAGAAATGAATGACTCTCTGAAAACGGCTAGACAACTCGTAGAAGAGCAGACAACATGGGATGCCTCCATGAAGTCATATGCAGCAAATCAGCTGATTGAACTAGCAAAAGATTGGCAGGAACAAGACGACTCCGCTGAACATTCAGAAGAGATCACACCGGATCAATTTATCAGCCGCATCTCTCTTGAAAGCCTCCATGCTTATCCAAATGGAGAATTCGAAGCCTACTATCATGACGGAGATTTATTTTGGGGACATGTCATCATTGTCTCTGGCAATATGAATGGAACGTTTCAAGATGCACACATTGCTGGCTAAAGAATGGGGGATGGATAAATGAAGATCAAAGCTTTTGACGAATTAAATCAACTAGGAAAAACACCTATTGTAGCCAAAATAGGCGGATTTCGTCCTGATCCATCTAAGTACAGCTGGTTTGCTGGCCATTTTTTCATCCAACGTGATAAAGGGTGGCCGGCAGATCAAGATGGAGCTATGATTCCCATTTTACAAATGTATTTACCCGAAGTACCAGGGGGAATGAACGGCTTTGATGAATGTAAGATGATTCAAATTTTCATCAACAAGAAAACCCTTCCGATTGATATCGCCAAAAACGGTGAGGGCTGGAAACTCATTGAATATTCATCAATGGAAGGATTAGAAATCGCTGAGACCCCTGAAGACGTGAAAGGAATTAAACCTTTTCAGATAGAGTGGCTCGAAGGGGAACAACCGGATTATCCATGCTGGGAGGAAGCTTGGTCATACGTTGACTTATCAGAGGTTAATGAAAGTGAAGAAGCGACAGATCATTTCTTCGAGCATTACTCAAACTACTCGTTCACAAAAATCGGTGGATACGGAGCTTACATCCAATCTCCTCCCCACCAGATGTCAGGAGAATTCATGCTGCAAATCGCCTCTGAAGAAAAACCTCGGTTCATGATTGGTGATAACGGCACGATGTATTTCTATTACGACAAAGACAATAAAGAATGGTTCATGCACTGGGATTGTTTTTAAAACCAATTGAAAGGAACCATTCCCCTTTCTAAACGTAATAAACGATATGAAGGGGGCCAGTGATATGGGATTCATTTTAGACATCTTCAATCTTGCTCTGTATATCCCTTTTCTACAGGTAGATGAAGAAGATATATCACGGAATGCAACACAGCTAAAAAAATACAGCTGGTTTCAAGCGTTATTAAATGATCAAACGAGCAGAGAGCTGATCATTTATGATCAAGGAGTCCGCCGTGTAATTGGTCAATTTAAGACGAGTAAACTCCATAAGAAGCCATACAACATCAGATGCGAACGAAAGGTACAACAAGCCATACACCGTGCCATGTCAAAACACGGAAAGATCCGCACTTAGCTGTGGCTCTTTCCGTACAAATGTAATAAATCCTTTTGAAGAAAACAATTGACGCTCGGACAACTCTCCCCGTATATTATGTATAAATCCATCTTTTTATAGAAAAGGGGGCCTCACATGCGCTTGTTTAAGAACTGGAGAAAAAAGCAGCACAAACAGCCGATTACTTCAGAAACGCAAGAAGACAGCATCCCAATTAATTTTTCCACCCTTCCCTTTGGCACAGACACCATAGATGATTTTTTGTTCAACTTAGACCTAACCTCCAAACTCATAGATCCATACAAAGAAGCAGACACGAACAAATAGAACCTAAACTTTCGTGAACCCTCATCCAATATTGGATGATTTTTTTATACTTAGAGGAAGGTGTACCCCCTATGAAGACATATTATTTCGTCAGACACTGTCAAGCAGATGGACAATCCGAGGATGCGTCTTTAACGCCTCAAGGCATCACACAATCGCATGAACTCGCACAGCTTTTTTCCGGCATTCAGCTCAATCAGATCATCTCAAGTCCTTATAAACGAGCGATCCAAACCGCTGAGCCTCTTGCTCATGTCAAACAGATCAAGGTACAAATTGACAAGCGTCTCTCTGAACGTAGGTTAAGCAGTCAACCAATGGAAGATTGGTATGAAAAACTAAAGCTCAGTTTTTCGGACTTGCATATGACCTGTGAAGGCGGAGAATCGAGCCAAGAAGCGATGAATCGTATTGTAGAGGCACTCTATGAACAAATAAAATTAGGAAGAGATCATACTTTATTCGCCACTCATGGCAATATTATGAGCCTGCTTCTAAAACACGCCGATTCTGCAATTGGATTCAAGGAGTGGGAACAACTAAGCAATCCAGATGTCTACATCCTGAAATATTTTAAACCAGGCCATGTAGAAATAGAAAGAATATGGCATAAATAAAAAAGGCAGAGTTGACCCCTGCCTTTTTCTTATGAAAAACAACTATTAGTGATAGTAAAATGTCTGTACCCACTCATAGGGCTTCTTACGATCCGCACACCATTTCACAAAGCCTCTTGTCTCCGTCTGCTGAAATTCCTTCCAGTCCGATAAAAGCTGGTTATAGTAGACTGCTAGTTTTTCAACATTGGTTTGAACCTTTTTATCTTCGATCAGTTTCATGACATCTTGAATCCCTTGAATTCGCTCATGATCTTTCTCATAGGTGCTTAAATAAAGATCTTCATGTATATGATGGAACGAATACCACAAAGCCGAGAAATAGGTTTCGCAAATTTGGACAATCACTCGCTGCTCTTTGCTGCCTCCCATCTCTAATGCCTTCAATAAATAGGGCAGCCCTTCCTCCTGATGCACAAACAAGCCTTGCCATCGATACGGTCTGGCATCCATTGGATCAATATTTTCCCACTCTTGAAGAACAGGGTGGATCACCCCATTTACCAATGGATACACAAGCAAATGATGACCATCCTCAAAACGTTCAATGTAATCAAACAGCCAAGCAACAAATGAACGCCGTGCTGTAAATTCGTTCTTATTCATCTCTTCAACAAAAGACTGAAGAACCTTTAACGCATCTTTACGCAGACCCTGTTCTTTCCTGACACAGTACTGTCTAAAAAGCGGATAATCATGTGATCGCTCATCTTCAATAATAGTCTGTAATATCGTCTTCGTTTGCAAGATAACAACTCCGCCTCTTTACATTCATTCTATTGAACTATTATAACCAATTGTAACATCCACATGAAACTAGTAAAAAGATGAGTTGTCCTTTTTCTTTTATAAAACCCTTGGCATCCTCAAACCCATTCTTTTCTGTGCTCATGAATGAATTGTATGTCTTTTTGATAATGTTCAAAGTGCCCCTCATGAATCATTTTTTGAAAAGCTCTATCCCCTTCACTCGCTTTTCGCTTCATGTATTGACATAAACCTTCTAAACGCAGCAGCACCATATCCACATAATCTTCTGCTATGTCCTCACCATAAGCTTCAAAAAACAGTTTGACTCTATACTTTATATGGGCTGCATGCTCTAATGAATGATAATTCACGACCTCCCCTGTTTCAGTGCGAAAAAGTCTACTGAGAGGCACACATGTATAAAGGGTATATGCAATATCCCAAAGCCTTGGACCAGGGGCAGCTACATCAAAATCAATGATTCCCACTGGCTTTTTATTTTTGAAAATAATATTGTACATCGCAAAATCATTATGGCACACAACCTCTATGTTGTTAGGCGTATTGTCCATTCGTTCCCAATCGTCTGAAATGGGAAAATCACTAACAGCATCATGATACAGTCTAAGCATTCTCGCTATTTCTTTTAAAGCATTGTGAGAGCACATGTATTCTTTTAAGGGATCATGACCGGCTACACCTTCAATGAAGGACAAGATCTCTCTACCTTTTTCATCAACCCCTAAAAACGTTGGAGCATAGGAGAAATTCTTTTTTTCTAAATGCTTTAGCAGCTTTTGTATATTCATATTGTCTGACTTTACCTCTCTGCGAACCGTATCTCCTGAACGATATACGTTGGAGACATTTCCACCTGTCAATAACTCTTCATGGTCATTTTGTTTTTTCATAAATTCTCCCCCAAACTGGGTCACAATGATGATGCAAGCTAAAGATGTGTATGTACCCACAAATATTCATTTAGTTACACAAAGGTAATTCACTGTTTTATGTGAATGCGCTACTCCATTTTGATTCCTTATATGGTTAAATGTATCGTACCAAATGTTGCAAATCATCTAAAGTTTATTCTGTTAAAAGTAGTACATGCTCATTCTGTTCTAATAGGATTCTATTTTCATCTAAATAACTCATTTAAACCACAAAAAAACGTTTCACCACGAGGGTGAAACGTTAGGTTCACGGTAAAAACCAATCATGAAACTTTTAATAGATACCGGTGGCCGGGGTCGAACCGGCACTCCGTGAGGAACACGATTTTGAGTCGTGCGCGTCTGCCAATTCCGCCACACCGGCATGATCATTAAAGAGCGCAACTTATAATAAATAAAAAATGGTGCCGAGGGCCGGACTTGAACCGGCACGGTAGTCACCTACCGCAGGATTTTAAGTCCTGTGTGTCTGCCAATTCCACCACCCCGGCAGTCTTTTCAAAAAAGGCGACACCCGGATTTGAACCGGGGATAAAGGTTTTGCAGACCTCTGCCTTACCACTTGGCTATGCCGCCATAATTGGAGCGGAAGACGGGATTCGAACCCGCGACCCCCACCTTGGCAAGGTGGTGTTCTACCACTGAACTACTTCCGCATATCAACTGGGCTAGCTGGATTCGAACCAACGCATGACGGAGTCAAAGTCCGTTGCCTTACCGCTTGGCTATAGCCCAATAATAAAATGGGGCGATTGATGGGAATCGAACCCACGAGTGCCAGAGCCACAATCTGGTGCGTTAACCACTTCGCCACAACCGCCATAGATGTTATGAATCATATAATTGGCAGGGGCAGTAGGAATCGAACCCACACCGGAGGTTTTGGAGACCTCTGTTCTACCGTTAAACTATGCCCCTATGAAAATAAAAATGGTGGAGGGGGGCGGATTCGAACCGCCGAACCCGGAGGGAGCGGATTTACAGTCCGCCGCGTTTAGCCACTTCGCTACCCCTCCACATTTGAAAAACAGTGCCGGCAAGAGGACTTGAACCCCCAACCTACTGATTACAAGTCAGTTGCTCTACCAATTGAGCTACACCGGCAAATAGTGGTGGCTCGGGACGGAATCGAACCGCCGACACACGGATTTTCAGTCCGTTGCTCTACCAACTGAGCTACCGAGCCAAATATTCTTTTTGAAAAATGGCGGTCCGGACGGGACTCGAACCCGCGACCTCCTGCGTGACAGGCAGGCATTCTAACCAACTGAACTACCGGACCAATAAAGAGAAATTTGGTTGCGGGGGCAGGATTTGAACCTGCGACCTTCGGGTTATGAGCCCGACGAGCTACCGAACTGCTCCACCCCGCGACGATATAAAAGATATGGTGGAGGATGACGGGCTCGAACCGCCGACCCTCTGCTTGTAAGGCAGATGCTCTCCCAGCTGAGCTAATCCTCCGAATAAAATGCTGGTATGTATTTCTATAAAAATGGTGACCCGTACGGGATTCGAACCCGTGTTACCGCCGTGAAAGGGCGGTGTCTTAACCGCTTGACCAACGGGCCCTCTATTATATGTATCTTGTGGCGGAGAGCAAGGGATTCGAACCCTTGAGACGGGGTTACCGCCTACACGATTTCCAATCGTGCTCCTTCGGCCACTCGGACAGCTCTCCAAATTGGCTCCGCAGGTAGGATTCGAACCTACGACCGATCGGTTAACAGCCGATAGCTCTACCACTGAGCTACTGCGGAATGAAGAAAGCCTGGCGATGTCCTACTCTCACAGGGGGAAACCCCCAACTACCATCGGCGCTGAAGAGCTTAACTTCCGTGTTCGGTATGGGAACGGGTGTGACCTCTTCGCCATCATCACCAGACAATTTAGTGACAAAAGATATTATACTATGTATTACAAATAAATCAAGAGATATTTCAAAAAATGTTCTCTCAAAACTAGATAACAATGTTCATTTTTCACATTAGAATATAGGTTAAGTCCTCGATCTATTAGTATCTGTCAGCTCCACGTGTCACCACGCTTCCACCTCAGACCTATCAACCTGAT
>NZ_SWFL01000020.1:0-528 GCF_005144805.1 Bacillus sp. S2(2019)
CCTGGCGCTTATGGGCAACAGGAGGGCAAAAATGAGCCAATACCGCGAGCTGGTCAACCGCCAGCTTAATGTGCGCCACGCCGGCATGGAGATGGGTCTAGCCAAAGCGCGCGAGCAAGAGGCCTTTGTGTTGCAGCTCGACCGCCTGCTCTCGCAAACGAGCTGGCCGCACGAGATGGGCATGAGCCGTGATTTTGATGTGGTGTTTAACGTGGAGATCGGACTGATTGCTTTTGAGCATCAATTTGCCGCCGTGAGCCAATTTTTAAGCGGTTATTTTGATGTGGCCACCGAGGGCGCTGCGCTGCATGTGTCACCGCGCCACCGCCCCGAAATCAGCGCGGAAATCCGCTTTGGAGATGTGCCCCAATGAATGAGCTCGTGATTGATTTTAAATTTGCGTTTCAGGCAGCGTGGGCGATTTTAACGGCTGCGCTGTGGATTTACATTAAGTATATCGCCGACCGGCTCGCCGCCGCCGACAGCCGCGCCGCCGCGCTGCAAACCAAGCTGCACGCGGTGGAGGTG